>DEWH01000026.1:78654-104104 GCA_002363155.1 Ruminococcaceae bacterium UBA3215 | reverse complement strand
TCGCCGCGGCGCGTCCGCCGCCCCATCAGCCGTAGGCAGCAGGTACAGCAGAGACTTGTGCAAAGGCGCGCACGATGCGCCCATACAGAGCATCCGAAGCAGCGTCGCCTCTCAAAAACTCACTTTACATCTCTAAATCTCTTAAAACTCTCAAAAAAGACTTGCATTATTATGTATTTTATAGTATAATAATATGGATAATGTAATAGCATACCAGGAAAGGACAAGAAGTATGGATATAGCTACTCTCGACCATATCTGCAGGCTGTCGAAGCTGAACTTCACAGAAGAGGAACAGCAGAAGGCTCTTGCCGAGATGTCCGATATAATCGGGCTTATGGACACAATCAAAGAATACGATATAACCTACGACGATACGAAAGATCACAATGAGATCCGCTACGCCGACCTGAGGGAAGACAAAGCGGAGCCGTCTTTCCCCACCGAAAAGCTCCAGCAGAATACAACGCCGCGTGACAACTGCTACGTCGTGCCGAAAATGATGGAATAACGGAGGGATAACATGGATCTGAAAAATATTACCGCCGCAAAGCTGCGCGGAATGCTCGATTCCAAAGAGATAAGCGCCAAAGAAGCGGCTTCGGAGTTTCTCTCCGAGATAAAGAAAAATGACGGCAAAGTCCTCTCTTACATCACCGTGACCGAGGACGAGGCTATGAAGAATGCAGAAGCAGCCCAGAAGCGCATCGACGCGGGTAATGCCGCACCGCTCACCGGTATCCCGATAGCGCTGAAGGATAATCTCTGCACCGACGGCATAAAAACCACCTGCTCCTCGAAGATGCTCGGCGATTTCGTACCGCCGTACAGCGCTACCGCCGTTGAAAGGCTCGCCGTGCAGGACTACACCCTCCTCGGCAAGGTCTCCATGGACGAGTTCGCAATGGGCGGTTCCACGCAGACAAGCGCTTTCGCAAAGACAAAGAATCCCTATAATACAGACTGCGTTCCCGGAGGTTCCTCCGGCGGCTCCGCTGCCGCAGTCGCCGCCGGATTCTGCGCGGCAGCCCTCGGAAGCGATACCGGCGGCTCTATCCGCCAGCCTGCGTCTTTCTGCGGTGTTACCGGTCTTAAACCCACATACGGACGCGTTTCGAGATACGGTCTTGTCGCATTCGCAAGCTCCCTCGATCAGATCGGACCTATCGCCCGTACCGCAGAGGACTGCGGCATCATTCTGAACGCTATCGCCGGAGCCGATCCGAAAGATGCCACAAGCAAGAACGTTCCCTTCACCGACTTCAACGAAAAGCTCGGACAGAGCATAAGCGGTATGAAGATTGCTATCCCGAAAGAGTTTTACGGCGATGCGGTCGATGACGAAGTTAAAAATGCGGTAATGAATGCCGCTCACGAATACGAGAAAATGGGAGCATCACTGGTTGACTGCTCGATAAGTACGCTTCGTTACGCGGTGCAGGCTTACTACCTCATCTCCTCCGCGGAAGCCGCTTCCAACCTCTCCCGCTATGACGGCATCAAGTACGGTCTGCGCGGTGAAGGTCACAGCTTCGACGAGATGATCCGCGACAGCCGCAACCGCGGTTTCGGCGCAGAAGTAAAGCGCCGTATCCTCCTCGGAAACTATGCGCTTTCAAGCGGCTACTACGATGCCTACTACCGCAAGGCTCTCGCGCTCAAGCAGAAGATAATCGAGGAATACAATGCCGTATTTGAGAGCGCGGACGTTATCCTCACTCCCACAGCGCCCAGTGTTGCATACAGGATCGGTGTCCAGGACAATGACCCCGTAAAGATGTACACCGCCGATATCTGCACCGTAACGGTGAATATAGCAGGGCTTCCCGCGATCAACACTACCTGCGGCTACAACGGAGACGGAATGCCGATCGGTATGTCGATAGTAGGAAAGCGCTTCGATGAAGCAACGATCATACAGGTCGCGGACGCGTTCGAGAAGACATTCTCGCCCGTTCGCTGCACATTATAAGAAAGGAGCATCGGAAAAATGTCTGATCTTTACCCCACGATAGGTCTGGAGATACACGCCGAGCTCCTGACAAAGTCCAAAGTATTCTGCACCTGTTCCGCAGAATTCGGCGGCGAGCCGAACTCCCGCTGCTGCCCGGTATGCTCCGGTATGCCCGGAACTCTGCCGGTGCTGAACCACACCGCCGTTGAGTATATCATCAGAGCGGGTTATGTAACGAACTGCGAGATATCGCGGTTCACAAAATGGGACAGAAAGAACTACTTCTATCCCGATCTCCCGAAGGCTTACCAGATCTCGCAGATGCCGAGACCCGTATGCCTTAACGGATATGTGGACATAATGGTGAACGGACAGGAAAAGCGTATCCGCGTAAACCGCATACACCTTGAAGAGGACGCAGGAAAGCTCGTCCATGACGAGGCTACCCGCTCCAGCCTTGCAGACTACAACCGCTGCGGAATACCGCTGATCGAAATGGTCACCGAGCCGGATTTCCACAGCGCGGAAGAAGTCGTCGCATACGTCGAGAAGATAAAGCTTCTCTACAAGTACGCCGGCATCTGCGACTGCAAAATGGAACAGGGCTCGCTGAGATGCGATGTAAATATATCCCTTGCACCGAGAGGCTCCGATGTGCTCGGAACACGCGCGGAGCTGAAAAATCTCAACTCCACGAAAGCGATAACCCGTGCGATAGAGTATGAGATCTACCGCCAGACGGAGATAATCGAAGCCGGCGGAAAGGTGCTCCAGGAAACAAGGCGCTTCTCCGATTCCACAGGCGAGACAACAGCGCTCCGCTCCAAAGAGGACGCCCACGACTACAGATATTTCCCCGATCCGGATATCCCGCCGATAATCTTCACCGAAGAAGAGCTGGACGCTATAAAGGAAGCCCTCCCGGAGATGCCGGAACAGCGCAGAGAGCGTTATATCACGCAGTACGGACTTGCTCCCGCAGACGCGGACAACATCATAAACGACAAGGATATCTGCGACTTCTATGAAGCTGCAATAAAGGCTTACGACAAGCCCAAGACCGTTGCGAACTTCATTCTCGGCGAGTTCATGCGCCGCATAAATCTCGGCGAAATGTCAATGGACAGCCTGAAATTCGCGCCGGAGGACCTTGCAAGACTCATAGAGCTGGGCGATACCGACAAGATCAACAAGAACAACTACAAGACGATCTTTGTCGAGATGATAAATACCGGCGACAAGCCCGATGCCGTATGTGACAGGCTTGACCTCTGGGTAAAGGAAGACAGCTCGGCTGTCGAAGCAGTAATCGACAAGCTCATCGCCGACAACCCCAAGCCCGTTGAGCAGTACCGCGCCGGCGAACAGAAAGTGTTCGGCTTCTTCATGGGTCAGGCAAACAAGGCTCTCAAGGGTCAGGCAACACCGAATACGATCAAGGCAATTCTTGAACAGAAATTAAAAGGATAAAGAAAGGAACATAAGACAATGTTCACAGCAAACAAGTACCGTGACCACAACACGGCTATGATATCCGAAGCGGATATCGGAAAACAGGTCAGAGTCTCCGGCTGGGTGGAGAATATCAGAGATCATGGCGGCATCGAGTTCATCGATCTCCGCGATCACTACGGAATGCTGCAGGTCACATTCCAGAACAACGAAAAGCTACTTGAAGGCATAAACAAGGAGTGCGCGGTATCTATCTCCGGAACTGTCATAAAGCGTGACGAGAGCACCTACAATCCCAAGATCGCTACGGGTACGGTGGAACTCGCCGCTGAGAGCGTGGATATACTCGGAAAGGTGACCACACAGCTTCCTTTTGAGATACCCACATCTCACGAAAACAACGAGGATATCCGCCTACGCTACCGTTTCCTTGATATGAGAAACAGAAAGGTGCATGAGAACATCGTGTTCCGTTCGCAGGTAATGAGCTTCATGCGCGAGAAGATGACGGAACTCGGATTCCTTGAGCTCCAGACACCTATCCTCTCCACTTCCTCTCCCGAGGGCGCAAGAGACTACCTTATCCCGAGCAGAAAGCATCACGGCAGATTCTATGCGCTTCCGCAGGCTCCGCAGATATTCAAGCAGCTGTATATGGTTTCCGGCTTCGACAAGTACTTCCAGCTTGCACCCTGCTTCCGTGACGAGGACGCGCGTGCAGACCGTACACCGGGCGAGTTCTATCAGCTCGATCTCGAAATGAGCTTTGCTACCCAGGAGGACGTTTTCGCCGCCGCAGAGCAGGTATTCCCGGCTATCCTCGAAAAGTTCGGAAAGAAGCAGTACACCCATGCTCCTTTCCCGCGCATCACCTACGAGGAAGCAATGCTTAAATACGGCTCCGACAAGCCCGATCTCCGCAATCCGCTGTTTATAATCGACGTTTCCGATCTGTTCGTTGACAGCTCATTCAAGCCGTTCTCGAACAAGACTGTCCGTGCAATACGCGTTCCGAAAATGGCAGAAAAGTCAAAGAGCTTCTTTGAGAAAATGGAGGAATACGCGCTGTCAATAGGAATGAAGGGTCTCGGCTACTTCAAGGTAGAAGAGGGACTCAAGTTCAACGGTCCTATCGACAAGTTCCTGCGTGAAGGCGACAGGGAAGAGCTTGCAAAGCGTGCCGGACTTGAAGTAGGCGACGTACTCTACTTTATCGCTGACAACAAGAAGAATGCGGAGAAGTTCGCAGGTCAGATAAGAAATGAAGTTGCATCGAGAATGGGACTTATCGACGAGGACAGATTTGAGATCTGCTGGATAGTTGACTTCCCGATGTACGAGGAGGACGAGGAGACCGGAAAGCCGATCTTCACTCACAACCCGTTCTCTATGCCCCAGGGCGAGCTGGAAGCGCTCAACACCAAGAACCCATGCGATGTTCTCGCATACCAGTACGACGTTGTATGCAACGGCGTAGAGCTTGCGTCCGGCGCAGTCCGCAACCACGATATTGACGTTATGGTAAAGGCATTCGAGATAGCCGGATACACCGAGAAAGATGTAAAGGAGAAGTTCGGTGCGCTGTACAGTGCGTTCAAATTCGGCGCTCCGCCTCACGCGGGTATGGCGTTCGGCATAGACAGAATGATAATGCTGCTTCTTGACGAGGACAGCATACGCGAGGTAATTGCATTCCCGCTGAACTCCAACGCACAGGATCTCCTGCTCGGCGCGCCTACCGAGGTTACGGAACAGCAGCTGCGTGAGGTTCATATCAAGGTGCGTCAGCGTCCGCAGGATATCAAGAACAACCAGCAGCAGTAATGCACGAATGATCCCGCATTGTCAAATATTTAGGAGGAAGATGATACTATGGCTGAAGGATTTATAACATACAAGGGTTTCCCGCTGGTAAGAAAGGGAAACGAGATATATTACGGTAATATGAGCGACGAATATGTGACTTATATGAATGTTGTTTCAACGCATGATGACAACGGGATCACAGCTGCCGACAAGATAAAGGTGTTCCTTATGAAGACGGAAAAGGACCTCGATCCTATCTCCGCTATCGTCAAGTCGGTTGACCGCACAAGCCTCTATGATGCCCTCGATATCGCCAGCATCTGGCTGTCAAGAGAGATGTGAGTGAGAGATTTTGAGAGATTTTGAGAGATTCTGAGAGACTTTAAGAGACTTTAAGACGGGGGCTCCGCCCCTGCGACCCCGCCAACCCCCTTTAAAAAAGGGTGCTGGACACCCTAAATAAATGCAGTATTTCAGAGCGTACAGCTATGGGCGAATGCCGACTGAAATGCAGTGGGGTTGGCAAAAACTCTGTTCATAAAATAACAAGAAAACAGCTTGCAGAGACAATCACTGCAAGCTGTTTTTTGTTCAGAAGAGAATAACTAACCGAGGTGGCGCACTCGTCAATAGAAGAATGTCGCTACGCATTTCGCCGCGGCGGGGTCCGGGTCACGGCAGGAAGCCGTGAGTAGGCTGCCAAAAGGCACGCACGATGCGTGCATATAGAGCAGCCGAAGCAGCCCCCCGTCTCAAAAATCTCTCAAAATCTCTCAAAGTCTCTCTCAAGCCTCTGTGGGAGTCTCGTCTGCGGCAGGAGCTGTCACAGGTGTGCCGAGGTAGTCGGGGAGCTTCATGCCGGCCTGATCGAACATCTCACCGAGGGGAGGAACAGACTTGAAAAGACCGCTGATAAAGTCGGCAGTTGAGTTCTTGCCGTCGCCGCCCTTTGAGCCGCCGTCCCAGACAGTGACCTTGTCGATCTTGATGTTCTTGATAGCATCCACCTGAATACGGAGAAGGTCTTCCATCTTGTCCGCAAGTATCAGCTTTACTGCGTCGTCCGCGGTTCCGGCTGTATTTACGAGTTCGCGCATACCTTCCGCCTGCTTCTGGAGCATCTCGCGCATACCGTTTGCCTGCGCTTCCATTTTCGCGTAAATAGCGTCTGCTTCACCCTTTGCCTTGCGGCGGATAACCTCAGCTTCCGCTTCCGCAGCGATCTGAGCCTGTTCCTTGGCTATCTGCGCCTTTACAATTATATCAGCCTGCTGGGTCGCCATTTCAAGCTGTGCACGCTGCTGCTCCGCAAGTTTCTGCGCAGCATAAGCTTCTTCGCGTGCCTTTGCAGCCTGTACCGCTTCCGCTGCAGTAGCGAGTTTCAGCGCTTCCGCTTCCTTCTCGCGTCTCTGTGCATCGGACTGTGCTATCGCGATCTTAGCCGAGTTTTCACCCTCTACCGCCTTTGCGTTAGCAGCCGCAACTTCGATACGCTGCTCACGAAGAGCGTTCGCCTGTCCGATCTCACCGTCTCTGCCGGTCTGCGCGATAGCGATCTTCGCGTCATTTGCAGCCTTTGCATCAGCTTCAGCCTCACGGAATCTTCTCGATGCCTCGGACTGCGCTACCTCTACCTTTGCCGCGTTCTCACCGTCGATAGCGCTTGCATTCGCAGCTGCTACCTGGATACGCTGGTCACGGTTCGCATTAGCCTCACCGATCGCACCGTCACGGTTCTTCTCTGCAACGGATTTCTTCGCATCGTTGATAGCCTTTGCAGCCGCTTCCTTACCGAGAGCCTCGATATATCCGGACTCGTCGCGGATATCGGTTACGTTTACGTTGATAAGGCGGAGTCCGATCTTGCGGAGTTCGATCTCAACGTTCTTGGAAACTGCGATAAGGAACTTGTCACGGTCTGTATTGATCTCCTCGATCTCCATTGTAGCAATAACAAGACGGAGCTGACCGAAGATGATATCCTTTGCAAGCTCCTGGATCTGCTGCATCTTGAGTCCGAGCAGTCTTTCCGCCGCGTTCTGCATTACGCCGGGCTCTGTGGAGATACCGACAGTAAAGCTCGAAGGTACGTCAACACGGATATTCTGCTTTGACAGCGCGTTGCGCAGATCGACGTTGATCGAGATAGGCGTAAGATCCATGTACTGATACGACTGGATTATCGGCACGATGAATGCCGCGCCTCCGTGAATGCAGCGTGCGCTGCGTGCCTGACCGCTCTTGTCGCTGCCGACCTTACCGTAGATAACGAGTATCTTGTCAGACGGGCATTTGCGGTACCGGGAGAGTATCCCTCCGAACAGCGCGAACAGTATTATCACGCCGACCGCTATTGCAACAATAATGATAGGATCCATAGTGTTTTCCTCCTTTGGATTTTCCCTTATATCTGTGCGGCTTTCCGCCGCATTTTACCGTTATTTGTTCTCTGTGATCTTTACATCGCCTATTGACATAAGGATCAAGCCGAATATTGCAAGCTTCTCGTTTGTTACTTTTTTGAGATGCTCCTCAAACACCGCTTTTCCCGCATTCTCGTCGTATTCCTTCATAGCTTCCGTAAGTGCAGCCGAGACTGTCTCGCTGACAGTTTCCTCGATTGCTTCGTGTGACGAACCGTGGAATGTCGGCGCAAATATCTGAAGCTTGTCTTCGGGGAAATATACCGTGAGCATAGCCGCGGCTCGGTAACTTCTGCCGTCCTTTCCCTCCGCTTCATCGCAGAAGGCTTCTGTATGGAACGGCACCTTCTTTATATAGAAGAACTTGCTCCGCAGGGAATACACATTCTCGCCGTAACTCGCCTTTCGCGGACTTATCGAGTAGGCTCCGTCCCGGTACTGTATGCGGTAGCAGTCGGCAGTCCGTTCCTCAAGGTCATGCTCCCTCGGCAGAAATATAATAAGGCAGCCTACGCCTCCGACCACTACCAGAGCTATAAATCCCCAGAAAATATAGTCGATCATCTGAAGCTCCATGCTTCGCCTCCGTTCACACCTTTTCGACAACAAGCACGTTGTCGCTTCTTACGTCAATAACTCTGATCTGTGTACCGTCGGGAAGCATTTCGTTCCCGTCAGTCATCGCATCATACTCCACAAGTCTTTCGCCGCTTGTAACATTTACTTTGCCTTTGCCCATGCCGTTAGCCGGGATAACAAGATAAACCGTTCCGCTCGCGCCGAGAAGATTTCTTACATTAAGGGTGCCGTTCTGCGCAAGCTTACGGGAAAGCTGCATCAGCTTTGCCACTCCGTACATTGCCCCGAGTCCGAGCACGAAACCGACTGCAACAGCAATTACAGCTATTCCGGTGAGCGTGTATGTAACTATGCCTGCCCAGCCGAACACACAGAGGAAGGTGATTATACCCTGCACTGTGAAGAAATTCAGAGTTCCCACATCGGACGGGTTGCTTCCGTCGCCGTAGTCGATATCACCGGCATCGGAGCCGTCGGAGCTGTCGAAGTCTCCGTCGGCACCGCCGGCATCGAAGTCCATATCGCCTCCGCCGTCAAATCCGGAAGTGTCGCTCGGGTTAACGCCCGCGCCGCTGTGTCCGAATCCGAGGATAAGCATAATCGTCTGTATCAGCAGTATCAGCGTTGCCGGTATTGCAACGCAGTACATTATCTGCTCGAACAGCTCCAATGAATTCCACCAGTTATTGAACCATTCCATATAAACACTTCCTTTCACGAAAATGAACGCATGGAACAATTGTGTAAATGTAATTTACTATAATTATACCACATTTTCGCCCGGTGTCAATAATTAATCGAGCGATTTTTCAAAATCGTGATACTGCACAACAGCGCTCTGCGAAATTTAGCAATATGCCGAAAATGAAAAAATGCAGGGAAAACTATTGATTTTTTGGCATTTATGTGATAAAATCGTAAGTAAATAAGATTTACCTATCGTAAATAACGTATCAGATCGTGAAAGGAGTTTACTATGCTTCTCGTAACTACAGAATTTATTGCAGGTGCGAATATCCAGATGCTCGGGCTTGTAAAGGGCAGCACGATACAGACTGTGAATGCTATCCGCGATTTCGGCGCGAGCCTCAAGACTATCGTAGGCGGTGAGCTCAAGAACTACACCGAGATGATGGATACTGCCCGCGCGATAGCTACTGACCGTATGGTGCATGAAGCGGGAATGATGGGAGCTGACGCGATAGTAGGCGTGAGATACACGACTTCCGCTGTAATGGCGAGCGCGGCGGAGATAATGGCTTACGGTACTGCGGTAAGGATAGTAAAGTGACATACCGCACGGTATTATAATACAGAAAGGAGACAGCGCCTATGGATCCCGCGGAACTCGGTAAAAGAATAAAGGAAGCCCGGCTTGCAAGGAAGATGACGCAGGCGGACGTAGTAGGTGATTTCATCACCAGAAATATGCTGAGCCAGATAGAGAGCGGTACGGCGAATCCGTCCGTG
Organism: Ruminococcaceae bacterium UBA3215; assembly: GCA_002363155.1. Classification (GTDB taxonomy): domain Bacteria; phylum Bacillota; class Clostridia; order Oscillospirales; family Ruminococcaceae; genus Ruminiclostridium_E. The sequence goes on along the minus strand of DEWH01000026.1, from coordinate 94,420 downwards.
AAAACTCTCACTTATCTTGCGAAGGTATTGCAGCTCCCGGTAAACTATCTGCTTCCGGACGAGCTGGAGACATTTGATGACAGCGACAATGCCGCGGTGAAGGATCTTGACGCGCTTATCCGTATGAAGAGTGCTTTCAACCGCGGTGACTATGCTCTTGCGGCTGAACTTGCAATGCCGTTCACGGAGAGCGGTAACATCGTATATGATGAAGCCTGCTCGGTGGCGGCGATGTCGTATCTCGAGCTCGCAAAAGCGGAAAGCGAGCCGAAAAAGGCGATAGAGCTTGCCCGGAATGCCGAGAAGTTCTCAGGACTGGGCATCTTCGCCAAGCGTGACGTCCGCGCGTCGGCAGTCCTGCTTATCAGTGAGCTTGCAGAGAGACTTTGAGATTTCAGAGACGGGGCTCCGCCCCCTCCCCCCGCAAGCCCCCTTTAAAAAAGGGGGCTTGACCCCCTAAACTGATGCGTAGCTACATTCTTCTATGGACGAGTGCGCCACCACGGTTAGCTATATTGATCTGAATACAAAAAAGACTGCTGAAATTCGTTAGTTTCAGCAGTCTTTATTATGTTCTGAAAGCTCTCCCCATTAATTGCGGAGCGATCAAAGTTTTTTGGAAAGGGGTTTGGGGGATAACCTTTTGTTCACAAAAGGTTTCCCCCAAGTCTCTTAAAAATATCTCTCAGCCTGCTCTCTCGAAATACTCTTGCGGCTTCTTGCAGACGGGGCAGAACTCCGGCGCTTCCTTACCGCAATGGAGGTGACCGCAGTTCCGGCATCTCCACACTATCTCGCCGTCCTCGCTGAACACCTTGCCGCTGTCGATAAGCTCAATAAGGCGGCGGTAGCGAGCTTCGTGCTCCTTCTCGATATTGCCGACCTGCTCGAAAAGCGCGGCGATGTTGTCAAAGCCTTCCTCGCGCGCTACCTGCGCAAATCCCGCATACATGTCCGTCCACTCGTAATGCTCGCCGCCAGCCGCGTTTTCAAGCGCCGCTCTCGTGTCCGCGGGAATGCCCTCGCTTATAAGCGACAGCCACAGCTCCGCATGCGCCCGCTCGTTGTCCGCAGTCATATCAAAAATGTCCGCTATCTCGCGGTTTCCCTCTTTGCGCGCAATCTCACCGTATATGTTGTATTTCGTCCGCGCCTGCGCCTCCCCGGCAACCGCCGTTTTCAGATTCTCCAGCGTCCTTGAACCGTCTAACTGCATAATATCAGCCTCTTTCCTTTGTTTTGGTGATATTATGTGCATCTTGAGACTGATTATACATGGAAAGTCTCTGAATATCCGTTTATTGCGGGGATAAGGCACACTGCGGTAAGTAAAGCAAGGGGAATAAGCCATAGGAATGATCTGCCTGTAAAAAGCTTGTTCGGCATAGCAAGAAACTCCGCATAATGCTTTCTTTTTATTAGTATGATATGAATTATCGCTCCGATAAGCATCAGAAGTGAAACTCCGCCGCATATCACACTGAACACCTCCCGCGGTATCCGGGACAATCCGCTGAACGCCCAGCCGGACGGCGGGTTCAGCTCATCATAAATAATACCGGCTGCACAGAAGGCGAGCGGTATTCCGACAGCGATCGGCATAGCTTTCAGCCGTTTGAACCTCGTTTCTGCACATATCCCGATAAATCACGCAAGTATAGGCAGCCAGACCCCCGCAAATAAAGTTATCGCAAAGGAGCTAACATGATCGAAAGCGCTGTCGGGCGGACTGCTTATAAATATCAGTAATTCAAGAAGCGCCGTTATCGCTTCCGCGATTGTGGCAGCTATAAACAACGGTTTTATTCTCTTATTCATTTTTCTGTTGATTAAACAAAAACCCCGCCGTTGCCGGCGGGGTATTCTTCCATTATATAAATCAGCCCTCTGTGTTCTCCTCGATGTACTTTACTACATCGCCGACAGTCTTTATGTTCTCGACCTGATCGTCCGGGATCTCAAGATCAAACTCGTCCTCAAAGCTCATAACGAGATCAACGATATCGAGAGAATCTGCGCCAAGATCGTCCTGAATGTTAGCGTTAAGAGTTACCTTATCCTCATCAACGTCGAGCTGGTCAACGATAATGCTTTTTACCTTGTCAAAAATCATAATATAGCCTCCGTTTATTTTTATTGCTGTACCACCATTATAAATGATAGTATTCAAAAAATCAATAGCTTTTTTTATTTTTTAAAAAATTGGCAATTTTTCACAAACGATTCCTGTATATTTAAGCATTTTGCCGAATGCGCTGTCTCATTCTTCCGCAAAAACGCCTATTTTGCGGAACTTGTCATATCTCCGGGCAAGCAGTGTCTCGGTATCGAGTGCCTTTAAACGCGGTATCGCTTCGGCAAGGTAATCGCCGATACTCTCCGCTGTAAGATCGGGCGCGGTCTGCGCACCGCCGTCCGGCTCATCTATGATATGCTCGCATACGCCGAAGCGGACAAGATCTTCCGCGGTTATCTTCATAAGCTCTGCCGCTTCCGATTCACGGGAAGCGTCCTTCCAGAGTATGGAAGCGAATCCTCTCGGGGAAATGACCGAGTAAAGCGCATTTTCAAGCATTGCAAGCTCGTCGCATACCGCGAGAGCAAGTGCTCCGCCGCTTCCGCCCTCTCCGAGAACAATGGAGATTATCGGTGTGCGCAGGGTCATAAACTCCATCAGATTGCGGGCTATCGCTTCACCCTGTCCGCGCTTCTCGGCTTCTATTCCGCAGAATGCGCCGGGCGTGTCAACAAGGCATATCACCGGTCTGTGGAACTTTTCCGCCTGCTTTGCAAGACGGAGCGCCTTGCGGTAACCCTCCGGGTGCGGCATTGAGAAGTTGGACTGCTTGTTTTCTTCGAGGTTGCGTCCCTTTACCTGTGCAAGCACAGTCACGGGCTTTCCCGCAAACATACCGACACCGCCGATTATCGCGGCATCGTCCCCGAAATGTCTGTCTCCGTGAAGTTCAAGAAAGTTCGTGAAAAGCGCGGGGATATAATCCCTTACCGTGGGTCTGCCCTTTTCGCGGATAAGCGTGAGTCTTTGTGTAGCCGTAAGATCACTCATGCTCCCGCACCTCCCTTATACTCTTCCGCCCGTGTGTAGTTGTGAGTGCGGAAGATCTTTGAAAGCGTCGGGCGAAGATATCTCCTCTCGACGATCATATCAACGAATCCGTTCTCAAGCATAAACTCTGCGGACTGGAAATCGTCCGGAAGCTTCTGCTTTATGGTGCCTTCGATGACACGTCTTCCGGCGAATCCGATGAGCACTTTCGGCTCGGCGATTATGATGTCGCCGAGACTTGCGAACGAAGCGGTCACGCCGCCGGTGGTAGGGTCCGTCATTACGGTGACGTAGAGCTGACCTGCTTCACTGTGGCGTGCGATAGCTCCGGAAGTCTTTGCCATCTGCATGAGGGAGATGATGCCCTCCTGCATTCTCGCTCCTCCGGATGCCGTGAAAAGCACTACGGGCAGCTTATGCTCGGTAGCGTACTCGAATGCGCGGGTGATCTTCTCGCCCACAACGCTGCCCATGCTCGCCATCATGAAGTTGCTGTCCATGATGCCGATGACCGTATTGTACTTGTGTATCTTGCAAGTTCCGGTTATGACAGCCTCTTTCATGCCGCAGCTTGCCTGAAGTTCCGCGATCTTGTCCTCATAGCCGGGAAATTCGATAGGGTTGAGTGACGCGAGTCCTGCGTCGAGCTCGACGAACGTTCCCTTGTCAACGGTCATTTCAAGCCTTTCGCGGTAGCCTATGCGTGCATGGTAATTGCAGGCGGAACAGACCGACTTATTGCGCTCGAAATCGTCTCTGTAAACGACTGTGCCGCATCTCGGACACTTGAAAAGCAGCCCCTTGGGTATTTCCACACCCGCTGCGGGCTTTTTTGTTTTTGCATCGGTCTTGGGCTTGGTATCAGCCTTTGACCTGTCTTTCACGACTTTGAAAAGATCTTCCAGAGCCATGCTTTTTATCACCTCTGAATACTGCCTGTGCCTGCTTTACGCGGACAGGTGGTTGTCGGTTGTCACGAAAAATCCTTGCGGTTAAGGAAGCCTATATCGAACCTTCCGCTGCGGAACTCCTTGTCACGCAGCAGATTCAGCTGGTAGTCGATATTCGTCTGCACGCCCTCGATCAGCATTTCGCCCAGCGCAACGCGCATCTTCGTTATAGCTTCTTCTCTGTCCTGACCGTGAACTATCAGCTTCGCGATCATGTTGTCGTAATACTGTGGGATCTCATAGCCCTGATAAACGGCGGTATCTATTCTCACGCCGAAACCACCGGGGCAATGCACGGACTCGATCCTGCCGGGGCAGGGACGGAATCCGTTCTTCGGGTCCTCCGCGTTGATACGGCATTCTATGGTATGACCGCAGAGCTTTACATCTTCCTGCTTAATGCCGAGGGGCATACCGTCTGCGATCATTATCTGCTGTTTTATAAGGTCTATCCCCGTCTCCATTTCAGTCACGGGGTGCTCGACCTGGATACGCGCGTTCATTTCCATGAAGTAGAAGTTCCTGTCGTTATCCACAAGAAATTCCACTGTTCCGGCATTCTGATATCCGCACGCTTTTGCCGCTTTTACCGCAGCCTCTCCCATTCTTTCCCGAAGCTCCGGCGTCATTATCGGGCTCGGGGATTCTTCCAGCACCTTCTGATTGCGGCGCTGGCAGGAGCAGTCGCGTTCACCGAGATGTATCACGTTCCCGTGCTCGTCGGCGAGTATCTGTATCTCGACATGGCGCGGATTTACGATAAACTTCTCTATGTAAACATCGTCGTTGCCGAAAAAGCGGAGCGCCTCCTGTTTTGCGGCAGTGAGTGCGCTTTCGAGGTCTTTTTCGCTGTCGGCACGTCTTATCCCGCGCCCGCCGCCGCCCGCACTTGCCTTTACAAGAACCGGGTAGCCTATTTCCGCGGAAATGCGCTTTGCTTCGTCAAGGTCTGCCACAACCCCGTCGGAACCGCGTACTACCGGGACTCCCGCCTTTATCATAGTCGCCTTAGCATTCGCCTTGTCACCCATAGCTTCCATAGCTTCCGCTCCGGGACCTATCCACTTTATGCCGCACCTGTCACAGAGCCGCACGAACCGGCTGCTCTCGGAAAGAAATCCGAAACCGGGGTGTATGGCTCTTGCGCCGGTTATCTCGCAGGCGGCGAGTATAGCGCGGGAATTAAGGTAGCTGTCGGTGCTTCTCGCGCCGCCGATACACACCGAGCGATCGGCGATCTGCGCATGGAGAGCATTTTTGTCCGCGGTGGAATATACCGCCACGGTCTCTATTCCGAGCTCGCGGCATGCTCTTATGATACGGAGCGCTATCTCGCCGCGGTTTGCTATAAGTATCTTATCAATCATCGGTATATAGTGTCTCTTCTCTTTGTTCAGTATCTTTTCAATTTCCGTGTTACGGTCATCGGGGACAAGCGCCCGTGCGCTTGTGCAATCCAGCCTCAATGCAGGAGGCATTGACAGCGGTCACCGAAAGCGCGCACGATGCGCGCATACAAAGTGACCGCAAAAGGACAAGCGCGCTATTTGATCGCGAATGTGATCTCTGCTGTGCAGGCTTTTTCGCCGTTTACGGTAGCGATGCCCTTGCCGACACCTACGGGTCCCTTTACCTTTATGATCTCTACTTCAAGGCGGAGGGTATCGCCGGGAACTACCTGCCTGCGGAACTTGGCTTCCTTTACACCGCCGAAAAAGCCGATCTTGCCCTTGTTTTCGGGAAGCATCAGCATTGCAACAGCGCCCGCCTGCGCCATCATCTCAAGGATAAGCACGCCGGGAACAACCGGGTAATTCGGGAAATGACCCTTGAACCAGAAATCGTCGGGCTTGATGTGCTTGAGCGCAACTACCCGCTTTCCTTCCTCGATCTCCTCGATCTCGTCTATGAGAAGAAACGGATCGCGGTGGGGGATTATCTCCTTTATCTGCTCGATATCCATTTTCATATCATTCACCTTATTCTATGCGCATTATCGGCTCGCCGAACTCAATGGCCTCACCGTCGTCAACAAGTATCTCCGCAACTACGCCGTCATACTCACTCGTAACCTCGTTCATAAGCTTCATGCTCTCGATTATGAAGAGCACATCGCCTTTATGTACCTGCTTGCCTACCGTAACATAGGGCGGCTTCTCCGGTGAGGGAGCCGCGTAGAATGTGCCGACTATCGGCGAACTTACAATATTACCGCTCTTCGGGCATTCCGCGCTCGGAGCAGGTATGGAAGCCTGCTGTACCGTCGGCATCTGTCCCATAGCCGGAAACGGTATCTGCACCGGAGGCGGCGGGGGAGCCGCAGGAGGCTGCTTCTCACCCAGCTCTATCTCAAACTTGTCGTTCTTTATGCGGAAATAACCGAGACCGCTTTCCTTCATAAGCCCGATATATTCCTTTGCTGCACCGAGCAGCTCACCATGTTCGTACTGCATAAAACCTCCGTATTACTCAACAGGCAGGAAGCACAGCGTTGCGTTGTGTCCGCCGAAGCCGAGAGAGTTGCTTATCGCGCCGGTTATCTTCATATCCCTCGCACTGCCCTTGCAGCAGTCGAGATCGCATTCCTCATCATCAACGCTAAGTCCGACAGTTGCGTGTACAAATCCGTACTTCATCTGAAGCGCGACTGCCACAGCTTCAAGTCCGCCCGCCGCACCGAGAAGATGCCCGGTCATGGACTTGGTGGAGTTCACCGCCATTTTATAAGCGTGGTCTCCGAAAACTTTCTTGAGCGCCGCAGTCTCTGTGGAATCGTTTAACTTTGTGGACGTACCGTGAGCGTTGCAGTAGTTTATCGTCTCCGGAGCAACTCCGGCTTCCGCTACCGCAAATTCCATTGCCTTCGCACCGGCTGTGCCTGCCGGATCGGGACTTGTCTCGTGGTATGCGTCGCATGTAGCGCCGTAACCGGCGATCTCCGCATATATCTTCGCACCGCGCTTTACCGCATGCTCGTATTCTTCGAGGATTACCGCTCCAGCGCCTTCGCCGAGCACGAATCCGGAACGCTCCCTGTCGAACGGTATCGAAGCCCTGTCGGGGTCGGTGCTTCTTGTGACAGCGTGCATATTGTTGAACCCTGCCATTGCGAATCCTATGCTGCACGCCTCGGCTCCGCCCGCGATTGCGCAGTCAAGGTAGCCATGCTTTACCATTCTGAATGCTTCGCCTATGGCATGCGTAGATGAAGCGCAAGCCGAAACTATCGTGTAGTTCGCGCCCTTAAAGCCGGTCTTTATCGCAACTTCGCCGGGAGCCATATTGCTTATCATCATCGGGATCGTAAAAACGGAAACTCTTCCGTTGCCCTTTTTGTGGTAGTTGAGTATCTGCTCCTCGGTGGTCTGTATGCCGCCGATACCGGAAGCTATGATAACACCGCGCCTGTAAGGGTCTATATCGGAAAAGTCAGTTCCCGCGTCCTCAAGCGCCTTTTTTGCAGCATACACTGCGTACTGCGTCACAGGGTCGGTGCGCCGCGCTTCTTTTCTGTCTATATACTCGGAAACATCGAAATCCTTTATCTTTGCAACTACGTTCTTTTCCTCTGTCTGTCCCGGAAACCACGGCTCAAGCGTAAACCCGTGCTTTCCTGCTTTAAGGCTCTCACAGAAAGCTTCGACAGTGTTTCCCGTCGGGCTTAAAACGCCGAGTCCCGTTATAACAACTCTTCTCATATTATCTCCTTTTTTTGAAAATTCACAATTCACAATGCACAATTCACAATTAAGGTGCGTGCTTCGCACGCGGATTTAAATCGTGACGGGATTTGAAATAATATTCTCCCGCCTGCACAATTCATAAAATGATATGATCAATGTTCAGTTTTGCCGCAATTCAGATATATCCGCGAAGCGGATACCATAATTGTGCATTGTGAATTGTGAATTGTGCATTAATGCAAACGGCAAAGCCGTTTACATTGCCAGTCCGCCGCTTATCTCTATCGTCTGACCTGTGATATACGAAGCGCTGTCGGAGAGAAGGAACGCCACTACCGACGCTATCTCCTCAACTTCACCGAATCTGCGGAGCGCTATCTGATCGAATATCTTCGCCTTCTGCTCGTCTGTAAGCACATCGGTCATGGGGGTCTTTATAAGTCCCGGAGCTACCGCGTTCACGCGGATATTTCTTGCTCCGACTTCTTTCGCCGCGGTCATGGTCATACCGATTATAGCCGCTTTGGACGCGGAGTAGTTGAACTGACCGGCATTACCGTAAAGACCCGCAACAGAAGCCATATTTACGATCGCGCCGTGCTTCTGCTTCATCATGACTTTGACCACAGGCTTCATCATATTAAAAACAGACTTCTGGTTGACCGCGATGACCTGATCGTACTGCTCCTCGCTCATAAGGGTCAGAAGTGTATCTTTCGTAATGCCCGCATTATTCACAAGCGCGTCGATCGAACCAAAGGCGTCGTTGACAGCCTTTACCATATCCGCGCACTGACCGAAATCAGAAACGTCAGCCGCAAAGATCTCCGCCTTTACGCCGACAGTACGGCATTCCTCCGCAACTGCCTCAGCTTTGGCCTTGTCTCCGTCGGAGGGGTAGTGGTTTATCGCTATGTCCCAGCCGTCCTTTGCAAGCCTTTTCGCTATGCAGGCTCCTATGCCCTGCGATGCTCCTGTTATAAGTGCAACTGCCATATTCTGTACTCCTTTCAAAGCGACTGTGCCGGCGAAGCCGTCAACAGCCGCATGAGAGAGGGCTCTGCCCTTCTCTCAAACTCTGTACCCGCTTCCTTTCGTACGCGAAAGGAAGCGAAAGCGAATGTCTTTATCTGCCAAGCAGCTTTTCCGCCTGCGCAAACATCTCTTCGATTATGTCCTTGCAGGGCTTTATCTCATTTATCATACCGGCTATTGCTCCGCACATGAACGAGCCGTTTTCAAGGTCGCCGTCCACAACCGCTTTCCGGAGCGAACCTGCCGAGATCTGCTCAAATTCTTCGGGAGTGCCGCCGTCCTTCTCAAATGTCTGGAGCTTCTTTGCAAGCTTCGACTTTACGTTGCGGCAGGGGTGACCGGTAAATCTTCCGGTAACGATGCTGTCCGTATCTTTCGCGCCGAGAACGAGGTCTTTGTAGTTTGCGTGTATCCGGCACTCTTCGCTTGCAAGGAACCTTGTGCCTACCTGAACACCCTCCGCGCCGAGCATAAACGATGCCGCGACACCGCGTCCGTCAGCTATACCGCCGGCCGCAAGCACGGGTATCTCTACTGCGTCAACCACCTGCGGAACAAGGCACATTGTCGTGTTCTCACCGATATGTCCGCCGCTTTCGGTGCCTTCCGCGATGACCGCATCTGCGCCGGAGCGCTCCATTCTCTTTGCAAGAGCAACAGAGGGAACAACCGGTATTACCTTTATCCCTGCGCCTTTCCAGCCTTCCATATACTTTCCGGGATTACCCGCGCCCGTAGTCACGAATGCCACTTTCTCATCTATAACAAGCTGTGCAAGGTCCTCCGCGTTGGGGCTCATGAGCATCACATTCACGCCGAAAGGCTTATCGGTAAGCGTTTTTGCCCTGCGGATCTGATCTCTCAGATAGTCTATTGGGGCCGCGCCGCCTGCGATTATTCCGGCACCGCCGGCATTTGAAACTGCCGCCGCAAGGGTGCTTTCAGCCACCCAAGCCATACCGCCCTGCAATATCGGGTATTTTATCCCCAGAAGTTCTGTAATCCTTGTATTCATCATTCTGTCCTTTCTCGCTTTATCTTCAAGCTGTTCGGAAGACCCGCCGCTTAACTGCGGAGCGATTAAAGTTTTTTGAGGAGGGGGTCTGTCGAAGGTTTCTCTTATCGCCGCGTCCTTGCGGCGTTTTGGAAACCTTCTGTACGACTTCCTGTCGTAGGGGAAACCCCTTTTGCACCGCACGGAAGCGGTGAGAAGTTTTCCAAAAGCGCGCACGATGCGCGCTATACAGAAAACTTCGATTCACAAAAAGGGGTGCCCCCAGTCTCAAGCGCTGTGCGCGCCACTCTCACGCGCCGTGCGCGCCCGTCTTACTGCTCGAACACTATGGCACCGCTGGTGAGACCTGCGCCGAAGCCTACGAGGCAGATCTTCATTCCGTCCTTCAAGCGCCCTGCCTCACCAAGCTCGGCAAGACAGGTAGGAATGCAGGCACTGGAAGTGTTGCCGCGGTTTTCGAGGTTCACATAGACCTTTTCTTCCGGCAAGCCAAGCCCCTTTACCGCGCTTTCTATTATGCGCGCATTCGCCTGATGCGGTATATAAAGATCAATATCTTCCTTTGTCAGCCCCGACTTTTCAAGCACCTTTGTTACCGCTGTCTGCATCGCGTCAACCGCAAACTTATACACAGCCTTTCCGTTCATCTGGAGCGTGTGAGTCTTTGCTTCGCTGTCTATAAGTCCCTCCGGGATCGTGTCCTCCTTCAGCAGCGGGCAGTTGGCACGGCTCTGGTCCACCTTGCAGTAAAGCGCATTGAAATAATCACCCTTTGCGCTGAGGTATGACCACATCGGCTTATCGTTCCTTGTAACTACTGCCGCACCCGCGCCGTCTCCGAAGAGAATGCTCGCGCTCCTGTCGGTATAGTCGCAGTGCGGTGCAAGTCTCTCGCTCGCCACAATGAGGATATTCCTGTAATCGCTGTCCTCAAGGAATCTTGATGCCGTATCAAGCGCGTTTATGAAGCCCGTGCAGGCGGAATTGATGTCGAACGCAGCCGCGTTCACCGCACCGACTGTGTGCTGCACAAGGCAGGAGAGAGCCGGATAAAAGAAATCCGGCGAACAGGTAGCTGCAAGAACAAGGTCTATCTCCGACGGGTCAATGCCGCTGTTCTTCACCGCGGCAAGTGCCGCCTGCTCCGCCATATAGAAGTTCGGCTTGTCTGTGGATATGCGGCGCTCCCTTATCCCTGTCCTTGAATATATCCATTCGTCGTTCGTATCGAGTATAGTGGAAAGCCAGTCATTGCTTGCCACTGTATCGGGAACGTACATTCCCGTACCGATAATTCTTATTCCTCGCATTTTTCTCTCCGATTGCTGTTGATTTTATTATAAAAATGTTATATAATAGTAGAGTAACAATGTGTGGGGTCACCCGTACATACATATTAATATTATATCAGTACAGCCCGTTTTTGTCAATATCGCACAAAGAAAAAAATGAAATTTCGGATAAACTGTATGACAAAAAGAAAGGATTTTTACTATGGCAACTGCACTTTTATTCTCCGGACAAGGTTCCCAGTACAGCGGAATGGGCAGGAAATTATATGACGAAAATCCCTCCGCGTATGAGGATATATTCTCCGCCGGCTCGGATATCCTCGGATTCGATCTGAAGAAGACGATGTTTGAAGGTACAGCCGAAGAGCTTGCTGTCACAAGCGTCTCACAGCCCGCTATCTTCACGATGTCACTTATGTGCGCAAAGAAGTATGCGCTTGACGGGAAGGAGTTCGCCGCTGTTGCAGGTCATTCCCTCGGCGAATACGCAGCTCTTGTTACAGCCGGAGATGTCGATCTTCCCACAGGATTCACGCTTATAAAGCACCGCGCTGCCTGCATGGACAAGGCGGCGAAGAAGAACGGCGGAAAAATGGCTGCAATAATAGGGCTTCCGTCCGATGTTATAGAGACTGTGTGTGCCGAGGTGAACGGCGGCGGAGATTACGTTGTTCCCGTAAACTACAACACCTCAGTCCAGACCGTCATTGCGGGCAGCGAAGCCGGCGTCGCAAAGGCAGCGGAACTGCTGAAAGCAAAAGGCGCGAAACGCGCCGTTCCGCTGGCGGTGGCGGCGGCTTTCCACAGCGAATACATGAAGGAAGCCGGGCTCGAATTTAAGGAGCTCATCAAGGACATCGCCATAGCGAAGCCGCAGAAAGCTTTTTATTCCAACGTTACCGGCGCCCGGCTCGACGATTTCTCCGACATACACGACATACTCTCCCGCCATATCTATTCCCCCGTGCGCTTCACCTCGGAGCTTGCCGCAATGCAGGCGGACGGCATAGACAGCTTCGTTGAGTGCGGCCCCGGCAAAGCTCTCACCGGTATGGTGAAGAAGACGCTCGACGACGTTTCTGCGATAGCCATGGACGCGTGACCCCCTCTCCCGCATTCTTGCCCCGCTTCTTCCGGAACGCCGGAAGAAAACAAGGCGAATGTAAAACAACACAACTATGTGATGATCTTTTGAAAGGACAAAATATGAAAAAGTACGCACTTATCGGGCATCCGCTCGGTCACTCACTCTCACCCCATATCCACTCCCGGCTGATGACGCTTGCCGGCATCGACGGCAGCTACGAGCTGCTCGACATACCGCCCGAGAAGCTTGCTGACAGCTTTTCCGAGCTTTCACATCTCGACGGCTTCAACGCCACGATCCCCCACAAGGTAGGCATAATCCCCTACTGCTCCCGTCTCGACAGCTCCGCGGAACGCTTCGGCTCGGTGAACTGCGTCAGGAACGGAGAGGAAAAAGTCGGCTATAACACAGATGTGTTCGGCTTCACCCGCTCGATAGATATGCTTGGAGCAAGTCTCGATTCAAAAGTGCTGGTGATAGGCTGCGGCGGAGTAGGAAGAATGATAGCCGCCGAGACCGCATACAGCGGCGGTGACGTTACCGTGGCAGTGCTGAAAGATTTCGCAGCCGACGCCGAAAAGACGATCGCCGCGGTAAAGGAAAGAATGCCGTCGGCAAAGATAAAGCTTACTGTAATAGGCGGCGAGACCCTTTCAGCAGATGACTTCGGCGCGGATATGCCGGAGTTCGGACTGCTGATAAACGCGTCTCCCGTGGGAATGTTCCCGAAAACAGAGAAGATGCCCTGTACCGAAGATGTTGTCCGTAAAGCAGGACACGTTTTCGACGTTGTGTATAACCCGAACAAGACCCTGCTCTCAAAGACAGCAGAAAAGCTCGGAATACCCGCAATGACCGGTATGGCTATGCTGGTGCTCCAGGCTGCCGCGGCACAGGAGATATGGAACGGCGCGAAATTCGACGAAAAAGACCTGAAAAAGCTGATATCCGATATGGAGGCTCTTGTATGAAGATATACCTCTGCGGATTCATGGGCTGCGGCAAGTCCCGCATAGGCCGCGAGTTTGCTAAAAGATCGGGAATGACATTCGCCGATCTCGACCGTTACATCGTCGAACACGAAGGAATGAAGATACCGGAGATATTTGAAAAGTACGGCGAACCCCATTTCCGGGAGCTTGAAGCGAAATATATCTCCGAAATGCCTGATGGCAGCATAGTCGCACTGGGCGGCGGCGCGATAATAAACGAAAATACCGCCAAAACGGCGAAAGAGACCGGAAAAGTCGTATTTCTCGACGCTGATTTCGAGGTCTGCTACGGACGCATAAAAAATGACAGCAACCGGCCGCTTGCATACAACAACCCGAAAGAAAAGGTGAAAGAGCTGTACGACACGCGTAAACCGATATACGCAGAGCGTGCGGATATAGTCATAAAGGCGGACGGCACTCCCGCGCAGATAATTGAAAAGATAAGGAAAGCACTATGATAATTTGCAATGCAAGGATCTTTACCGCGTCCGACGAAAACGGAATTATAGAATGCGGTTTTATCGAGACTTCCGGCGGTGTTATCACAGCTGTCGGAAGCATGGATGAATTCTCCGGCTCCCTTGATTCCGGAGATGTGATAGACGCCTCCGGGCTCACTGTTTACCCCGCATTCGTAGATGCGCACTGCCATATCGGTATATGCGAGAACGGGCTTGGATTCGAGGGCGACGATGTGAACGAGACCACTGACCCGTCAACCCCCCACCTCCGCGCAATAGACGCTATTAATGCAGCCGATCTCTGCTTCACAGAAGCCGCAAGAGCCGGCATCGGCACAGTAGTCACTGGCGTCGGGAGCGCCAACCCCATAGGCGGGAGCTTTATTGCGCTCAAGACCTACGGCAGCTCACGCATAGACAAACTGATAGTAAAAGACCCGGTATCTATCAAGTTTGCACTGGGCGAGAATCCGAAGCACGTTTACAATGACAGGGACGAGACTCCGGTAACGAGAATGGCGACTGCGGCGATAATACGGGAACAGCTCTGGAAAGCCCGCCGATATATGGAGGACATGGAGGAATACGAACGCACGAAAGGCACTGACGACGAATCTTCACGCCCCGATCTTGATATGAAATGCGAAGCGCTGATACCGCTCCTTAAACGCAGGATAAAGGCGCATTTTCACTGTCACCGGCAGGACGATATGTTCACGGCGATACGCATAGCGAAGGAATTCGCCATTGACTATGTGCTTATCCACGCAACGGACGGGCATCTCATAGCGGACGAGCTTGCGGACGAACGGACACAGTGCATCATAGGTCCTCTTTTGGCGGACAGGTGCAAGCCGGAGCTTATGAACCAGAGCATAGCGAATGCGGCGAAACTTCACAAAAAGGGCGTTGAGATAGCGATATGCAGCGATCACCCGGAAACGCCGATACAGTATCTTCCGGTGACAGCGGGAATAGCTGTACGCGGGGGACTGAGCCGGGAGGAAGCGATACGCGCGATAACGATAAATCCGGCACGCTTCTGCGACATAGATGACCGTGTCGGCAGTATAGAACCCGGCAAGGACGCAGATATCACTGCATTCCGCGGCGAAATATTTGACATTACGGAGAAGCCTGAGTTTGTTATACTCGGCGGAAAGTTTGTGGACTGACTTATTTATCAAAAATATCCGAATCTATCATTTGTTTTTCACAATCAGAGGATAAACTGATAATACAGAATGAAAGCATTCTATAAGGTGAGATCAGATGAAGAAATTATTGATTGTATCTGAACTGTGTTCGCTGCTTGCATTTTCGGGCTGCGGTACGGCGCCGATAGCAGAGGTATATGCCGTTCCTGTTGACCCATATCACCCGGTAAACGAGGAAGACGTGCGTATCGGCGAATGCACGATCAGCATAGGCGACGAGGTAAGTATAAACGGGCAGGGCGCATGGTTCGGCAAAGACGATGATATATTGATATCGAAAGGCGGGACATACACGATCTCGGGCAGCTATACCGGCGGCTGCATAACGGTGGACACTGACGACATAGTGAAGCTTGTTTTCTCGAATGCGGCGATCAGCAATGACAGCGGCTATGCGGTAGTTTCCAGCGCGGATAAGCTAATACTGTGTTCCGACGGCGAGAGCAGTCTTACCGGCAGCGGCGGTGATTACGGCAACGCGGTATTCTCCTCCGGCTCGGTCATCATATCCGGAGCCGGCAGCCTCAATATCGACGGCGGCATCTTCTCTTGCGGCGGCATACGTTTCGGCAGAAACGTGAGCACCTTCTGCGAGATCCTCGAACTCGACAGCGGCGAGATGATCCCCGGCACACTTACGATCAATTGAGAGAGGTTTTGTGAGACTTTGAGAGAGACTTTGAGAGACTTTGAGACGGGGCTCTGCCCCGAACCCCGCAAGCCCCCTTTGAAAAAGGGGGCTTGACCCCCTAAACAAATGCAGTATTTCAGAGCGTACAGCTATGGGCGGCTACCGACTGAAATGCAGTGGGGTTGGCAAAGACTCCGTTCATAAAATAACACAAAAACAGCTTACAGAGTAAATTTCTGCAAGCTGTTTTTGTGTTCAGAAGAGAATAACTAACCGAGGTGGCGCACCCGCCCATTGAAGAATGTAGCTACGCATTTATTTAGGGTGTCCAGC
>DEWH01000026.1:65394-78576 GCA_002363155.1 Ruminococcaceae bacterium UBA3215 | reverse complement strand
GCGGGGTCCGGGGCGGCGCCCCGTCTCAAAGTCTCTTTCAAAGTCTCTCACAAAGTCTCAAACCTCTCTCCCGGCTCATCTCACTGCCAGCCGGTTTCGGTAGCGTAGCTATAGACGATGCCGTCGGAAGTGGGAGTTATGCCCTTAGCGACAAAAAGCTCGGAAGTGGTGACGAACTCGAAGCCGTTTTCGAGCATCACGGGTATCGACTGGCGCACAGCCTCCACAGTCTTTTCGTTGCCGGCTGCGTCATGCATCAGGATAATACAGCCTTCCGGGCATTTCTCCGTAAGGAAACGCACACGCTTCTCAACGCTCACCTTGTCGTCCCAGTCGTTGCAGCCTATCCCGCTTATAAACGGCAGATCAATGCACTCGAACATCGTCTCGTTCACCGCGATATACGGCGGACGGAAGAACTTCGGATATTCGCCCACATTGTCGTATATAAGCTGTGCCGTGCGCTCCATCTCGTCCTTTATGTCCTCTGCCGACATCTCATTCATATAGCTGTGCGTGAAGCTGTGGCTGTTTATCTCACAGCCGAGCGAATGCGCACGCTGCATGGCTTCCGCGCTGTCCTCATTTATGTTCTGCCCTATAACAAAGAACGATGCCTTTATCCCGTACTCCTCAAGTATGTCAAGTATCTCGTTAGTGACTCCGGTGTTGGGACCGTCATCAAAAGTAAGCGCAATGACCTTTTTGCCTGCAAGCTCCTCCGCTGTTCTCACGGGATTTTCCCCCTTTGCATATTTCGTTGAAGCTTCGGTTTCCGGCGCTTCTGTGGATTCGGGTGTGGCGGCTGCTGTCGTGATCGCGGTATCCGCAGATGTTTCGGCAGTCGGCGCCGTGGCCTGTGGGTTATTACCGCCGGACGCGCAGCCCGACAGTATGAGCGCCGCAGCTGCTAACGCAGCCGCGGCTTTTCTGAATGATATAAACATTTATTCCGTACCGTACTTGTTGAATTCGTTGACAAGCCTTTCTTTTAACGATGAGTAGTAAAGCGGGAAAAGTGCGTCCGCACAGCCCAGCAGGAACATATTCCTGTTGTTTATCGCCGCGACATCGTGACCGTAAGTGTATATCCAGCTTCTCAGCCACTCCGTATCATACGGCGGTTCCGGCTTTTTAGTCTTCGCAAGCCACGAAGATGATTTGAAGCTCTCCATAACTATCCCGTCCGGATTAAGAAACCCGTATTCCTCAAGGAGGTCGTAGGTCTGTTTGAGCTGTGTTTCGCGTATGTAGCTTTCGGGAGCGTCCCTCCGGATAAACGGCAGTCTCACCGCAAAGCTGTACCGGATTATCTCCAGCACCTCACGGAACTTCGGCTCGCCAAGCTCGCCGAGCCTTTTCTCGTCAAGCATAAGTCCCATATTCCGGAAGCACTCGGGATTGGTAATATCCACAAGTCCGACTCTGAACAGATCCTTGACGTTTATGTTGTAAAAATCGTTCTCCGCTATAAGATAGCAGTACTGGAGCGCCGCAAAAAGCGATTCCGCCGCATTGTCTATAATGTCGGCAAACTTGAGCGCTATATCGTCGTCCAACCGGACTCACTTCCTCTCATCTGTTTTACGCGCCGATACCGTAAGCAAGCTTCTCGTAATCCGGCACAGGCATAGGTCTTGCAAAGAAGAATCCCTGCGCCATATTACAGCCGAGCTTTGTGAGAAGCGTTGCCTGTTCCTTGGTCTCGATACCCTCGCATATAGTGTGTATGCTGAGCGATGCCGCAAGAGAAACAACACAGCCTATGATAAGGCTCGCATTCTCGTGCTCGTCTGCGTCCTCGGTGAGGAACGAACGGTCAATCTTCAGCACATCTACCGGCAGGTCTTTCAGCATATTCAGCGACGAATATCCTGTTCCGAAGTCGTCTATCGAAACGTGGAATCCGTAGCTCTTGATCTCCTTGAATATCTCGAAGAGCTTTGACGCATTCTCATACGCGGCGCTCTCGGTTATCTCGATCTCGATGCAGTCCGTCCTGACACCGTATTTGTCGCATATCGACGCAAGATCCGCAACGAAGTGCGGCTTGTTGAGATGCACGCGGGACATATTGACGGAGATGCATTTCGGGGTGAAGCCCATGGAAGCGTATTTCTTCTGGAGCTTGCAGACTTCCTCGAACATATAGTAGTCGATGCGGGTTACGAAGCCGTTCTTCTCAAAAACAGGGATAAAGTCGCCGGGCGGTATGAGCTTTCCTTCGTGGAGCCAGCGCACAAGCGCTTCCGCTCCTACCACCTCGTTCTTCGCGTCAAGGGAGAACTTGGGCTGGAGATAAACGATAAACTCGCCGAGAGCGAGGGAATCTTCCATTATATCCTCGATGCGCTTCTCGCGTCTTATCTTTTCGAGCATAGAGTTGTCAAAGAACGCGTAACCGCTCTGCTTGTTGTCCTTGAGGGAATCTCTTGCCATATCCGCTCTGTCCGCCGCAACGCGGGATTTGAGATGCGGATCGTCAATGATGTATATGCCGATGGAAAGCTCCAGCTTTATCCCGCTTATCTGGTATTCCATATCGGACATGATACGGTTTGCAAGATCAACGAGCTCTTTTTTGTCGGAGAAGTCGGCGAATATGTAGAACAGGTCTCCGGCGCTTCTCGCAAAGAAATCGGTCTTGCCGATATTGCGCTTTATAACGTCGGACATCTTTCTGATGACATCGTTTCCGCCCTCGTAGCCGAAGAGGTCATTCACCGCCTTGAATCCGTCAACATCGAGGGAGATAAGGGCATGCTTGGTGGCGGTATCCTTCATTGCCACGGCGAAATGCTCACGGAACCTTGCGATAGTATCGTGACCCGTAAGGCTGTCGGTGTACATTACCCGGAGTCCGTCCGTAACTGCACCTTCGATCTCCGCCTTGACACCGGACACCTTTACCGTTGCGAAGATCGCTACGGCGAGCATGATCAGCGCCATAATGATTATCAGCATCACTGTAAAGCTTATCATCGGCGCGAAAGAAGCATAAGCAACGGCGTCGGGAACTATTGCCGCGATCGTCCAGTCGCTGTCCGACATATCCGAGAATGCCGCGATATATTTTCCGCCGTTGATCTCTATATGTTTTATCGTTCCGTCTGCAAAGCTGTTAAGCGTGAAGCTGATATCCTTTGATACTGCCTCATCGCCTATCATTGAGATGAGGTTGCTGTTGAGACTTATTCCCGCGGCGTTGCCTTCGGAAGTGTAAACAACATCTCCCTCAGGGTCAAATACAAAGAAACAGGAGTTATCGCCCGAAACGCCGACAAGCTCTACGTCGGAAAAGGTGAAGGGAGGCGTATCACCCGTGAGAGTGCCGATTATCGCGCCTCTCTGACCTCTTACCGGCACGGTGTACATATCGGCGGGAGAGTTGTCGAAGTCGCAGTTCACGTTTGCGTAATGAGTTGTCTTTCCCGCAAGTCCTTCTTTGATGAACGCGCGGTGGGAGGTGTTCTCGGATTCTCCGAAGCTGCTTATCGTGATGCCGTCCGGCTGGGTGAATCCGACATGGCGGAAGCCTGATGCCGCGGCTATATCAGCGCATGCTTTCTCTATGCTTTGGCTGTCCGCAAGGTTTGTGCCTGTGAACCTGTTCGAGAATCCTCTGAGGGTCTCGATCCTGCCTTTGAAATAGGACTGAACGTTTACCGACGTAGCGGAAAGGGAGCTGCTGACGGAGCTTTCCGCCTGTTCCGTAAGCTGAGCGGAAACTGTGGGTATGTATATCGCCATCAGTATCACAAGAGAGATGACCACCAGTACGATAAGACAGACAAAGAAAAGCATAGTGCTTTTAAGGGTGTTTCTTATACTTTTAAGTTTCTGTTCCATTACGGCGCCCTCCTTTCTCCCGTTTTTGCAATTTTACACAGATTTTACACTTGCAGTAAACCAACGGCACTGCGCGAGATCCGACGCACAGTGCCGTAACGCTTTTAGTGCAGAAGCTCAACTATTTTTTCGGAGAGCTCCTCAAACGGCTGCTTGAACCAGTCACCTTTGACATGCTTTATCATGATCGTATCGTCCTCCGCGATGCCAAGCTTTTCCATATTGATAGAAAAATCGGTGATAAGGAAGAACTTCCAGCTGTAAACGTCGCGCTGGTGAGCGATCATCTCTCTGAGACGCTCATAGGTGCAGTTTTTGCTTGCGTTGTCTCTGCCGAATACCATTATAGTCATGATTATCTTCGACGGTCTGTCTTCTTCGGGAGTATTTGCAAGGCGTATGCCTATATCGTCCATGAGCTTTGACGTCTTATCGAGCATAGAGCAGGCACCGGTCGTATTTTTGCCCATACCGAGCTTCGGGAACTTGATCTTCTCGATAGGCGTATCGACGATCTTTATTTTCTCACCGTCGTTGAACGAGATAGCGGAGACTCTTATTTCCTTATCTGTCTTTTTTACCGCGGCTGCAAAATTCTTCAGCGCTTTTGAAGCTTCCTCTCCGTGACCGGGCTCTACGAGTGCGTAGTCAAACGAGAAAAGCAGCTGTTTCAGATTATCTTTCATATTCATTTCCTCCGGTTTTTTGTATGTAAACAGAAAAGTTAGTTCAACTGTTTTTATTATATCACCTGTTTTTAAAAAAATCAATAGTTTTCCGATAAAATCAGCGGCATTTTTTGTAATAATAACGAAAATATATATACTGCAAGTAAAAAAGTCCCCGCGTGGGTCACACGCGGGGCGAAAAAATAAAGGAGATAAGTTATGAAAAAAATGAAACGATGCAATTAAGAAAAACAGAAGTAAAACAACTTCATTCAACAATCATATTATACCACTGAAGAGCGTTCTTTGCAATAGTAAATATGTATAAACTTTCGCCGCGGTTTTTGTTGATATCAGCACAGCCCGCGGCGGTTTGCGGTTACATTTTTGTGCATTATCCCTCATACTCGCTGAACTTCGGAGCATTTGCGATAACATCTGCCTCAAGGTTGGAGGGAAGCTGCTCGTAGCGTGCAAATTCCATAGTGAACCAGCCCATACCCTTTGTCATCTGACGGATAACTGTCGCAAGATCGCCCGTTTCAGCCATAG
The DNA here is from genome assembly GCA_002363155.1 of Ruminococcaceae bacterium UBA3215. Taxonomy (GTDB): domain Bacteria; phylum Bacillota; class Clostridia; order Oscillospirales; family Ruminococcaceae; genus Ruminiclostridium_E. Next base: position 73,507 of record DEWH01000026.1, on the reverse strand, counting down.
GAAGCTCCGCATCTACCTCGGTCATTCCCTCGCCTACGGGGTTCATGCCAAGAACAGCGCCTCTGCGCTTGTTTACGATACCCATGATATCACCGGTGTTCTCGTCCGGGACTGTGAACTTCATAAGCTCGATCGGTTCGAGAAGGCAGGGAGAAGCCTGTGTCAGACCGTTCTTGTACGCGATATGAGCTGCCATCTTGAACGCCTGCTCGGAGCTGTCAACAGGGTGATACGATCCGTCGAACAGTGTAGCTTTCAGGCGTACAACGGGATATCCTGCGAGAACGCCGTGAACGATGCTCTCCTGGAGGCCCTTTTCAACAGCAGGGAAGAAGTTCTTCGGAACACTTCCGCCGAATACGCGCTCTTCAAAGATGAGCTGATCTTCGTCGTGGGGCTCGAATTCGATCTTAACATGACCGTACTGACCGTGACCGCCGGACTGCTTCTTGTGCTTTCCTTCAACGGAGACTTTCTTGCGGATAGCCTCTCTGTACGCGATGATCGGATCGCTGAGGATAACGTCAACGCCGAACTTGTTCTTGAGCTTCTGTACAGCGGAATCTATATGCTGTTCACCGAGACCGCCGAGGATACGCTGATGCGTCTCGTGGTTGTGGATATAGCTTAAAGTCCTGTCTTCTTCGAGAAGTCTGCGGATAGCATTGCTTATCTTGCCTTCGTCATTCTTGTCCTTTGCGGAGACCGCCTTGAAGTAGCAGGGAACAGGGAATTCGATCGGAGCGAGTGAGATAATGTTCGTCGAATCGCAGAGAGTATCGCTCGTGTTGGCATTGAGCTTTGTAAGAGCAACGATATCGCCGGCATAAGCCTCGATCATCTCTTCCTGCTTCTTTCCGCGGAGTGCGAGCATCTTGCCGAACTTCTCGGGCTCCCCCGTTGTCGCATTGACCATATCGACCTTTGCGGTAAGAACACCGGCAACGATCTTAACGAAGCTGAGCTTGCCCACGAACGGATCGGCGAGGGTCTTGAACACGAATGCGGCAAGAGGCATCTCCTCGTTGTAGTCGATGATCTCGTCCTTTCTCTCGTCGGGCGACGGGAGCATATATATCATAGTGTCGAGCACCTTGTCGATGCTCTCAAGCTTTTCGGCGGAGCAGCATACGACAGGCGTGATGTTGCCCTGGTCAACGCCGTCATGGAGACCCTTGGTGATCTCGGCTTCGGTGAAATCCTCGCCCTCGTTCTCGAAGAATCTCATCATAAGCTCTTCGTCAGTCTCGGCGATAGCTTCCGCCATAGCGGCGCGCAGACCCTTGATACGGTTTTCGGAAGCGGGCATTTCAACTTCCTCGGGCTTGCCGTTGGTATATTTGTACGCCTTCATCTCGAACAGGTTGATGTAGCTCTCTACCTTGCCGGGCTTGTCGAAAGGAACGATAACCGGGCATACGGAGGAACCGAAGTTTGCCTTGAGGTCTTCAAGGACGCGGTAGAAGCTGGAGTTATCCTCATCGAGCTTTGTAACTACGAACATGGTAGCCTTGCCGTGCTTCTTTGCTTCTCTGTAAGCCTTTATAGTGCCGACCTGTACGCCGTCCTTTGCGGGAACTGTGATAACGACAGTCTCGGCCGCTCTTATACCCTCATACATACCGCCGATGAAGTCGAACTGACCGGGAGTATCGACGATATTTATCTTAACGTCCTTCCACTCTGCGTAAGCGAGTGACGTATTCAGCGAAACCTTTCTCTTTATCTCATCGGGGTCATAGTCGCTCACGGTATTTCCGTCAGCTATCTTTCCCTGTCTGTCGATACCGCCGCTTACATAAAGCAGTGCCTCGGTAAGGGAAGTCTTGCCGCTTGCGCCGTGACCAGCAAGTGCGATATTACGGATATTCTTGCATTTATAGGTTTTCATTATGTAACCCCCTGAAAAGTAATGAATTGTGAATAGCGAATAATGAACAATTGAGGTGCGCCCCCGGCGCGGATAATAAACAGATATCACATTTTCATAATTCAAGCTACCGAGATTTATTATACACTATTTTTTCAAAAAAATCTATAGTTTTTTTGTGAATAAACAAGTATTGGCGTAGAAATACAAAGTCAAAATTTGTGCAATTTTAACAATCTCCGGCTTCATTATGCGTTTTCGTGCACGAAAACATACAAACTAAAAGTGCGCTGCAGGAAGTCGCGCACCATAAAATATCCCTGTCCGGTCATCATTCATCTTCGTCTTCGGCATATTCGAGAATGTCTCCCGGCTGACAGTGAAGCACCCTGCAAATAGCGTTAAGTGTTGAAAAACGCACCGCACTCACTTTTCCTGTCTTAAGTTTGGAAAGATTGACATTTGCAACGCCAACTTTCTCCGAAAGCTCGTTGAGAGACATCTTCCGGTCAGCCATCACCCTGTCAAGCCGTAAAATAATCGCCATAACGCACCGTCCTTACAGAGTCTCGTCCGATTCCTGCTGGAGTTTGCAGCCGTAGCCGAATATGTAGGAAAGTGCCTTGAATACCAGTCCCAGGAATATACCGCCCAGTATGATAACCGCCGCAGAGTTTGATGTCGTGTCCGAAAGGTTGGAAAATATACATATTATCTGATTTATGAACTGCGGTAATGCAAAAATTACACCGCACACCATTACCGCATCAGATAAGCCCTTGATCTTGTCAGCGACGCTGTATCTGAACGGTGTATCGCTTTTTTCAATCTCTTTGAACAAACCGATCACAAAATTTGAAACAACAATTGCCGCAACAGCCTGAAACGGCAGAAATATCAGCTTCACCCAGAACATCACCGACAGTTCCTCGCCGTCGGAACCTGAGGGAATTATATCCCGCACCATAAGCAGTATCAGCGCTATTGCAAAGCATACTGCCTCGATTCGTACTATCTCGCCTGTTCTTTTTAGATACTGCCGCTCCTGTTCAAGTGTTCTTTCATTTACATCAACTGTTTTCATAAAGTTCCCTTTCCATTATGTGCCAATAATAATCTGTAAGCTTACCGTGACTATAATATACCACACTTTTTAATGTTTGTCAATAGATTTTTAACGAAAAACATTAATTTTTTAATTTTTATATTATATTTGCTTGCGAGAAGACGGGAATATGTATAAAATTGTTGACTATTTCTATAAATAATGGTATAATATATTGATTATTCATAATCAGAATACGGAGGTACAAAACAATGACAGTAACAAAGGACACCCTTATCGGCGAGATCTTACAGGAAAACGCGGAAGCCGCAGCACCCTACTTCTTCGAGATAGGTATGCACTGCCTCGGCTGCCCGGCTTCTATCGGCGAGACTATCGAGGAAGCCTGCCTCGTGCATGACGCAGACCCCGATGCTCTCATCGAGAAGCTCAACGCTGCACTCGCATAAGTGATAAAGCTTGACGAAAGGCTTGCCGCAGCCGCATCATTCGTGCGGCTCGACAGGCGCATCTGCGACGTAGGCACCGATCATGCGCTGCTGCCATGCTATCTTTGCGAGCAGGGCGCAGCGGACGTTATCGCCTCGGACGTGAACGAGAACCCGCTTGAAGCCGCCCGCGCGAATATCGAAAAGTACGGCTTCGCGGACAGGATACGGCTCATACGCTCGGACGGGCTTGCGGAGATACCGCCCTGCGGCGACGTGATAATCGCCGGCATGGGCGGAGAGCTTATCGCGCGGATAATCGGCGGCTGCACGTTCGTAACGCCGGACACCCGCTTTATCCTCCAGCCCATGACGAGAGCGGAGCATCTGCGCCGCTTCCTGTACTCGGCGGGCTTTGAGATAGCCGAGGAAAAAGGCGCATTCAGCGCCGGCAAGGCTTACACGGTGATACTCGCTGCATACACGGGCGAAAAGCGCGCCATAACCGATGATTTCGCGTATTTCGGCAAGTGCGGTGACCCGCGGTACATAAACAAGGTAAACGGACAGCTCGGAAAGCTCGGCAGGAGTGACCCCGCTCTGCTGAAGCTGATAAGAAAGGAACAGACATGACAGTAGGAGAAGTTTACGACTACATAAACACTTACGCACCGTTCAGACTCCAGGACGATTTCGACAATTCCGGACTGCTCGTCGGCAGCCGTGACACCGAGGTGTATCGTCTTGCGGTATGTCTTGACATAACCAACGATATAGTTGAGGAATGCGAACGCGTGGGAGCGCAGCTCATAGTCTCGCACCACCCGGTGATCTTCCACAAGCTCGCGCGCATCGACGAGCACAGCCCGGTTTACAAGCTGATTAAATCCGACATTGCCGCTATCTGCGCTCATACCAACCTTGATATGGTGCGCGGAGGTATAAGCGATCTTATGTATGATATGATAGGATTCGGAGACCCGAAGAATGCTCCGGTGCTCCACCTTATCCACCCGGACAAGAACATCGGCTACGGCAGGATAGCTTATCTTGATTTTGAGATAAGCGCGGACGGGCTCGCGGAGAAGGCGAAGGCTGCATTCGGCTGCCAGAGCATAAAGTACAGCGACGGCGGACGCAGCATAAAGAGCGTTGCGTTAAGCTCCGGCGCCGGGAATGACGAGGTATATAACTGCATAAAGATGGGCATTGACGCGATAATCACCGGTGATGTAAAGCACCACGCTTTCATAGATGCGCGCAATGCGGGAGTTACTGTCATCGACGCGGGTCACTACGCTACCGAGAATATAATAGTGGGTGAGCTTATAAGAAAGCTTTCCGCCCATTTCCCGGACGCAGATATTTTCGAGCCCGCCGCAAACGCAGAGCTTTGCAGATATATTTGAGATTTTTGGGAGACCGGGCGCTGCCCGGACCCGCCAGCCCCCTTTAAAAAGGGGGCTGGACACCCTAAACTTAATGACCGTAAAACGGAGCATTAACAGTCTGTGGACAGAACGGACAGGAAGATATAAAAGGCGGTGAGATTTTGTCACTTGACGGAGCGTTCCTGCACTGTGCAGTGCGGGAGATGCTTGATAAGAAACTCATAGGCGCAAGAGTGGACAAGATACACCAGCCTTCGCGCGATGAGATAATAATAACGGTGCGCACATTCGGCGGCGCGGAAAAGATACTGCTCTCCGCGGAAAGCTCGTCGGCAAGGGTATGTCTCACGCAGACAGCTCCCGAAAATCCGCAGCAGCCGCCTATGTTCTGTATGCTCATGCGCAAGGCGCTGGGCGGAGGAAGGCTCACCGGCATTTCCCAGGACGGGCTTGAACGCATAATCAACTTTGATTTTGAATGTACCAACGAGATCGGCGATATCTGCGAGAACCGCGTTGCCGCCGAGATAATGGGAAAGTACAGCAATATAATACTGCTCACAAAAAAGGACGGCGTGTGGCGCGTCATCGACAGCATAAAGCGCGTGACAGACGACATCTCGTCCGTGCGCAGGATCCTTCCGAATATAATCTACGAGCTGCCGCCGAGAGAAGAACGGCTCTGCCTTGCGGACGAGAATTTCGACTGCGGGAAGATAGGCGAATATCTCGCCCCTTTCGGAGAACAGCGCATAGCAAAAGCGCTGATGTCCGTCTTTGAGGGCATCTCCCCGATTTTCGCGAGGGAATGTGCTTACCGCGCGGCAAGGGATACCGAAGCAAGAGTGAGTGAACTTAACGAAGACAGGCTTGAAAAGCTTGCATTCTTCTTAAAGAAGAGCGCCGGGTATATCAAGGATTACAACGGCTGCACGATGGTCTGTGAAAAAAGCGGAAAGCCGAAAGATTTCTGCTTCGTGCCGGTAGAACAGTACGGCGCGGAGATGACGGAGACACATTTCGACAGTCCCTCGGAGCTTATAGACCGATTCTTCGGCGAGCGTGCCACGGCAGACCGCGTGAAGCAGCGCTCCGGTGACCTGCTGAAAACCATAATGACGATCTACGAGAGGATATCACGCAAGATCGAGGTGCAGAAGCAGGAACTGCGGGACTGTGCGGACAAGGAAAGATACCGCCTTATGGGAGATATCCTGAGCGCAAACCTGTGGCGTGCCGAAAAGGGAATGTCCGAGCTTACCGCCGAGGATTACGTCAACGGCGGCGAGATCACGATAAAGCTTGACGTAAGGCTTACGCCGCCGCAGAACGCACAGAAGTTCTACTCGGAGTACAAGAAGCTGGACACGGCAGAGAAGATGCTCACAAAGTTCATCTCGCAGAACGAGAAGGAGCTTGAATATATCGACAGCGTTTTCGACGCGGCTTCACGGGTCGGCAGCGGTGCCGGCAGCGAGGCGGCGATATTCGAGATAAAGCAGGAGCTTATGAGTTCGGGCTATATCCGCTCGGCAAAGACCGAACGGAGTGCAAAAGCCCCGAAAGCCGCGCCCCCGCTGAAATTCCGGTCTTCCGACGGCTTCGAGATACTTGTGGGACGCAACAACCTCCAGAATGACAAGCTTACGCTCAAGACCGCACTTCCCAATGATATGTGGCTTCATACGCAGAATATCCCCGGCTCCCACGTCATTATCCGTGCGGACGGACAGGACATTCCCGACAGCACCATAGTCGAAGCGGCACAGCTTGCGGCGACCTGTTCAAAGGGCAGGAATGGTACGAAGATTCCGGTGGACTACACCCTCGCGCGCTATGTTAAGAAACCGAACGGCGCGAAGCCCGGAATGGTCATCTTTGTAAATAATAAAACCATACTCGTTGATCCGAGTGAGGAGCTGTCGGAAAGGCTTTCAGTCAAATGACAGCGATCAAATATATTATATTTAAGGAATACTATTAATTATCCGTGTAACGGCATTACGGTCAAGCGGTACGCTTGCGCGGGTCGAGGCTGCGTAAGCCTCGTGCCGTCTGCAAAGACAGCGCGTCAGCGCTTTGCCGTCTGCAAAGGCAGCGCGCCGGCGCTTTGCCGTCTGCACCAAGAAAGGACACAGCAAATGAAGAAAGAACTCGCAAAAACCTACTCCCCGAAGGACTTCGAGGAGCGCATCTACAAGAACTGGGAGGAGAAGGGCTACTTCCACGCGGAGCGTGATCCCGAAAAGAAGCCCTACACTATCGTTATCCCGCCTCCGAACGTTACCGGACAGCTCCACATGGGTCACGCCCTTGACGAAACACTGCAGGACATACTGATCCGCACGAAGCGTATGCAGGGCTATTCGGCGCTGTGGCTCCCCGGAACCGACCATGCTTCCATTGCTACCGAGGCAAAGGTCGTGGCGAAGATGAAATCCGAGGGTCTCACAAAGGACGACGTGGGACGCGACGGATTCCTCGAACGCGCATGGGACTGGACACACGAGTACGGTGGAAAGATACAGAACCAGCTCAAGAAGCTCGGCTCGTCCTGTGACTGGGAGCGCGAGCGCTTCACACTTGACGAGGGCTGTTCCGAAGCGGTCCAGAAGGTATTCATCGACTACTACAAGAAGGGACTCATCTATCACGGCGAGCGTATCATCAACTGGTGTCCGAACTGCAAGACCTCTATCTCGGATATCGAGTGCGAGTATGAGGAGCAGGAGGGTCACTTCTGGCACATAAACTACCCGCTTACCGACGGAAGCGGATTCGTTCAGATCGCAACCACCCGTCCCGAAACACTTCTCGGTGATACTGCAGTTGCCGTTCACCCGGACGATGAGCGTTACAAAAACATCGTCGGCAAGACCGTAAAGCTCCCGCTCACCGACAGAGAGATACCTGTCATCGCGGACGAGTACGTTGAAATGGATTTCGGGACCGGCGTAGTAAAGATCACGCCTGCCCACGACCCCAACGACTACGAGGTAGGTCTGCGCCACAGTCTCCCGATCATCAACATAATGAACGATGACGCCACAATAAACAAGGAGTACGGCGGGAAATACGCGGGAATGGACAGATACGAGGCAAGAAAGGCTATGGTAGCCGATCTTGAAGCACAGGGCCTTCTCGTTAAGGTCGAAAAGCACGTTCACAACGTAGGCACCTGCCAGCGCTGCCACACCGTAGTTGAGCCGCGCTGCTCGAAGCAGTGGTTCGTGAAAATGGCGCCCCTTGCAAAGCCGGCTATCGACGTTGTAAAGAGCGGTGAGCTGAAGTATGTTCCGAAGCACTTCGAGAACAGCTACCTGCGCTGGATGGAAAATATCCGCGACTGGTGCATCTC
>DEWH01000026.1:0-65343 GCA_002363155.1 Ruminococcaceae bacterium UBA3215 | reverse complement strand
ATCTCCCGCCAGCTCTGGTGGGGTCACCGCATTCCCGCATACTACTGCACGAATGAGGACTGCAAGCACGAAGTTATCAGCGAAACGCCCGTAAGCGTATGCCCGAAGTGCGGCAAGCCCATGAAGCAGGACGAGGACACTCTTGATACATGGTTCAGCTCGGCGCTCTGGCCGTTCTCAACGCTCGGCTGGCCTAACGAGACCGAGGATTTCAAGTATTTCTACCCCACAAACACGCTCGTTACCGGATACGACATAATCTCGTTCTGGGTATCGAGAATGATATTCTCCGCGCTGGAGCACACCGGTCAGAAGCCGTTCGAGCACGTTCTTATCCACGGACTTGTGCGCGACGAGCTTGGACGGAAGATGTCGAAGTCTCTGGGCAACGGCGTTGACCCGCTGGAGATAATAGACCAGTACGGCGCGGACGCGCTGAGATTTGCGCTTGTAACGGGCAACAGCCCCGGAAACGATATGCGCTGGACAGTTGCAAAGGTAACTTCGGCGCGCAACTTCGCGAACAAGCTCTGGAACGCTTCCCGCTACATTCTGATGAATCTGCCCGAGGATATGGAAAAGGCGGAGCTGCCTGCGGAACTGCCTATCGAGGACAAGTGGGTGCTTTCCCGCTGCAACAGGCTTGTAAAGGAAGTTACGGACAACATCGAAAGCTTTGAGCTTGGTATCGCGCTCGGAAAGCTCTACGACTTTATCTGGGACACCTACTGCGACTGGTATATCGAGCTGACAAAGCCGCGTATCGCACAGGGCGGCGAGACTGCAAGAGCCGCGCAGAACGTGCTTGTTTACGTTATGCGCGACATTCTGAAGCTTCTGCACCCGTTCATGCCGTTCATAACCGAGGAGATCTGGCAGTCCATGCCGGTTGCCGGTGAAGCGGAAAGCATCATGGTAGCGGAGTGGAGCAAGTATGACGAAAAGCTGGATTTCGCAGCAGAAGAAGCTGATTTCACGAAGATAATCGACGCGGTAAAAGCAGTCCGCGCAAAGAGGACCGAACTTAACGTTCCGCCGTCAAAGAAGGTGACAATGCACATCGAGACAGCCGAAAAGGCGCTGTTTGAGTCGTGCGCAGTGTTCTTTGAGAAGCTTGCCGGCGCATCAAATGTTGAGATCACCGAAAAGGCAGCCGACACAGCTGACATGGCTGCTGCCGTAACCTCCGCAGCCCGCATCTTCATGCCTCTCGGCGAACTTGTTGATACCGAGAAGGAGCTTGCAAGGCTTGAAAAGGAGAAGAAAGCGGTTGAGAAGGATCTCGCATTCCTGAACGGAAAGCTGAACAACGAGGGCTTCCTCGCAAAAGCTCCCGCGCAGCAGATAGAGAACGAGCGCGCAAAGCTCGCCAAAGCGCAGGAGAAAATGGCAAAGATCGAAGAGTCCATCGCTGCGCTCAAGAAGCTGTAAGAGAGCCGCTTGCGCTCGAGAAGGTCGCGCACAGCGCTTGAGAGGGTCGCGCACAGCGCTCGAGATTGGGGGAAACCTTTCGTGAACGAAAGGTTCTCCCCCAAACCCCCTTCCAAAGAACTTTAATCGCTTCGCAGTTTATATGATAGTATTCTGCATAGAATAGAGATGCAGAAATCAGAATGAAAAGAATGCTTTAAGAAGATAATTGAAGCATCGTGCAAAATCAAGCCGTGGAACGCTTTCCGCGGCTATTATTTTTGCGTTCCCGATAACCTCGTCGCCTATTGTCATAGTCACATAGCCAAGCACCTGCCCCTTTTCAACCGGTGCTTCGACTGCGGAAGTCCGGCTGTAGTGGTACTTTATCATAGCCCCGCTGCCCTTTTCGAGGATAAGCTCCTGCACCCCCGCAAATCTTGTGTCACAGCCGTTTTTTATTCCGCGCTCAACCGGCACTTCCAGCAATTCGGACACATCCGGGCGCGGGATCACCCGTTCGTAATTGTCGAACCCGAGATCCAGCAGACTTCTGACCGCATCGAACCTGTCGCTGTCGCTTTCACAGCCGAGCACCACTGCCGTAAGCTCCATATTCCCGCGCTTTGCCGTTCCGCAGAAACAACAGCCGGCTCCGTCTGTCGTACCGGTTTTAAGCCCGGTAATGCCGCTGTATGAGGTGATAAGCTTGTTGGTGTTGAGCAGCTGGGTCTCCCGGGAAGTCCCGGTGCGCACGCTGTCAAGCCGGGTAAGCAGGAAATCGTCGTAAAAGCTGTACTTCCGCAGTTCCGCTGCCATTACAGCCACATCTCTGGCGCTGCTGTAATGGTTGTCGTCATCATAGCCCACACAGTTTGCAAAGTGAGTATTCGTCATACCAAGTTCCTCAGCCTTTTCGTTCATCATGGAAACAAACTTATCCTCGCTCCCGGCAATATGCTCTGCAAGCATTACGCAGGCATCGTTAGCGGAGGCGATGACAATGGACTTTGCAAGATCACCCACCGACATTTCCTCGCCGGTTTCCAGCCATATCACCGAGCCGTCCATACTGTTTGCGTGAGCGGAGCAGACGGCGGTATCGGAGAAACTTAGTTTTCCTGCATCTATCTCTTCTGCCGCGATAAGAAGCGTCATGATCTTTGTGACGGACGCGACAGGCAGGCGGGTATTTTCGTTCAGTCCGCACAGCGCCTTGCCTGTCGAGCTTTCGACGAGAACAGCAGCTTTTGCGGTTTTTATATCGGCTTGAACGGCCTTTTCGCCGGCGGCGCAGACTGTAACGGACATAAGGAATGCCGTGACCGCAGAGGTAAGAACTGCGATAATTTTTCGTAAATGCAAAAGGAACACTCCCCCCGGAACTTTGTGCAAGCTTCTGCTTGTCTGTTAATTATATGTATAAATAACGGTATAAATGTGCAGAATATTAGCGACATAATGCGGGACGGGGGTGCGGCATGCGCGGAGACAGCTTTGCGGCGGAGCTTATCAGGAGCTTCACGGTTTTTCTTGCGGGCGGCTTCATTTACGGGCTTATCGAGGTAGCGTACCGCGGACACACTCACCCGTCGATGTTTGTTCTCGGCGGGCTGTGTTTTTTGTGGATAGGCGGGTTTGACAGCTTCTTCCGCCGCATTCCTCCGCTCTGGTTCCAGGTTCTTCTCGGCGGGCTGTTTATCACGGCAGCGGAGCTTACCTGCGGTATTATTTTCAATTTGTGGCTGGGGCTTCGGGTCTGGGATTACAGCAAGCTCCCGTTCAACTTTCTCGGTCAGATCTGCCCCATGTTCTTTTTCACATGGGTAGCTATCTCCTTTCCCGCCATCTTCGCCGAAAATGTCCTCCGCGCCGCGTTTTGCAGAGATGTTTGAGAGGGGTGGAGAGACTTTTTGAGATTTTTAGAGACTTTTTGAGACTTTTTAAGACTTTTTAAGATTTTTAGAGACTTTCAAGATTTTTCAGACGGGGCGCTGCCCCGGACCCCGCAAGCCCCCTTTGAAAAAGGGGGCTTGACACCCTAAACAAATGCAGTATTTCATAGCGCACAGCTATGGACGAATGCCGGCTGAAACGCAGTGGGGTTGGCGAAGACTCCATTTATAAAATAAGAAAGACTGCTGAAACCTACGAATTTCAGCAGTCTTTTTTGAACCAAACTCCGAAATCTGTCTCTCCATTACTGTGAATTGAGTAGTAGAGACTGTTTCCGAGTAATATCGGCAGCGGTCAATGAGTCGCCGCCTGTGCAAGATGTGAGATAAATACTTACTCGTGCGGCGGATCGGTTTAGGGGGTCAATCCACCTTTTTTAAAGGGGGATTGCGGGGGGCTTGGGGGCAGAGCCCCCTCTCTCAACTCTCTCTCAAAATCTCTCCCAATCTCTCAAGATCTCTTCTCGGCGGCTTTAGCGCTCTTGATGATCTTCTGGCGGGAGAACTCCTCGCGCTCCTTTTCCTCGAGCGCTTCGGAGATGAACTTGACTTGTTCCTTATACTTTGGGATAAGTATATTTTTGAGCGCATTGGCGCGTTTCTGCGACTTGCGTATTGCCACCGAGAGACGATAAACGCTGTTCTCTATCTCGGCAAGCATGATGCCGGTCTGCTTCGCTTTGAGAAAATTCACATAAGCCTTGTCATAGCTCGAATCCGTGTCCGCAAGGCTGTAGCAGAGTTTCGGCGTGGGATCGCCGCCCGAAAGCTGTGGAAGCTCAATTCCCATAACGCTCCGGTACGATATCTCAACAGTCCGGTCTATCGGCATTCCCGCCGACTTCTCAAGTATAACTCCGTCGATGACATTCGCATTCTGTAATGCCGCGTAAGCTTCGGCGAATGTGTTTTCAAGACTGTCGCTCAGCGACTTCGCCTTGTCCGTAAGCATCACCATTTCCCTTATAAGGATATTGCGCTTCCTGTCCATAAGCTCATAGCCGAGCTGCGCCTGACGGAGCGAATGTCTCGCATTTATAAGATTGCCCTTTGTCGCAAATACCTGCTGTGCCATAAGCCCTTTCTTCCTTTAGCTTTCTCTGTAATGCTCTTCGATGAGCTTCGCGTTCATTCGGTCAAGTTCCGTTCTCGGCAGCAGCGACAGCAGATCCCACGCAAGTTCAAGCGTCTCGTCAATACTGCGGTTCTCGTCAAACCCCTGGTTCAGGAATCGCTGCTCAAATTCTGTACCGAACGCAATATACTTCTTGTCGATAGCCGAAAGCTCATCTTCACCGATGACCGATGCAAGCGAACGTGCGTCCTGCACCTTTGCATACGCCGCAAAAAGCTGGTTCGCAACATCGCTGTGATCCGCTCTCGTGTAGCCCTCGCCGATGCCGTCCTTCATCAGTCTCGAAAGCGACAGCAGCACCGAAAGTCCCGGATAAACGCCCTCGGAATCGAGGCTTCTGTCAAATACTATCTGCCCCTCCGTGATGTAGGCGGTAAGATCGGGGATAGGGTGGGTGATGTCGTCGTTCGGCATCGTAAGTATCGGTATCTGCGTTACCGATCCGGTGGAGCCCTCGATTACTCCCGCACGCTCGTACATTGACGCAAGGTCGGAGTAAAGATAGCCCGGATAGCCCTTTCTTCCGGGTATCTCGCCCTTGGAGGAGGAGAACTCACGGAGAGCCTCCGCGTAAGATGTTATATCAGTCATAACGACGAGAATGTGCATATTCTTCTCGAATGCGAGATACTCCGCTGTGGTAAGCGCACATTTCGGCGTAAGGATACGCTCTATTATCGGGTCATTTGACAGATTCAGGAACATAACGACTCTGCCGCTTGCACCCGCCTGGTCAAATTCACGGCGGAAGTAGTCCGCAACGTCATTCTGAACGCCCATTGCCGCGAAAACGACTGCGAAATCCTGACCGTTCTCCTCCGCGATACGCGCCTGCTTTACTATCTGCACCGCAAGCTTGTTGTGAGACAGACCGGAGCCGGAAAATATCGGAAGCTTCTGTCCGCGGATAAGCGTCATAAGGCAGTCTATGGAGCTTATGCCGGTATGGATATAGTTGCGGGGATAGCTTCTTGCAACCGGGTTCAGCGCACGCCCGTTGATATCGCCGAATTTCTCGGCAAATACGTCGCCAAGACCGTCCGCAGGCTTTCCCGCGCCGTTGAATACGCGTCCGAGCATCTCCGTGCTGAGCGGTATCTCAAGCGGTTTTCCCGTAAACACGGTGCGCGTGTTGTCGAGCGAAAGTCCCGATGTTCCCTCGAATACCTGGAGAATTACCTTGTCGCCCTCCATCTGCACCACACGTCCGAGACGCTTGGTGCCGTTTTCAAGATGCAGTTCCGCGATCTCTTCGTAAGCGACTCCGCTCACGCCCTCAAGCGCTACGAGAGGACCGTTTACCTCGGCTAATCCGGCATATTGGATATTCATATAAACACGTCCTCTCTCACTTTTCAGCCGAGCCGAGCTTCTCGTCGATATCTCTGCTGTATTCGTCAAACATTTCCGGCTTGTCGTTCGGAATGTCGTATTTCATCTTTATGAGCTTGTCGAAAAGCCCTGTCCCGAGGATATCCGCCACCGCAGTACCTCGCTTCAATGCGTCTGCCGCAGCATGATAAAGGCGCAGTATCACCCGCATCATAAGGAGCTGCTTGCTCATGGGAACGAACGTGTCGTCCTTGTGGAACGCGTTCTGCTGGAGGAAGCCGACTCTGATGACCTTTGCGGTTTCGAGCACGATCTTCTGGTCGTCGGGAAGAACGTCCGAACCGATCAGCTTTACTATCTCCATCAGCTTGTTCTCTTCGAGCAGTATGTTGCTTATCTCCTGGCGGACATCAAGGAAGTCCTCGCCCACGTTCTTTGCGTAGTAGTCCGAGAAATCCGGGATATATTCGGAGTAGCTGGTGAGCCAGTTGATAGCAGGGTAGTGGCGGGCATAAGCAAGCGGCTTGTCAAGCGCGATAAAGCAGCGCACGAATCTCTTCGTGTTCTGTGTTACCGGCTCGGAGAAGTCGGAGCCTGCCGGCGAAACTGCGCCGATTATTGTAACGCTTCCGCGCTTTCCGGAGAGAACATTGCAGTTTCCCGCACGCTCGTAGAATTCCGCAAGGCGTGAAGGCAGGTATGCCGGGTATCCCTCTTCCGCCGGCATCTCCTCCAGTCGTCCGGATATCTCACGGAGCGCTTCCGCCCAGCGTGATGTGGAGTCCGCCATTATTGCTATATCATAGCCCATGTCGCGGTAGTATTCCGCAATGGTGATCCCTGTATAGATAGAAGCCTCACGCGCCGCAACCGGCATATTTGAGGTGTTGGCGATAAGGACAGTCCTGTCGGTGAGGTGCTTGCCGCTCTTCGGGTCAATAAGCTCCGAGAACTCCTCAAGAACCTGCGTCATCTCGTTTCCGCGCTCTCCGCAGCCTATGTACACGATGATATCCGCATCGCACCACTTTGCGATCTGGTGCTGGGTCATTGTCTTTCCGGTGCCGAAGCCTCCGGGTATTGCCGCAGTGCCGCCCTTTGCGATAGGAACTATCGAGTCAAGCACACGCTGACCTGTGATAAGAGGGGTATTGATCGGGATACGGTTGGTAACGGGGCGGGGGGTTCTTATCGGCC
This sequence comes from Ruminococcaceae bacterium UBA3215, assembly GCA_002363155.1. Classification (GTDB taxonomy): domain Bacteria; phylum Bacillota; class Clostridia; order Oscillospirales; family Ruminococcaceae; genus Ruminiclostridium_E. The sequence continues at coordinate 58,314 of DEWH01000026.1, read as the reverse complement.
ACCGCTGACAGAGCGTAAGGACGACTTCCTCACCGTTCGCATCAACTTTCAGTATAGTGTCATTCACCTTATACCTGCCATTGGGGGCAGCATAAGTCACCCTGCACTTTCCGACATAAGGCGGCACCATAGCGCGGTTGACGATAAGGGGGGATTCGGGGCATTCCGCATATATCTGACCCGGAGAGAGCTCGTCGCCCTCGCTGACAAGAACGGTCACATCAAATTCCCGCTCCTGATCGACGGTGGGGATATCGCTTCCCTCGGTGACATAAACGCCGTCCGTCTTTTTCATAGCTGTGAGCGGGCGGGCGATACCGTCGAAGATCGCGGAGATTATTCCCGGTCCGAGAGTTACGCTCATGGGGGAGCCGGTACCCTCGACCTCCTCGCCTATTTTAAGACCCGCGGTATTCTCATAGACCTGTATGGTGGTGAATTTGTCGTTTACACCGATAACTTCACCGATAAGGTGTTTTCTGCCGACATAGACCATCTCGCGCATAGCGAAATCCTTGGTCTCACGCAGCTTGATAACGGGTCCGTTTATCGCATAAATGGTATTGTTCATTCCGTGGATTCCTTTCAGAGCTGCATTTCCGACCTTGCGGCGAAAGCTCCGCGCTCGCTCTCGAACGCGGTATCCAGCGTAAGGTCAATGTATATGCCCTTTTCGGGGTATTTGAAGATAAGTCCGCCGAGAACTATGTTCCTGTCAGTCTCAACCGCCGCGCCGTACTGTCCGGCAAGCTTACCGACTGCATCGAGATCGGCTTTGCGGCAATAGACCGTAGCCGACGCGTCAAGCTTTTCCCGGCTGTCCGCAGCTTTGACGCATTTTTCCAGATGAGCGGCATAATCGCCGGAAGCGGTGAAATCACCGATCTCTTTCCTTATCTCACCGAAAAGCCCGTCCACAAGCTCGTTCCTGTGCAGCAGGACTTTCCTGTCGGCGGCGTATTTCTTCTCGGAAACGCGCTTTCTCTCGGCGCTCCGGTATTTCGACACCCGGACATTAAGAGCGCTGCCGTGTTCCTTTTCGCTCCGCTCATTTTCCTCATTTATCATAGCCTCGGCACGCTTTTCCGCATCTGCAAGGATATTCTTCGCGTCCGCTTCCGCGGCTGCATTTATCCGCTTTTCAAGCTGACCGAGCTTTGTAACTAAATCTGCCATTACGCAGTTCTCCTTTCGGGCGTAGGTGCCGGATCACATCTTGATCCCGACAGCGTCGCTGACGTATCTGCTCAGCGTCTCGGAAATGTGTGAATCGCCGTGTCTGTCCGGGATCTCGACGATAAGCGGCTTTCTGAGGGTGAGCTTCAGCTCGGCTATCTCCGCTCTGCACAGCTCCACCAGCTTCTTCGTGACAAACACAGCCGCGATATCGTCCTGCGACACCGCCTGTTTCAGCGCGTCCATGACCTCGTCGTGCTTATGCACGACAACGCCCTCAACTCCGGCAATACGCATACCCATCTGGGTATCAACGTTATCGCTTATAAGATAGCATCTCATAGGGTCTGCCCTTAACCGTTGAGTATGAGTATGGAAACGAGAAGTCCGTAGATAGCGACACCTTCACCCAGTGCAACGAAGATAAGCGCCTTGGAGAAGTTCTTCTCGTCCTCGCTGATAGCTCCGATAGCCGCGGAAGCCGCATTTGCGACCGCTATACCGGTACCTATGGTAGCAAGTCCGGTAGGAAGCGCGGCGGCAAGGTACTTGAGTCCGTCGCCGACAGTCGCGCCGGCAGCCTGTGCTGCCGCAGCCGGATCACCCTCCGCAGCCGCGATTATAGGCATAAGCACGGTCATAAGGATCATAGTTCCCATAAACAGACCGCCGTTGAGCAGTATCGCACGCCTGCGGCTGAACTCCTTGCCTGTGTGAGCCTTATGTATCGCATATACCAGCGGTACGATTATCATTGCCAGTGCAAAAAGCGGTAATAAATATAATAACATTGTCTTTTCCTCCAAAATGAATGTGATATAAAGACCGCGGACGGTCAGATTCATGCCTTTATGTTTGCCGAAACGCTTTTGAACGGTATCCCGCCGCTCTTGAAGTAACGGCTGAACAGCTCGTAGAACTCGAGACGGAGTACCTGTATCCCGACGATGAAGCCTTCAAATCCGGTAACGAAGATGTTTCCGACTATCAGCACTATTATGCTGCCGACGCCGTCGAACATTCCCGCTATGATGCTGAATACCAGCATCAGTCCCGCGTGGCTCAGTATAAATCCGCCGATACGCAGATATGACATCGTGTTTGTAACGTAGGTAAGGCAGGTCTCGAAGAGATCTATAACACCCTCGATTATGAACATTCCCACCGACTTCTTCTCTGGTGCGGAAGCCCCGCTCTCGTTCATCGCGGCAAGCTTTGCCTTGAGTCCGGTGTTGACGTTGCCGCCGTTGGCAGCCCTTGCCCCCTGCTTGAGTCCGTGAGTCTCCATAAGGTGCAGCAGCGGTTCCTTGAAGAATATCAGCGCCAGCGGAAGCGCTATCAGAAATACCACATAAACAGGGTTCATTATCTCAATTCCGAGCGCCATGCTGCAGCCGAAACCGGCGATAAGAGACGCGTACAGTACAAATCCGCAGATACCGCTTGCGCCGAAGATGCCGGACTCGAAATCCCTCATCTTAAGGCTCACTATGATGTTTATTATCATCGTCAGCAGTATCAGCACGATCCCCACGATTAGCGCCATTATCAGGAACAGCGTGGAAGCCTGGAATACGTCCTCCGGCGGCTCCTTATAGAACAGCGAGTAGATCGGCGGGAACCGGAATACCGCGAAGTCTTTCAGCAGCTCTTCGTTTCCGAACACCGAGCCGTACACGAATCCGAATACCGTGCTTGAGAAGCCGATACGCGTGATTATCGGGGCAAGTCCGGCTTTCGTAAACTTCGTGAGCAGCAGACCGAGCAGCATTATGCAGATACCCTGTCCTACATCTCCGAACATCATTCCGTACAGCAGCATATAGGTTATCGCCACTATCGGAGTAGGGTCTATGCCGTTGGCGGCAGGAAGCCCGTACATCTTCACGAACATCTCGAAAGGACGGAACAGCCGGTTGTTTTTCAGTATCACAGGCGCCGACGTGTCGTCCGGAGTCGTCTCGCGGTAGGTGACAGTCACATCTCCCACATCAGCCATAAGCTCCGAGAAGCGCTTCTTTTCGCGGCTCGGGATATAGCCGGAGAAGTGGAACTTGTTGTCGAACGCGGTAACGTTTGTTCTCAGCTCATAGCTGCTGTTGATGACCTTCAGCTTCGCATAGACTTTCGAGAGCTTCACGCCCACGCTGTCGGCGATCTTTTTAAGCTCGTCCTCTATCGCGTTCATTCGTTCGAGATCGCTGTCCATCTCTTCCAGCAGCTTGTTCGCCGCCTGATCGGAATTGCCTTTGAGGTAATCCGGAAGTTCCGTGCGCTCGAATCCGAGGCTGTTGAAGAGGTAGTCGGTGCTGTTCTTCTCGTCTGTCGGCGTTATGTAAAGGCACCATGTGAAGTTCTCCTTTTTTTCAAAGGGGTAGAAGAAGAACATTCTGTCATCATAGAATGAAAGCTTTCTTATGCTTCCGTTGGGGATCCGCCCGAACCGCGCCTTGACATACCTGCATGACAGCAGCTCCGAGATATCCGCGTCAAGTCCCTGGAAGCGCAGAAGATTGTGATATATCGCGCTCTTTGACCTGAGCTCCGAGCTAAGCCGGAGCTTTTCGTCCGCAAGATCTTTCTGCATATTGTCAACAGAGTCAAGGTAGTCCTTGAAGTCGGTGCTGGTGTTGTATTCGATATCGTCATGCTGCACCTTGTCGTCAAGCTTCACCCCGACGGATTCCGCGATCGCTTTCGTGCGCTTTATCATGCGCTCGTAAACACCCTTGTCCTTCATGATCTTCGCGGTGAAGTCGGTGCCGGAGGTGTCGGGAGGCGGGTTTATGTGGAAAGCCCCGCTCTCGCAGCACTTCGCAAGGGTCTTGCTGATCTTGCGGAGACTGCCCTCTATATACACAAGCGTCACTTTTTCAATTGCCATTGTTCGCCGTGTCCTTTCTTATATTATCAGATACTTTTCTGTCTCTTCCGGCGGCAGCCCGTATCGGAGCCCCTCTATTATCCTGCACAGGTTCACGCTCTCCGCCCGGAGCAGCATCATAAGCGAGTACAGCGACTCGGTCTCGCCCGTGCTTACCGCGAGCCGGTGGCGGAAATAGCGGTAGTCCGCGATGTTCACGCCCACTTCCGGTATCGCAAGATCCTCCGGAGCGGCAGCCCGTACCTTTACAAACAGCTCTTTGAGCGCCGATACCGGATCCGGCATCTTCAGCGCGTCCTGTATGTCCTTTACGCGAAGCCGTCTGTGATAGGGTATCAGCAATTCCGAGATGCCGGCGCTGTCCGCGGAGAATGTCTTCTTCATGCGGTAGCACATCAGCAGGTTGTCCGCGTCCGTTTTATGCAGGATAAACTCCTTCAGAAGCTCACGGGTCCTGCCCTTTTCGGTCTTGTCCGTCTGCTCAAACGCCCACTTTATGTAGCAGACATTTATCATCGTCACTATGCGGTTTATGTCCGGCGAAGGATCGTTCAGCAGCGGATCAAGAGGTCTGCTGTACATCGTTCCCTTTATAGCCGCCGCAATGTCCGGAAGCTTCTTTGCTGCCGCAAGTCCCAGCGGGTCGAAGCAAAAATGCTCGCTCATATACTCCGGGAAAGAGCGCAGATAGCCCTCCTGCGTACCGGAGATGACCGCAATAACGGCTTTTGAGAGCTGTTCGCATTCCGCCTGCTTCACATGGAAGCTCATTATGCCCTTTTTATCGCCGGAGGCGTACCTGCACAGGCGCAGGTAGTTGTCGAAAACGTTCTGGTTTATGAGCTGTTCCGCCTGCTCTCTGTGTATCGACAGCTCCGCGGTATCGGCGAAGATCGCTTCATACAGCGGTTTGGTCTTTAAATAAGCGACTGCCGCGGAGATCGAGCCTTTGTGCAGAAGGCTGATATAGTCGTCCTTTGTGAGAAATTTTCCGTAAACGGCACGCGCCTTTGCGGTAACTGCATTGTTCGCCAAGCTCTTCCGCACCTCCTGTCAATTAAGATATCGCATCTGCTCAGTCAAGAGAGAGAATGCGGTCTTTGATCTCTTTCTTCCACGCGTCTTTGCCTGCCGCCATTTTCTCGTCGAGGATACGGCATTTCTCATCTGCCTTTTTCTCGGCTTCGGAAATATCCTTGTCGGAAGCCGATTTTATCCCGGACATAAGCGCTTCCGTCTGTGCGGCAAGCTTTTCGGCATTCTCGGCGGCTGTCTGTTCTTTCTTTTTGCGCGCGTCGGCAAGTATGGCTTCCGCTTTCCGCGAAGCTTCTTCGGCTGCCGCTCTTGCCTTCCTGTCCATTTCGATTATAGTGGCTACGGAATTGTCCATGCCGGTTGCCCCCTCTTCATTTTACATACAATTTACAAACGTACATACCTATTTATAATATTACATTTCACAGAAAAAGTCAACGTATAAAAGTGCCTAAAATCCGCAGTTTAATTGTTGCATTTTTTCCTTATCGCTCTGTTTTACGGGATATCCTATGCCTGCACACCTCCCGCAAATAAAAAAAGAGCCGTCTGTCCGGATTTTTTCGGGAAAACTATTGACAAACGGGGAGAAATGTGCTAAAATAAATTCTTGTAAACCCGTTATGGAGAAGTCGCGTAGCTGGTCGAGCGCGCACGATTGGAAATCGTGTAACCGTCAAAAGCGGTTCGAGGGTTCGAATCCCTCCTTCTCCGCCAAAAAATCTCCCGACATCGTCGGGAGATTTTTTTACTATTCATTATTCATTATTCATTATTCATTCATTAATCGCTGCTTATTGTTCAATTCCCGCCGAACCACATGATTAGTTCGGCGGGTTTGTGCCATTGTAAGCTGTGGTACGGTCGACCGGGGAATCCGCAGAGGCTCACCCCTGCGCCGTAAGACCGAAGCTTACGGACAGAGCGCTGTCAACGCGGTGCATATCGGTGCTGTCGAGCTCACCCATACGCTCTTTGAGCCGCTTTTTATCTAATGTACGAACCTGTTCGAGAAGCACGACCGAGTCCTTTGCGAGCCCGCAGTTCACTGCGTCAAGCGAGATATGTGTCGGGAGCTTCGCCTTCTCGCGCTGGCTTGTTATGGCAGCTGCTATAACAGTTGGGCTGTGCTTGTTTCCGATGTCGTTCTGCACGATAAGCACCGGGCGCACACCGCCCTGTTCCGAGCCGACGACAGGACTTAAATCGGCGTAATATATCTCTCCGCGTTTGATCGTCATATTTATTACCGTCCTTTCAGATGTTATCTTCTGTCTATATTTTTAACATCGAAGCGGTATTTATGCAGAACCGCCCTATATATTTTATTTCACGGACATGAGTTTGGTGACCCGCGGGCGAATGCTGTCCGCGTGCATTTTTTTCTTGACTTTTTTGCAGAATTATGTATAATTAAAGGTGGTGATGTTATGAGAAAAAAGCTGATCGGCACTATCGCATTTCTTTCTGCTCTGACGATTTTTGCCGGCTCATGCGGAGGAAATACTCCTGCGCAGACAACCGCAGCTCCCGCCGCGGCAGAAACGGAGCAGACCGGACAGACTGCTGTTTCCGAACCGCAGACCGAAACGGTATCGGAAGAAACTCCAGAAACGTCAGCGGTTATTAATGCAAACCTTACTCCCGAAGAGATGATAATACAGCGTTCGCTTCTTTCCATGGGCAGCGATGAACGCTTTGCAAAGGTACTCAGCAAAGCCGAAAACGGCGAAGAGATAACCGTTGCATACATAGGCGGCTCGATCACGGAGGGCTACACCGTACAGCCGGAGGAATGCTGGGCATACCTCACTCATCAGTGGCTCTGCGAACAATACCCCGACGCAAAGATAAACTACGTCAATGCAGGACTGAGCGGGACCCCGTCCACACTCGGACTTATCCGCTCCGACAGAGATGTAATAGCTCCCTGCGGTGACCCGGATATCGTGTTCATCGAGTTTGCGGTGAACGACGACAACAGCGCGGTAACAAAGGAGGCTTATGAGAGCCTTGTCCGCAAGATGCTCTCGCTCGAAAGCGAGCCTGCTGTCGCACTGCTGTTTATGCGCACGGACAACGGCTACAGCTGTCAGGACTGGCAGAAAGAAGTCGGATATCTGTATCACCTCCCGATGATAAGCGTGAACGATGCGCTCACAGCCGGGATAGAAGCAGGAACGATGACATGGGCGGACTACTCGAATGACGGCGCTCACCCGAATCCCGAGGGCTGCAAGCTCGTAGCGGAAATGGTGAAGTATATGTTTGAGGCATTCAAAGGTAACGGCGACCGCCTATCCGATGTTGGCCCGAAAGACGTCACTCCGATCTACGGCAGCGAGTATGTGAACATGCACATGCTTGACAGCGCATCGCTCACACCGGTATCTATCGGCGAATACGAGAACACCGCACCGCTGACTGCATTCCCTAACGCGTGGACACGCAAAACAGGCGATAACGAGGGCATCTCGTTTGATATGGAGTTCGACGATCTGTTTATCGTGTACCACTGCAACAAGAACAAGCATTTCGGCACTGCGGAAGTTTACGTTGACGGAGAGAAGCAGTGCGACGTGAACAGCTTTGCGGAGGACGGCTGGAGCAATCCGGTACCGCAGCTCGTTATGCGGGGTGACGGCGTGCAGAAGCATACTGTCGAGATAAAGCTCGAAGGCGACGGCGAAAAGACGTATTTCGGCATACTTGCGTTCGGGTACACAAATGAGGAACTTGCACCGTAAGGTGTCAAATAAAAAACGGAGGATACATAAAATGGCAGATAACAAGGCAAAAGCCGCAGCAGAAAAGGGAAAGGGATTCTTTAAGGAATTCAAGGAGTTTGCTCTTAAGGGCAACGTAATGGATATGGCAGTCGGCGTACTGATAGGCGGCGCATTCTCAGGGATCGTGACCGCTCTCACAAGCGACTTCATCAATCCGCTTATCGCTTCTATCGGAGGCGCAGAGATCGCGGGTATGATCAAGCTTCCGTGGGTAAACTACGACGGACTTACACCCGAAGAAGTCGCTGCGCTGTCCCTCAACTACGGCAACTTCATCACAACCGTGATCAACTTCCTTATCATGGCTCTCATCATCTTCCTGCTGATGAAGTCTATCAATAAGCTCATGTCCATCGGCAAGAAGAAGGAAGAAGAAGCCGCAGCAGCCAAGCCCGCTCCCGAGCCCGAGCCTTCTAAGGAAGAGGTTCTCCTCACCGAGATCCGTGATCTCCTCGCCGCTCAGAATAAGAAAGAGTAAGAGAGAGTTTTTGAGAGGGTTTTGAGATTTTCAAGATTTTTCAGACGGGGGCGCCGCCCCGGACCCCGCCAACCCCCTTTAAAAAAGGGGGCTGGACACCCTAAACTGATGCGTAGCGACATTCTTCTATCGACAAGTGCGCCACCTCGGTTAGTTATATTCATCTGAATACAAAAACAGCTTGCAGAAAATATCTCTGTAAGCTGTTTTCTTGTTATTTACTGAACGGAGTCTTTACCAACCCCACTGCATTTCAGTCGGTAGCCGCCCATAGCTGTGCGCTCTGAAATACTGCATTTATTTAGGGTGTCCAGCACCCTTTTTTAAAGGGGGTTGGCGGGGTCGCAGGGAGTTAAGTTCCGATATAGAAGTTCTCCCCTTGTAGTTATAGCAGCACGGCTGAATGTCACGCTGCTTTCTTGTTGTATTCCCTGCTGTCGAGCATTATCGTGACGGCAAGAACCTTAAATCTGAAACAGATCTCAATTTCCTGTTCGCGGTGTCTGCTGGACTTGTCCCGCTCATGCACGATGATTTTATCTACAAACTCATGCATGATTTTCGGGGTGAGTTCGGTAATGTACTCATACTTGCGGACAGCCTGCAAAAAGCGGGATATGTCACTGCTTTTCTGTTCCTGTGTGTCAATGAGAGCCCGAAGCTTTTCAGCGTCCTCTTTCAACCTTTTCTGCTCGTCCGTGTAAGCGACTGACATCTGCGAGAAGCGCTCATCGTCGATCTTCCCCATAACATTGTCCTCATAGAGCCTTGTGAACAGCTTGTCGAGCTCGTCGATCCGGCGTTCATGCTTGGTCAGAAGACGTTTGGCTTTCTTGACATCTTCGAGGTGAGTCGCAGCCGAATGTTCCATTGAAAGTTTCACAAAGCTGTCTTCGTCGTGACTACATATCCCGTCTGATCGCGGCAGAAAAGGAGAAGAAGGAGGAAGAGAGGCAGGAACCCAAGGAAGAACAGCAGACTGTAATACAGAAAAAGAAGGGTCTGCGGAGATAAACATTAGGCAATGAAGTTTAGCAGAGGAAACATCAAGACCGGACAAGCCAAGATATATACGGCTTGCCGGTCACAAGAAAGAGAGGATTTATGATCAGAAATGAACTCACACAGAATACCGCCGTAGATAAGCCGGAGACTATCCCCGACACCGTTTCCGTGTACAAGATTGGGCATACGACCTACAGGGTAAGAGTACACTTTAACCTTGAAAGTGAAGAAACCCTTGCCGGTGTTGTCGGCAGGCTCATAATTCAGGATTTAGACGAAACAGATGATTAACAGATGATTAATTTTAATAGCAAGTGCGGTGGTTTATTAAATTAAAACTTTAAAGCCTTGACATTTCATCCTCGATATGCTATAATAAAGGTGCAAAAGAATACCACCGCAGACTTGTTTGTTGGACAAGGAGGAAATGCATGACAAACAAGATAACGGCGCTATATTGCCGACTTTCGCAGGACGATATGCTTGCGGGAGAAAGCAACAGCATTACAAATCAAAAGGAAATCCTGCTCAAATATGCTCACGATAACTGTTTCCCTAATCCGCAGTTCTACATTGATGACGGCTGGAGCGGTACGAATTTCAACAGACCGGACTTTCAGCGCATGGTGCAGGACATGGAGAATGGCAACATCGGCATTATCATCACCAAAGACCTTTCCCGTCTCGGGCGCGATTATCTGATGACCGGACAGTACATCGAGCTCATATTCCCCGACCACGATGTACGCTACATCGCTATAAACGACAATGTTGACACGGCAAAGTCGGTTGACGACATGATGGTGTTCCGCAATGTATTCAATGACTTTTTTGCCAAAGATGTAAGCCGCAAAGTCAGAGCGGTATTGAAGGCGAAAGGGCAGTCCGGAAAGCCGCTGGCGGTCAATCCACCATACGGCTACAAGAAATCCGAGGACGACAAGAATGTATGGGTCATTGACGAGTATGCTGCCGGTATAGTTAAACGGATATTCAGGCTTTGCATTGAAGGGCGCGGACCGTTACAGATCGCTAAGATACTCACAGCGGACGGAATAGCTACTCCGTCAGTCTATGCAGCCGGCAAAGGGCTTGGAAAGTGGGATCACCGCAGTGTTTGTGACATTCTCGAACGGCTTGAATATGTGGGTCACACGGTGAACTTCAAGACCACAAAAAAGTCTTACAAGTGCAAGAAAAGAGTGGATTTGCCCAAAGAGGACTGGCAGATATTTGAGAATACGCATGAGCCAATCATCTCACAGCATGACTATGACCTCGTTCAGCAGCTTCGTGAGAGCAAGCGCAGACCGCAGAAGAAGTGTCTGGAGCCGAATCCGTTTTCCGGCATCGTCTATTGCGCGGATTGCGGTAAGAAACTGTATCTCAATCGGGGTAACGGTACGCCTAAGCACAAGGAAAACCTGAAATGTTCAACTTATTCGAGGCATTACGGCGAGTGTTCCGCACATTACATTCGTACTTGCGTGCTTGCAGAGCTTGTTATGAAAGAGATCAACAAACTTCTCACCTCTATCCGCGACCCTCGCAAATGTCGTGATAGGTATTAGCGATCTCGCGGTACATCTCAAACTGCTTCTTGCTGGCTTCAAAGGTGTGCTTCAATTCCGTCAACCGCGCGTCCAGTTCAGATTTCTCTTTTTTCAGCTGGTCGAGATCGGCGCGGCTGGCAATACCATTGCCTTTTACCGTCTGCCCGCACAGATTCAGCATTACCTTTTCAGCCTCCGAAAGATCACCCTTGTCGGAAAGAGAAAAATTCTTTTCCGACTGCTCTATAACACCCTCTAATCGGCTGATTTCAGCTGTTACCGGATTTATCTGCTTAATAGCACCTTCATAGTCCTCTTTCAGATGTTCCATTTTGTGTTCAAGTTCTTCAACGGAGCCGATAGCGTTTCTGCTTATTACCGATAATTGCGCCGAAAGAATATGCACATCACGGTCATTATCAGGCAAATACGGCAAAACGGCGTTCAAAGGGCGCGGAATCTTCTTGCCTTCGGTTATCAGAATGTGGAGCCGATCAATGGTGCTAATATATAGCTGCTGTATCGCTGACGGGTTATCAGCAGAAGTACTCAAAGCGGCGTTACCTAAACCGTCCTTCCAAAGTATACGGGAGCGCAGCCTGTCTTCGGTGTATTCTCCACCCAGCGTTTTAAAACGCACGAACCTCTGTTGACCCTCTGCCTTAATTGCCGGAGCATTCCCGTGCTTAATGGTATAACCCCTCTTTTCAAGCTCCGCGTACAGCTCGTTGATATCTGCGACTACCCCTATGAGCGAATCAATCTCGGCGCATATCTGCTGTTTCCATGAAGTACCCTTCCGGCGATGCTCCCATTCGTTGTACTTTACGCCCTTACCTCCTTTCTGCCGTTTAAGCGGCTGAATACCATAGACTTGACATACCCTGTCGGAGTATTCACGGGCGTGTTCGCGGCTGTTCCAGTTATCGTAATACTTCCGTCCGGTCACGGAATAACTGTTGATTACTATGTGGGAATGCACATGAGCCTTGTCACAATGGGTTGCTATTATGACCTGCACATCATCTCCAAACGTTTTCTTCACGAACGCTTTTGCTATCTTGTGTGCGGTTTCGGGAGTAATGTTCTCGTCCGGCGAGAATGACTGTATATAATGAATAGCCTTGACGGGGTTCTTACCGCTTTTCAGCGCCCCTCCCTCGTAACTCTTCCCGGAATAGTTTTCATATATCATCTTCATATCGAGATAGGCTTCATCGGAGTCGCATAAACAATTCAGCGCAGATGTATAAAGCAGATCTTCTGTCTTGTCAGGATTTAACACATACCTTAAGCACTTGTTGACAGAAGAATGGACAGCGATTGATTTAAGTATCGGCATAAGGTGTCATAATCCTCCTTCATCTTTTTGTAGTCGGCGGCATAAACGCTATTGATCTCGTTCGCCTTTTTTGCAAGCTGGTTGATATTGGAGCCGATAATGCGCAGACCGTTCAGAAGTCGTGACACCTCGGAAAAGTTCGTCACGGTGATCGAGCCATTTACGGATATCCTCCGAATAAAAGTCGCAGGCTTCAAAGATACAGAAGCGGCTCGCTGAACAACAAGCTCCCATTCCTCCGGCGTGAAGGTAACTTCCTTGCGCTTCCCTCTCAACTTTCTCTCCATAACATACCTCCTTGACTCTGTTCATTGTTTCAGGCGAAGCCTGAATTATCGGCTCGGCAGAAAGGGTTTGGGTTCCCTTGCTGACATTTTTCGGGGGTAGCCGAAAAATGAGCGCCGTTTGAGAAAAATACCGGTATTTTTCTCTGCTTGCTAACTGATGTTATTTTCATACCCTTATTTTTCGGACATTTCCGGCGCGTATGCGCTTTTGTTCTATGGTGCGCGGCAGCTGCACGCGCCAAAGAACGGGCTTCTGCTATGAGATGATATAAGCAGTGTTTTCATGATGCATTCACTTTCCTTTCAGGAATAATATAGCGGGTGCGAGGTGGAGTAGTCAGGTATGGATTATATTAAACCTCAATCGAACACTCTCCAATCGGGGATAGAGCAAAGTTGACAGATATTTCGTGACCGGATTTTTACAATGAAAAGGAAATAATTATTCCTTCCATAGTAATAGGGGACTTCGAGGCGGTTTTTGGAACCCCAAAATCGCAACTTTGCGAATGTTGACCTAAAGCGAAGTTGATGTGCTCTTGCGATTGTGCAGATTGCAAGCTGACGGACGGATTGCCGTGAGTATAAATCCGGTCAAGTGAGAGGTAAGTTAACATTGAGTTTTGACCGCTGTACAACTTATGCAAGCATACAGAGAAATACATATTTCGTCCCGAAGCGGCGTGATCTAACCAAATGACTATTGATATTGTGCTGCAATTCCGTGTCCGATGAGGGATAGAACCCGATGCCCGTTTACTCCGTATATACTGCTTTGCTTGATGAGCGGAAAAGCAATGTCAGCGGGTTTACCTATTTTCGGAGGCATAAACCGGAGACGAGCATTTACTGCCGTGACAGGTTTTGTTATGTGGCGGACAAATAGTGCTACTTTGCGATACTGTGTTCGGCGCGGCTGACGAGAAAAGTGATAACTGTAATCACATCTCCTGCTGCGACGGGTACACAACAAATGATGTTCAGCCCCGTGACCTGTCAAGTGCTGTGATAATGACAAGTGTTTACAAGTTCCGAACGCAGCTTAATTGGGGATAACACTGGAACTGCATTTCAGCTCACCAGCACCGGAAACACTGACAAACTATAACCGGCATGACTTCGCAGGTCGTTTCATAGATGCATTGACAGATAAATGCTGACGGACGCTGTGACAGATATGGGAGATACTTTCCGGCAAAAATGCTCCTCATTCCAATCACCTGTAATCGTCCTATTTGCCCCTTCCATAGTTATAGGGGTTTTGGAAGCACTTTTGGCTACCCTGTTTTAGTGATTTCATAGGATATGATAAAAGAAAATGATGCAAAGCACTTCTGATTGTTGTTTCTGACGATAGGTTATAGCAGGCTAACGGTTTATGCACCAAAATTTGCCAAACTGTTTTGTGTCCTATTTATCCCTTCTCAATAATCAAGGTGTTTTGAAAGCGTTTTTCGCACAATAAAAATGCAACTTTGTAGAATACATCAAAAGAAAATAAGGTAAAGCACTTCTGATTGTTCGTTCTGACAATAAATTATAGCAGGCTAACGGATTCAGCTCGCAGTAACGGAATATCATCAGATGATACCAAAGGTTTTCATAACTATACCCGTTTAAGAGCCACTTTTTGAGAGGGCAATTCTGCACTTTCGTAAGATACGGCAAGTGGGTCGATTTTGTCGGAAGCTTCCCGCATCGTGATTGTGTTGCAAAGCTGTCATTATCAGCATTCAAAATCAAGTATCGCAGCTGGTGCAGGAAAAACAAATACTCTTATTCGGATACCAAGGCTGCCGAAATTCATTCCTTCGGAAGAAAAGTTATCAGTGCATTACCTTTCAGCGAAGGCGTATCCCATCTGATCGTAAACTCTGTAAACGAGCTTACAGCTATACTTTCCGCCAGCAATACGATCACTAAACAGATGCAGGATATAGCCTCTTCTTTGCCGGAATATGATACTGTCAGAGCAATGTACGGAGTCGGAGAAAAGCTTTGCCCACAGCTTATTGCTGAGATAGGCGACCCCAGACGATTCAGAAACAGACGCTGTATTAAATCTTTTGCAGGACTTGATTCAAAGACAGTTGAATCCGGAGAGACCGTTTCAGGCTCGGGCGGGATCTCCAAACGTGGATTGCCGCTGCTCAGAAAGGTGTTGTTCGTTGTTATAAATACATACCTGGAGCTTGCTCCGGAGAATGAGCCTGTGTATCGTTTCCTCGACAAGAAAAGATCCGAAGGTAAAAATTACTTTGTTTACATGACAGCCGCAGCGAACAAGTTTCTGAAAATATATTACGCACGCGTATGTGAAGTTCTGAATGAACAGGATGACGCTTCGATTCAACCGATGATCGCATACTGAGCCAAACGCCTCGGCGTTTGGCTCAGTATGCGATGAATAAATAAAACCGGCTGCTAAAAATTTTCGATTGTTGGCAGCCTTATTAAAGTTACTCATTTTTCATGACTTAAATATTTTTTAAAAATATCATTTTAGGGTATTGACTTTTTTGTCGGATTCTTACAAGTGAGAGGCTGATTACTTGTGCAGATTGCAATACGGTTGTATTGTTATCAGTAGCATCATTAAAGCACTCGGCTCATTTCCGTGCCGACAGGTATGATTAGGAAATATATAGCCGAGAGCGCGAATGCGCATATATGATTTATTTGCACATAGATCGTGGTATAATAAAGAAAAGCTGTTGAAAAACCGGTCGATATATAGTATAATGTTAATATACCAATTAAAGGAGAACCGCTATGCCCGAACACACAGGTGTCAAAAAATCATTGAGAATGCTCAAAATACTGAAAATACTGCGGGAATACACTGACCGAGACCACCCTATGACACAGAAGCAGATAAATGAAAAGCTACGGGATATCGACGGCACAGACTATTCGATGAATACCGCATCGGGGGTGAATACCCTGTCACAAACGATACACGATCTGATAGATGAGGTCAACCCGAAGGTGCTGACTTGGGAGAACGAGTATAAGCAGGTCATAAAGTACAATATCGACAAAAACGGCAGGATAACCGGAATTTACTACGAGCCGGAGATAAAGCCGGACGAGGTGCAGATGATTGCGGACGGCATAGTGCGAATGGGGCTTGATGGAGATACCGAGGTCAGACTGCTGGAAAAGCTTGCGGAGCTGTACAGATTTGACCGCGGGGAGTTTGTCACCGTGCGCTCGTTCACCTACGCGGACAGCACCTCCGTCAATGACAATATTGCGGTGATACGGGACGCCATACGCCACGAAAGACAGATAACCTTCAAATTCAACGGCTACGACCGGAATGGGAGACTGATCCCGTCACCCCGGGGAAAGCCGTACACAGTAAATCCCTATGAGATCGCGATCTGCGCGGGAAACACATACCTTATAGCCAATACGCCGCCTTATGACAATGTTTCGTTCTACCGTATCGACCTTATGACCGATATTACGGTAACTGACACTGTTCGCCGTGCAAGGAACACGATAAAGGAGTTCCGAGACATTGGGGACATGCGGGAGTTCCTCGCCCGCCACAGCGGAATGACCTACGGAGAGCCTATTACGGTCACACTGAAGGTGGATACGGACAGATACACGCTGATACACGACCTGTTCGGGGACAATATCAGGAATGTCAAAGCCATAGACGAGAGATACGACAGCATAGATGTGATGACAACGGAAAAATCGGCGCTTGACCTTGCCTTTACAGCAAGCGACGCCGTGGAAATATTAAGCCCCGAGAGCCTTCGCAGGAAGTTTGCGGAGAAGCTGACGGAGCTTACGGAAATATATAAAAAGTAACGGAGGATATTAAAATGGCAGAAAAGGAAATTTTTTTGAGAGACTTGAAAAGTGTGACATTCGCGGTTGATGAGACGATAGAACCTGATTTAAGATATAGTGAGGATAGCAGTGAAACAAGTAATATTAAAAATTGGCTTCGTTACAGAATATGCCCCCCAAGAATATGTAATGATTGTGATATTGATGAAAGAGTTTTCAGAATGTATGAACATTTGTTTGATAGGGATGAGCCGCAGGAAGGTGATGAAGAGAGATTATTCAGACTAAAAAATGAGATGATAATTCTTGAAACTGATACAATGAATTCATTTGCTACAATTTTTAATCAATTTATCAGAGAACACTGCAATAAAGGACAATCCAAATTCGATACATATAAAGATCGCGATCGTTATTTCCTGAACAACATAGATGATTGGTATGCGGAATCTCAAAATATAAAATTGGAATGTCTTAAAGAATTTAATAAATTTGCAGCCTATACACATTGTCTTGCAAATATGATATTGGTTCCGAAAGGCTATAATGTAGCAAGATATAACCGCACCAAAGACTATTGGGATCTGACATTGATAGACCTTAAAGAAAACAGGAGATTAAATGTAGAGATATATAAAGTAAGGTTCTTTCTTATGGAATGGTTCGATACAGACGGTAGTGTAAAAAAACTTCATGAAAAACACCCAAGTTATGAGGAAAAAGGTTTAAAAGTGGAAGATTACTTAAAGGTGGTAACTGAAATAAACTGCCGTATAGAAGCAAGAGCCAAAGCGCTTGCAGAATGTGGTAAACTTGATGGTTTTGAATTTTGATAAGGAGGACACCGAATGATCTACGCCCTCTCCGATATCCACGGCTATCTCGACCTGCTGAAAGATAGGGTCGGGCAGATACTGTCAAGGCTGCAAAAGGGTGACAGGATAATATTCCTCGGCGACTACATAGATGTCGGACCGCAAAGCCGTCAGACGCTTGAATATCTTCGCGGCTTGCAGTCCGACTATCCGGAAAATGTCATAGTCCTTAAAGGTAATCACGAGCAGTGGTTCCTTGACAGCATACTCGACCGGGGCTGGGACGACTGGTTTATGTCCGATGAGGGAATGGCAACGAGCCGAACCTTTATGACAGAGGAACAGCTTGCCGAATGCCGGAGCAAGCTGTCGAACGGCGGGCGGAGCGCGTATTACACGTATATGCGCAACCGCATACGTGACAATTACCCCGATCTGCTCAAGTGGACGGACGCGTTCCCGCTGTATTATGAAACGGAAACACAGATATTCGTTCACGCGGGAGTTGACGAGGACGCCGGAGAACGGTGGAAAACGGCAACGGACGAGCATACACTAATGAACAAATATCCCGCACAACTCGGAATGTTCTACAAAGATATTATCGCCGGGCATACAGGAACTGCGGTGATAGCGGGAGACCGGGATTTCCACGACATTTTCACGACGGAATGTCTCATTTTTATATAGACAGCACCGTGCAAAGGAGCGGCTTCCTGAATGTGCTTGCATACAGCGAGATCAGCGGGAAATACTATTCGCTCGGTATAGACGGACAGCTTGAACCTGTGGTCAAGCACGAATTCTATGTATGATTTTTATGCATATCACCTGTGGTATAATGAAATATAGCTGTAGGAATAAGAAAAGGATAACAAGCAATATATGAAAGAAAACAGATACTATGACTTTGCGGAAAATGATTACTTTTTCATAAGCTCTTCCCTTGAAAAGGGTTTCTACGCCAGCTGTTTAGCGGTGATGTGTCAGCAGACCTGTGAAAGATTCCTGAAGCAGATCGTTGTTGATCATATTGCTGAAAACAAGAGCAATACCGAGGAATATCAAAATATATTAAAATCCCATTCGATCACAGAGCTTGCAGATTTTATCAAAAAGTACCTGAGTGATTTTGACATACCATCTGTTGTAACAGCGGCGGATGGGTTTTATGGAAAAACGGACTATCCGGGCGAAGGTTCATTTCTTGCCACCAAAGAGGATATAGAGGCTTGCTGGGAGGCGACCAAAGTATGCAAAAGCTGCGTTGATAAATATATAGGGTCACATTCTCAAATTACAGACGGTTTCGGAACACAGTGACTAAGGAAAATGCGGTGGAAGCGGCAATTGGAGACTGGCTGGTGAACAGCGGAGCGTGGTATGACGGCGGGAGACTTACCTGCCTGTGTCTCGATACTATGGAGGAATTTTATGTGTGATAACAGATAAAGCATTTGACAGGCTTTGTGAGTATTAAAACACTGAGGGGGGATATACAATGAAGTTTGAAGATAACATGGCTTTAAATTCAGTGGACGCAACATTCTATGTAATAGTGTGTGACAGCGAGAGATGTCTGAAAAAGTCACTGGTGACGAAAATGGTTGAACATATGGCAAAAATTATCGGCGCAACGTTTTATGGTATAAGAGCCGGTGAACAGACATTAAATGCTCAAGTGTTGAAACGAGAGTTCCAGATGACCATACCTTCACAGATACAGGTCATAACAGTTTATACCCAGAAAGATGAATGCTCACTGTTGACTACAAAGGAACGTGACATATTTTTCAAGGAAATCCTTGAATGTGATAATGATGCAAATGTCGCAGAAATATTGGAAAGAATAGACGAAATGAATTGAATACGATCATTGAAATAATAGAAAGCCGCATAAACGGCAGGAAAAAAACATATCAAACTGAAAGAAATGAGGTTACATAATGAGAATTTTGGTTACAGGCGATACACACGGAACATTTGACATCGGCAAAGTGATGCGCTTCTTTGAGGGCAGGGAGGACGAGTTCACGAAGGACGACTTCCTGATAATATGCGGAGACGTGGGAGTGTGCGGGTTCACAGCTGCGGAGGAAGCCGAGACACGCCGTCTTCTCTGTGACCTTCCCGTTACTGTGCTGTGGATAGACGGCAACCACGAGAATTTCGATCTGCTCGGTGAATATCCTGTCAGTGAATGGAACGGCGGAAAGGTGCATTTTATCTGTGATGATATCATTCACCTCATGCGCGGTCAGGTCTTCAATATCGGCGGTACGACATTCTTCACATTCGGCGGTGCTTACAGCATTGACAGAGAGGGCAGAATAAAAGGGCGCACTTGGTTTCCCGAGGAACTGCCGAATGAGGAAGAGTATGCCGAGGGTTGGAGAAATCTTAAAAAGCACGGCTTTGAGGTCGATTATATCCTGACGCACACAGCTCCTGCCGAGATCATTGATTCTATGGGATATTATGCGGAATCGGACGAAGAGGACGAGCTGCGGCAGTATTTACAGCGGGTCGCTGAAAACACCGAGTTCCGGGCATGGTATTTCGGACATTTCCATGAAGATAGTTTTACAGAGGATAAGTTTTTCTGCCTGTACGATGATATTATTGAATTATAGAGGCTTTGCCGGAAAGCAGACTTTATCTGCGGCTTTATTGATATAAACAGAATGACCCACTGCTCGTTATTGAGCGGCGGGTCAACTTTGTTATTCAGTTGTCATTACATCGAGCATAAGCAATGCTCCGAGCCTGAAACCTTCCTCAAAGTCCTGCAAGCCCTCGCAAGCTGCTGTAACATGGATCGCGTCAGCGTAGCTTTCGAGGAGTTCCTTGCAGTCAGGGTACTTTGCGAGAAGCACTTTCTCGTACTGCCCGACCTCCTCTTTGGCTTTCAGGTAGCGCTCCGTGGTCGGTGTCGGGCGTGAGCATGGGCTGATCTCTCCGTAGTAGAGATTTTCAAGTATTGATGTCATTGTAGTTTTCCTCCGGTATTATAATAGTGCAAACTGAATACCGCCGTAACTTGTTTGTTTATACGTTTTTGGAAAACTTCTTTATCGGAGACGAATGGGGCGGAGCCCCCGTCTGAAAAATCTTGAAAATCTCAAAAATCTCTCAACTCTCTCAAAAACTCTCTCTTACTCTTATGTTTCTTCTTCTTCCTCGGGCTCGTCATCTTCCGGAAGCTCCTCTTCGGTGTCTTCCTCCGGCTCGTCAGTGTCGATAAGGTCTTCCTCGGCAGGCTTCTCGATCTCCTCGGTCTTTTCGTTCTCGTCATGCTCGGTTCTGGTGAACGAAACCACAGAGTTGCCCTCGGTCAGCTTCATTACGCGCACACCGTTCGCAGGACGGTTGAGAAGATTTATATCGTTGGCGCGTATCCTTATTATAACGCCGTCGGAGCTGATAAGGATAACGTCATCGTCCGCACCGAGAGCGCGTATTCCGCAGACATGACCCTTCTCCTCGCTTACCTTGTAGTTCGTGATGCCGATTCCGCCGCGGCTCTTTACGGGGTAGTTGTACTCCGGCTCGCCCTTATCGTTGACGCGGCGTTCGCCGTCCTTCGTAAGCTTGAACAGCGCCGTGCGCCGTCCGTAGCCCTTGTCCGTGACTGTCAGTATCGTCATATCCTCGTTGTAGATCTTTGTTGCACCCACAACATAGTCGTCACCGCGCAGCCTTATTGCACGGACACCGGCAGCCGTTCTTCCCATAAGCCTTATAGTATGCTCCATAAAGCACAGCGCCCGTCCGTTATGCGTTGCGATAAGCACGCCAGAATCGCCCTCTGTGATGTATGCAGCCGCTATCTCGTCGTCCTCGGCAAGATTTATCGCACGCAGTCCTTTCTTGCGCACATTTTTAAACTGCGACAGCGGGGTTCGCTTGATGCGTCCCTGCTTGGTGATGCAGATAAAGACCTTGTTTTCGGCAAAATCCGAAGTCTTGATTATGGCGGCAACCTTTTCGTTCTCCTCAAGCTGAATGAGGTTGACAACATTGGTCCCGCGGCTCTGACGCGAGCCCTCCGGCACCTCGAAGCACTTCAGCTTCATCATATTTCCCTTGTTCGTAACGAACAGCAGATTGTCGTGGGAGGACGAAATAAACACATTCTCGGTGAAGTCCTCGTCGCGCTGCTTTATGCCGGAAACACCCTTTCCGCCGCGGCGCTGGAGATTATAGACTTCCATGGGCTGGCGCTTCATATAGCCGAGGTTTGTGTATGTCAGAACGCATTCCTCAACAGGTATCAGGTCTTCGATGTCAACTTCACCGCTGACCTGCTCGATGGAAGTGCGGCGCTCATCGCCGTACTTCTTCTTTATCGCGTCAAGCTCCTCGCGGATAACGGCATAAACCTTCGCCTTGTCGGAGAGGATCTCCATATATCCGCCGATCTTGCTCATAATGTCGGAAAGCTCTTCCTCGATCTTCTCTTTTTCAAGTCCTGTGAGCTGTGCAAGACGCATCTGCACGATAGCGTCCGCCTGTGCTTCGGAAAGACCGATCTCATGCTCGAACACGATGCTCTTATACTTGTCGTCCATTGCGCGGGTAAGGAGCTGGCTGAGGTCAGCTTCCCTGAAGCGCTCCATGAGACGCTCCTTGCCCTCCGGAACGCTCTTGCTTGAACGCAGGATCGCTATAACTTCGTCGATGTTGTCGATCGCGAGCATAAAGCCCTGCAGGAGATGTGCGCGGTTTCTTGCACGTTCAAGATCGAAGCGTGTACGGCGCTCTATTACCTCGGTCTGGAAATCGAGGTAGTGCATCAGCATATCCTTGAGCGGGAGCACCTTCGGCTCACCGTTCACAAGAGCCAGCATTATAACGCCGACTGTATCCTGCAGCTGGGTGTATGTGTAGAGCTTGTTGAGCACAACATTTGCGTTTGCGTCGCGCTTGAGCTCCATTACTATCTTCATTCCGTTTCTGTCGGACTCGTCACGCAGTGTGGCGATGCCGTCGATACGCTTGTCGCGCATGAGTTCTCCGATAGATTCAAGAAGTCTGGTCTTGTTGACCATATACGGTATCTCGGTAACGACAATGCGGGTATGTGTCTTTTCCTCGACGATCTCCGCACGGCCGCGCAGGGTTATCTTGCCGCGTCCGGTATAGTAAGCGGAGCGTATGCCGGAATAGCCCATTATGATACCGCCGGTGGGGAAGTCCGGTCCCTTGATGCAGCTCATTATGCTTTCGGGTCCGGCGTCGGGGTTGTCGATAAGCAGATCGATAGCATCGATGACCTCGCCGAGATTGTGGGGCGGGATATTTGTCGCCATACCTACCGCGATACCGATACTGCCGTTTACGAGCAGGTTAGGGAAGCGGGACGGAAGAACGACAGGCTCTTTGAGCTTGTCATCATAGTTGGTTCCGAAATCGACCGTATCCTTGTTGATATCGGCAAGCATCTCATTCGCAATCTTCGCAAGTCTTGCCTCGGTATAACGGTATGCGGCAGGCGGGTCTCCGTCAACGGAGCCGAAGTTTCCGTGACCGTCCACCATAGGATAGCGCAGCGAGAAATCCTGCGCAAGACGCACCATAGCGTCATATACGGAAGCATCGCCGTGGGGGTGGTATTTACCGAGAACTTCTCCGACAGTGTAAGCGCATTTGCGGTACGGCTTGTCGGAGGTGTTGCCGGCATCGTTCATGGTGTAGATTATGCGCCTGTGAACGGGCTTCAGACCGTCCCTGACATCCGGCAGCGCACGGGATACTATTACCGACATGGAGTAGTCAAGGAATGCAGTGCGCACTTCCTTTTCAATGTCTATCTCCATGAGCTTCTCATTCGGGTGGATCGATTCGACGTAATTATGTTCCATTCTTGTTTGTGTCCTTTTATATTAATCCTTTTTCTTCAAAATAAGCCTTGAAAGCAAGCATTTCGTCGGTTCCGAGACAGCGCTTCGGAACTGCATGTATAAACGACCTGTTGACAAATATGAGTATAAGGTCTTTTACATCTGACATTACGATCTCTGTCTCCGCGAGACGGTACACGGTCTTTTCGACCTGCGTCTCGTCCTTTACGAGATCCGGGTTTTCGGCGATCTCCTTTGCAGCTTCGCTGCCCTCCTCAACGGGGAACACGCCCCGCGAGTTTATCTCGACGATCTCAGTCTCCTTGTCCGCGGAGGTTATCTCCGTTTCTATCTCGATCCTGTCATCATACAGGGTCATGGTATAAAGCTCGTCCGTCCCGAGATCGGCAAGCCCTTCCATCATCTTCTTCCGGATAAGCACCGGCTTGATCCAGTTGAAAACGAGAATGCCGAGTCCGAGACCGCCGGCAATGTACCCGGCAGGGTTTGTGTAATCGCGGATCACAAGATTGGCCGCAAGCACCACCACTATCAGATAGATCACCGTGTAGATAAGCTTTCTGCGCAGGGTGTACTTGTTGTGGAAAGCCTTGTATGCGGCTTCGATCTCCTCCGGCTTGTTGTCGAATTTTACGCTTAATGTTTCGTTCATAGGGGATCTTCCTTAATACGGGTTGTTGCTGACAAGAAGCAGTATTCCGAGCGCTATCGTCAGCACAGCCACGATCACGGCGACCACCGTGTCGCCTTTCTTCTTCTGGTGCAGGAACTTTGTTATGCAGAGCGCGGAGTATATGCCGGCGGTTATAAGTATCGCCGCGGCAGGCAGGGAGAAATCCCCGCCGGAAACAAGCGTAACCGCACACGCCGCCCATGTTATGAGCAGCGCCCAGCGGAAGAACTTCCGCGCAACGGCGCAGATATCCTCGTCGTCATCTTCCACTCTGTCGATAACCGACTCATGCTTTTTTTCGTCCGCGTAGATGCGGTCCATTCGTTCCAGCTTCTTTATCTGCTGTTCGTTGTTTTCTTCGGAATTCATATTGTCTTTCCTTCGTAAGTCACAGCGGGAGCTGTTGTCTGTCAGTTTTCAAAATAGCCTTCTCCGAGCCTGTCAAGGCTGTCGGGGGTGACATAAAGCGGGAGCCTTCCGGTCTTTTCGGCAGTCAGCCCGTTGAGCATACCGATATGCGTGGATATGTGCCGGAACTGCATCAGAATAAGCTCGAGACGCGTCTTATCGCATTTATCCGGGCATTCAGCAAGCATCTTGTCGTTCAGTGAGCCGAGATAGTCGGCAGTCTTTTTCCGCACCTTTTCAAGGTAATCGAGAAGCTGACCGTCGCTGAGTTCGGTTTTGCATGGCAGGTTCGGGTTGTCCATTCCCTCCTCATGGAAAGGAGGTTCATCGAACACATAAGGGTTGAAGAACCACTTGTCCGCGGAATGTATCGTGTGATAGACATATCTCCATGCCGGCGCGCCGCATACTCCGGCATTCCTGTCGTAAGTCTTTATGGCTGTGATGAGATTTAAAAAGTTTGCGTCCGTCTGACGCTTTATCATCTCGCATAGCTCGTTCATTTCACGCTGTCACCTTAAATATCGAGGTTTTCAACGAACCGTGCGTTTGTTTCGATAAATTCGCGGCGCGGTTCTACCTTATCGCCCATGAGAATGGAGAAGATCATATCTGCCTTTGCGGCGTCCTCCATGCTTACTCTTATCATTGTTCTGCGCTCGGGATCCATAGTTGTTTCCCAGAGCTGATCAGGATCCATTTCACCAAGACCTTTGTAGCGCTGTACATCGACTTTTGCCCCGTTTTCGCCGGAAAGCTCGGCGATATACGCATCGCGTTCGTCATCGGAGAAAGCATAACGCACCTGCTTGCCCTTTGCCACCTTGAAAAGCGGAGGCTGGGCGAGGTAGATGTGACCTTCCTCGATAAGCGGGCGCATGAAGCGGAAGAAGAACGTCAGGAGCAGCGTTCTGATATGAGCGCCGTCCACATCGGCATCTGCCATTATAACGACTCTTCCGTAGCGCAGCTTGGTGATATCGAAGTCCTCGCCTATACCTGTTCCGAGAGCCTTTACGACAGGCAGGAGCTTGTCGTTGTTATAGACCTTGTCGGCACGGGCTTTCTCGACGTTGAGCATCTTTCCCCAGAGCGGCAGGATAGCCTGGAATGCGCTGTTTCTGCCCTGCTTTGCGGAACCGCCCGCCGAGTCTCCCTCGACGATGTATATTTCGGTGCGCGTGGTGTCCTTTTCGTAGCAGTCGGAGAGCTTTCCGGGGAGCCCGGCTCCGTCCGCGGCAGACTTGCGCTTTGCTTCCATAGCCTTCTTTGCGGCATCGCGGGCAGCCTGCGAGTTTATCGCCTTGCGGACGATTATCTCGGTAGTCTCCGGGTGCTCCTCGAAGTAGTATGTGAGCTGTTCGGTAACGATCTTATATACAGCAGGCGAAACTTCGGGATTTCCAAGCTTGCCCTTTGTCTGACCCTCGAATTCGCACTCCGGCAGTTTTACGGATATGACCGCATTGATAGCTTCGCGGATAGCCTCGCCGGAGATAGCGACGAACTCTTTCTTGTCGTCGTCATCTTTCTTCTTGCTCGCCTTTTTGGGCTTTTTCTGGGCAGCCTGCTGCTCCTGGTAAGCCTTTACGAAGTCGTTGACTACTTTGTTCAGAGCCTTCTTGAATGCAGTCTCATGGGTGCCGCCGTCTATGGTATGGATATTGTTGGCAAAGGAGCGGAAGGCCTCGCTGTTGAAGTCGGTGTTGTACTGGAACGCAGCTTCGACCGTGATATCATCGACAACGCCGCTCAGATAAACAACATCGGGATGCAGCCTTTCCGCGCCGCGCATATCCTGAAGCCACTCGACATAGCTGATGATACCGCCATCGTAGCGCAGGGATTCGCCCTGGATATTGTCCTCGTCGCGCAGATCGGTGAGATTTATGAGAAGTCCGCCGTTAAGGAACGCCTGCTCCCTCATGCGGTCAAGCAGGGTCTCATAGCTGAACACAGTCTCGTGGAAAATGGTGCCGTCAGGCTTGAAGCGGACTTTTGTGCCGGTCTTATCGGTCTTGCCTATGACTTTCATTTCTTCGTCATAATGTCCGCGCTCAAAGCGCTGGAAATGTATCTCCCTGCCGTCATAGACTTCCAGCTCCAGCCACTCGGAAAGAGCGTTTACAACGGAAGCGCCGACGCCGTGCAGACCGCCGGAGACTTTATATCCGCCGCCGCCGAATTTTCCGCCCGCGTGGAGAATGGTATAAACAACAGTAGCCGCCGAGATCCCCTCTTTAGGGTGGATTCCCGTCGGTATTCCTCGTCCGTTATCCGTGACCTCGATCACATCGCCGGGCAGGATCTTCACATCTATCTGCGTGCAGTACCCTGCAAGCGCCTCGTCGATAGCATTATCGACGATCTCATAAACGAGATGATGAAGTCCGCTGGGGCCTGTCGAACCGATATACATTCCGGGGCGCTTGCGCACCGCCTCAAGTCCTTCGAGTATCTGTATATCGTCCGCACCGTAATCGTGATCTGTTACTTTTGTATTGTCGTCCATTTTTGAAATTCCCTTATATTATAAATAGTATAGTTTATTATAACATAAAAGCTAAAAAAATGCAAGCATTTTAGAGAGATTTTGGAGATTTTTTAAGAGTTTTTTGAGATGCCGCTGCCGCGGACCGAGCGCAGGCGCGCTCGATCGCAGTCCACCGCACGGGTAAGTATCTATCCCGCATTTTGCACAGGCGGCGGTCTCATTGACAGCCGCGCAGAAACTTTGACAGCACATATTCTACTTTTGTGCTCTCATCGATCGGAAAGCAGATCCGACAGTCCCGTGCAGGCTGTATCGTAAGTCTCTGCCCCTTTTGGCGGTCTCTGCTGCGGGAAAGAGGCGCCGTCCGCGATGCGGACGGCGCCATGGGCGCGTCAAACTGCCCGGGATCCCGGGCAGTTTGACGCGCAGAAGCCGCGAGCCCGATGGGCTCGCGGCTCGCTGTACTATCGGGTTTTCGCTGCAATACCAAAGTCACACCGTCTCCGGCAGCTCCCACACTTCCGCCATACTCCGGTACTTCGCAGCATTCTCGTTGTCGTCGGCCTTTGCATAGCAGTCAGCGAGCATTGCAAGGGTATCTGCGCCCTGAGAGAGAACGGTAATGACCGCTTCCGTCTCGAATGCCGCGTCATTAAGCCAGCACAAAGCTTCGGCAAAATTGCCGCTGTCGTAGAAGAAATGCCCGATCTCGGCGCACATCTCCGAGCAAGGGACCGCTATCACATCACGCAGGCAAAGCCGGAAAAATCCCGCAGTATCGCCGGAAATGCGATACGCCCGCGCAAGGACGCACCGTGCCTCCCTGCGCTCATCATCGGAGCGGGAAGTATCGGCAAGACTCTGCTCAAAGAAGGGAACAGCTTCCGTGAGATCGTCCTTGTCTCCGGCTATGAAAAGCTCCTTCGCGTACATGGAATGAAGCGTTTTATCAAGCCGCATACCTTTGCGCAGAGCCTTTTGGAATGTTGCAAAATCCCGCTTTGCGTGGCTGCCCTTGGCAAGATGCATAATCTCTATGTCGCTGTTGTATATCACCGGGTCGAGCCGGATCGTTTCATGCACAGGATTTATCCATTCAAATGTGCGCAGCCGCTTAAACAGCTTCGGGCGCAGCTCCCGCTTCGAGTTGTAAGCGGTGTTCTCCTCCATAAGATTAAGGTAGTACATCTGCACTATTTCAGTCTCAGGCGGGAGAAGTTCCTTTACGCGCCTGAACAGGCGGATATTGTCCTCGTCTATGACCTCGTCCGCGTCTGCTGTGTATATGTACTCCATTTTCGCCTTTGAGAATGCGAAATTCCGGGCAGCAGCAAAATCGTCGATCCACGGGAAATCGTAGATCTTGTCGGTATAGCGCGCCGCTATCTCTTTTGTGCTGTCCGACGATCCGGTATCGACAATAATCATCTCGTCCGCTATCGGCTTTAAGCTGTCAAGGCAGGCGGCAAGCTGCGCTTCCTCGTTTTTGACTATCATGCATACGGATATGGTCATCATCATACTTCTCCGTTCCTTTTGAGCACTATCGCGTTCCAGCCCTCCGCATTGCTCTTCCGCAGCGCCGTAAAGCCGTTTCCGGTCAATGCGTCCATCACCTCGTCAAGGCGCTCGTCGATAATGCCGGATACCACAAGTGTTCCGTCGTCCGCAAGGAATGACCCGAATATGCCGCTCATAGCGATTATAACGTCCGCGACAATGTTCGCGGTGATGATGTTATAGCCGGAGCCGATCTTTCCGCGCAGTTCTGCGTCGTCAATAATATTTCCGCGGTACGCTTTCACTCTGTCCGCGCCAAATCCGTTTTTCTCTGCGTTTTCGGCGGCGGTCTTTACCGCATTTTCAAACACATCTACCATGACGGCTTCTTTTGCTCCGAGCAGCATACCCGCAATAGACAGGATACCGCTGCCGCAGCCGAGATCGAGCATTCTCTCTCCGCCGTTCACGATGCCTTCCAGAAGCTCCATCACCATTTTTGTGGTATGATGCTGACCGGTGCCGAAGCTTGATGCGGGGTCTATTTCGAGAATCTTTCTGCCGTGCGTATCGGATACATTCTCCCACGACGGCTTTACTATCAGCTTTTCGCCGACATTGAAGGGTTTGTAGTACTGCTTCCAGTTGTTTGCCCAGTCCTCCTCGCGGACATTCCCGATATGTATGTCAGGCTCGCCGTAAAGCTCCGGTTCGGCAGTAAACAGCTCGTTCACCACGCCTTTGAGTTCCGCGAGAGTTTCAAGCCCCTGCGCGTTGTCCTGCAGATAAAGGGTTATGTGCGTCGGAACTGTTTTCAGCCCCATAAGCTCGTCATCTACATAGTCCCAGTTTGCGTCCTTGTTTTCGAGAAACTCGTCGAAATCCGCGCTGTCGTGTATTTCAAATCCGTTTATTCCCAGTTCAGACAGGCGCATAACAAGTACGTCCACCGCCTGCGATTTTGTATATACGTCAACTTTCAGAAAATCCATGATCCGTCTCCTTGCATTTTGTTATACTTCTATTATGCCTTATTTTCGGAAAAAAAGCAAGAGGGAAAAGAAAATTTCGGGAGATATACTTCGCTGTTCGGGGCGCCGGGTCTGTCGGCCAGCCCTGTAGGAAACGCAGTGGGGTTGGCGATATTTCACATTTAATCTGTGAGTAATGCTTCACGTTAAAAGGTTCTGATCTGTTTCGGGTTTTAATGCGAAGCGAATAAAAGTCTTTGGAAAGGGGTTTGGGGGATAACCTTTCTTCAGAAAGGTTTCCCCCAAGTCTCTCAAACCTCTCTCCCTCCGTACAGCTCGCCGAGCAGGCGGTAATACCATGCTGCCGAGCCGGTATATGCCGACCAGCCGCCGCGCCCCTTACACTCCGGGTTGGTGTAGATATCCGCAGACATGAAGTAGGGCTCGTTGCGGTATGCGCTTCCGCGCTCCGCCGGATTCAGAGCCGCGGCAAGCCTTTCCGCTGTCTTGCGTTCGCCGCTGTGCAGGAACGCAAGAGCCAGCCACACCGCAGCATGGGTGTATTGCGCACCGTTCTCGCGGACTCCTTCAGGATAGCCGCGGACATAGCCGGGATCCTCTGCGGAATCCTCGCTGTAAGGCGGCGTAAACAGCGCTATTATGCCGGACTTCTCATCAAAAAGCTTCTCATAAGCCGCTTTCAGTGCGCTCCGGCGCTTCTCCTTGTCCGGAAGTCCCGCAAGCTCCGCGAATGCCTGCGGAAGCAGGTCTATCTCACAGCACTCGTTGCCCTTTGCCCCCATTTTCGTACCGTTGTCATAAAACGCGCGGAGGTAATACCCGTTCTCGAACGCCTCGTCCTCAACAGATGCCGCAAGCGACGAGGCGCGCTTCTCAAGTTCAGCCGCATACCCGTCATCGCCAAGCGCTCTCGCAAACGGCACAAACAACTTCACCGCCATAACATAGAACATCGAAAGCCATACGCTCTCGCCCATTCCGTCCTCGCCTACGCGGTTATAGCCGTCGTTCCAGTCGCCGCTTCCCATTTTTATCAACGAATGGGGACCTGTACGGTAACAGCGGTCAAAGGATTTCTTGCAATGCTCGTAAACGCTCGCCGTAATTCCGCTCTGCGATATCGTCATATACCGCTCGGTATCTTTGCCGAGCTCCTCGCCGGCAATATACGGCACTTTCTCGTCCCAGATGTCCATATCGCCCGTTACCCGCGCATACTCCGCCGCCGCGTAGGGCAGCCACAGCATATCGTCCGAGCAGCGCGTCCTTATTCCCTTTTTCCCGGCGCCCGTCTCATGCCACCAATGAAGCACGTCTCCCGCCGCAAACTGCGAACCGCAGCAGCGCAGTATCTGACGTTTAGCCTCGGAGGGCATGAAGTACACTGCCGCAGTGCTGTCCTGGAGCTGATCGCGGAATCCGTATGCTCCGCCGTTCTGGTAGAAGCCGCTTCTCGCCCACATACGGCAGCCGAGTATCTGCCACGGGAGCCAGACGTTGTACAGCCTGTCTATCGTGTCGCTGCCGCTCTTTATCGTCGGGTGCAGCTCGTATTCCGGGATAAAATCGCCGGGCTCGGCATCGGTAAGCACATCGAGCATCTCGTCCGCGCCGTGCTCGCCGTAGCACAGTGAAAAGTTCAGCTCCACGGTGCCGTGAGCGGGTACGCTCACTTTCGCGGTAACGGCGGCGCAGCTTCCTGCGAAGCTGCGCACCTCGCCGTTCACTTCTCCTGCCCAGAACTGCTCACGGTTAGTCGTAAGGGCGCATTCCGAGCCGTCCGGGGTACTGCAGGCTACCGCCGCTTCACCGGAAAATTCCGGGTTCGCTGTGTTGCGGATATAGATGCGGTTCTTTCCGCGGCGGTATGTCAGCACAGCACCGTTGTTCGTCGCAGTCCTGTCCCAGGCAAGCACCGGTTCGGTGTAGTATGACAGTGCGCACTGCTTTTCAAGCTCGCCGGTATTTGTAACGCATACCGTCAGCCGCTTTCCCATTCCTTTCTGCAAAACGGCAACGGAGGTGCGGAATTCAAGCTTTCCGATCTCCGAAAGATACTCCGCACCGCAGGGACGGAACACGGCCGTGCTTCCGGCTATAATGTCGTAGTATCTGCCGAGCCCCTTTACCAGCAGCATCTCGCCTCCGTTGTCGCGCAGAGCGTCATTGTACCACGGAGTAAGCTTGTTCTCGCGGCTGTTCATCGCGTAGGTGAAGCCGAGGGAGTTCTGTGTCACAACACAGCCGAATTCCGGGGAGGCGATAATATTGCAGAAGGGGTGACCCTTTGACTTTATAACGTAACCGTCACCGCGGAATCCCTCGGAAAAGCCGGTGTCAAGCGGTTCGGCAGGTATGACTTCGGCGAGCTTCACAGGGGGCTTGCGCTCCTCCACAGGCTTGCCGAAAATGCAGACTGACGCTTTTGTCACGAACGCAAGCTCCTTCGACGAAAGCTCGGAATAGAGCAGAGGATAGATGCACTTCGTTCCGGCAGTCCGAAGAAACAGCGCATCGGACTTATCCGCCGCGGTCTCGCACAGCATTATCACATCTACCGGCATACCGCAGCCGAACATCCCCTCTGCCATAAGCGCGGCGGCTTCACCGTCCCTGCCTTCACCGAGGTGATAGATGACAATGGGTCTGTCACCGCTTATGCCGAGTTTCCAGAGGGTATCGCGTCCGAGATCCGAAGAAGCGGTGAGTATTTCCTCGGAAAAGACGTTTTTGCATATCGCAGCAGGCAGCAAGCGCCTTGCAAGCCGTCCGGCAAGTGTCGATTTCGGCAGCGGAGATACCGCTTCACCGTACCCGTCGCCCGGCAGAGCTGTACGCTCCGCCTTTCGCACCGATGCCGCAAGCTCCGTTACCTCGTCCCTCGAATCACCGCAGCAGATAAAGAACGAAGTATGGCAGCTCCCGCCCGCCGGAATATCCACCGGCATACGGACAAAGATGCAGGGGGAGGGAACAGAGCTGTTGTCGGAGCCTTTCAGAGCAAAGCCTTTTGAGAGATCAAGAGGCTTGCCGTGGGTCAGCACATTCTCACGGGAGAAGGAGTATATCGGCTCCCCTGGATCACGGAATCCCGCAGCAAGCCATGTTTCCTTCCCGCTGTCACGATCCCGGCGGCGCGCGAGAAACAGCCTGTTCTCACAGTCATACTCCGGACGCAGGAAAAGATCGGCAAATGCCGGGTGAGCGATGATATCCGCTTCACTTGCAAGCGCAGGGCGCAGATAGACGTAAAGCTCGGCAGACCTGTCCGCCGAGAGCGTGTTGGTGACGGTGATATCGCGTATCACCGCCGCTTTCTCGCCGAATGGATAGATATTCATATCGCAGGAAAGCCCGGCGCATTCCGCGCTGTATTCCGAGGAATTTTCGCTGAAAATGACGCTTCGCTTTACCGGAACACCTTTGTCGAATGCCGTCATATAGAACGGTATCTCAAGTTCTCCCTCGCGGATCCCGATGAACAGCCCGTCCGGGCGGCGCAGGTGATCGCGGACAGGGTATGTCACAGCCCGCCCGTCATACCTGTCCGCGCATATCCCGGTATCGGACATGAAGAGCGCGATACGGCGGTTTGCGATGACATTGAAGCGCGGACGGAGCACCGAGAATTCGCTGTAATATTCGCTCCGGCTGTCGGCGGCAGTTCGGTCACGCAGCTTCTCGATATCCACCACGACCTCGCCTGACATCACCCGCTCTTCGAGCAGTTCGTCCGCTCTCTGCATAGTTTCGTCTGACATAAACAGTTTCCTTAACCTCCCCGCACAAAGCGTGTTTGTTATTCCGCAGATACTCATTCCGACATGGTGCGCCATGTGGCTGCGGACTACCGCGGCAGCCGCTCCCGTCCTTGCGCCGGTAAGATCCACCGCCTCATACAGCCCGTATTTCGCGTGGGAGAAGGCTCTGTCCGCAAGCCGGGCAAGATTCTTCATGCACGCGGAAAAGCTGTACGAGAGGGCAAGAAACGTGGAATAGGGGCTGATGACATACTCCCTGTCCATACCGCCGCAAAGCGCCAGCTTCTGTACGCCGTGCGCCTTGTACTGATAGTTGAGATCGCGGTCAAAGGCGTAATATCCGCTCTCCGACACCCCGAAAGGCATTCTCATCTCGCGTCCGCGCTGCTTCTGGCAATGCACCGCGTAACCGAGGGCTTCGTAGCACAGGCTTCCCCGTTTGGATTCGAGAAGCAGCTCCGGCATAAAATACTCGAACATGGTCCCCGACCATGCTATGGGTCCCGCATAATACCCGCTCCTGCTCATAACGCGGGAAAGGGCGCGCCAGTGGGATTTGTCGGCTTTTCCGCGCGCTATCGCGAAGAAACTCAGCATTCTCGCTTCCGACATCAGCATATCGTAACAGTTCGGAGCCTTTTTCCCGGTGTCGGAGTTTATCCCGACGGAAAACAGCTTTCTCGCCCGGTTGTAAAACACCTCGATATCCGCGTCGGATATGAGCCGCCCTATCCTTCGGATAAGCGGGCTTTCCGGGATATCCTCGATAAGCTTGCGGCGCACGGCAACAAGACAGCACAGGAAATTCCCGCTGTCCACCGAGGATACGAACGGGTCAATGACCGTAAGCTCATCTGTGGAATACCAGTTGTACAGGCTCCCCTTATACTTCGGGAGCCGCTCGACAGTCGAGACCGTCCTGTCCACAAGGGTCTCCAGCCGCGCAGAGTCTATAAATCCCAGCTCCTCCGCGCAGACGCAGGACAGCAGATACATTCCGATGTTGGTGGGCGAAGTGCGGTGCGAGACGCGGTAAACAGGGGAATACTGGACATTGTCCGGCGGGAGGAAGTTATCCTCCGCGGTGACATGATCGGTGTAGAACCGCCATTCCCTGCGCGCTTCGTCCGTGAGCAGCTTCCGCTCGCTTTCCTTTATCGGCTTCGGTTCGGTGCGGGAGACCCTGTCGCATACCACAGCAGCGGGCAGACAGCATGCCACAAGTATGCCGATCACGGCGGAAAAGATGTTCCCGAACCAGACGCTCACCGCAAAAAGCAGCACGCCCACTGCACTTGACGGCACCATTCCGAGCCAGCCGAAAGTGTCGGTCTTGTCAAAAGCCGAGGCGGTCTGCCATTCCAGCAGACGTTTCCCCGTTATCATACGCCATACGGTGCGGAAGAACGCGTCCAGACCGAGCAGGGAGTTCCTGCCCATGAAGATGATCTCCGCGAAGATGCGGGTAAC
The DNA here is from genome assembly GCA_002363155.1 of Ruminococcaceae bacterium UBA3215. Lineage (GTDB taxonomy): Bacteria > Bacillota > Clostridia > Oscillospirales > Ruminococcaceae > Ruminiclostridium_E. Next base: position 23,978 of record DEWH01000026.1, on the reverse strand, counting down.
GAGCTGGCGGGAAAGTGAGGTGATCGGCGCGTAGAACTCACGGGTGTTGGAGAAGCCCATTCCCCGTATCGCCGCCGGGATAAGCCCGAGTATGAACGGCAATGTCAGCGAAAGAACCGAGATCACCGCCGGCAGCAGGGAACCTATACCGTCGGCGCCTATGGTGAAGAAAATGGTCAGCAGCGCGTTCAGCGGCGTAAGCGCGCGGCGGACATTGTCGGAAAGCTTGTACTTGGTGAGCAGGGAAAGATCTCTGCGGAATATGAGCGGGAGGTTCTGTATATCTCCGCGCATCCAGCGGTGACTGCGGCGGAAATAGCCCTTCGTGGTGGGCGGCATGCCGTCGCTGAACTCAACGTCCCCGCAGTAAGCCGTGCCGAGTATGCCGCCCTCGATTATATCGTGTGAGAGGACGCGCTCTTCCGGCAGTTTCCCCGCGCATTCCCGGTAATAGCGATCGGTGCGGATAAGCCCCTTGCCCGTGAATGTTCCCTCGCCGAAGCAGTCGAAATACAGCTCGGAGGAAAGGCTGTCGTAAACGCTCGCTCCGGAGCAGCCGCCTGTCCCGAAAAGCCGGGTAAGCCCGGTGCGCAGCGACGAAGAGAGAGAAGTGGTAACGCGGGGCGCGAACACGCCGTAGCCGCTGTTGCAGGGGTGGACTGCCGCCGCCACAAGCGAGTTGATGCTGTCCATAAGCGGCATGGTGTCATAGTCGAGGGTGCAGACGAACGGAACGCCGATATAGCCGGAAATATCGCCGTAAACCGCGCCGAAATCCTGTTCTCCGGCGCAGATATAGGTGATGAGATCTTCCACGGCTCCCCGCTTGCGCTCACGGCCCTGGTACATACGCTGGGTGCGGCTGTAGGTGCGTTTGCGGAAGATGAGGGCGGTCTTCCCGTCGGAAGCGTCAAACGCAGACTTCGCCGCTTCAAGCAGGATCCTGTCACTTTCCGGCTCCTTCTCCTTTGAGGGCGGAAGATCGCAGAGCAGGCAGTATCTTATGTTCGGGGAAGGGTTCTTTAGCCTTGCACGGTGAAGCCGCTCCATGCCGTCTGTGATGTCCTTTTCGGAGGAAACGAGAACGGAAAGAGCGCAGATGACCTCGTAGTTCTCCGCTTCCGACAGCTTCACTGACGGTATGTCGCAGGCTTTCGCGTTTCTCAGCAGCAGCGCGTCTATCACGGTCTTTGCGACTGCCGCTGCGGGAGCAAACACCGCTATCCCGGCAAACCAGCCGGCAAATATTACGGTGAGCGCGGAAATGCCGAGGGAGAGCGCAAGCTGCACCGCCGTATAATAATAGGTGTTGGTGTAGGGAAAAAGCCGGCGCACGTCCGCGCGTATCACCTCGCCAAGACCGGTGCCGGAGTGCTTCGCGGTGATGAGGTATTCCGACGCGAGCCGGCGTTCGTCGATATCCGCCGCCTGCGCACATCGGGTGGTGTCGGCACGCAGCATCGCCTTCGTCTTTTCATCGCTGACCGCATACTCCGCGTCCGCGGCATAGCGCAGGCACATCGGGTTCAGCAGCCCGTTGATATGCTCCGTGTCAACATCGGCGGCGGTATAGACGATATCCCGTTTCTCACCGTCCCCGGCAGCTTTCAGTATCGCACTGAACCGGATCTGCCACATAAGCGTCATCATATCCGCGTTGTCAAGCACGTCCGCGTAAGGGAGCAGAGCCTTGTAAACGCTCTCGGTGGTAAGTTCGTCGGTATCGGCAAGGGCATGGGTTATCAGCGGAAGACTTCCGGCGCTGTGTACCTTGTGATCCGGTATCTCACCGATAAGCGCGGTTATCTCGGCACAGAGACGATGTCCGCCCTGCGCTTTGAGGCTCTTTCTGAGCTTCCTCAGCCGTTTTCTGTAAATGTCAAGCTTAGTGTATTTCATTTAAGTATCTCCTTCTTTCTTTCCCGGCGTATGGATATTATTGACAGAAATGCTATAATTTATTGCTAAATATGAAAAAATTGCAAATCGCTATTGATTTTTCAGACTCGATGATGTATAATATAGAGGATATTATCGGATATTATTACGGCGAAACGGTAAAATTGCACAAAAAACAGCATTTTTTGCCCATGCCTTTGACTGGAGATATGTGTAGATGAAACTTAAAGGAAAATATTCTGAAAGCGCAGTATTATACGCGATCCTGCTTTCGGTAGGAGCAGTCCTCGCAGTTGTGGTATTTATAGTAGTTCTCAATCTGTCCGGCGGAGAACTGCCTAAGATAGGACTCCCCGCAGCAGAAACAACTGCCGCCGCCTCCGCAACGGAAACAACACCGGCAGAGGAAAAGGGCTATGAGCCTGACCGCGAGCTTGCGGACGAGATGAAGGACGCTGTTATCAGCCTTATCTCCGACAACTACACTATACTCAGACTCTACTATATAAGAGGACTCAGCCACAAGGACGAGCCCTACGGAAATGTACCGGAGGACGGCTACTACACCGTTGACAGCGACAAGTACACATCTCTGAGCCAGATCGAGGAGATCGTTGACCGTACATTCACAAAGGAATTCGCAGAAGAGATAAAGACCGATCCGCTCGGCTACGGCGCTATCTACAAGACCCGTGACAGCGGCGAGCTCGGCATAATCGCAAACTATACGCCTATGGAATATGACCGTTCGTGGGAGAACCCGAAATTCGAGATAGACCCCAAGAGCGATACCGAGTGCGGTATCAGCCTTAAACTTCACGAAAAGGCTGATAACTCCGAAGTAAAGGTAAAGGCTGAGATGATAAAGACGGACGACGGCTGGAGACTTACATCTATCGTCTTCTGATCTGTTAGAAATGATGTGTTTTAATGGCAAAAAACAAGAAGGATAAGCCGATCACCGTTTACGCGGTGGCAAGTCAGATCGGACTTATCGTCGTGATACCGCTGCTTGTGTTCGTTATCGGCGGAACGTGGCTGGTGGATTACATGGGCTGGCCGGACTGGGTGAGCATCGTATTCGTTGCCGTCGGCATAGTCTCAATGAGCGTATCCGCTATGAACTACCTTAAAAAGCTGATAGCTATGTACGATAACAGCGAATCGGGGACGGGAGCCTCCGAGATAAAGCATGACAGGCGCGATCACGACTACTACGACAACTACCCCAGGAAGAAGAAGCAGTGAAACTCCGACTTAACCGGTACACCGCGGAAGAGCTGAAAGAAATGCTCCCGTTTCTGGCTGCCGCAAACGGAGCCGCTGCGGCGGTACTCGCCGTGATCGGCGTTCTGACTGGATTTGACTGGAGAGTGTTCAGCGGTCTCGCCGCCGGCGATGTGCTGATGCTCGCAAACTTCGTTATAATCGGCTTTACCGCTGAAAAAGCGGTGAAGTGCAGGGATTTCCGCAAGGCAAGATCGGTCTGCGGTATCTCATACGGGCTGAGATATGCCGGAATGTTCGCGGTGCTTGCCGCACTTACATCATTCGGCGTGATACAGCCGCTGGCAGCGGTGATACCGCTGTTTTTCCCAAAGATTTGGTACACTTTTTTCTATGTGCGAAAGCACGGGAAGGATGAGGAAGCATGATCAATACGGCTGCTGTCCTTATGGCAGAGGAAAGGACGTTCACTGTTGACGGCCCTTTGAAATCAATAGTTTTCGAGCTTTTCGGAAAGGAATGGGTCATCGCCGAGACGGTTTTCACCCAGTGGATAGTGATGCTGGTGCTGGCGGTGCTGTTCTTCATACTCGGCCGGAATCTCAAGCTCAAGCCGGAAGGCAAGAGACAGGTCATCGCAGAGTGGATAGTCGGATTCTTCACCGGCTACGTCGAGGATTCCATGGGCGTCAAGTATAAGAAGCGCTTCGGTCCTTACATAGGTTCCCTGTTCTGCTTCATCATACTCTCCTGCCTCATGGGTCTGTTCGGACTCAAGAACCCCACCTCGGACGTTTCCGTAACCGCATCATGGGCGATAATCACATTCGTTCTGGTGCTTTGGACAAAGCTCAGGACGGGCGGAGTGAAAGGCTATCTGCACAGCTTCATCGAGCCGATGCCGTTCATGCTCCCGTTCAATATAATAGGCGACTTCGCAAACCCCATCGCACAGGCGCTCCGTCTCTTCGGAAACAACGTTTCCGGTATGGTAATCGGCGGACTCGTGTACTTTGCGCTCGGAAGCTTCGCAATTCTCGTGCCGGCAGTGCTGTCGCTGTATTTCGATCTCTTCTCGGCAGTTATCCAGTCCTACATCTTCGTAACGCTTACGATGTCGTATGTGGCAATGGCGGATATGAGCGAGGAATAACGGCACCGCAAAACAAGGTTCATCCGGGGAGGACCCCGTTAATAAAGAAAATATCCTGCATGACGCAGGCTGAAAGGAAAGGTTACTTATGGACAATTTAGGATTTGTATTGGGCGCATCGGCTATCGGTGCAGGTCTGGCTATGATCGCGGGTCTCGGCCCCGGTATAGGTGAAGGTATCTGCGGCGGTAAGGCAGTTGAGGCTATCGGCAGACAGCCGGAGGCTTCCGGAGCAATCACAAGACAGATGATCATAGGCGATGCTCTTGCCGAAACAACAGGTCTTTACTCCCTTATCGTAGCACTCCTCCTTATGTACGCTAACCCCTTTATCGGACAGCTCAAGTAAGCGTGCGTATTTACCGAAATAAACGGAAGGAGCAGTGAAAATGGGTGTTACACTGGCAGCCGGAGAGACCCTCCAGCTGGTAAATATCAACCCCGATACTATCATTTTCACGCTTATCAATACCCTCATAATCTTCCTGCTTTACTTCTTTTTCCTGCATAAGCCGGTAATGAAGATACTCGACGAGAGAAAAGAGAAGATAGGAAGCGAAATGAAGGCTGCCGAGGACGCACAGGCAGAAGCCGAAGCAACCAAGGCGGAATATGCCGCAAAGCTTAAGGAATCCAAGGAAGAGGCGGCACAGATCGTCTCCGCGGCGGTAAAGCGCGCAGGCGAGCGTGAAAATCAGATAATAGCGGAAGCTCAGCAGGAAGCCGCTGCACTCAAGCAGAAGGCTGAAGAAAGCATAGAGCTTGAAAAGAAAAAGGCTATAAACGAGATCAAGGATCAGATCTCCGATATCGTAATTATGGCGAGCGAAAAAGTCTGTGAAAAGGAGATCTCCAAGGCAGACAACGAAGCTCTTATCGACAAGTTCATCGCAGAAGTAGGAAAGGAATAAGAACATGGCAGGTTTAGTCGAAAAAACCTACGGCGATGCTCTCTTTGAACTTTTCCTCGAGGAAGACCCCTCAAAGCTCACCGAAGCAAAAGAGGAGCTTTCCGCGGTAAATTCGATAATATCGGAGCTTCCGGAGCTTATAAAGCTCTCGAAGACACCGACGATCGAAAAGGAAGAAAAACTCGGTATAATCAAGGAAGCCTTTGAAGGCAGGCTGTCCGAGTATATCTTCAACTTCCTTATGGTGCTCACCGAGGCAGGCAGGCTCGAATACTTCGACAAAGTCACGGAGTATTTCAAAGAACGCTGCAACGAATACCTCGGCATAGCGGATATCACTGTCGTTACCTGCCAGCCCCTCACGGCAAAGGCAAAAGCCGATCTCTCCGTTAAAATGGAGAAGCTTCTCGGCAAGAAGATAGTGATGAAGGAAGAGATCGACCCCTCGATAATCGGAGGAATCGTCGTAAAGAACGGCAATACTACGCTTGACGGCAGCGTGAAGGCAAGACTCCGCGCCCTCAGGTCGGATATCGGCAGCGTGATCTGCTGATTCAATAAGCAATTCTCCCGGCAAAACGGGATGAAAGGAAAGACGAGATTATGGAATTACGCCCTGATGAAATAACAGGTATTATAAAATCCAAGATCAAGGCATTTGATTCAAAGATCACTCTCACCGATACGGGTACGGTTGTCACCGTCGGAGACGGTATCGTTCGTATCCACGGACTCGAGAACTGTATGATAAACGAGCTTCTCGAATTCGACAACGGTGTGCAGTGCATGGCTCTCAACCTTGAGCAGGATTTTGTCGGTGCGGTTATGCTCGGCTCTGATGCCGAGATAAAGGAAGGTTCCAACGTAAAGAGAACGGGTAAGATCATATCCGTTCCGGTAGGTGACGCACTTCTCGGACGTGTCGTAAACGCCCTCGGCGAGCCTATCGACGGCAAGGGACCCATCGTTACGGACGAATACCGCCCCGTAGAAAGAATAGCACCCGGTATCATCACAAGAAAGTCGGTAGATACCCCTCTCCAGACAGGTATCAAGGCTATCGACTCGATGATCCCGATAGGACGCGGTCAGCGTGAGCTTATCATCGGCGACAGACAGACCGGTAAGACCGCTATCGCAGTCGATACGATAATCAATCAGAGAGATACAGATGTATTTTGTATCTACGTTGCGATAGGTCAGAAGGCTTCTACCGTCGCTTCCGTAGTTGAGCAGCTCAGAAACGCAGGCGCTATGGACTACACGATAGTAGTTTCCGCTACCGCCGCAGAGCTTGCACCGCTCCAGTATATAGCGCCTTACGCAGGCTGCGCTATGGGTGAGTACTTCATGGAGAAGGGCAAGGACGCGCTCATCATCTATGACGACCTCTCCAAGCACGCCGTTGCTTACCGTGCAATGTCGCTGCTCTTAAAGCGCCCGCCGGGACGTGAAGCTTACCCCGGAGACGTTTTCTACCTCCATTCAAGACTTCTCGAACGTGCAGCCAACCTCAACGAAGATTACGGCGGCGGTTCCCTTACCGCACTCCCGATAATCGAAACACAGGCAGGCGACGTTTCGGCATACATACCCACAAACGTTATCTCGATCACCGACGGTCAGATATTCCTTGAGACCGAGCTGTTCAACTCCGGTATCAGACCCGCAGTAAACCCGGGTATCTCGGTATCCCGTGTCGGCGGTTCGGCTCAGATAAAGGCGATGAAGAAGGTATCCGGTTCGCTCAAGCTCGAATACTCCCAGTACAGAGAGCTCCAGGCATTCTCACAGTTCGGCTCCGACCTCGATGCCGATACAAAGGCTCGTCTCGCAAAGGGCGAACGTATCGTTGCCGTTCTGAAACAGTCCCAGTCCTCGCCTATCTCCGTCGAGAACCAGATCATCATAATCTACGCTGTAATCAACGACTTCCTCAAGGATATCCCCGTTGACAGGATCGCAGAGTATGAGACCGCTCTCTTTGAGCACATGGCCACCGACCATGCAGAGATAATCGACGACCTTAAAAAGAACAAGGTGCTCTCTCCCGATAACGAGGAGAAGCTGAAAGCTGTTCTCAAGAACTTCGCCGCTAATTTCTGACGCGGCGCAGATCAAATCCACGCATTCAGAAAGGAAGGGAAATGATATGACCAAATCCGCATTCGTACTTAGCATAGTTTCTATAAGCCTTTCGGCTGTACTTGCTGTTGCTGCGGTTTTCCTGATCCTTACAAACAAAGTCGTTTACATCGAAAGCGACCGCTGATGACGGCGTTTTAATGCACGTCACCGATCAACCCGCATTTAGACGCGGGCCTGAAAGGAATGGGATAATTGGCTACGGGCAACATGAAGGACATCAAGCGCCGTATAAAGAGTGTCAGCTCGACAAGGCAGATAACCAAAGCTATGGAGCTTGTCGCCTCGTCAAAGCTCAGAAAAGCAAAGCAGCGCTCGGAAAACGGACGTCCTTACTTTGAAGCACAGTATGAGCTTCTTTCAGAGATCGCTTCCGTAAAGAAGGATTTCAGCACTATCTTCACGGAGCCGCGCGAGGTCAAAAACCGCCTGTTTATCGTAATCGCAGGCGACAGAGGTCTTGCGGGCGGCTTCAATTCAAATATTCTCAAATTCGCGGTCGCCGCGCATAAAGACGATGCCGAAAAGCCGAAGATAATCGCGATCGGGCGAAAAGCCGTCGATTACTTCGAGAAGCACGGCTATGACGTTGTCGGAAAATACCCTTACTTCGCGGAAAAGGCAAAGACCGGAAACTGCATGGATATAGCGCAGATCGCGGTTGACCTGTTCGCAGTGGGTGAAGTCGATGAGGTTGAGCTGTTCTATACGGCATTCGTTTCGCCGCTGGTGCAGACACCGGAGTCCGCTAAACTCCTGCCGATAGCAAATATCGGCGAGGGTACGGGAGAAGATAACGGTCTCATCACATACGACCCGTCTCCGGAAGCGGTATTCGACAGAGTTGTGCCGAAATTCGTCATGAGCATGATAAGCTGCGCGGTAGTTGAGTCATTCGCCTCCGAACAGGGCGCAAGACGCACCGCAATGGAGAGCGCTACCGATAACGCAGACGAGATGATCGCAAACCTGTCCCTCGTTTACAACCGCGCAAGACAGGAGAAGATCACAAACGAGATCACGGAGATCGTTTCCGGCGCAAACGCGCTGAGCTGACATACTGTCACAAGAATCAATCCCGCGGCATAAACGCTGCGGCTGAAAGGAAAAAGGCAAAATGGCTGAAAAAAACATTGGTACGGTCGTTCAGATCATCGGCGCGGTACTTGATATCCGTTTCGCGGCTGACTCGCTGCCGAATCTGAAAAACGCCATTGAGATCGACAATAACGGACAGCGTCTTGTTGTTGAAGTCGCACAGCATATCGGCGACGACATCGTACGCTGCATAGCTATGGGAGCCACAGACGGTCTGGTAAGAGGCACAAAGGCAGTCGATACCGGAAAGTCCATAACCGTTCCCGTAGGTAAGGAAACTCTCGGAAGAATATTCAACCTGCTCGGCGAGCCGGTAGATAATCTTCCCGCTCCCGAGACCGAGGAGCGCTGGGAAATACACAGAGATCCCCCCTCTTATGAGGAGCAGGCTGCGTCCAACCAGGTACTCGAAACGGGCATCAAGGTCGTTGACCTTATCGCTCCCTACCTCAAGGGCGGTAAGATCGGTCTGTTCGGCGGTGCCGGAGTAGGCAAGACCGTCCTTATAATGGAGCTTATCAACAACGTTGCAAAGCAGCACGGCGGACTTTCCGTATTTACGGGCGTCGGCGAGCGTACCCGTGAGGGTAATGACCTTTACAACGAAATGAAGGAATCCGGAGTTATCAACAAGACCGCACTCGTGTACGGTCAGATGAACGAGCCCCCCGGAGCAAGAATGAGAGTCGGACTTTCCGGACTTACTATGGCTGAGTACTTCCGCGATAAGGAAGGTCAGGACGTTCTTCTCTTCATTGACAACATATTCAGATTCACACAGGCAGGTTCCGAGGTTTCCGCACTTCTCGGACGTATGCCTTCCGCCGTTGGTTACCAGCCTACGCTTGCGACCGAGATGGGCGCTCTTCAGGAGCGTATCACCTCCACAAACAAGGGCTCCATCACCTCGGTACAGGCAGTTTACGTTCCTGCGGACGACCTTACTGACCCGGCACCTGCAACTACATTCGCCCACCTCGACGCAAAGACGGTTCTTTCCCGTAACATAGCGTCTATGGGTATCTACCCCGCAGTTGACCCGCTGGATTCCAGCTCCCGTATCCTAACCCCCGAGATCGTCGGCGATGAGCATTACCAGGTAGCTCGCGCGGTACAGGCTACTCTCCAGCGTTACAATGAACTCCAGGATATCATTGCGATCCTCGGTATGGACGAACTCGACGACAACGATAAGCTCACAGTCGCAAGAGCGCGTAAGATCCAGCGTTTCCTCTCCCAGCCGTTCAGCGTTGCGGAGCAGTTCACCGGTATGCAGGGCAAATACGTTCCGATCAAGGAGACTATCAGAGGCTTCAAGGAGATCATCGAGGGTAAGCATGACGATCTTCCCGAATCCGCGTTCCTCTTTGTCGGCACGATAGACGAGGCTGTGGAAAAAGCCAAGTCAATGCAGTCATAACCGAAAGGGCGTGTGGAAATGACACCGTTTAAACTTCAGATAATCACCCCCGACGGCGTATTCTTTGACGGCATGACCGATAATGTCATCGTCCGCACAACCGTCGGAGACAAGGGTATCCTTGCGCACCACGAGCCCTATGTTGCGGCGATCACGATAAGCAAGTTCAAGGTCCGTATCGACGGCGAATTCCGCTATGCCGCAATTTCATCGGGAGTAATCAAGGTCAGCAAGGATAAGACAGTAATACTCGCACAGAGCTGTGAATGGGCTGACGAGATCGACGTTGAACGTGCCGTAAGAGCAAAGCAGGTGGCTGAAGAGCGTATCAGCACTTACGAAAAGACCAATGACCAGAAAAATCTCGATATTGCGGAATTCAAGCTCAAAAGAGCGCTCAACCGTATCGAGATCGCTAAGCTCAAATGAAAACCGTCGTTTTCACAAAAATGTTTGTGAAAAATGACTATTGACCGTAAAAACGCGATATTATATAATATTATTTGATGTAATGGCGTTTTTGCCGTTCAATTTAAGGAGGACAAATTTTATGAATTTTAAAAAGACTATCGCATGTGCAGCTGCCGCAACTCTGACAGCTATCTCTCTCGCTTCCGTTGCAAGCGCAGAACTCGTTGAAATAGACGACGTACTCGATGCTAACGGACTTGAGCTTCTCGACAGTACATCAAGTTCCTGGATGCCTATCGCTTACTATGACGGTACTCGTCCGAAGATCGACCCCAACAAGGCTGTAGTTGACTACGGTGTTGACTGGTCTCAGGCTAAGAGCGTTGAGGTTGTATTCTCCGTTTCCGAAGGTACCCGTGAGGACTGGGACGGCGCATTCGGCGGCGCAGTAGTTGTATCCAGCAACTCGCCCACAGATGCTACCCACAACTGGCCGGCTTACGACTTCTGGGGAGTAACAGATGAGGCTCTTGAGATCGACACATACGAGAGCGCTAAGTCTCTTAAGCTTGAAAAGATCGGCGATTACACATATCAGCTGGTTTGCCCGATCGATGATACAAACTCCGTAGTTCCCGATCAGCAGCTCGTTCAGATCGCTATTCAGGACTGGTCCGGTGTTACATGGTGGACAATGGACGTTGTTTCCATGACAGTTAAGGACGGCAGCGGTAACGCTATTATCGCTTGGGATCAGGCTGGTAAGTGCTCCCTTTCTCCTGTAGGCGCAGCTTCCGCTACAGTTGATGCAGCAGCTGAAGAGGCTCCCGCTGAGACAGCAGCTCCCGCAGCAGAAGATACAGCAGCAGCTCCCGCAGCAGGCGACACAACAGCAGCAGTTACTTCCACAAAGGCTTCTCCTAACACAGGTATCGAGGACGTAGCAGTTGTTGCAGGTATCGCAGTTGTAGCAGCAGGCACACTCTTCGTAGCTAAGAAGAGAAAGTAAGATATTTTTAAGAAATTTAAGAGAGGGGCTCCGCCCCTGACCCCGCCAGCCCCCTTTAAAAAGGGGGCTGGACACCCTAAACCGATCCCGTAATACGGAGATCAGTAACTCACATCATAAACAAAAAGACTGTTGAAAGCGTTCGCTTTCAGCAGTCTTTTGTTTTTACTATTCTTATAACTTTCCCAAGTCTCTCAGCCAATCTCCAGCAGCTCTGCTGCGTTCTTCCAGAAGATCTTCTCCTTATCGGCATCTGAGATATCAAGAGAAGCGACCAGCTCTATCTCATCGCGCGGATCACTCCACGGGAGATCGCTTGCAAACAGCACCTTCTCAACACCATGCTTCTTCACGATCTCCGAGAAAAGCTTCCTGTCTATGTCCTTTGCTACAAATGCCGTGTCAAAATACACATTCGGCAGTCCCGCCGCATATCTTAGCACATGCTCCCAGGCGTAATTTCCGCCCATGTGCGCTCCAATAAACTTTGCCTTCGGATATCGTTCGCTCAGTTCTATCAGATCATAAGGCATAGCACGGTGAACCATGGGCGATACAGGATCATACCCCATGTGAAATACGATCGGCAGTCCCAGCTCCTCACAGCGCCTGTATATCCGATGACAGTGCTCATCAAATATAAACACGCCCTGATAGTCGTTGTGAAGCTTTATGCCTTTAAGTCCAAGTTCCTTTATCCTGTCAAGCTCGTCCAGTGCGTCCTCCGCAAACGGGTGAACCGTTCCGAACGAGATGATGTTTCCCGAATAAACCTCCTTCGCCCAGTTGTTGATCGTCGTCTGCTGCGTCGGTTTCGTCGCTATCGGGAGAAGTACGCCGTAATCAATACCGCACTTTTCGATCAGCTCCCGTGCGCCCTTTATTGTACCGTCGGTGTAGCAGGGACAGTCAGCTGTCGCTGTGAGCTTTGCTATCACGCGTTCGGCAAGTGAATCAGTGTATGCGTGAATGTGTGTGTCGATTATCATACCAATAACTTACAATCCCCCGCACAAACGGCGGGGGAAAGCCTTTTCTATATTTTTATCCTGCTTTTGCTTCTTTTCGCATCGAAAAGAAGCGGGGAAAGAGCTCGAGAACGGGGCAGCGCCCTGTTCTCGTCCGGCTGTCGGAAGCTGCGCTTCCGCAGACGGCTTACAGCCTGCCGTCAAATGAACTGCCGGAACCGCCGAATCCCGAACCTATCGCCGTATAGCCGGTGGTCTTCTTCCTGTCTGCATTGACATTCTGCAGATCGTACCGGAGCTCCTTAAGGCGCGCATCTACACGAACCGATGCCTGCTTTTCCTTGTCCGCGATCGTGAGATACGAAGAATGCATCTTGACCGCAGCCTTGTGTATTTCGCGAAGCTCCTTGGAAATGCCGAGCGGGATATGACCGCCGGTTATCATTCGCCTGATAAGCGTGGCTTCCTGCTCCGCGCATTGCAAACACGCATCGTCGATATCCTGCCTTGTCTTTCCGATAGCTTCGATTATCCCGCTCCTGCGGGCAACGATCTCGTCAAGGGTTTCATCGATATCCGTCGTGATGATCTCCGTTGTCGCGGCGCTGTACAGATCGGTAAGCCGCGTCATTTCCTCGAAATCACGCAGCAGCCTTTCCTTGGTCTCATCGGTCATAGGGATCACCCTTTCAGACTCTCGGCATTGCCGCTACCTGCGCGAATGCGTCTCTTAAATCCGCAAACATCGGAAGCAGCTCCTTTATCATATTCGTATCCTTCTTGACATTTGCAGTAACGAGCTGTCTGTTGAAGAAGTCATACAGCGCGTCAAGATCCTTCGACATCGGTATCTTCATATCAAGCACCGAGCGGAGTGCGTTTACTATATCCTGTGTTTTCTGCAGCGACTTGTTTGCGCTTGCGTAGTTCTTTTCATCTATCGCAATGATAGCAATATTCATCTGTTTCTCTGCTTCATCGTAAAGCTTAACGACGATCTCCATAGGAGTAAGTGTCTGGAGAGACTGCTTTTTGTATTCCGAATATGCGTTTGCCGCCATATACGATACCTTCCTTTTTTGTGTTATGCAGCCGCACCGGAGCACGGCTGCCATTCAGTTGTTATTACTGGAAATAGGACATGAACTGCGACTGCTGGCTGTTCATAGTTCCGAGCAGGGATTCCATTGAAGAGTATCTCTTCCACAGTCTGTTCTGCTCGTTCTCGTAGCGCAGGTTCAGCGACGTGATCTTTGTCTTTGTTCTCTTGATAGCATTGTACAGCTCGTTGTCCGTAGCGGAAGTTCCGCTTGCAAGACCTGCTTTTCTGATGAGCGAGCCCTTGTTGTCACCGGTGGACTTGACGCCCGCATCGAGCGCAGCGGAGAACTTCTTCATAATACCGTTTTCGCTGTCGGTAAAAAGCTTCTCGATATCGTCGAGATGAGATTCGATAGCCGCGTCAAGCGCAGTCTCGTCGATCTTCGCAAACTTGCCGTGCTGGCTGTAGTCTGAAGACGTCTTGAGACCCATGGACGAAAGGGAGAATACATTGCCGTCAAGTCCCTCAACGGAGCCCATCAGCGCACTGCGCAGACCGGTCATTACCGTCGAAGTAACATTGTCGTGGTACAGCAGACCCTTCTTTGCCTTTTCTTCCCACTTCTCCTCCTGCTTCTCGGTAAGGTCGAGGTCTTCCTTATCGGAGTCGGTCAGGAAGTAGTAGTCCTTTTCCGGCTTCTCGTCGAGGTACTTGTAAACGTCCTCGATAAGCTGGTTGTAGTCTTTGACGAAGTCCTTTATAAGATCCTTGATAGCCGAGGTATCCTTTTCAACATTGATGCTGAACTCCTCGCCTACCTTGACATTTCCCGCGAATGTGAATGTTGAGCCGTCGGCTTCTATGGAGTTTCCGTTGCTCTGGTATGTCTTGCCGTTGATCTCAACCTCAAGGTTCTCGCCCTTTGTGAGAGTTCCGCTCTTGAGTCCGATCGCGGACAGGAGCGACGAACCGCCCGTGTCATCAACATCTACCGCGCTGTCAACGCCGTACTTGCTTGCAGTGATGCTGAACGCGTTGTCAAGAGACGAATATGTCATCTTAACGCCGGCTGTCGAAGCATTTACCTTCTTCATCATATCGGTAACAGTGGTGTCACCGCTGAATGAGAAGTCAACTCCGTTTATCTTGAAGCTGTAGTTGCCGTTCTCGTCCGCCTCTGCGCCGATATCGGAAAGCTTCGTTGTATTTGTGATCTGGGAGATCGCGGTGGAAGCGTCGCTTCCGGTGCTTGCCATAGCCTCCGCATTATTTGCGCTGTCCTTGCCCACCGTCATGGATAATTTTACGGGGTTCTTGACAACAGTCTCTGTACCGTCCTCGGCAGTAGTTGTTGTTTCGGTGTATGCGGATATTGAGACTTTATTTGTCGCGTTATCGTAGTTTACATCGAACTTTACGCCGTCGGATTCGAGATTGCCGATGCTGTTCTTGAGCGCAGACTTGGTGAAGTGATCGACAACATTCTCTGCTGTCAGATCGTAAGATGCATTATCCTCGTCATATACGGAATTCTTGTACTGTGTAAAGAGACTGCTCTCGGAGCTTTCAAATGTGCTCTTGCTGAGATGCCAGCTCTTGTCCTCGATGTGATCTGCCTTCCAGTCTTCATAGCTCTTGGGGGTCTCGTCCTCGCCGAGTCCGCTCTTGTATGTTTCATACTGCTCGCTGAGCTCTTCCTCGGTCTCTGTGGTACCCTCGTACTTGTTGTTGAGCTCGTCGAACTTAGCCTTGACATCGCCATCTGCGGTCTTCGCATACTCGTAAATACTCTTTACGCCGCCTGCGTCTTCAAGCGCCTTCTTCGCAGTCTCGTCTGTCTGAGCCCAGTCATAGATTGAAGCTACGTCCTCGCCCTTTTCCTGCTGCTCGGTCTTGTATGCCTCATAAGCGTCCTTTGAAGTCTGTGACAGATTATCGATCGCAAATTCGTCCTTGTAAACCTTATAGCCGGCTTTAACAGTTTCGTCAGCTTCGAGCCACTTGGTCATGCGGGACTCTTTGTTTGCCTTTTCAGCCTCGCTGTAAAGGTCATTCAGCTTTGTCTCCCATGTACCGTCGCTCTCCGCTGCTGCCTTCCAGTTCTTGAACGAATCGTATCTTACCGATTCCTTGAGGTCATCGGTAACGGACTGGTAAAGCTGTACCGCTTCCGACCAGCCGGCGCGGATATTTGCGGCTTCTTCATCTATCTGCTCTTCGGTAGCGCCTTCGCCGAGGTTCTGCTTTGCAAGCTCGGTAGCCCTTGTAAAGCGGATATTGTTGCCGTCTTCATCTGTATCGGTTATTTTTACCACTGTACCGTTTTCGGTATCAATAATACCGTTCTGTACCGCGCTGTCGAAGAAATCATGAGCTAAGGTCTGGAACGAAACATTGAGCGTTTTATCTCCCACCTGGAACGAAAGGGTATTCGTACCGGACTTGACATTTGAAAGATCAAGGGAGTTTTCGGACTTCATTTCGCCTGTTCCGGAAATGGTGATACCTTTTCCTGCGCGGGAAACGAAGGTAAGCTCAACGCTCGACGAAGATGAGCTTGCGCTGCTCTGAGCGGCAGCCTTGTTAGCCTCTACGGCAGCAAGAACCTTTGCCTTCTGAGTATCGTAGTCATAATCGGGAATGTCAAAGTCAAAATCAACAACATCGTCGAGGCTGTTATAGGTCGTACCGTCAACAACAACCGGCCAGCCGCTAACACTGCCGGAATTTGACGACGAAGACTGCGGGATACCGCCCTCCGCCTTAACATACACCATACCCTCATTGCCGGAATCGCCGACAGAGTCATTGCTCTCGCCGAAAGCCTTTTCGAGTGCGTCGTTTATGTTCTTTATCGAAGCCGCTGCGTCAGCGCCGCCCTTGAACGTTATGTTCTTCTCGACATCGCCGACGGTAACGGTAATACCGTACTCCTTGCCTTCCTCGAGCTTGCTTGCGTCTATCTTTGCGTTTCCGCCGAGCGAGTTGCCCTTGAGCTGAGCCTGCTTTGCGGTCTTGTTTACATTTACCTTATATTCGCCGGGGTTGGAATTGATCGTGGTCTGAACGGTGATGCCGCTCATTACCGCTTCCGCGCCTGTGGAGTTATACACCTTTGAGGCGTACTTGTTCCACATCGAGTTTCCCGCGATATAGGAATCCTTGTTGAGAATGTCAAAATACTTGTTCTTGACGTTCTGCATCTTGGATATGACATCTCTGTAAGCTTCCTGGGTAGCCTCATATTTGAGAACGTTGCGTTCCTGTTTTGTGGCTTTGAGCTTCGTATTGGCTGTAAGAGCGTTGATTATGGACTCGGTATCGAGACCGGAGTTCATACCGCTCATTCTTATCATATCATTTGCCATAATGAATCAAATCCTTTCTGTCGGTTTGGCATAAGCCGGGTCCTTCCATTCCCTCGGAAAGACCTTACTGATCCTTTTTCAGCGTGAGCAGAGCGTCGAGAGCGTCCTTGGAAACAGCCTGTGAGGAATCGAGGTTGGTCTCCTGTGCATTTCTCAGCTCGTTGCGGATTATCTTTATATCCTTCGGCGCAGAGATGCCGAGCTTTACTCTGTCCTTTGCGACTTCGAGCACGGTGATCTCTATGTTATCCGCGATAATAACGCTCTCTTCTGTTTTTCGTGTAACTACGAGCATTATTTCACCTCCCGCGGCGCATAAATGGGCATTCTGAAAGGATAATCGAGCGGGAGTATAACCTGTATCGCCTTATGCTGCTGTTTATTGATAACAATAGGCGACTTCATATTTACGGTAGTATGCTTATAGTCTGCGGGGACCTTTGCTATTACGAGCGCAGTAGCATCGCCGTCCTTGTCGAGACCGAGCTGTGAGCGCTCATTGTCCGCAAGCATCACCGTGAAGCCTCCGTCGATAAGCACGGGGTTGAAAACGATGAAGCAGAGTCCGGGATCGTCCATGGACTGGAGCCACATCGGGTAAACATCATCGCCGAGCGGTGAGAGCAGCGCGAACTTCTTGCTGTCCTCGAAAGCATAGAGCCCGTTCGGAAAATCATAAACGTCCTTTTCATCGACTTCTATAGTTCCGAAATCCCTTGTTTCAATACTTATCATATCCGTATTTTCCTTTCATTGACCAGAACTGATTGACTGATTAACCGTGTACATCTACTTTGGGAACATAGTTGGGATCCGACTGGGGGGGAACGTAGATCGGATCGCCGAGGTACTCGATCTCTACCTTGGGCAGCTGGGTAACGTTGAACTCTACCTTGCCCGGAATGAATTCAAAGGGTGTAGCCTGGGTATTCTCCCAGTCTATATTCACATCGCCGGCATCGTAGTTGATATTGAGCACGCCGTCCTCGAATGTGATATCCGCGCCCTCCTTCGGCAGGAAATCCATTATGGTCTGGATAGTCTGACCTGCCTTATTGTTCTGTGCCGCTATCTCAGCGGGAGAAACGCCTCTTGCAAGCTGATCGCCTTCACCGACGATCTTTGCGGTACCCTGATACGCTATCGAGATCCCGTCGTTTGCCTTGCGCTTGATAAGATCCCCGTCGGTATAGTTGCCGTAGCCCATGCTCGAACGCGCCGCGTAAGTATCTATATTGATCTTCGGCGGCTCAGAGTGGATCTTAAGCTCGCCGTGCTTGGTCTGGATATTCATTTTCAATGACTTATCCGGATCGCCCGCATTCGGATTTCTCATTTCTCCCTTTCTGATATTGATCTCGACTTTTATCGGAACGGAAGTTATACTGAGAAGATTATTGTCAACCATTTCTGATCAGCTCCTTTCATTTAAGATCATCAGTTAATGTAATTGAATATCGACTGGGACAGCACCGACGAACCCATCTGGAGTGAAGCGTTGTAAACGGATTCAAGCACCTTCCACCTTGTGATCTCGGAGGGGAGATCCGTGCTCTCGATGTCGTTCTGCTTATCCTTGAGGTTTATCATTACGTCTGCGAGTCTGTCCTCGTTGAACTCAATGAACTTTGAATGTGTACCGAGGTCCGCTATCGCTATGGAAAGATTGCTCTGTGCCGCGTAGATAAGATCCGCGTATCTTGCGACCATCTGGTGATCGCCATTGCGCAGCATCTTTCCCGCATCGAGAACGAGCTGGATTATGTTCTTTGCGTAACCGTCCACTTCGTTGAACTCGAACTCGTTTGAAGCGCCCTTGGTGTTGTCGATAACGACGTGACCGCCGTCAACGTCGTACTGTATCGTACCGAGATCGTTCACTCTCGGCACCGGCGTTTCTCCGAACGCACCGGATCCCGCCATTCTCTTGTTTGTTTTCTCGACAGTTTCGGCTACGGTATTGCCCATATCCATTACGACTTTCTTACCGCCGAGATTGACCGCGTATATCTTGGAAGGATCGGCAGAACTGCTGTCCATCGCTCCCTGAATATCCACGCCGCCGTCCGCCGTTGCATTTACATCGCCGTAATCGCCGTAGTTTGATACCTGCGCGGGCTGTTTACCCGCGTCGATTATCATACCGTTTGCATGTACCTCGAACTTGCCCTCTCCGAACGCATCATTCAGCGCACTTGTAAGGTTGTTCATGGAATCCGTAACGGTATCGCCGCCCTGGAAGTCAACGTACTTTGTCTTGCCGTTCATTGTGACTTCAAGGGAATAGTACTCGTTCCCGGTCATTGCCGAGAAATCTATCGAACCCGTGGTATCGTCTATCGCTGCGTTCTTGTAGGGATACCATGTCGGGTCGTCTATATAGTGGAACTGACCGTCCTCGGTTATCTCCGGAGTCTCCTGGAATGCTTCCTTGAGCTGGGCGTTGATGTTCTCAACAGTCTCTGCGTTGGTATTGCCGCCGATGAACTTGATAGTTCTCGCCTTGCCGCCGGCGGAGATATCCATTGAATACTCATTGCCGGGGGTTATGGAGTTGAGCTCGATCGAAGCGGTCTTGTTGGTCATACCGCAGCCGGTACACTGCACGCCGTTGAAGGTTATGGGCAGAGCGGACTGGTCGTCGATACGTCCGTTGGTCTTGTCGGTGGACATTCCTATACCGATATCGAGGTAGGAAACACCGCTGTAGGGGAAGCTGTCCGGGTCATTCGAAGAGTTTACCGAAACTCCGTTGTATGTAAGATACTTGCCGTTCTCGGAACCCTCGATCTTGAACGCCGCAGTCTCATTGTTGAGTCCGCCGAACACCTTTCTGTCGGCGATGTCGATATTGAGGGACTGCACCATTTCCTCAGCGTAGTTGTCTATCGACATAGCGATGATATTCATATCATCGGGGTTTCTTGTGCCGTCCGCGCCCTCGACAAGCTTCTCGTATGTGGTCTGGAGTATTGTTGAGAGCGACATCAGCGAAGTCTCGGCGTTTGTGTATATCGAATCCGCGGTCTTGAGGTTATCCTGGTAGGTCTCTACTTCAGCCATTGACTTTCTGAGGCGGAGAGCTCTTGCCGCGTCGATCGGGTTTTCGCTTGCGCGGTCGAACTGGCGGCCGGAATATATCTTCTTTTCCGAGTTGTACTTATCGCCGTAGTTTGTCTCATATCTGCTGAGATAATTGCGGCGAATGGTATCTCCGGCTATTCTCATGGGGATCCCTCCTTAAATTACAGACCTACTCTGCCCGTGTTGTTTATAAGACGGTCGAGTGCGTCATCGAGAGCTGTCATAAGTCTCGAACTTGCGTTGTACCAGTTCTGGTAGGTCAGCATATTGATGCCTTCCTCGGTCTCCGATACGCCGGATACCGCGTCCCTGCTGTCAAGGAGAGCGTTGGAGGTAGCGAATGCAGCCTCATGTCTGCTCTCATAGTAATCTATGTTCTGACCGATACGGTTGCTTATGAAGAGCAGGTAGTCGTATGCGGTACCCTCATAGTCTCCTCTTCCGCCGAAGTCGAGCTGCTTCTTGTTGATGTTCTCGATAAGGCGGTTGATGTGGTTGCCGTCAAGGCTCAGCTCCCACGCGCCGGTCTTTTCGTTCTGCACTTCACCGATCATGGTAGCGTCTTCCATCCATGTATCCGCGATACGGATATTGTCCATTGTCATATCCATATCCTCATAGGATACGTCGCCGTTGCGGTAATCGTTGGTGCAGAAGAGCAGGCGGTCCTTGTCTATGAGCTGACCGTTCTCGTCAACAGCGCCGTTGAAATAGTTGAGGAAGTTTCCAAAGGTATGGGCGAAAGAGTCCATTGTTGACTCGTAATACGGGATTCCGTAGGAGTCATTCTGATATCCTGTGGCGTAAACTCCGTTTCCGTTGAGGATATCGGTGTAAGCTTTCAGCTCGCCGGTGGAGAACTTCGCTTCGTCTCCGGAAGTCCAGCGGAGAACTGCCGCGTCATAAGCCGCGTAATCGCGCTGGAGCTCGGATTCGAACTCACCTTCTATCTTGGTGCTGCTCTTCATATAGAGTTTTTCGTATTTCTCGCCGTTTATGATCTCAACGCCGTCCATGAGGACTTTTACCGAGCCGTCCGCGTTGTTGTAAACGCTGATGCTGCCCTTGTAGGAGAGCTCGTCGAGGAGCAGGTTACGCTCATCGAGCATTTCGTTCGGTCCGTACGAACCGGTGACGGAATCGCCCTTGGCATACTTTTCAAGCGCCATTGAAGCGTACTCCTTGACTATGGACTTGTTATAGTTCACGATGCGCTCAATGATGTTGTTGGTATCCTCTATGGAGGTTTCGAGCGCTTCGAGGTTGGTGAGCTTGAGATCTTCAAGGTCAGCGCGGTAGGTATGGAGCAGGTTTGTCATATTGAACGCCTGGTTGCGGACGATACTTGCAAGCTCCTCGTTATCCGGCTGCGACGCGTATTTGGAGAGCGCGTCCTTGAATGTATCGAGGCTGTTTGAAAGACCTTCGGTGGTGATGTTATCGAGTACGGTCTCGACTTCCTTCAGGATATCGGACTTTGTGCTGTACTCGGCAACGAAGGGTGTGGATTCACGGTATCTCTTGTCTATGTAGGGATCGCGCACCTGATCCACGCCTATTCCGATAGCGCCCTGACCGGCGAGGGACATCTTGGAAGTTGTCGTCTGCCAGTAATTTGTGTGGTTGAGATAGCTCGATCCGATATCGACCTGCTGTCTCGTATAGCCCTCCACCTTTGAGTTGGAGAGGTTGCTTCCCGTGATATCGAGGGCTTTCTGGGAAAGCTGTATTGTACGCTTGGACATTTCAAGTCCGAGAAACGTTGAACGCATGGTATATCAATCCTTCCTGCGCAGACGGATTTCAGACATTTCCGAAAAATCCGCCCGAGGTGTTGTGCTTGGTGACTTTCACGCCTTTTCCGGTATATGTGGAGGACGTGGAGTGAGTACGATTGATGAGCTTTTCCTGAACGGAGAGCTTACGCTCGATGATATCGATGATATCGGCGTTTGTCGATTTTATCATCTCCACATACTTTTCCATTGCGCTGCACTCCAGCAGGAGCTTGTTCTTAAGCTCCGGCGGGCATTCGTCAACCAGCTCTCTCGCCTTTTTCCCGGCGAGACCGAGCTTCTCGAAGAGGGTGAGGCGCTTTGCTTCGAGGTCATTGCCTTCCATGATGAACTTCTGTTCGACGGTAAGGGAGTCGAGCAGCCATGTAAGCTCATCGGCTATGACCTTTGCGCGCTTCTCGGAAACGAAAGCCGACAGTGCCTCGAAATGCCTGTTGTACTTCTCCATAAAGGCTATTACTTCCTTAGCGATATCTGTTGTCATTTCCTCAGCCTCCTTTTAGTCAACTTATGCGGACAGCATTACTTTCAGGCGATGATAGCGGCAGCGACAGCTTCCGACGATACGGGGCAGTTGTCTCCCGCGTACTTCTCGGCGAGTGCCGCAAGTCTTTCCTCGCTTGCAGGCGCATTTGCGCGGGAAGCGGCAGCGGTCTGAGCCGCGGCGAGGGAACGTCCGAAATTGAACTCCACCTTATCGGTATTTACCGCACTCCTTGCGGAAGAATCGCTCTTCTTCGCGGATACAGGCTTGCTGTATCTCTTATAAGCGCCGATAGAGTTTAAATGCAGGTTATTTATCTCCATATATCTTCACTCCTTTGCAGATAAATCACAGACAATACATTACATATATATTATCGTCAAGTCCCTCAAAAACTTTAGGCGCGCCCCGCTTTTTTTATGATTTTTGTGAAATTTGCGGTATTTTCGGAGAATTCACAAGGTTATTGTTTACATTTTCGCAAAAAACTGATATAATATTAACCGATGCGAAACCTTTTCCGATGTTTTGCGTCTTTATTCATAGGACTTCTGCAAAGTGAAGCATACTATATTATAACATAACAGCTAAATATTTGCAGTCCGTTTTCTCATTTTTGTGAAAAATGATATCAAAATTCGTAGAAAATAACAATATTCAGGAGGAAAAAATGAAGAAGAGAATATTGACAGCTTCCATGATTGCGGCAATACTTGCGGTATCCGCCTGCGGAAACGGCGCAAAGCCGGTCCCGACAACCGGACCGGCGCCCGAAGTCACTTCCGCGGCATCAGACGTAACTTCTGCCGGAAACACGTCTGCCGCCGAAACTCCAGCTGAAGACACATCTTCCGCCGAAACCGCCGCCGCACAGGAGGAAAAGACAGATGACACCGGATTCGAGGTGACAAAGACGGTCATCTACACCGGCATAAACGACAAGAAGTATTACCTCGAAGACGCTGTGGAAGTAAACGAGGAATGGGGTATGGCGACATACGACACCGCGCTTGTCCGCGTTTCAACCGGGACATACCACGACAGCGAAACCGAACCGGATCTCTTCACGCCGGACGAGTTTATTTACAGCGGCGAAAAAGCCGAACTCGGCACGGTATATCAGGTGAAGAAGGACGATGTAATGGGGGATCTGAAGATAGCCTCTGCCGAGACCCAGATCAGCTTCATCAAAAATGATGAGACCGGGGAATATATCTCGATGCCGTTCTATTCCTGCACCAAGATCGACGGGGATATCACGGTAACAGGTGTATTGAGGTATTATTTTGACGAGCAGTATGCGATCTCTTCCGGAGATCTTGTATTTGTTCCGGACGGGTCGTACAAGGGACTTCCGCTTTCGTTCAGTCCTTCCGGAATGTACGAGGACTACGGCGTGACGAGCTTTGATATGAAGGAGACTATCCCCGAAGACGGCGGCTACGGCGACACATACTATGCCGGCGGTATCTGCGTTTACAGCGATGCTCCCCGCCTCCGCCTGGGAAATATCCTCCAGGACGATGCGCTCAAAAGCAATTCCGATCTTACAACGCTTCTCGACGGAGCTAAAGCCGACTGCTCAAAGCGCGTCGAGGTAACACTCACAAACCTGCAGCTCGAATGGAGCGACCAGTTCGGCTCCGATCACAGCAGTGCCGTTATCAAGAGTATCAAGGGCATCTGAAAGACAGGAAAATTTTTTCCGGCACTCTGCAACCTTTTTCCCGGCTGCAGAGTGTTATTTGTGAGAGGTCTTTGAGAGACATTTAGAGATTTTTAAGACGGGGCGCTGCCCCGGACCCCGCCAGCCCCCTTTAAAAAAGGGGGCTGGACACCCTAAACTGATGCAGTATTTCAGAGTTCACCAAAATGGACGGGTACAGACTGAAATGCAGTGGGGTTGGCAATATTTCAGTCAGACTAACTGCCCGAGGTGCTGCACCCGCCGATAGAAGAATGT
>DEWH01000009.1:8608-20972 GCA_002363155.1 Ruminococcaceae bacterium UBA3215 | reverse complement strand
TCTGACCTGTCGGAGCTGTGGGCATAGTTCCCTGCTGCTGCCCTGTCTGACCTGCCGGAGCCGCGGGCATTGTTCCCTGCTGCTGCCCTGTCTGACCTGTCGGAGCCGTCGGCATCGTTCCCTGCTGCTGCCCTGTCTGACCTGTCGGAGCAGCGGGCATCGTTCCCTGCTGTCCGCTCATATCTCCGGGCATCTGACCGGGCTGACCGCCCATTCCGCCGCCCATAGCACCGGTTGAACCGTTGCCTTCGGAAGCCGAGACTGTCGCTGCACTGCTGCCGTTTATGTAAAGGGTATATGACTTGCCGGATTCAAGATCATCGGACGCAAATACTATGCTGTCCGCGCTCTTTGCCGCGGTAGTCGAAAATACCGTATTACCGTCGCTGTCCTTTATCTCTATTGCCGCACCTGCGGATATGCTTAATCCGGAAGCCGTCTGCTGACCGAATCCGCCCATTGTGCCGGACATCTGACCGGGCTGACCGCCCATTCCGCCTCCCATTCCGGAAGAACCGAACTGAACGTAAGTGCCGCTTGACGGAACAATAGACATTCCGCTCATGCCTATACCCGCAATACTGCCGCCGGTGATGTTGAGTTTATTGTTGTTGTCGCCTACATCAAGCGCAGCGTTGCCGTTATCCGCAGCGCCGAATACAGTAGTCTCGCCGCCGCTTACATTGATATCGCCGTTGGAGTCAAGTCCGTCTCCGTCAGCATTTATATACCATACACCGCCGGAAATGTTCATCTGATAGTTGTAGTCGGTAAGATCGCTGTTTGCGGCATTGATACCGTCGTCGGAGGATCTTACCGTGCCTGTGCCGGAGTAAAGGTTCACAGCAGCGCCCTCAAGCCCTTCAACGGACTTGATGATGTTTATGTCCGGACCCTCGTCGCTGCCATCGGTGCCGATGTTAAGAGTATAGTCGGAATGGATACCGTCGTCACCGGAAGCTATGGTGATACTTCCGTTCGTAATGGTGATCGCTTCGTCACCGGTGGTGCCGTTGAGATGTATGCCGTCGTCGGCAGAGTCGATAGTGATATCACCGTCCGCAATAAGGATATAGCTGTCGGATTTGATACCCTTTGCGCTGGTGTCCTCGTCAAGGTTTGAGGCATTTGCCGCACCGCCGCCTGCCACGATATTCAAAGTACCGCCGTTCATCGTGAAGCCGCCGTCTGCCTGCACGCCGTCCTCTGCGCTCTCTATGTTTATTGTGCCGTTATTGACAGTGACCGTACCCTCGGAAGCGGTATCGTCCTCATCGGGGGAAGATTTGAGACCGTCGCCGTCGGATATGATATTTACAGTACCGCCGTTTACCACAACGCTTCCGTCGCTGGCAACACCGTTGTTTACTGCGGAAACAGTGAGTGTAAAGCTGTCGCTCTCGTCTTCTCCGATAGTGAGTGTGGCTTCGGAAGCGCCCTTTATGCCGTTCTTGCCCTCAGAAGCGTCAGCGGTAAGCTCGCCTGTACCGTTCACTGTAACGGAAGCACCGCTCTTGATCTTGATGACCGCGCCGTCCTCATTGGTATTTGTAAGCGTGTTCTCGCCCTCTATCACGATCTCGGTGTCCGAATTCTTTCCGACAGTTACAGTACCCTCGTCGGCGGAAGTGAGCGTGAGATTCTCAAATATCAGCGTAACGCCGTCGCTGTTCTTCTCAACGGTGATGCTGCCGTCCTCGCTGCTGCCGGTAACGACGTAAGTTCCGGCACCCGCTATAGATATTACCGTTCCGTCTATCGAGTAAGATGCGGTTTCAGCTGCACCGTCAGCGTCCGTATCTGCGGAAACAGAATCATTGTCATAGGTAAAAAGGTAGTCGTAATTTCCGTCGTAAGCGAATACGGTTGTGCCTGCAACCGAACCGGCGAGTATAGCGGCAAGAGCCGAACCGAACGTTTTGGCTGTGATTATCTTTTTCATGGTGATTTCCTCCTCGGTGTTTAATAATGATATATGTGAGCGTCTGCCGCAGGGTAGCTTTCGCTTCTTTGTCCGGAGTTCTCCTCCGGTTTACATTTCCAATTATAGCCGGAAAACTTAAACCGGACTTAAAGTCGGAGTTAAAATTTACTTAAAATTTACAGACTGACGCGTGTATTGACAAAAGCGGATTTGTGTATTATAATAGTCCTGTTCGTTTTTGAAATATGTATTATAAAGAGGCAACATGGTATTTTCAAGTCTTGTATTCATTTTTCTGTTTCTTACGGGAACGCTCATCATATACTACATCACGCCCAAAAAGCTGAAAAACACGGTCATACTGCTCAGCGGTCTTATCTTCTATACATGGGGCGAACCGGTCTATGTGGTGGTCATGATAATCTCCACGCTCATCGACTACTTTGCCGGGCTTGTGATCTGGAAAAAGGGCGATAACAAGGTCATACGGCGAATATGCCTTATCGTGTCGATCGTTATGAACCTTTCGCTCCTGTTCATTTTCAAGTACAGCGGTTTCTTCGCAGACAACGTGAACGCGATCGCCGGACAGACCCTTATCGACATAGAAAAGACTTACTTCCTCGGTCTTGACTTCCTGCCGGTGAACATTCTCCCGATAGGAATAAGCTTCTTCACCTTCCAGTCCATGTCATACACGATAGATATGTACCGCGGAGACATCAAGGTACAGAAGAACCCGATAAACTTTGCGGCATTCGTTACTCTGTTCTCACAGCTCGTTGCAGGCCCTATCGTCCGCTATTCCGACATTGCAGCCGAACTTGACAGCCGCACCGTTGACATCGACAAGATATATGACGGCGTGAAGCGCTTCATTACCGGCATGGGAAAGAAAGTGCTTATAGCAAACAGCGTGGGCGCTCTCTGGGACACGGTGCTTGCAGATGTACAGGCAGGAGTTCCCGTTCCCGCCGCAACGGCATGGCTCGGCATTATCGCCTACACCCTCCAGATCTACTTCGACTTTTCCGGCTACTCGGATATGGCGATCGGTCTCGGAAAGATGATGGGATTCACATTCCCCGAAAACTTCAACTACCCCTATCTCTCAAAGAGCATCAGCGAATTCTGGCGGCGCTGGCATATCACCCTCGGCGCATGGTTCAGAAGCTATGTCTATATCCCGCTGGGCGGCAACCGCAAAGGTATGAAGCGCACGGTGTTCAACCTTGCTGTGGTATGGCTTCTCACGGGCATCTGGCACGGCGCGGACTGGACATTCATACTCTGGGGCGTGCTGTACGGCGTGTTCATTATCGCGGAACGGCTCTTCCTCGGAAAGATACTGGACAGGCTGCCGGACTGGATCTGCTGGCTTTATACGATGATCCTTGTAGTGTTCGGCTGGGTGCTGTTCGCTTCCCCGGATCTTGCGGCAGCGGGAGCATATTTCGGAGCAATGTTCGGCTCCTCCGGCACCGTATTCAGCGACAGCACGCTGTATCTGCTGATGAACTACGGAGCAGTGCTGGTGCTCGGCATATTTGCTTCCACCGACGCATGGAAGATAATCGTTGAGCATACGGAAAAACGGCTGCCGGCTCTTGTTCACGGACTTGTACCGGTATGTACAACAGGGATATTCGTGCTCTGCACCGCATATCTCGTTGACGCGACTTACAATCCGTTCCTTTACTTTAACTTCTGATCACAGGTACAGATATGAAAAAGAAAACAAAAGCTTATAAAATAATAACAGTTGCGCTGTTTGCGGCAATGCTCGTATTGCTGCCGGTGCTGACATTCGTGACCATGCCCTCCGACCCCATGCCTTTCTCGGAGAACGAGAACAGGCTTCTTTCGGCATTCCCGACCGTGTCATTCGAGACATTCCGGAACGAAAAGCTTATGACGGGTATCGAGGACTGGTTCTCCGACCGATTTTTCGGACGTGAGCAGTGGATAAAGCTCCGCAACGCCTCCGAACGTCTCGAAGGCAAGACCAGCATAAACGGCGTATTCACCAAGAACGACCGCATGATCGAGATATGGGGCGGATTCAGCGAGGAGTATGTCGGCAAGAATCTCAAAGCTATGAACAATTTTGCGCTGAAATACCCGGATATCTCGATGTATTTTCTGCTTGCTCCCACTTCACAGGGCGTATATTCCGATATGTTCCCTGCCGGCGCCCCGATCGGAAGCCAGTCCGCAATGCTCGATTTCTGCCGCGAAAACCTGCCGGATATACAGACGATCAACGTCATACCGACAATGAAGATGCACGCGGACGAGTACATCTACTACCGCACCGACCACCACTGGGCAAGCTACGGCGCATATCTTGCTTATTATGATGCCGCTAAGATAATGGGATTCAAGCCCAGCGAGCTGGGCGAGTTCGACATCGAACACGCTTCCGACAGCTTCCGCGGCACGCTCTATTCAAAGACGCTGGACGACTCCGTAACGCCGGATATAATTGATTACTACCACCGGCGGGGGGACAAGGGCATAGAGCTTACCGTAAACAACGGCGACAAGGTGACCACAAGCGACAGCCTTTACTTCCGCGAGTACCTTGAGGTAAAGGACAAGTACAGCTCCTTCCTCGGACCGAACGCGCCGTACATCGACATAAAGACCGGAGTTGACGGTCCGCAGCTCCTTATCTTCAAGGACAGCTACGCTCATGCTCTCATACCGTTCCTCACATCGCATTTCAGCAGGATAACGGTGCTCGATATGAGATACATCAACAACGGCTGCTCGCAGTATGTGAATGTGAAGGATTACGACAGCGTGCTGTTCGTTTACAACGCTATCACATTCTCGGAGGACAGAAATATCAGAAAGCTCAATCAGGGCTGACGGAGGACATTATGGAAACAAGAGTCGCAGTGATCGGGATAATCGTGGAAGATCAGGATTCCGCCGAAAAAGTCAACGCTGTACTGCACGACCACAGCAGCGCGATAATCGGGCGAATGGGAATACCCTACCGCGAAAAGAAAATAAGCATCATCAGCGTGGCTGTAGATGCGTCACAGGACGAGATATCTGCGCTCTGCGGCAAGCTCGGACGCATAAACGGCGTAAGCGTAAAGGCAGCTTATGCCAAAAGCTTCTGATTGGTAAAATGCACATTTATCCCTGCAAAGCGCAGGGATAATTTTGTACCCGGGCTGGGATAATTACTATTGATAAATATTACATTTTATGGTATAATATATCACATAACAATTCATTACAGGAGGAACCGCAATGGAGAAAAAGGTAAAGGCTCCGGTGGACAGCGTTCCCGCTCTTGAAGCGGAGCTGAAGCTCATCAGAGAAGCTCAGAAGAAATACTCGCTTTTCACGCAGGAGCAGGTGGACAAGATCTTCCTTGCAGCAGCATCAGCCGCAAACAAGGCAAGAGTTCCGCTGGCAAAAATGGCAGTCGAAGAGACAGGAATGGGCGTAGTCGAGGATAAGGTAATAAAGAACAACTACGCTGCCGAGTACATCTACAACGCGTACAAGAATACAAAGACCTGCGGCGTTATCGAGGAAGATACCTCATACGGCATTCAGAAGATCGCCGAGCCGATAGGCGTTATCGCAGCGGTCATTCCTACCACCAATCCGACCTCTACTGCAATATTCAAGGCGCTTATTGCCCTCAAGACCCGCAACGGCATAATCTTCAGCCCTCACCCGAGAGCAAAGAAGTCAACCATCGAAGCTGCAAGAATAGTAAGAGACGCGGCAATAAAGGCGGGCGCTCCCGAAAATATCATCTCCTGGATAGACGCGCCAAACCTCGATATGACCACCCTTGTAATGAAGGAAGCGGATATCATTCTCGCCACAGGCGGCCCCGGAATGGTAAAGGCAGCATACTCCAGCGGCAAGCCCGCTCTCGGCGTAGGCGCCGGCAATACCCCCGCTATCATCGACAAGTCCGCGGATATCATACTCGCAGTAAACTCGATAATCCACTCAAAGACCTTCGATAACGGTATGATCTGCGCGTCCGAGCAGTCTGTCATCGTACTCGACGAGATATATGACAAGGTAAAAGCCGAGTTCGCGGAAAGAGGCTGCTACTTCCTCTCGCCCTCCGAAACGGACAAGGTTCGTCACACAATTATCATCAACGGTGCGCTCAACGCTAAGATCGTAGGTCAGAAAGCTCACACCATAGCGGCACTCGCCGGAGTTGACGTTCCGGAAGGCACAAAGATCCTCATCGGCGAAGTAACAAGCGTCGATATAAGCGAGGAGTTCGCTCACGAGAAACTCTCTCCGGTACTCGCGATGTACCGCGCAAAGGATATCCATGACGCATTCGACAAGGCTGAACATCTCATTGCGGACGGCGGTTACGGACATACTTCCTCCATATACCTCAACGAGCAGACCGAGAAGGATATACTGAACGAATTCACTTCGAGAATGAAGACCGGACGTATCCTCATAAACACACCTTCCTCCCATGGCGGTATCGGCGATCTCTACAACTTCAAGATGCCCCCTTCCCTCACACTGGGCTGCGGCTCATGGGGCGGAAACAGCGTCAGCGAGAATGTAGGAGTAAAGCATCTGCTTAACATCAAGACCGTTGCGGCAAGGAGAGAGAATATGCTTTGGTTCAGAGCACCCGAAAAGGTGTATATAAAGAAGGGCTGCCTCCCCGTTGCGCTTGACGAGCTCGGAACAGTCATGGGCAAGAAGAGAGCATTCATCGTCACCGACAGCTTCCTGTACGGCGCAGGCTTCACAAAGCCTATCACCGACAAGCTCGATTCCATGGGCATTGCTCACACCACATTCTTCGATGTTGCCCCCGATCCGACTCTCGCAAGCGCACAGGCAGGCGCTGCGCAGATGGCTTCCTTCAAGCCGGACGTTATCATCGCTCTCGGCGGCGGTTCCGCTATGGACGCAGGCAAGATCATGTGGGTACTCTATGAGCACCCCGATGCAGACTTCAAGGATATGGCGATGAGATTCATCGATATCCGCAAGCGCGTTTATACATTCCCGAAAATGGGCGAAAAGGCATACTTTGTTGCAATACCCACTTCCGCCGGCACAGGCTCGGAAGTAACTCCTTTCGCGGTAATAACCGACCAGGAGGACGGCTGCAAGTATCCGCTGGCAGACTACGAGCTGCTCCCGGATATGGCGATCATCGACACCGATATGCACATGACCGCTCCCAAGGGACTTACCGCCGCTTCCGGAATAGACGCAGTAACTCATGCGCTTGAGGCTTACGCTTCGGTAATGGCTACCGACTACACAGACGGACTTGCTCTCAAGGCGCTCAAGACTATATTCGAGTACCTCCCCCGTGCTTACGACAACGGAAACGATGTTGAAGCAAGAGAGAAAATGGCGAACGCTGCTACAATGGCAGGTATGGCATTCGCAAACGCTTTCCTCGGCATATCCCACTCCCTCGCGCATAAGCTCGGCGCTTACCACCATATCGCACACGGTATCGCAAACGCTCTCGTTATCTGCGATGTAATGAGATTCAACGCTTCCGAGGCTCCCGTTAAAATGGGTACATTCTCGCAGTACGATCACCCCCATACCCTCGCAAGATATGCTGAGATTGCGGATTACCTCGGTGTAGGCGGCAAGACGGACAGCGAAAAGCTCGAAAAGCTTATCGAAGCAATAGAAGCACTCAAAAAGCGCATCGGCATCAAGAAGACAATCAAGGATTACGGCGTTTCCGAAGAAGACTTCCTCGCTACTCTCGACGAGATGACGGAAGCCGCATTCGATGACCAGTGCACCGGCGCTAATCCGAGATACCCGCTCATGAGCGAGCTTAAGCAAATGTATATGAACGCTTACTACGGCGGCACTTTCAAGGAAGTTGAAATGCCCGACGGAGAGACCGCGAAGAAGAACGCGCGTTCCAAGGCTCCCGCAGCAAATACCGCAAAAACAGCCAAGGCTGCTCCCGCAAAGCGCGGAAAAAAGACAAAGGCTGATGCGGCACCCGCAAACGATACAGTGACCGAAGCTCCGAAAAAACGCGGAAGAAAGCCGAAGACCGCGGAAGAGACTCCCGCACCCAAAAAGCGCGGCAGAGCAAAGAAGCAGTAAGGGAGGCTTAAAATACAATGAAACTCGATAATGTGATAGCTGTACGCAAGGACAAGACAATATACCGCGACGGCGACGCTATGCTGAAAGTGTTCAATCCCGAATGCCCCAAGCACGGCATACTCAATGAAGCTCTCAACCAGGCACGAGTTGAGCTTACCGGACTCAATATCCCGAAAGTAAGAGAAGTCATCACCATCGACGGCAAATGGACGATAGTTTCCGACTTCATCGAGGGTGAAACGCTTACCGCGCTTTCACTGAAATACCCGGAAAAACAGGAAGAGTATATGAACCTGTTCGTTGACCTGCAGATAGAAGTGCTCTCCCACAAGTGCCAGCTCCTCGGCAGACTCAAGGACAAGATGCACGCCAAGATCTCCGCGTCGGATTTCCCGGCTACGGTAAGATATGACCTGCACACGACGCTTGAATCAATGCCCAAGCACTTGAAGCTCTGCCACGGCGACTTCAACCCGTCCAACATCATAATCACCCCCGACGGCACGCCCTACATCATCGACTGGGCTCACGCTACACAGGGCAACGCTTCCGCAGATGCCGCAAGAACTTACCTCGTGTTCTGCCTTGCCGGAAAGACCGACATCGCAAAGCAGTACCTCGATCTGTTCTGCAAAAAAACCGATACGGCGCTCCAGTACGTTCAGAAGTGGATGCCGATAGTTGCGGCTTCCCAGTCCGTAAAGGGCAACGAGAAGGAACGTGAATTCCTCGCTTCGTGGGTAAACGTAGTAGATTATACCTGATAAACCGAAATTTCAGCCAGCAGTATATTGTTCTTTACAGAAGGGAAGATAAAAATTGTTTAAAGAATTCGAGCCTGAATGGGAAGGCTTCAAGCCCGGCAAATGGAGCTCCGCGGGAGTAAATGTCCGCGACTTCATCGAACTTAACTTCACCCCATACGACGGAGACGAGAGCTTCCTCGAAGGTCCCACCGAAGCTACCAAAAAGCTCTGGGAGCAGGTAATGGATCTCTCGCGCCAGGAGCGTGAAGCGGGCGGCGTGCTCGATATGGACACCAAGATAATCTCCACAATAACATCACACGGTCCCGGCTACCTCAACAAGGATCTTGAAAAGATCGTCGGTCTCCAGACAGATAAGCCTTTCAAGCGCGCACTCCAGCCTTTCGGCGGCATAAGAATGGCTCAGCAGGCATGCAAGGAATACGGCTATGAAGTCGATCCCGAGGTAGTGAAGATATTCACGAAGTACAGAAAGACCCATAACCAGGGCGTTTTCGACGCATATACACCCGAGATGAGGCTCGCAAGAAAGTCCGCTATCCTCACAGGTCTCCCGGACGCTTACGGACGCGGACGCATCATCGGTGACTACCGCAGAGTAGCGCTATACGGAACGGATAATCTGCTGCTCGATAAGGGTCATCAGAAAGAGACACATTTCGTCAGAATGACATCGAAAAACATTCGTCTGCGCGAGGAGCTTTCCGAGCAGATACGCGCACTCGAAGAGCTCAGGGAACTTGGCGCTATGTACGGCTGCGATATCTCCCGCCCCGCAAAGAACGCGAGAGAAGCTGTACAGTGGCTCTACTTCGGCTATCTTGCCGCTGTAAAGGAGCAGAACGGCGCCGCAATGAGCCTCGGAAGAACTTCCACATTCCTCGATATATACATCAAGCGTGACCTCGACAAGGGAATACTTACCGAGTCCGAAGCACAGGAGCTTATCGACCAGTTCATAATGAAGCTGCGTATCGTGAAGTTTGCAAGAACTCCCGAGTACAACGCCCTGTTCTCCGGCGATCCCACATGGGTGACCGAGTCCATAGGCGGCGTTACCGTTGACGGTCAGCACATGGTCACCAAGAATTCCTACCGCTACCTCAACACCCTCAATAACCTCGGCACCGCTCCGGAG
This sequence comes from Ruminococcaceae bacterium UBA3215, assembly GCA_002363155.1. Taxonomy (GTDB): domain Bacteria; phylum Bacillota; class Clostridia; order Oscillospirales; family Ruminococcaceae; genus Ruminiclostridium_E. Next base: position 11,026 of record DEWH01000009.1, on the reverse strand, counting down.
CCGAACATGACCATCCTCTGGTCAAAGAGACTTCCCCAGAATTTCAAGCGCTTCTGCGCAAAGATGTCCATAAAGACTTCCTCGATACAGTACGAGAACGATGACCTCATGCGCGTTATCCACGGCGATGACTACGCTATCGCCTGCTGCGTATCCTCGATGCGCGTAGGAAAGGAAATGCAGTTCTTCGGTGCAAGAGCAAATCTCGCAAAGTGTCTGCTGTACGCGATAAACGGCGGCGTTGACGAAGTAATGAAGGTACAGGTCGGACCCAAGTACCGCCCCGTTGTGGGAGATTACCTCGACTACGACGACGTTATGGACAAGTACGATCAGATGATGGAATGGCTCGCTGAACTCTATGTAAATACTCTGAACATCATTCACTACATGCACGACAAGTACAGCTATGAGAAGCTCCAGATGGCACTGCATGACCGCGATGTAAAGAGATACTTCGCTACCGGTATCGCAGGACTTTCGGTAGTTGCCGACTCATTAAGCGCGATAAAGTATGCGAAGGTAAAGTGCATACGCGACGAGAACGGGATAGTCGTTGACTACGAGACAGAGGGCGATTTCCCGAAGTACGGAAATGATGACGACAGAGTCGATCAGATAGCTGTCGATATCGTAAGAATGTTCATGGACAAGATCCGCAAACACCACACCTACCGCGAGAGTATCCCCACAATGAGCATACTTACGATCACCTCCAACGTCGTTTACGGCAAGAAGACCGGTAATACTCCCGACGGCAGAAAGCACGGCGTTCCGCTTGCCCCCGGCGCAAACCCGATGCACGGACGCGATACCCACGGCGCAGTCGCTTCGCTGTCCTCGGTATCTAAGCTTCCGTTCAAACACGCACAGGACGGTATTTCCAACACATTCTCGATAATACCGGACGCTCTCGGAAAAGATACAAAGGTATTCTCCGGCGACCTCGATCTTGATGCGCTCAGAGAGGAAGCTGACAATGAATGAGAAGAAGGATCCCGCAATACCCGTGCAGGATATGGACGCTGACGAACTTGTCACACTCATAGACGAGCTTATGGCTTCCGGGACACAGCATGTGAACCTCGATGCGGGAGATATAACGAGAGTTACAACAGTCAACAGCACAGAGTGCGGAAAGAACGGACCATGCTCCGTTCCGAACTTCGACAGCGAAGACGCGGACGAAGCGCTGTATGACGAAGAAGACAAGATCTGAAAGGAGATCCATATTATGGCAAACGAACAGCAGATAGATAACCTTGTAGAGCTTATCGACGGCTATGCAGAAAAAGGCGGTCATCACCTCAACGTAAATGTTTTTACCCGTGATACCCTTCTTGATGCCCAGGCTCACCCCGAGAAATACCCCCAGCTCACAGTCCGTGTTTCCGGCTACGCCGTGAACTTCATCAAGCTCACCAAAGAACAGCAGGACGACGTTATCTCCAGAACATTCCACGACCACATCTGATGACAAATCGCAATTGACGGTTATGTCGATGATTTGTGAATTCAATTAAATCGGTAGCAAGCATATCCCCTGCCAAAAAGGCGGGGGATATCGTGATAAGCGAGGTAAGCGCAATGAACGGATTTATACATTCAACCGAATCTTTCGGGACAGTTGACGGTCCGGGAGTCCGCTTTGTCGTGTTCTTTCAGGGCTGCCCGATGCGCTGTCTTTACTGCCACAATCCCGATACCTGGCAGCCTCACTGCGGCACGGAGATGTCTGTGGACGAGCTTATAACCGCATTTGAGAAGAACCGTCCTTTCTACAAGAACGGCGGTATCACCTGCACCGGCGGTGAGCCGATGATGCAGCCGCAGTTCCTTACGGAGCTTTTCACTGCCGCTCATGAGCACGGCATTCACACCTGTCTCGACACTTCCGGCATCTGCTTCGACCCGGATAATACCGGAACAGCGGACAGGATCCTTGACGTTACCGACCTTGTAATGCTCGATATAAAGCACATTGACGATGAAATGCACCGTAAGCTTACCGGGCATTCCAACGCCGGCATTCTCGCATTCGCACAGCATATCGCCGGGCACGGAGTTCCGCTCTGGATCCGCCATGTCATAGTTTCCGGCTGGACTGACGGCGAAGATGAACAGGAGCGCCTCGGCTTCTTTATCGGAGGGCTTTCATCGCTCAAAGGGCTTGATGTGCTGCCGTATCACGACATGGGAAAGCGGAAGTATGAGGAACTGGGGATACCCTACCCTCTTGCTGACACAAAGCCGGTTTCAAAAGAGACTGCCGCCGCTGCCCGTGAGCAGATAATGCGCGGTATAAAAAAACGTCTGCACAGCAAAATTGACTAAGTGCAGACAAAATATTGACAAACCTGCGGAAATGTGATATAATAATTTTGTTTATTGGTGAGCCGCTGTGGTGGAATAGGCAGA
>DEWH01000009.1:0-8557 GCA_002363155.1 Ruminococcaceae bacterium UBA3215 | reverse complement strand
AGACACAAGGGACTTAAAATCCCTCGGAGTAAAATCCGTACCGGTTCGACCCCGGTCAGCGGCACCATACACCCGACCCCGGAAGTGCCTGTTTCAGGCGTTTCCGGGGCATTGCTATTTTGGGCGTAAATGCTTTGGTCGTTATTTGGACGTTGTTTTGAATTACGATACCTTTAACGACCTGTTTTCACCGGCATCTGACTTCGGACTGAACGACAATGCACTTGCAACTGCCTCGGACGCTGCCGCCTGAGCAGACTGAAAGGTATGCAAATAGACCCTCATCGTGGTTGTCGGACTGGAATGCCCTAAACAAGTCTGAACTGTTTTAACGTCAACACCGGCATTGATCAAAAGTGTGGCGTTCAAATGACGCATTGAATGGCACGATACATAACGCATACCCGTTCTCTTGCAGAATGTTATAAAGTATCTTCTCGGGCAATCACGGTGCATTGGCTCACCGTTCCATTTGGTGAACACTCTGTCAGTGTCTGTCCACATATCGCCCGTCATCTCTCGCTGCTCATTCTGAAGTCTTTTCCACTTTTTCAGGATATCAATGACTACTTCCGGAACTTTCAAGCTACGCAGACTCTGCGCTGTCTTCGGAGTCTCGGTGTACATTCCGCCCTTGCTTTTGTTGTAAATGCTTGTTCTTCGTACCGATATGACTCTTTTATCAAAGTCGATATCCTTCCATTCAAGACCAAGCAGTTCACCCTGTCTGAAACCGGTATAAACCGCGAGAGAATAAAAGCAGACATACTGATAATTGCTTTCGTCCTCTTCGGCAAACAGCTCCAGCATCTTCTGGGCTTCCTCTAAAGTATAGACTTCTTTTTCGGGAGATATTATTTTCGGTATCGTGATGTTTCTGCACGGATTGTCGCGTATAACATTCATTCTTACAGCATAGCTGCATATTGTGGATATCATCGTCCTGTACAGATCAATGGATTTGGTTGAAAGCCGTCCTCCGTTCTTCTGACTGTTGTCAAACCTCTTGCTCTGTGTAAGCTCAACAATGAACTTCTGAATATCATGAGGCGTGAGCCTGTCCATTCTGATGTGTCCAAGAGATTTGAAAATACGCGGTTCCATTGAATGATAGAATGTGATCGTGTTGGGCTTCAACCGTAATTCGGCGTATTCCTTGAACCACTGTTTCGTAAAATCCTCAAATTTTATGGACTTTACATTATATCCGCTTAAACATTCTTCCTCAAACAGGACAGCCTGCCGTTCGAGCTCCTTTTTGATCTGGCGCTCGGTCATACCGCGTTCCGGTTTCCACGTGCGTGTGTGCATTATCTGCTTTCCGTGAACATCATAGCCGGAAGATACTCTGATACGATAGGTATCGTTCCTTTTTTGGATAGTTGCCATAGTTTGTTTCCTCCTTGATAAACAAACCGTTGGCTGACGGCACGAAGCCGTCAGGGCGTTTCCGGAACACCACACTGGGCGGTGCTGCGGGAAACGACCCACACATCTATCAGCCATATTATACACTCGGAATTATTCTCTTGTCAATAGATGTGTGCAACTTTTGTTCCACATCTCTATTGTAAGTGTATATCTTTGGACTGATTCTTCTGTGTTTTAGGCACCAACCATTCCTTGAAACGCTGCATAAGACCGAGGCTTTCAATAAATTCCGTCAGTCTGCCGCATTTCGCTTTCAATTCTTCGACCTCTGCTTTCAGACCCTCGGCGCTTATCCTGCCTTTGATAGATTTCAGCGAGGACAGTTCCGCTTTCAGACTACTGTTAGCTGTTGTAAGCTCTGCTATCTTTGTGGCTTGTTCGCTGTTCTCCTGTTTCAAGGCTTTTATCTTTTTGTTGAGCGATTTTTCCTTGCTCTCGGCGGCAGCTTGTTTCTTTGCCATATCCGTCAGATCGTGGAAGTCGCTCTCCGAAACAGTGACCTTACTCCCGATGATAGACTTCTTCGCTTCAATGCTGTCAATATCCTTAATCTTGCTTATCTTCGCCGCATTCTTTTCCAGCACGGCGTTTTGCTCACCGATCTTTGCCTCGGTATCAGACAGCGCAGCACATTTAGCTGTGATTTCATCATCGAGTGCAGCCACTTCTTTGGCGCGCTCCTGTTTCTTGTAGTCGAGGACGGAGAGGTGTTCGTTGTGCGTTCCGAGTTTTTCCCACTCAATGCCGAGGGAGAGCATAATTCCGGCAAGCACTTCTTTTTCGCTCTCTATCCACTTCTTTGTGTTGGTTTCGAGCTTTCCCTCGCCCTTGAAGCCCTGCTGTTCCAATGCCCGTGTCAGAGATACCCTTGTGGAAAGACCTCTCGTCTGATCTGTGGCGAACGGAACAAAGTCCAAATGAATGTGCGGTGTAGCTTCATCGAGATGAATAACGGCATTGAACAAGCGCAGGTGCGGGTTGCGCTGCTGAAATCCCTCGGCATACTGCCGGAGAGCCTCAGACGCGAGCTTACCCGCCTCCGAGCCTACCGCCGTATCGTTCATATTCCCGATCTGAAAGATGACCTCGTGAAAGACCTTCTCCTGATCTCCGTGAAGTATCTTCTCATAGTAGTTCGTGATACGTCTGTCCTTGCGCTTCTGCTTTGCATTGTATTCAGTCTGCGCTTCATCGAACAGCTCGTGATAGACTTTCTTGATATCATCATTGATGAGGGTGATGTTGTCACCGACCCTGTCCTTGTCAACATTAGCCGCGATGAACTTACGATTATTGTGGTTGATGTCTCCTTTGCCGATTTGTCCGCTGATCGTTCGCTTTATTATCATGATCACACTCCTGACAGGTCGTGTTGTTGATAGTCTTAACGGAGCAACAGATTTACGATTTGGGCAGTCTGCCTTTGTTACTTTCTGCGAAAGTAACGCAAAGGTACTTCTGACATTTCGCAAGCTCATATCAGAAGCACCGTTGCGGCAGCCGTTCCCTCTGCACCCCCTCATTCGGCACTACTGCCTCAGAAAAATGCGTTCGCGTACCGCGTACCGGCGTACCAAATGAACCACTTGAATGTGGAACATACGGTACGTTTGGTACATTTGGCACGCGGTACACAGTCAGGCAGACAGCGGATTGACCTCATACAGCAATGTCGGTTTCCTGCCGCCGCTGCCTTCCTGTTCGTGCTCACGCAGATAGCCGTGTTCGACAAGAACATTCGCGGTTTCTGTGATCTCGTTCATTGTCTTCATCTTCCGGCATAAGTGCAGCAATTCGCGCCCGCTGATAGTGCTTATCCCATTTGATCTCAGCCTGTTCAGCATATACTCCGCATAGGCGATCTCGCCGTCCGAGTCTACCGAGCCATACGCATAGATAGCCTGCTTCTTGTAGTATCCGGCAAGCTCAATAGCCTGTCCGAGCGTTTCCGTATCCACCGCCCTGTTCCGGGGCGGTGTTTCTTCGGTCACGCACTTTATGCAGTGGATAAGACCGCAGAGCCGCAGTATCAGACCGTGATACTTGCCGCCCCAGTCGGGACACTCCGCAAAGTCGGTGAGCAGCGACGGCTCTATTTGTCTGTCGTAGTAGTCGGCAAAGGCTTTCGCCGCCTCATCATTGAAATGAAGCATAATCTCTTTACCGCCGTTGATTCCGGTGTGCGCTGTCTTTGCTTTCAGAGCCCGATAGACGAGATTTCTGAAATCCGCGCTGATATCCGGATTGATCGGCTTCGAGCCGTAATGCCGCTGTCCGACAAACGATCTCGGGAAGCAATAGAGAAACCTCGCCACCAGTCCGCTTTGCAGGAATGATTTGTTCTGCATCAGTTCTTCGAGGATATACGGCTGTCCGCACAGGCATACCGACAAATACGGGCTGTCGAGTATCAGCGGAGCATTGCTGCACCGGTTTTTCTGATAGCTTTCGCCGCCCCACGCTTTCAGCAGCAGGTCAAGGTTAGGCACGCCGTTCTGATAACGTCCGCCGAAGTTCTTGAAAACTCCGGCTTCGTCCGAGAGCATAAGCAGCGAGCCGTTGTCGGCAAGCAAAGCCGCCATAGCCTCCGGCGTAATATCGTCCACACAGGCGTTCCTGAATTTCAGAACGCGCGTGTTGTCGAGCGCCACCCGCTTTGCCGCTATCTCGTCTGGTGAGCAATTGTCACTGCTCTGCATTTCAGCTATCTCCGCTTCCAGTATGGTGTGTTGTTCCTGTGAAGCGTATATCTGCTGTTTGTTCGTGGTGTTGTACTCGTTGGTAAATTCCACGAAAGGTGCTTTTATCAGCTTCATCACCGGAGATTTGCGTTCTGCCGGATTTGCAAGTATCAGCGAATAGAGCGTCATCGGCTCGGTGTGGTCAGGCTTGCCCTGCATACGGTAAACTCCCGAAAAGCAATACGACATTGCTGCCAGTATCGCCGTTGCCGCCATTGCCCGATCGGTTGATGTAGTCTCGGCAACTGCCGCAGCCATATACATAGGTACTTCGGGCATTGCGTCTATCGGAAATTCGGGTAATTCAGACTTGTCCTTGCGGAGCGGTCTGGGCTTGCTCCAGCTTGTTGGGATAGGTGCATTAATAATTGTGTGATTTTCCTGCGTGTATTCTGTCGTTGTCATTACGCTGCACCTCCTTTATCAGTATCGGAGGAATTGCCGAAAACAGCCTTGTAAAGGTCGCTCTCGGCTATGAGATACTTCTTTCCAGCCTTGAACGCACGGAGCTGTCCGGCGCATTTGCCCAAATAACAGAGCAAATGCAGCACATACGTCCTGATACGGTATTCAGTGATACCCTCGATCAGATGTGCCGCCTCGCCTATGGTCATCATTCTTCTTTTGGTTAATTCCATAGAAACCTCCTCGATATTCATACTTCTACACGGTCAGACCGTGATATACAGCGTTTGTATGTATGCACAGGCGGGCTTTTGTTATGCTTTCAGTTATGTCTTTCACGCCATAATACGACAGAATTAGACATTACGGAAAATCGGCATATTCGGTTGTCAAGGAGCCAGCACGAACAGCAGCGCGCTCAAAAATGCACACATTGAGTTCGTGCTTATCAAATAGTATAACATCACAGAACGCAAAAGTCAATAGATTTTGGAAAATTTGTCGCATTTTTGGGACGATTATTTTATTGCGCTATTTCTGTTATTTTTGCACAACAGGGGGATAATACCCTTGCCACAACACTATATTGCTGAAAACGCCCAGTTAACAGGGCGTTTTCAGGCTGAATCGGCACCGGATAATGACAGTTCAACGTTCGTTTCACAAATGGGATAATTGGTATTATTTCAGCACCTTGACCCTGCCGGGAAAAGGACGAATCCGGGTCGAAAATCGGGAATTTTCTGCGTTCTGCGCCGCACAAAACGGGTGGGTAATGACATTACCCTACCTGCATATCAAAAACGGCTAAGAGCGCGTTTTTCGTTCGATCGGAACCACAAAAAAAGACGCAGAGCCGAAACTCTGCGTCTTTGTTATAAGTATTGTCTTACTTGACTTTTACGCTTACTATATCCTTGCTTGTGACCTTAGTCCATTTGCCGTCAACATAAGCCTTGACAGCGTACTTGTAAGTCTTGCCTTCGATAACGTTCTTTAAGCGTACCGCATTCGCAGTCGTATCTGCGATCTTAACGAGCTTGCCGTTTGTGAACTTGTAAACTCTGTACTTCTCGGCGCCCTCGACCTTATTCCATTTGAGGATAACTGCGCCGTCCTTGGAGGAAGCCTTTACTGCGGGCTTGTAGTAAACCTTGATCGTAGCCGTATATGTCTTGTTTTCAGCTGACTCTACACCGCCTATAGTGTACTTGAGCACATATTCGAGGGTGGTGTTGTTTTCGGGGTTGTTGATGCGAACCTTTGTCTTCTTAGTATCAACGACTTTTTTGAGTTCGCCGTCTTTCCTTACATAAAGGCTGTAGAGAGAAGCGCCGTTTACCTTGTCCCAGCTTACGGAAAGGCTGTTGTCGTCATTCTGAGTAACTCTCATCTTCGGCTGTGCAGAGCTTGCGCTGTCAACGGAAGAAGCTGTTGAGGAAGAGGTTGTTGTGCTTGTATTTGAGCTGTAGGACGGGATATAGGGCTTTACGCTTTCATACGATGCGGTTATCTCAACATCGCTCATGGGCATTTTGAACGTTGTTTCAGCCGAATCTGCGTCTGCGAATTCAACGCCTTCGGTTGTTGTAGTCCAGCCGTTGAATCTTGCACTCGTTCCGGAGGAGCCGGCTTTGACGGTAACTACGGTACCTGCCTCGGCTGTTGTTGCTTTCTTGCCGTCAACATACGCTGTACCGCCGTTCCGCATTGTTATTTTGTAGGCGATGTTCTGAAACGATGCGTATATATCGACATTGCTTGCGGGCATTGTGAACGTTGTTTTATCCGAATCTGCGTCTGCGAATGTAACTTTCGGTGTTGAAGTCCAGCCGTTGAATTCTGTACCGGGTTCAGCTACCGGAGCAACTATTTCTACCGTTGCACCCTTCGGCGCTTTGGTCACTGTATTGCCGTCAACGGACGCTGTACCGCCGTTTTTCATTGTTATTGTATAGGTGGATTCTTTCCATGTGAGGATCTTGTCCTGAATAGCGGTAAGCAGAGTTTCCGTTGTAATCTCGTTCTCGCCGTCGTAAAGTACCGTGTCACCTGTGCCGTAGGCTACTTTTGCGCCGTTCGCGGTGTCATTGAAAGCAGCCTCGCCTATCGATAATGTTGCGTCTGCTGTTCCGGGGTTAAATTTCACGCTTGTAAGAGATGTGCATTCGCGGAACGCTTCCTCACCTATTCTCGTCACGCTGCTCGGAATTGTCACGCTTGTAAGAGCCGAGCATCTGTAGAACGCATTCATATCTATACTCGTCACGCTATCCGGAATGGTTACGCTTGTAAGAGATGTGCAATCTTGAAATGAACCGAAACCTATACTCGTAACGCTGTTGGGAATTGTCACGCTTGCAAGTTTGGAGCAACCCGAGAACGCATAATTGCCGATACTCGTCACGCTACTCGGAATTGTCACGCTTGTAAGAGATTCGCAGTAGTAGAACGCAAAATGACCTATACTCGTCACGCTGCTCGGAATTGTCACGCTTGTAAGAGCGGTGCACCACGAGAACGCAGAATTACCTATACTCGTTACTGAGCTCGGAATGGTGACGCTTGTAAGCTTTAAGCAATCATCGAACGCTCCGTTACCTATACTCGTCACGCTATCCTGTATCTCTAATTCGGTAATAGTTTCTTTGACAGAATCCCATTCGGTGGTACCTTCCGCTGTCCATTCGTTACCCATATCCCCGTTCTGTGCGCCGTCTTTCTTCGCTACGGTGAGCTTTGTGCCGTCGAGAATGCCGATGACATTACCGTTTGTCCATGAGGGGAGAGAGGGGGTGGAATCGGCTGTGATCTTAACATACCGCGCCAATGAACCTGTGTTGGAAACGGCAGACCAAGTGCTGTTGTCTTCACTTTCCTGCGCGCTGCCGGTGATCGTTCCGGAGACAGCGGAACCGGGGTTGCCGTCGATGCCGCCGACGCCGCCGTCGTTGTAGCCGTAGCCGCCGATGCCGCCGATGCCGCCGTTTCCGCCGGTCACTGTGGCTGAGCCGCTGTTGACAGTCAGATTACCCTGAATGCCAAAACCGCCGTTGCCGCCGTTGCCGCCGTTGCCGCCATCCTCGTAGGCGTTTCCGCCGCTGCCGCCGTTGCCGCCGTTGCCGCCGGTAACTGTGACAGTTGCTCCGTTGACAATGACATTGCCCGCAATACCGACGCCGCCATCGCCGCCATTGCCGCCGTTCTCGCCGTTCTCGCCGGGTTCGCCGTCATCGCCTTTGTTGCCGTTTGCGCCGTTTACAACGAGCGCACCCTTGCCCGCTACGGTAAGGGTCTTGCCCTCGGCGTTAATGGTGCCGTTGACGGTCACTGTTACGCCCTCGGCAATAGTAAGTGTGGTATCGGCTGAAACGGTAACATCGCTGTTGATCGTCGCTGTTTCGGTGAAAGGGATTTCACCGCTCCATGTAGGTGTGGAAGAACCACTACCGGTAGTATAATATAAGAAGCCGCCTTGACCTAAAGCGCTATTCCACGTTGATATAGACACTACATCGTCACCTGTGTCGTAACAAGTACCATCATGGAAATAAACGAAAAATAATTTGCCACCGTCAATTTTATAAGTTAACATTGAATAGCCTGTAGCTGGGGCTCCTGTCCAAGCTTTTGCCTCCTCTTTAGTTACTCCAACAAAATCATCATAGAAATTGTCAATAGTAATATCTCCGTCGCCTGATAAAGCTGAGGTTGGTTCCGCAGCTGACGGAGATACAACCGCCCCCGCCGTCACGCTCATTCCCACCATGCACGAGATTATCATGCACAGTGACAGGAACACGCTCAGAATTTGTTTTTTCTTTTTCATTTTTGAGTTTTCCTTTCATTTTTATTCCCCGCCTTTGCAGGGTAATTTGCCATAAATCCCAACATATAGACGCAGGATAAATATTATCCCCCCTATATATTGGATATTATAGCATATTTTATTGGATTTGTAAAGGGGATTGTAAAAAATA
>DEWH01000022.1:186839-211147 GCA_002363155.1 Ruminococcaceae bacterium UBA3215 | reverse complement strand
CTGCGATCCGGCGGTCTTCCTCTTCCTTGCGCTTACGCTCCTCTTCTTCGGCACGAGCCTGTGCCTCTGCGATCCTGCGCTCTTCCTCTTCTTTTCGCTTACGTTCTTCTTCCTCGGCAATAAGCTTCGCTTCGGCTTCGATCTTTTCAAGCTTTTCCTTTTCGGCACGCTTGCGTTCTTCGGCTATACGCTGTTTCTTTGCAAGCTCTTCGCGCTTCTTATCCTCGGCAAGCTGCTGCTTCTCCTCGAATTCGGCGCGCCGCTTTTCTGTCTGGAGCCTCTTTTCTTCGGAGCCTGCAAAAATCAGAGGATCGCCGGATCCCGTCCGGTTATGTTTTTGTTCGCCGGACTCGCCGAATATTCCTATGTAAGGGTCCTCCGTCTGCTCCCTGCCGCCGCTTTTATGCGGTGACGAGCTTATTCCGAGTATATCGTTCAATATGTCATCAACGTCTTCGGACGAGCTTTTGCCCCCGTCTTTATGACTGTACTTGTCGAGTATATCGTCAAGTGAAAAATCTGACATCTGAGCCGTCACTCCTTTCCCGCACTTCGCGGTGAGTTATGAATGCCTTCCGCGCACGATCTCATACATGAGTATTCCCGCGCTTACAGATGCATTCAGTGAATTTATCTTTCCGTACATATCTATCGAAAGTATCATATCGCAGTTCTCGCGTACAAGTCTTCCGAGACCGTTGCCCTCCGAGCCTATGACCAATGCCGCAGGTCCGCTCAGATCGGCTTTCCGGAACGGTTCGCCGTCAGCTTCCGCCCCGTAGATCCAGATGCCCTTTGCTTTGAGCTGCTTCATCGTCTCCACAAGATTCGATACCCTTGCAACTTTTACCCAGCTTGCCGCTCCCGCGGAAGTCTTGAATACAGTCGAGGTAAGACCTGCGCTTCGGCGTTTCGGGATTATTACCCCGTCAGCTCCCGCCGCTTCAGCAGTCCTTATTATTGCACCTAAATTGTGGGGATCCTGTATCTCATCGGCAATTATTATGAACGGGGGAGTGCCTTTTTCCGCAGATACCGCAAGGATATCCTCAACGTCCGCATATTCGGCCGCCGCAGCTATCGCCGCTACACCGCCGTGCTTTCCTCCCGCCGACAGTTCATCGAGCTTGTCCGCAGAAGCGTCCTTGACTACCGCACCCATTTCTTTTGCAAGCGCGATGAGCTTTCCGAGCCCGCCCGCTCCTCTCTGAACATATACAGTGTCAATGGCGCTTCCCGACCGGAGAGCCTCCATTACCGCGTTTCTGCCGTAGATTATCTGTTCTTCCATAAATACACTGCTTTCCAAGCATATTGAATGCTGTCTGTGCAGACAGTTATTCATTATTCATTATATCATATAACCTACATAAATTACAATAGCTTTTTGAAAAATTTTGAAAAATGTATGTTTTTCTATTGATTTTTCGGAAATATTATGGTATAATACTTTGTGCTGTGGGCTCGTAGCTCAGCTGGGAGAGCGCCGCGTTCGCAACGCGGAGGTCAGGAGTTCGATCCTCCCCGGGTCCACCACAAAGAAACCGCTTAACAAAGCCTGTTAAGCGGTTTTTGATTTTGACAAACTAATTAAAAATTTGACCCCATTTTGGCGTTTTGTTCACAATTTGTTCACACCAAGATTCGCGAGCCCTTTATTTATCGCAGTTTGAAGTGATTTATCGTAATGAAGTGTATTTTTTGAGAAGCTGTTTTTGAATAATAAGTGTGAGCAGGCTTGCAAATTAGTTCCGGATAATATACACAATGTATAAGCAAATATTAGCTATAATACAATAAGTTTTCATTATAAATAGCATACCCGCTCCATTCGGAACGGGTATAAGGTTATTCTTTATTGCAATACGGACAAGGTTCTTTATGGCTCCCAGAACGCTTTAATGCACGTTCGTGGCATTCCTCTCCTGTAAATTGTCCCATGTTATCAAGTCTATCATACTCACTATCATAAGCAGATTCATTATCGGGTACATCAATATACCCAGTATCTTTACAATAAATACAAGAATACTTCGTCATAATTCTTCTCCTTTAAATGTTTTTATGTTACGAATTATTAATCGTATATATTTATTATATCACATTACTCCGAAAATATCAATAAAAATAGCACGACAAACCGTGATAATCTGCCGTGCCGTTGTGTTATTATGCGATACTGCTGTTGATCCGGAGCTTTTTGGCTCTCTTTGCCGCCTTGTGCGGAGAAAGCGCCACGTTGATAGCATCTGCCGCTGCTGCGTTGGCAGACTGTATCGCGTGAACATATATATTACTCGTTGTTGAAACCGAAGCATGACCTAATCTTGCGGAAACTGTCTTGAGCGATATTCCGCAAGCGATAAGGAGCGTAGCGTGGGTGTGCCGCAGGCTGTGAAGCGAGATCTGCGGCAGTCTGTTCTTTCTTATGAACTTATAGAACCAGCCTGAAAGTGTGTCCGGGCATATCGGAGAACCGTCAAGCCGTGTCACTATACGCTCACTGCCTATCCACTTGTCACCGAGCATTTCAGCCTGTTCTTCCTGCCATGTCCGATAGTCGTTCAGTATGTCTATCAGATCATCCGACAGGTTTATAACGCGGCTGGAGCTGTAGGTTTTCAGGCTGTCCGTGAATGTTCCCTTTTCCGGGATATACAGAGAATTGCGGTTTATTGACATTATCCGCTTGTCAAAATCAATATCCGACCATTCCAATCCGCAGACTTCACCACGACGCAGTCCGGTGTAGAGCATTATGTAGATCGCTATTGCGTATCTGTAAGGCTCCTGTCCCAGAGCGTCCATGACTGCAGCTGCACCGTCCTCGTCCAGATAGCGGCTCTCTTTGTAGATTATTCTCGGCGGTTTTGCACGCTCACACGGGTTTTCCGACAGGAATTCCCATTCAACCGCGGTTGAGAACATCGACGAGAGTATTACCTGATAATACTGTATAGTCCGGCTGGCGAGACGCTTTCCCTCGGTCGTGCATTTAAACAGCTTGTCAATCGGCTTTCCGAGATAGTCCGAGATCTTCTGCGCACTCTTGCTTGCAATGTTCCTGCCGTGTAATGCGCTTTCAACTACCGAATGACCTACTCCCGCTGCCTTTGCGAACTGCGGCTGGGTCATGCCGGTGTCTTTAATGAGCTTAACCACCGTGTCACGACCCACATATTTATCATCACAGCGTACACCCTCTTCAGCCAGACTGTTGTAGAATTCCGTGAGCTGATACGGTCTGATCGCTTTTAGCTTCATATTGCCGAATACCGGCATTATGCGCTTCATAAGCTCGTTGTATCGGCTGAGACTTGTCGCGCGGAGCTGTTTCTCGGCGTACTCTTTGAACCATTTCTCCGCAAAATCCCTGAAACGTATTCCGGAATCAATGACCTGACCGTTCAGGCAGCGTTCCTCAAACTCTATGGCAGTCTTGTTTACCAGCCGCTCGACCTCCTTGGCGGGAGTGTTAGCCGGTGGTTTATAAGTCATAGACTTAAAGATCCGCTTACCGTTCCCGTCGAATCCGCAGGATACACGAATATTGTACCCATTGCCTCTTTTCGTGATATTTGCCATATTTCATCATCCTTTCGCAAATATAATTTAGTGCTTTAAAGTATAACTTATATTTTTGTATTTGTCAAGTGGTTTTTGCAAATTAATTCTACATTTATAATAGTATAGGTGCAAAGGGCGAATTAACGCCCCTTGCGATTCATGCCGGCTTGTCCTCGGCATATCTCTCCCCAAACACCGCCTTGTACAGAGCCTGCTCATCGATCAGATACTTCTTGCCCGCCATAAAGCACGGGAGCTGACCACTTTTGCACATCTGACGGATACGGTACTCGGTGAGACCCTCAATAAGTTTCGCTGCTTCCTTGATTGTTAAGATTCTTCTCATACTTTTTCCTCCTTGAATTTCATTGTCATGTTTAGCTTATATATATTTCTGTATGCCGTTGTTGCCCGTTAACGGGCATAACAAAGCTATGGCGGCACGCCGCTGTATATGTAGATCATAAACGTTCACCCCCTATTATCTTCGCTTCATTCCGCGGGATTTGTTCTGCTCCGGCGGCTTCTGTGCAGGCTCGACTTGTTTGGGTGTATCCTGTACCGGCGGCTTCGGTGCAGGTGCTGCCGGTTTAGGTACGTTCCGGACAGGCAGCTTCGGTGCAGGTGCTGTCGGCTTGGGAACGTTCTGCACTGGCGGCTTCGGTGCAGGTGCTGCCGGCTTGGGAACGTTCTGCACCGGCGGTTTCGGCGTAGGTGGTGTCGGCTTGGGCGTATTCTGAACAGGCGGTTTCTGCTCGGGTTCTGCCGGCTTTTCTTTTTCGGTTTCCTTGACTTCCGGTTCCTCACTAACCTTATTGCGCGAATAAAGTCTCTCAACGTAGTCACCTTTTCTACGATCATCTATTTCGTGGAAGGTATCGACTATTTCATGCAGAGCTGTAATAAGATTGTTCTTATTTTCGAGGTCAAACCGGAGTGATGCAACTTCACGATCCAGCTTTTCCTTTTCGGATTTAAGCATCCATCCATTTTCAGGGAATTGGTAGCCGTGACGGGCTAGCGTTGATTTAGCCATGCTCAGTTTCAGCTTTTCTGCGATAGTCGCGTCGCGCTTACCGTTCAGCTCACACCAGATTTCATACTGATTCAGCAGATCGGTCACCCGGCGCTGTTCTTTTAAGAGGTCATTAAGCTCGGAGGCCAGCTTATCGCGCTCCTTTGTCACCGTCTTTATTTTTGTATTTACCGCGTGAATGGAATATAGATCAAAGCGATTGATAATTATAAGCTGCGCACTCAGTTGGAATACATCACGATCGTTATGCGGGAGATATGGCAGACTTTCATTTTTCTTCTCTCCTTTCATCTTTCTCTCAACTATCAATTTAGCAGCGCGGGATATTGCATCGCAGTAACGTATCTCAAGCTCATGCCCCTTGTTGTAAGCGTCCTCACGGGAAGCTTTGCCCAGATCATCTCTGAACTCAATACGCGAATTGATAGCAGATATGGTATACGCTGTGCCGAGCGTTCTCAGATGGGTAAAATACTTCTGGCCCGGCGCTCTTATGGATTCTTCTGGTTTACAGCGAAATTCATATCCCTTTTCTTCAAGAGTTGCGCGGAGATGATCATAATTATTGCAGCACAGCACCAGCGTGTCGATCTCGCGGCGTATCTTTTCCTTGAACGATGTACCCTTGCGTCTTGCGTCCCATTCCGCATAAGACATACCCTGATGCTTGTTGTTCATAATCGGCTGAATGCCAAAAGCAAGGCATACCCGGTCGGAGTATTCACGTATCTCCGCGAGCGCCTTTTTGTTACTGTTGTACTTGTGACCGTCGATCCCATACACGTTAAAAATAAAGTGGTTGTGTATGTGCGCCTTGTCGGAATGCGTTGCAATAACGACCTGCGAGTTGTCCCCGAAAGCCTTACGGATAAGACACAATCCCATGCGGTGCGCAAGTTCAGGCGTAATATTGTCATCGGGCGAAAACGACTGGACATAGTGAAGCAGCTTCACGCGCGCCTTGCCCTTTTCGGGCAGGGGCTCTTCAAACTTGTGATGCGAGAAGTTCTCATACACGAGTTTCATGTTAAGATATGCGTCCTCGGCGGTTGTGAAGCAGTTCAGAGAATTGACATAGAGCAATCCTTCGGTTTTATCAGGGTCAAGGATATATTGAAGTCGCTGCTTCATCCCAGTGTGGATAGCTTTGCATTTAATGTATGGCATAGTTGTGAGTACTCTTCCCCCATTTTTTCGTAGTCGGCAGCATAGATGCTGTTAAGTTCATAAGCTTTTTTGGTGAGCTGATTGATGTTCACGCCGATCCTCCTCAGCACATTTATCAGCTCCGTCCATTCCCCCGGTATTTTGCTGACTGTGATCTTATCGGTGAGGCTCGCCTGTCGTATGTACTCGGAGGTGGTGATGTTAAACCGAGATGCCCACTTTTTTATCAGCTCCCATTCGTTAAGTTCATAGATGACCTCTTTGCGTTTTATCTCTTTGTATTTTCTCAAATTAACCCTCTCCTTTCATTTTCCGCGGTCTTAGGTGTAACCTAAAATCATTGTGGTCGCGCAGTTCCGGTCACGGAACTGCTGTCGATTTTTGTGGGGGCTCCCACAAAAATTAAGAAAGTAACCGGATACTTTCTATGCTTGCAAGCATTACTTTTTTAAGTCGGTAACCGGATACCGACTTTTTCAGAATATTTGCGGCCTCTTGGCCGCCGATTTCATTTCACATTGGATTCATCTCCTTGCGTTGGAAAAATAGTCCCCTCATAAGTACCTACAAAAATCGCCGAAAATCGGACACGTTTTACGGCGATTTTCAAAAATTCTCTGTTATCAACAAAGAAATGGATGTCGAACTTGTATATTTTGCAGATGCATGCGACGGATTTCCGAATCAATGTCCCGGATCATCGGTCGCGTGGGTTCTGAGAATTTTCCCTCTCATATATCTAGGGGTTTAAAAGGCACTTTTTATCTGCCTTTTTGAGCAATTTCGTATGTTTGCACACAAAAATTTTTATATGACGGGATAGGTTGTGCATTATGCAGATGACGGGGAATGGATTTTTTACACTGGGGATTGGTATCCGGAATCATACCCCTTCATAATAAGGGAACGAAAATGCCGAAAACGATAGGTAAAAGGCGGCCGGTTTTCAAACATTTCTGAACATTTCGTACAGATGCATAGGTCAAGGCTTTTGTGAGAGATAGTGATTGGTGATTTTTATACCGGTCTCAATATTTTTGAGACGAAAATACGTGACTAAAAAAAGAGCTCTCATAATAAAGGACATTTTTTCGCTAAATGTAAAGGTTAAAAACGCTGCATTTCTGAGCTTTTCAAAAAATTCGTGCAATATAACGGGTAAAGGGCTTTGAAGAGACGTTTGGTTGTATGTTATTTTGCCGGAATCAGAGGACTTGGAATACGTATACCGACATCCCGGTATTAAAAAGCATCTCACCTATATGAAGATTTCAAAGTCCAATTTGCAGTAGTTTCACAGGAATTTCATTCTGATTCTACGATCTGACCAAATGAAGGGGTCGAGACTTGTGCAAGTGTTACATGAGTTTACTTTAAATTACATACCCTTTCATATATAAGGATAAGAATCGCTAGAAATTGGGGGCAATTTCTGGCCTCTCGGAATAAAATCTGCGAAGTGCACAAGATAATTTTCTAAAATTGTGTAACAGGAACATAGAATTCGTTCGACAAGGTTTGTATTAAACATGGCAGACTACGTGCAACGGCCAGAACATAATCGAACAAATATAAAAGAACGCCCGCAAGGATCTCTCCCCGCGGGCGTTGTAATGTAGTCTGTGATTTTAATGAGGTGCAGTATCATATCCACTGATTAAGCAGATACCCTGCAAGCACACCGCTTTGCGTTGTTCCAGCGTAATCGAACAGGCTGTTTTTGGAGTAGCCGCCATAGCTGTTGTAACCGCCGTAGCTCGTGTACGAAAAGCTGTCCGAGTAACGCGAGACATTCACCGCCTGTGATACCACGGAGCCTGTGAATGTGGAATTCCTGCCAAGCGCGGAGCTAAGTGCCTTATCATCGGCTTCCATGAACTTCTCCTTGTCGATAGACAGCTTTCCGTCCTTGCCGACAGTAACACCCGCCTTTTCAAGCGTTCCCGAATATGCTTTTGCCGTGTTGGTCATGATCGACGTGCGCCCCGAAACGAACGCATTGCGGGAATTGCTTACCGCCGAGTACATATCGTTGTAGCTGTCAACAAAGCTTTTCGCCGCATCAAACATCTTCTCGCGGTCGGTTCCCGACATAGCCTTGCTGAGATCGGACACCGACGATGCGATACCCGATACCGCTTCCGACAGGCTTCCCGAATAGGCCGCCGCTTTCGTTGTCGCGGTAGTCTGATACGTTTTGCGAGCCGCGTTCGCGCTGTTTGACTTCAACGCGAATTGCTTGTAGGTGCTTACCCGACTGCGGTTATAGAGCGACGAATGACGGTAATTATTGTACGTCATATAGCGGGTCAATCCATAATTTCTCATGCTTTCACCTCCCTTTACATCATTGCTATTATTTCGGAAATATCAATGAATAGTATCGGCGAGACCTCGCTGACATTCGCCTCGGCGTAGCTCATAGCATCGGGAATATCGGTGTCCGTCTCGATCATATCCGCAAACGCGAGCCGTCGTTCCAATGCGAGAGCCTGTGCCTGTGCAAGCGCGATACGCTTCTTTTTGAGCATTTTCTCAAACTCTTCCCGCCGCTTGTCCCTTATCTCTTTAAGCTGTTTCCAGTATTCTTCCTTTTCTTCTTTTTTCAGCGCACCTTCACCCGTTGAGTAAGTGTCCTGCCGGAACTGCTCGGGCTTACTGCCGAATTGAAGAGTGTGGTATTGGTTGCCGCCGAGCTGCCGCAGCCACGAGGGTACTTCCACCGAGAATGCGCTGTGTATCTGGTCAAGCACCCACTTTTCGTACTGCGGGTCAGCCTGCATTGCCCGATAACCTGCATCGGATATGCTCACGGCGTAGGTGTCGCCGAACTGCGTCGGGTGCAGGACGAGCGAGGACACGCGCTCCTTGATATATGCCTTGTAGTCTTCAAGCGATTGTTCGCTCATACAACTGTCGAGCGCAGCCGCAAATCCCGTTACTGCTGATTTTGCCGGAGCTATGCTCTCGGTAAACGCTTTCAGATACGCGGTCTGTGCAGATATGTACATAGTATTGCTCACGGGAACATCTCCTTTTACATCAACGACGCTAACGCCGACATCATTTCCTCCTGCGGCGTAGGCTCGCGGTCCTCGGCGCTGCTCATACGGGACTTAGCTTCTTCCAACAGGCTCTCCGCCGCTTGGACCGAAGCCTCGTCAACGTCAAGCCCTTGCTCCTTGCCCGCGTCGCACTCTCGGAGATCGGACTGTATCATGTCCATTACCGCCTGCACTTGCGAGCGTGTCTTTGCGGCAGCAAGCATACGCGCGAGCTTTGCGGCGTTTATGCCCATGCTCCCGCTGACGCTTTCGGATTCGCCGCCTTCTTCCTCGCCGTCGGCAGTTTCTTCATTCTGAGCGGGGTCAAGAGCCTTCGCCGCCTCGCCGAACAGCTTCATTTCATCGTCACCGAGGACAAGCTCGCCGGTCTCGTCCGCTTTGTTCAGCAGTTCTTCGAGCTTGTCGGCAGCTCCGGCGTTCTTCTCGCGGACGCGCTCGATGATCTTCTCCGCGTTCTCGCGAGCCTGCGCACGAAGCTCCTCGTTCAGCTCGTCCTTGCGCACCAGAACGGACGAGTGGTGCAGCTGCCCGTCCTCGTCGATGTAGTTCTCGCAGTACACGGTTTTCATGCCAAGCGCGTTGGAAAAGCTCTCGGCAAACGCAGTTGCGCGCTCGATGTCGCGGAGCTTCTGTATGTACTCGGACTCGGCTTCCGGGTCGCCGCTTATCTTTTCGAGCAGCTTCGGGTCGAGCGTGAACGCCCAGCGGTTCGCGTTATCGCCGGTATTCCGGGCGTTTTTGCCGATAAGACCCGTTCCCACGGAAAAGGTCATTTTCGGGAATTTCTCTTGCAGGGACGCGAGTACCGCAGACTGTACTCGGCTTTGTTCACCGCGCTCCAGAGCGTCGTCGGAAAACTCGATCTTATCCTGTACAGCAGGCTTTTCGGTCGGTTGTTCACTTACAGCACGCTTCCGCGGCTGCTCGGTGAATTGATATGTAGCCAGATAATTGTCTATCCCTCTTATCATAATATCACCTTCCTTGGCGGTCTGTATCACGCTTTACCGCTGAAGAAAAACCCTTTCGACAGCTTTTGGCTCATTGCGTTGAACTTTTTGAGATACGGTTTTGCTTTTGTTGATTTCTTCTTCTCATACAGCTCATTTGCATACTCTGTGGGCGACTTCACGCGAGCCGTACGGTCATCGTGTGTGCCTATGCTCCAGCGGCTTATCCCGCCGTCCTTGTCTATCGCCCAGCCGTCCGCGACGAGTTTATCCCCACGAGCGCTAATGTTTGCTCGGCACCACTGGTCGCAGGACTTCATGTTTGCGATCTCTTTTTCGTATTCTTCCGCGAGCTTCGGGTCGTTCGCCATTTTCTTCAGAAACTGCGGAGAAATGGCAACATTAGTGGTCGCGTTCGAGCCGTAGCGCATACCCTGTCTGAAATTCGCGGCGACAAAGCTGTAATCCTTGAACTTGTCCTGTAAATACGAAAGCTCGTCGTTGGCGGACTTGCGCGTGGTATCGGTCTGTGGGCTTCTGCTGACGGGATAATTGTTATATGAGCTGTCAATTCTCATTCCCATAAACTCACCACCTCAGACCGTGATGTCAATAGGCTTGTGAACGCGTATCGGGTCGGGAGTTTCATCGGGCAGAGCGACCTCGACTGTCTCCGTTCCCGTGACTGCCTTAACGCCGTCAGTCTCGACGCTTTCGTCCATCTCGGGAGCATTCCCGAGTTTTCCGGTCTTGTTCTCTTTCTCGGTCTTTTCGGACTTCTTCTTTTCGGCTGCCTTTGCCTCTTTCTTGGCTTCCTCGCGGTCGGCTTCACGGGCGCGGTCAATGTTGTCGCGAAGCTCGGCAGTCGCAGCTTCAAGAGTGTCCGTCTGCTTCGATTTTAGATCGGCAGCGTGTTCTTCGGTCTCTTTCAGCTCAGCCTGTTTTGCGCTTGTATCGTTCTTGACGGAATGTTCGATCTCGGCTTTGAGGATACCCGCGTGACCCTCGTCCTTTTTGAGAGCGTGCTGCTGCACCTGAGCCTGTTTGAGTGTCGTGCCTGCCGACATCAGCGCTGACATTGTGTTTGTGATCATACTATCAAATCCTTTCTTTGATGATTTGGCAAATCCATGCCGCAGCGGAAGTGTGTTGGACTCGTTTTCTCCCCCGCTCCGCGGGGAGAAAACTTCAGACAATACTATACCGCTTGCATTTATTATATCGACCGAAGCCGTATGAAATCAAGCCAAATGCCGCGAACCGCCCTTTTTCCGACGCGAAATCACGTCATCAGCATGACCGTCAGAGTGAACAGCTGGTTTTCGCAGGAAATATCTATACCGCCGCCATATTTTTCGGCGGTATTTTTGATGTTCACGAGCCCGAAGCCGTGTTCGGAGCGGTCGGGTTTTGTCGTTTCGGGAAGCTCCCCGTCCGCGGACGAGCAAGCGCCGATGCAAGTATTCGTGACGGTAATCACAAACGCGTTCTTCTTTTTCAGCGAGGTTATCGCAGTACGCCGCTCGCCTTCGGGGCATTTCTCGGCTGCTTCGATAGCGTTGTTCAACGCGTTGTTGAGGATAATGCTCATATCGAGAGCTCCCGCGGAAAAGCCGTCGGGGTAGTGGAAATCGCACTCGAACGAGATTCCGCGACGTTCGGCTTCGCTCTGCTTCTCGGTGAGGATAACGTCGGTCACGGGATCGCCACTGTTTACGCCTTTGTCGGAGCCGATACGCTCGCGAGCCTCAGCGAGATAGCTCTCAAATGCCTCATTCTCGCCCCGCGTGTGCAGGCTTTCAAGCACAGCGAGGTGATTGCGCATATCGTGGCGTATAGCGCGAATGTCGCGGTACAGGCTCTCCGCACCGCTGATGTAGTCGCGGATATTGTCGGTCTGCACGGAAAGCATTGCGGCCTCCTTCTCGCGGCGCTGTCCGGCTTTGATCTGCTCGTAGAAATAAATGACTGCGACAAGTGCCGTGTACGAAACGAGGTAGAAAATGAATGAGATCAGGTCGTAGGGGCTGATGTCGATCTCGCGCGTGTCGATGCTGTTGAAATAGAGTAGCAGCCGGTAGTTGAACACTCCCGCCACGCTCGGCAGCATCAGCAGGAGCGCTTCTTTTATTGTCATTTTCTCGTTTTTGCTTACATAGACCTTGTGGAAAATCGTTATCAGCAGGAGCATTATTCCCGCCATTATGCAGCCCTCGACAGCATCGTAAACGATGTACGCTGCGACCTGTTTTTCGGGCTCGTACAAAAATGCGTCAATGACGAAACCGCATGTCCAGCCGTAGACTTTCAGCCAGATCGACGTGCCGACAGCTGCTGTGAGCCACCGAACCGAAAAGAACGAAAACGCGAGAAACAGCTTTTGTGCGTAGTTCCGCCTGTCGAACAGGGTGAAGACTGCAAACGCGCCGACAACTCCCGCGCCGTAAGCGACCATATTGTTGAACTCCTGCGGCAGAAAGAACATCACAAGCATTATCGCCGCATACGCCGCGCCAGTGAGATACCGTGCGAGGCGGCTTTTTGTGAACGGGCGTAGGAACTGCATGAGCCCGACGGAATACACCAGAACCGTAATTATCATCGTCAGCGTCAGGCTGATGTCCGTGTAAATTTCAAGATAATCGTACATTTCAGCCCTCCGATTTTATAAATCGCAGATACGCCCTGACAAGCTCGCTGTACCGTTGCTTTGCGAGCAGTACGTGGTCGCCGTTCTCCATTGTGACCTCGCTCGACGTGTACTTTTCGAGGTAGCGCAGGTTGATGAGGTACGAGCGGTGGGTGCGGAAGAATGTCTCGTCGGTGCATTTCTCGAACTCGTTCAGCCGCCCGCGGTACTCGACTTTTCCGCTGACCGTGTGAAGTATCAGTATGCGATCGAACACCTCGGCGTACATTATCTCGGACAGGGCGAGCTTGGTGTTGAGTCCGCCTGTTTTTATTGCAATATATCGGTCGTGCGTTTCGGTCGGCGGCGGTGTATCGCGGCTGTCTATCGCCTTTTTCAGAACTTCGGCGAACTTCTGCGCCGAAACGGGCTTCACAAGAAAGTTGAACGCTCCGACATCGAACGCGTCGAAAACTCTGTCCTCGAACGCGGTCACGAAGATGATTGCCGCGCGGCAGCCGTTCTGGCGCAGCTTTTTTGCGGTCTGCATACCATCGAGCCCGTCCATTCCTATGTCAAGAAAGATTATGTCAAAGCCTCCCGCGCCCGCGAGAAGCTCGCCGCCCGACGAAAACTCCGTCACCGACGCTCCCGGACACAGCGCGGCTATCCTGTCCGAAATATCCCTGCGAAGCTCAGCTTCGTCGTCACATACAGCAAATCTCATTTTATCATCTCCGATTTTACATGCGCTTTTTGTATATCCCCCGCCGCTGGCGGGGGATATACGTCAGTGCGCTGATAAGCAATACTATGTCTATTATTATATCGGAAATCGCGCGGAAAAGTTTAACGATATGGTGCGAAATGAACTTTTTTGGATGTGAAATGATTGCACTATTGTTTTTTATAAAGAATACATAAAACCGAAGGTCGTCTAACGATCCTTCGGTTTTATCTTTTAAATATTTTTGCTCTTTATCAAATTAAGATTCTGCCTAGTTTTCCGTTCTCCTTTATGTTAAGTTGATATATTTTAGAAATTCCAGCTTCCTTTGCTAATGAAATAATCAGGTTTTTCTCAGAATCACCTATACGAAGTCCAAGGATTACACTGGTCGGTTTTCTTTCTATTTTAGGTCTTTGTATGATTTCATACGATGGTATAATAAACGGATATAGTAATCTCCACTCTTTATCATGTTCATGGCATTTATGCTTGATCAAACCAATACGTTCATAATGCCAGTTTAGCTTAGGTATATTGTTATAAATGTAATTTTGTATTATAGGATTAGAATATAATGCAATTAATTCATATGCGATTTTTAGTGCGTATTCTGAAGCATTATATTTTTGATTAGAATAGTATATCGGATAAAGATAATACTTATGTTGTATGCCATTCTCGTTAAACATAAGAAAATCATCATTAATTTCATACTCCAACGCAAATCCTTTATGCTCCGAAGCATATTTTATCCATAATACCTCGTTATCCCACTGTTCGGCAAAGCAAATTGAGAGATGCCTTTTTTGTATTTCTTTTCTTACGATAACCAATATTGTTTTCGTGTATTCAACCCATTGCCCATATGAAATACTGTGTATATAATTAACAATTGGTTCAGTTGAAATGTTGAATTTATCTTGAAACCATACTGCCATATTTTGAATCGCAGATGAATCATAATACCCATTATGGATTTGTTTTTCAACCAGATTCCAGTCTATGTAAATATAGGAATCAAAGGGGTCATCGTAATAATCTGCTGTGGAAAAATACATGTTGTTTGTACGTAGGCCTTCAAGCGAATTGATGGTAACAGCTCTAAATCGATATATCTTTGGAGGATATTTTATAGTATTATGAAGTAATTGAGCGTCTTTCGCAGTGTCACTTCCTTCCAAGGAGCATAAAGTATTCCAAAACACTTTTCTATCTTTATTATTCATAACTTCCTCCTCTTTTTTCTGTCATAAACTCGGTCGCCTTAGTCAGATTACGTTTTTATACGATAACAAGCGCCCTTTCCTTTACCGTCAGGTATCAGCTTACCCTCATCTGCCATTTTCTTCAATATCCTGTATGCCTGCTGGACATTCAACCTAAGCAGGTCGGCAGCGTCCTTTCTTGTAATAATACCGTTATTTGTCTCAGCAAATTTCAATATCATCTCCGGATACCGTATCTTGTCTATACCTGTCTGGCGGACATATCCCCTCAGGTTGTCGGATTGCTTGTAAACATCGGCACTAAGGGTGTAGTATCTGCTGCGTCCGCTGCCGATAGCATCTATCAGTCCGGACTCGACAAGATTTTCCACAGTGATCCTGAGTTTGGATTCGCTGATATGAGTTATTTCTGATAGCTCGGCAATGCTTGCACGCCGGTTTCGCTTAAGATCGTTCATAACAAGCAGCGAATTTATGGGAAGCTCATGACCAAGCCTGTTCTGTTCTTCGGAGATAAGCCTTGTAAAATCGCGATCGGGCAGGCTCTTTGGAATAAACAGTCTTACCATGACATCGTTGGATTCCGAATAATCGGGCAGAGGCTTGCCGTATAAAAGGGAACCTTCAAAGATACGGTCAATACCGCGTCCGGTGCACTCTGCAAGTCCTATCCTTTTCAGCGCGTCTGCGAGCGCGAGGTTGCGTCCGTGTGGTTCGACTGTAAGAAGGTTTTCCAGTGTAACACCCTCGATAAAACCGCCGGGATTGCTTATCGTCAAGCCGTTGTCGTCCAGCAGCACACGAACGCTGCCGAGCATTGTGTAATCCCTGTGGCAGAATGCGTTTACCAAAGCTTCTCTGAATGCGCGTTTATTGTAATCTGATACGGAGATCCTGAAAAAGCCCATTTCTATCTCTTCCTCGGAGTTTCTCGCATCCATAAAGGTACTGATCTTTTCAAATGCCGCAAGGATAGGAAGATTGACTGATTCATTCATAACAACATTGGTGCCGTTCATGACCTGAAACGATGCTTCGGCAGTCGGTATGCGAAGTCTGAGCCTGTCGGGACGCCCTATGAGCAGCATACCCGTGTATGTTGGTTTCAGTTTCCCATCTATATCATCAACAAGCCTGAGTGCCTTGTCAAGTTCCTCGTTGTCAAGCTCCAGCAATGCCTTTTCGCCGTTGTAAGAACGAATAACATTACGGAGTCGTTCACGCTCGGTATCGTCAAGATCACTGTATTCCGAATCGGGAACGCACTGAGCAGAAAAGTCCAGTAGCCTGAGATCGGACAGCCTTGAATGTATCTCATGTGGATATAACGGGACATTTTCCGGTGTCCCGTCGGCTTTTATCCTGCGGCGGAGTATTTTTCCGGATGACGAAGCAACAATGCTCCTGCACTTCGGAACGCTGATTTTTATATATGTGTTATCATCACGTTTTTCGACATCAACCGTTACAGGAGGCACTGTCTTGTTTGCAATAAACGCCGCAAGCTGTACTGCGTCCGTATGCTCCTTGTGCAGTCCCGTGATCTCGCCGTCGTCCTCCACGCCGAGATACAGGTCACCGCCGTTCGTATTGGTAAAGGCTACAACCGCATCAATTATATCTGAGTCTGGAAGCTTCTTTTTATCGCTTTTGAACTCGTTTGTAAGGTCTTCTTTAAATCCGATATTCATTTTAACACCTCATTTAACACATCATCTAACGCACGCGTGCGTTAGATTTTATATTATTATATCATCATTCGTGCGTTAAGTCAATACTTTTGATGCGTTTATGATGTGTTTAATATAAATCTTAACGCACGCGTGCGTTAATTGATGCGATTACTCAACGAATGATATTGACAGTTTGCGATAAATATGCTATTATTCTTATAGTGATCGTGTTACAGAAACTTGTGAAGCCTGTAACCTGAAGGCTCTTGCGGGAGCCTTTTTATATAGATGGATTAAAATCGAAAAACGTAGAAAAGTCAGTGCAAAAAGTCAGCGCAAGAACGCTATTTTTCTTATAAAAGCCCGTGAAATACGGATTTTTCAGCAAAAAAGTCAGTGTAAGAGACAGTGTAAGAGACAGTGTAAGACTACATTGAAATTAGTAAGAGTATTCGTACTCTTGACCTCCGCAGTAAATCTTGACATTTTTGAGCAAATGATGTATAATATCTTCAACAGAACCCGGCACGCCTCTCACTGATGCGGACCACGCCGGGTCATTAAATTAATTGGCTTATTTAAAGCAATTTTAGCTAATCTGAAATATCTTGCGAGCATTCATATATATTGATATAACAACTATATATTTTCGCTCAGATTTTGTTGACTTTTTGTTGACACAAGCCCCAAAAAGGGGGCAAAAATCACCTCAGATCGCCTAAAATAAGTTGAAACGCTAACAGCGATAAACCGCATTGCAAAGCCAATTGCGACAAATTGCACGAAATTACAATAAAATCGGAGAGGGCTTCGCAACGCGGAGGTCAGGAGTTCGATCCTCCCCGGGTCCACCAGCCCGCGACGGCGGGCGGCGAATCCCGTCTCGGGTTTACCTGAGGCGGGATTTTTTCTGCCTCGCTGTCCGGAGTTTTGATATACTTTTTGTAACGCAATCACAGGCGCGACGGCGCCATCGAATCCGCCCACAGATTCATCTGCGGGCGGATTTTTGTGTCGTATCACACCAATCTTGAAAAAATCCAAAGCGTTCGTAACAGACATCTTTTCATAACAAAAAACATACAGCCCACAAACGGCATAAACAAGCCGATTGTGGGCTGTATTACTATTACTTTTGAATAGTCTTACAGGTGTATATTCTGAAAAGACTAAAGTTTTCCGTTTATCCGACGATATAAATAATGGATAAATATGCCTATCTGAGGAAAAGTTACAAGGAGGTGTGGGTATGACAGGTGTATCATTCAATATTTCGCCGTATGTTCACAAGTACGAAGCTGTAAAGCTCCAAAAGGGACAGGAAGTCCCGCAGGACAAGCAGAGCAATCTGATAAACGGCGATGACGGCGAGCAGTATATGCTGACCGATGCTGCAAAAGAGCAGATGATAAAGGACAAGAAAGCGTTCAACGATGCGTATATGATGCAGGCGCAAATGGCGACAACCAAAGCCAATTCCGAAGCGGAGAAGAAACACGCCGAGGATATGGCGAAAGCTATGACTGTTTACCGGAATATGGCAAAGGGCGACATTGTTCCGCCGGGTGACGAGCGCAGGCTTATGGAATACGACAAGGATATGTACCAGTTCGCCAAAACCGCGCAAATGATGGCGCAGGTAGCCGAGCGCAAAAAGCACAAGTCCGAATGGGACGAGGACGAAGAACGGGAATACCGTGAAAAGCAGGATAAGCTGAACGAGGAAAGCAACGCGTGGGTCGAAAATCTGAACCCCACTGCACAGGCTTTGTATGCCGCCCAGCGTGACGCGATAGTTGAGATCGACGCTCCGGCTGCCGCGGAGGTGTCGTCTGTTGCAGTTTCAGGCAGTGACGCGGGTGCTGTTCTCGATATAACCGGATAAGGGCTGTGAGTGTATGACAGCAATAAATGGTATTGGCAGCGGATATTATCTGTTCGGTCTCTTATATTCCCGGGCGTCGGGAGAAAAGTCACGTCCATACCATTTTCTCTCTTCATCATACATATCGTCTATGCTCCAGTCCTCCGGCATATAGCTCTTAACGAGATCAAGAAGCTCCCAGTCTTTGTCGCTTATAACATCGTCCTGGTTCACCCACACCCATGTCTGCTCATAGAAATTCTGTGACGAGTCAGGTCTGATCTTGTACGAGCTTGTGTCATATATTATCTGCGCCCCATTCTCTATTGCAAAGCGCACCGCCTCGATCATTTCATCGCTGGCTGCGCCTTTCTCATACCGTGGGTTTTGTGTTTCGTCGGGATAATACAACTCCTGATAGAACGAATTAAGAGAACCGCATTGGTAGGATCTTCTTCTGTATGTCTCCTGATCGTCATATACAGCGCCGTGCTCCAGTGCGCATTTCATAACATCAACATTCAGATTGTACAGTCCGTAATCGATTATATTGACGCGGTTATTGTCATAGAAGTATGTAAGCTCCGGGTGCTCATTGAGCATACCGATTATCGCCTGCATATCGTACTCAGCGAACGCTTTAGACATATTGCTCCAATCCTCCGGCTGAATAGCAACGGTATCTCCCTCTCTTGTAATGTGTACCGAAGGCTTCGGAGATAATACCCAGTTTATGCCTGCGGTCAAAAGGATTATTCCCGCAATGCCTAATCCCGCGAAGGAAAACATTATTGTCGATGCGACTTTGTGTTTTTTAAGAAACACGAATCCGAGTATTGTAAGTATCAGAGCGGTCAGGCCCAGTGCACCGTAAATAACAGCTATGGTTATAAGTATCGCGCTGCCCCATACCATTCCCGCAAAAGCCATAAAGTAATTCCTCCGTTCCTGCAGAATACAGTGATACAATGTTAGCTTATTATAGCATATATTAGATAAAAAAGCAATAACAGTCCGCTTGCCGGAAGAATTTAGGCAAACACACATCATTTGCCCAAAATTCGGTCAGTTTACCTTACCGTGTATGAGATTTGTACACGGCAGGGTGAACTGACCGTTTTCTTTTGCCGGAAACGGTGATATACTATGGATGTAAACAGAAACAGGGGGGCGATGATATGATGAGATCGGTAACACCTATGAGGACCGCAAAGGCAGGCTACATCGTTATGTCGGCGATGCTGATCGCAGTGGGAACAGTCCTTATCGCCGCGCCGGATACGCTCGCTTCCGCGATGTGCAGTGTGCTTGGAGTAGTTTCCGCGGTATTCGGCGGAGTAAAGATAGCAAGCTACTTCTCAAAGGATCTGTTCAGGCTTGCTTTCCAGCATGACCTTGCAGAAGGCATTCTGCTGATGATCCTCGGAGTAACGGCGGCAGTAAAGCCGGAGCTGTTCCTCGGTTTCATCGGGGTGATATTCGGGGTATGCGTGCTTGCGGACGGTCTGCTGAAAATACAGACGGCGATCGACGCGAAGGTCTTCGGGGTAAGCAAGTGGTGGCTGATACTCGCGGCAGCGATCGCGGCGGATATCGCAGGATTCTTCCTCATAATCAATCCCGTTGAAAGCGCGGCTGTAGTCGCGGTGATTCTCGGCGTGACACTTGTAATGGAGGGTCTGCTGAACCTCATCACCGTTCTGGTGGCGGTAAAGATAGTAAAGAACCAGCTGCCGGACGACGTTATCAAGGTAAATGCAGTGAACACTCACTGATCAGAAAAAAGAAAGGGTATGATAAGATGAAATTCGCAAATGCGGTAGTTAAATACCGCGTGCCGATCATTATAGTAAGCCTTGTGCTTATGGTGCCGGCTCTGCTCGGTATGATCGGAACAAGGATCAACTACGATATGCTCGACTACCTGCCGTCGGACATGGACACAGTAAAAGGACAGGAAGAACTGATGAACGAATTCGGAAAGGGAGCCTTCTCCTTCATAGTCGTGGAGGATATGCCGGATAAGGACGTTGCGGCGATGGCGGAGCAGATAAAGACCGTTGAGCATGTCGATACCGTTCTTTGCTGGCAGGATATGGCGGATATAACGATACCGAAGGAATTCCTTCCCGAAAAGATATACTCGGCATTCAACAACGGAAACGCGACGATGATGGCGGTATTCTTCGACAGCTCCACATCGGCTGATGTTACAATGGAGGCTATAAGGAATGTACGCTCGATAGCCGGAAAACAGGCATTCGTTTCCGGAATGTCCGCACTCGTTACAGATCTTAAAGACCTGTGCGAAAAGGAAGAGCCGATCTACGTCGGCATAGCGGTAATACTTGCGTGTGCTGCTATGATGATCTTCCTCGACAGCTGGCTGGTGCCTTTCGTATTCCTTGCAAGTATCGGAATGATGATACTGCTGAACTTAGGAACCAACTACTTCATGGGTGAGATATCCTACATCACCAAGGCGCTTTCGGCAGTCCTCCAGCTCGCTGTTACGATGGACTACTCGATATTCCTCTGGCACAGCTACAATGAGAAGCTTGAAAAGATAAGCGACAACAGGCAGGCAATGGCTGAAGCGATACACGAAACGCTCACCAGCGTTCTCGGAAGCTCGGTCACCACGATAGCCGGATTCATAGCCCTCTGCTTCATGTCGTTCACTCTCGGCGCAGACCTCGGAATAGTAATGGCAAAGGGCGTTCTTCTGGGAGTCATAGGCTGTGTGACAGTTCTCCCTGCGCTGATACTTGCGCTTGACAAACCTCTCCAGGCAACAAAGCACCGCTCGCTTATACCGGATATGAGCAGGCTCGCATCGGGTATAACAAAGGTGTTCCCGGTATTTATCGCGGTGTTTGCGATACTTGTATTCCCGGCTTACTACGGGTACTCAAAGACGAACGATGAAGTTTACTACGATCTGGGCGAGTGCCTGCCGGAAGATATCGACTATGTGATCGCAAACTCAAAGCTCCGCGAGAATTTCGATGTAGCTTCCACTCACATGCTCCTTGTTGATGCGGACACATCTTCAAAGGACGTCCGTTCCATGATAAAGGAAATGAAGCAGGTTGACGGAGTAAAGTATGTTCTCGGACTTGAGAGCGTTATCGGTTCGGCTGTGCCGGAAGAAGTGATACCGGACAGACTGAAGGAAGCGCTGGTAAGCAACAAATGGGAGCTTATCCTCGTGAACTCGGAATACAAGGTAGCGAGCGACGCTGTAAACAGTCAGCTTGACGAACTGAACGCGATACTGAAAAAGTACGACAAGGGCGGAATGCTCATAGGCGAAGCGCCATGCACAAAGGATATGATCGAGACTACCGGTCACGACTTCCGTGTAGTAAGCGCAGTTTCGATAGTTGCGATATTCGTTATAATCGCGGTTGTTGAGAAGTCGGTATCCCTGCCTTTCATACTGATAGCGGTAATAGAGCTTGCGACATTCATAAACCTCGGACTCCCGCATTATATGGGACAGTCGCTCCCGTTCATTGCTCCTATCTGCATAAGCACGATACAGCTTGGTGCGACAGTGGATTACGCGATACTGATGACCACAAGATACAAAACGGAGCGTATCGGCGGTGCCGACAAGCTTGACGCGGTAAGAACAGCACTCACGACATCTATCCCGTCGATAATCGTCAGCGGTATGGGATTGTTCGCAGCAACATTCGGAGTTGCGGTATATTCCGATATAGATATAATCAGCTCGATGTGTATGTTAATGGCAAGAGGCGCAGTGATAAGCATGATATGCGTAATATTTATCCTGCCGGCGCTTCTCCTGCTGTGTGACGCTCTGATAAGACATACCACACTCGGAATGAGCGGAGTGAGCAGTGAAAGGCACGGTCACATCGGCCGGCCTCTGCACAGCAGCTGATCCTTCGTCTGCGGCACCTGCGGTGCCGACAGCCGACTGAGGAAGGGATCCTGTCCCTCCCTCAGACTCCCGCCCTGCTCCGCTTTTTAGAAAAGCGGAGGGAAAACAGACAGTTAAGTATTATAAAAACAGATCAGAAAGGAAGATAACTATGAAACAGTCACTTATAAAGAAAATATCATATATTGCCTGCTGCACAATGCTTGCAGGTGCCGTAGGTGCAACAGCAGCCTATGCGGTAAACGAGAATGCTTCCGCAGATGCGGAGGAGATACTGCCGGAGACTTCTGAGGAAGAACAAGCTGTGAAAGATGAACCGCAGAAGGACGAGACAGTATATGTGCTTGCAGACGCGAACGGCAGCACAAACAAGGTCATCGTAAGCGATCATCTTATGAATGCGGGAAGCGATAATATCATCACGGAAGAGTCTTTGCTCAGCAATATAGAGAATGTCAAGGGCAGCGAGACATTCACCGAGAACGGCGGTAAAAGAACATGGAATGCGGGCGGAAACGATATCTACTACCGCGGAACGACAAATGAGCAGCTTCCTCTCGGCATAGCGGTAAGCTACAAGCTGGACGGAAACGATATCACGGCAGATGAACTCGCCGGCAGGAGCGGAAAGGTCACGATCAGATTCGACTATACAAACAATAAGTACGAAGATGTGACAATAAATGGGGAGAAGACTAAAATATATGTGCCTTTCGCTGCGATCACCGGTATGCTGCTGGATAATGAAAAGTTCCGCAATGTCGAGGCTGTAAACGGTAAGATCGTGAATGACGGTGACCGTACATTCATCGTGGGAACCGCATTCCCGGGTCTTGCCGAAAGTCTTGGCACCGAGGACAGCGGGAAGATAAAGATACCCGGATATTTCGAGGTCACAGCTGATGTTACCGACTTCGAGCTTATGAACACGGTAACCATAGCAACAAATGAAGTATTCAGCGATATTGACCTTGATCTCGGCGATCCCGAGGCAACGCTCACCGAAGATATCGACAAGCTCAGCGATGCTATGGATCAGCTTATCGACGGTTCCGGCAAGCTTCACGACGGTCTGAACGAACTGCTTGAAAAGTCATCTGCGCTTACGGACGGTACAGGCGCGCTTTACGAGGGCGCGGGTCAGCTGAACAGCGGCATATCCGACGCGAACAAGGGTGCCGCGCAGCTCTATACCGGTTCCGACAAGCTTTCCGCAGGACTCGATCAGCTCACATCGAACAATGCGACCCTCACGGCAGGCTCCGAGCAGGTGTTCAATTCTCTGCTCGATATGGCGAACACACAGCTTGAAGCCGCCGGTATCACAGGTTACAAGCTGACGATCGGAAATTACGGCGAGACACTCGATAAGATCATAGCTTCTCTGGACGGCGACAACGCTCTGAAAATGGCGCAGGAAACCGCAATGAAGCAGGTAACGGAGGCTGTTGAAGCCAATCGTGCGACAGTAGAAGCGGAAGTTGCCAAGGCGGTAAGAGCGCAGGTCAGCGAAAAGGTGAATGAGACGGTAAAAGCGACGGTTGCGGAAAAGGTAAATGAGGGTGTTAAAGCTAAGGTGCTTGAAGGTGTTCTTGCGTCGCAGAATATGACTGTTGAGCAGTACACGCAGGGTGTTGCTGCGGGCGTTATAGGCGCTGATGTTCAGCAGAAGATCGAAGCTGCGGCAGAGATGCAGATGCAGACAGCGGAAGTGAAGGCACAGGCTGATGCGGCACTTGAACAGCAGATGCAGTCGGCGGAAGTAAAGGAGCAATCGGAAGCGGCACTCGAACAACAGATGCAGAGTGACGAGGTCAAGGCGATAATTGCGCAGACGACCGATGAAAAGATAGCCGAGCTTATTGATGAGAATTACAAGTCCAAAGACGTACAGGACAAGATAAAGGAAGGCGCAAAAACGGCATCTGCCGGTGCTGCAAAGCTTATTGAGCTGAAAACGCAGCTTGACAGCTACAACACATTCTACACCGGGCTTGCGGCATATACCGAGGGAGTAGCGCAGGCAGCGGACGGCGCAAAGCAGCTCAAGGGCGGACTTAATGAGCTGAATGCAGGCACGCAGAAGCTTGAAGCCGGCTCAAAGCAGCTTTACGACGGCATTTCCGAGCTTAACGGAAGTGTTCCGGCACTGATAGACGGAATAACGCAGCTTGATGACGGTTCCGCACAGCTCTCTGACGGCTGCAGGGAGTTCAACGAAAAGGGCATCACAAAGCTGATCGACATTGTTGACGGCGATCTCGGCAGTCTCGTTGACCGCTTCAAGGCAGTATCCGACGTATCGAAGGACTACGAGACTTTCACCGGCGGTTCCGGCTCTGTCAAGTTCATCTACCGCACAGACGCGATCGAGAGATCTTGAGAGGGTTGAGAGAGATTTGAGAGATTTCAGAGAGGGGGCTCTGCCCCCCAACCCCCCGCCAGCCCCCTTTAAAAAAGGGTGCGGCGGACGCGCCGCGGCGAAATG
>DEWH01000022.1:186496-186761 GCA_002363155.1 Ruminococcaceae bacterium UBA3215 | reverse complement strand
GGGTGCAGCTCCACGGTTAGCTATATTCATCTGAATACAAAAAAGACTGCTGAAATTCGTTAGTTTCAGCAGTCTTTCATTCTGTTGTGATAGCTCTCTCCATTAATTGCGGAGCGATCAAAAGTCTTTGGAAAGGGGTTTGGGGAATAACCTTTCCACCGCAGGAAGCGGTGCAGAAGTTTTCCAAAGGCGCGCAAGGACGCGCGCCATAAGAAAAACTTCGATTCAGCAAAAGGTTTTCCCCAAGTCTCAAGCGCCGTGCGCG
>DEWH01000022.1:111205-186480 GCA_002363155.1 Ruminococcaceae bacterium UBA3215 | reverse complement strand
CGAGCGCAAGCGGCTGTCTCGAGCGACAGCGACCGTCTCGAGCGTAAGCGACCGTCTTGATCTATTTTTATCATTGACAAGCAGGGACGGACATAGTATAATGTTAGATATGTTATGAATAGCAGGGAAGGGATAAAGATAGATATTTTCGTATTTGTTATCAACAGTATCCTGCTCGGTGCAGGATTGGCAATGGACGCTTTTTCGGTATCGCTTGCGAACGGTCTGAATGAGCCGGCAATGAAGCGCGGAAAACAGCTGCTTATCGCCGGAACTTTCGCGTTCTTCCAGGCTTTTATGCCGATGACCGGCTGGGTCTGCGTGCATACGATAGTTACGCTGTTTTCTTCTTTTGATAGCTTTGTGCCGTGGATAGCGCTCGTTCTGCTCGTGTTCATAGGCGGTAAGATGATATGGGACGGCGTTTCCGGCAAGGACGAGAGCGCGGAGAATGCCGGGGTAGGCTTCGGAGCGCTGATTTTGCAGGGAATTGCCACATCTATCGACGCTCTTTCCGTCGGATTTACCATTGCCGATTACGAGCTTCCGTCCGCACTCGCTGCCTCTCTTATAATCGCCGCAGTCACCTTTATTATCTGCACGGCGGGACTTGCAATAGGCAGAAAATTCGGTACAAAGCTTTCCGGAAAAGCGCAGATACTCGGCGGTGTGATACTTATCGCTATCGGTATCGAGATCTTTGTGAGCGGACTGTTGAAGTAGGTATTGAATGAAGTTGCGGACGTTTATTCTGTTAATGGCAGCGGTTCTGCTGTTTATCTGGGGGCATTCCCTCATACCGCGCTCGCAATCCGCGGAGGAGAGCCTCGGAATGATGATATTTTTGCAGAAAATCCTCGATTTTCTGCATATACCGTTACAGCTCACCGATCATCTTGTGCGCAAGCTCGCTCACTTTGCCGAGCATGCAGTGGCGGGTATAATTCTCGGCTGCTACTTCTTCCCGGAAGCAAGGGACGCTGTAAGCAGAAAAGAAAAGATCGTAAAAGCGGCAATTCCCTTTGCAGCGGGATTGTTTATAGGCTTTATCGATGAGACCGTCCAGCTTTTCTCCGGAAGGGGAGCGGCTGTTGCCGATGTCTGGATAGACTTTGCCGGGATATGCTGCGGGGCGGCAGTCACCGGACTGGTGATATTTGTGATATATACCATAAATAAAAGGAAAAATGCGTAGGCGTAATGGAGCGCCTGCGCATTTTTCAGAGGTATTATTATGTGTCGTGATCAGACTGAAGAGTGGTTCTTTACATACTCAACTACTTCGTCAACTGTGCAGAATGCCATAGATACGCAAGTATCGGCACAGCCGTAGTAGATAGCGATGCGTCCGGTATCGCCGTCGCAGAGAGCAGCGCAGGGGAATGTAACGTTCTGAACGTCACCTACGCATTCGTAGATCTCACGAGGATTGAGGAGGTATTCTGCACAGCGGTACTTTACCTTCCAGGGCTTGTCGATGTCCAGAATGCATGCGCCGAAGCTGTAAACGAAGCCGTTGCAGCTCTCAAGAACACCATGATAGAATACGAGCCAGCCTTCGCTTGTCTCGATCGGGATAGGACCTGCGCCGATCTTCTTGGACTCCCAGCCTCTGAGCGGTCCCATAACGTGTCTGTGGTCACCCCAGTATCTCATATCGTAGGACTGGGAAACGTACATGTCGCCGAAAGGAGTATGACCGCTGTCGGAAGGACGGCTGAACATAACGAACTTGTCATTTATCTTTCTCGGGAAGAGGACGCCGTTTCTGTTGAAGGGGAGGAATGCGTTCTCGCACTGGTGGAATTCCTTGAAATCCTTTGTCCAGCCCACGCCGATAGTAGGCTTCCAGCCGTAAGCGTTGCACCATGTGATCCAGAAGCGGTCCTCGATCCATACGCAGCGGGGATCGTAGCCGTACTGCCACGGATTTGCCTCTGCTGTCTCGGGATCGTCGTTGATCCAGTCAACACGCTTTTCGTTGATGTCCCAGTGGATTCCGTCCTTGGAGAAGCCGGCATGGATAGCCATATTTCTCTCTTTGTCGTCAACTCTGAAAACGCCTGCGAACTTGTAGTCGCCGCACTCAAAGGGAACAACGGCGCTGTTGAAGATCGAGTTGCTTGTGGGGAGAAGGTCTCTCGGGATTATCGGGTTGGCGTCGTATCTCCAGATAACGTCCTTGCAGTTTGCGGGCTTGTCCTGCCATGGGATATTGGGAAGCGAGGGCTGATTAAAGATCTTTACGTTCATTGGCTTTTACCTCTTTCTTTCAGTATGTTTGTTTCATTGCGCGCGCAGCGCTTGAAATGCCGGATACACGCGCTCTGTAATAATATTATATAATATCGCGGCGCGGGTGTCAATCGTTTTTTGAAGAAATAGCAAACAATTTTTGCAGTATTGTTTAGGTAATTATCACATATAATTTACTTAAATTAACCTGCGGGAAACTAATGAAAATAAAGCCGTTAATTTCCCGCCGACAAAGACTTTCTCCGGTTATACCATTTAAAATAAAGAACGCACCCGGAATGTAACCGGACTCATTATAGAATTTTCATTTTTATACAAATAAAGCAGTGAAAATTTGTAATTATACACTATTGTGATATAACGACTTTTATGTTATAATTGTAACGTATACAAGTGTGCGTATGGGGATAGTGCGCTCTGCAGCCGTCCATCCGCATGAGTAAATAAAAATCAACGAATGGAGGGTTTACATGGCATACTATTCTTATGTTGCCACAGATGTCAACGGTTCCACGGTAAGAGGAAAGGAATACGCGGACGACTACCTCGACCTGAATGAGAAGCTTCGTGCGAAGAATCTTTTCTGTACCGAGTATTCTGAGATCCAGGAGAAACAGAGCGATGCGAAGTACAAGTTCAAGACGAAGGATCTTGCGTTTATCTGCCGTCAGCTCGCTTCGATGCTTACCGCAGGTATAAGTCTCGTAAGATCGCTGCATATCCTGTACTCGCAGGAAGAAAACAAAAAGGCGAAGGCAGCGCTTCTTGAGATCTATGAAGACGTTCAGAAAGGACGTTCTTTCGCGGAAGCTGTACAGGCAAGACCGGGCGTTTTCCCGCTCCTGTTCGTCAGCATGGTCGCTGCCGGTGAGGCTTCCGGTAACCTCGACGTTATCATGACGCGTGTTGCCGACTACTACCTCAACCAGAACAAGACCAACAACCAGATAAAGAGTGCGCTTATCTATCCTATCGTACTTATGTGTCTGCTCGTTGCCGTATTCTTCGGTCTGTTCATCTTCATCATGCCGATGTTCCGTGACCTTGCGGGTGATGATCTTCCTCCGCTGTCAGCGGCGATGTTCGCGATAAGCGACTTCCTGATCCCCTACTGGTGGACGATAATCCTCGGTGTCGGAGTGATAGTGCTCGTTATCCACTTCCTCAAGAAGACTCCGTGGTTCGCGCTATGGTTCGATGAGATGAAGGTAAAGATGCCTAAGGTGGGTCCCCTTCTCATCGTCATCTATACCGGACGTTTCGCAAGAACAATGGCTAACCTTTACGCTTCCGGACTTCAGATGGTCGATTGTATCGAAAAGTCCGCTGATACGCTTAACAACCAGTACATATCGAACCTCTTCCATGAGAGCGTCGTAGAAGACGTAAAACACGGTGAGGCGCTTTCAACGGCGATCACAAAGATAGGTGTTTTCCCCGGCGTATTCACGTCGATCATAATGGTCGGTGAGGAATCCGGTGCATTGGACGATATCCTCAATAAGTCCGCCGATTACTACGAAGACGAATCCGCGACAGCTATCGCAAAGCTCGTCGGACTTATGGAACCGCTTATGATCATCTTCCTCGGTATCATGATAGGTATGATACTTGCAGGTATTTTCCCGATCCTCTACGGTGGTATGGCAAACGTCGGAAACTGATACGAAGTAAATATCCGGGCGCGGAAAAAGCGCCCGGTGATAAACTAAATAAACAAGAGGTGCTATATGTTATCAATTGATATTACCGACAAGCAGATAAGGCTTGTACGAGGCGCATTGAACGGCAACAAGATCCGTGTTCTCGAAGTAGAAACGCGTGACCTCACCGCTGGAAGCATCAGCAACGGTTATGTAACCGATATCCCTATGGTAGCGGGTGAGATCACAGATATCATCGCAACAAAAAATATCAAGGAGAAGGACGCTATCGTCTGCATCAACTCCGGTTCGATACTCTATAAGGACCTTACAGTACCGAAGCCGAAGAAGATCTCCAACTCGGCAGCTATCGAGTCCATGATACTCACAACAATGGGTATCACAAAAGAGTACAACATTTCATACTCTATCATAGGCGAAGACAAGGACGAAAATGAGCAGCCCGTGCTCAAGATCCTCGCTACCGCCGTTCCCCAGAGAATGGTTGACGGCTACATAAGACTGTTCACCCAGCTCGGTATCAAGCTCCAGCAGATAAACGTGTCGAACAACTGTATCACACGTCTTATACTGAACACCCCGAAGCTCGAAGCTTCAATGCCCCTGATGCTCGTCCAGATCGACAACGACTTCATCAACATCAACCTGTATGAAGACAACCAGCTCTCCCTCTCGAGATATGTCAGAGTCGATCCGTACGATTACAATAACGACGAGGACTATGTAAACCAGGCTGTTTACGACAACATCTTCCGTACCCTGCAGTTCACCGGCCAGCGTAAAGATTCCAAGCCGCTGAAGGAGATAATGTTCTACGGTCAGGTAAGAGATTTCATCTCCCTTTCCAACGCAGTTTCGTCGTTCAACGTTCCCTCGCACATACTCAATATCCCCAATAACATCGTAACATTCTGCGACTTCGATTTCGCAGAGTACGCAAACTCGATCGGTGCGTTCTTCAAGGTAAGAAAAGACTTTGACCACGTTAACCTCCTCGACGCTTCCGCAGTTAAGGAAAAGAAGACAGCAAGCACATTCATGGTAGGTATGGGTATTGCCTGCATCCTCTCGGTAGGTGCTGTTGTCGGTGCAAAGCTTGTATGCGACGGTATCGCAAACGGTATCAAGGCTCAGGCTGACGCGGTTTACAATGAAGTACACAACGAAGAGACCGATGCAAAGCTTGCTCTCCTTGGAGAAAAAGAACAGATCCTCTCCAACATCAACGACTACGCTCTCAACGTTGCCGAAGCCGACAGACTTTCCGACTTCCTGCCGGAAGGAAACTCCGAGGTAAGGGCAAAGCTTGTTGAAGCGCTTGAGTCGGTTGAGCCCAACGCCAACCTTATGGACGATATCAGCATATCCGGATATGATGTTGCAATATCAGTGCGCTGTTACGACAGGGAAACTCCTACAAAATATGTAAGAGCGCTTATAGATCAGGATTACTTCGATTCGATCAGCTATAACGGATTTACCGGAGAAGAGATCAAGGAATCCGAGGATAACGAGGGTCTCAAGGTTGAGGAAAAAGCAGGCGACTACAGATATTCGTTTGCTCTCAGTATGAGAATCAGAGGAGGTAACGGATATGAGATTAAGTAAGGTCGAAAAGATCGTAGTTGCTGTAATACTGCTCGGTCTTATACTTGTCGGAGGTACATTCCTCCTTGTAGTTCCCAGCTTTAACGAAATAGGCAAAGCAACAAAGATGCTCGAAGCAAACGTTGCGGAAAAGCTTGCACTCGATGAGCGTCTTGCTCGTCTCGATACGATAGACGGGGATATTACCAACAGCAAAAATGAAGCGGTAAAACTTGAGGGCGGTTTCTTCCCCGACCTCACGACCTATGAAGCGTCCGAGCTTGCTATGGCATATATGACTGCCCACAATCTGGACGCTCACACGATCTCCATTACCGAGATCGCAACGAGAGACCTTAACCTTGAGTACCTTGTTCCTGTCGAGGCGGAGTATGATCTTAAGACATTCAGCCAGTCCGCAAAGACTACCGACGGAACCGAAGTGCTTGCAGAAGGCGAATTCAAGGACGGCGGAAAGAAGTATATCATTTCTGTCGCATCGACAACACAAGCTACTATCAGCGATGAGGAAGGCAATGAGATAGATCCTGCCAAGTACACCGATACAATGAAGAAGGTTTACAAGGCGGCTATCTGCAAGTATGTATCATCATCGGATATTGCCCAGACTGTAGCCGCTATATCGGCATCTTACGAAGTCAAGGGCAAGTTCTCCGATTACATGAAGTTCATCGATGATATGTACTTGAACGAAAGATCTATAACATTCGACAGTCTCACAATACCGATG
The DNA here is from genome assembly GCA_002363155.1 of Ruminococcaceae bacterium UBA3215. GTDB lineage: Bacteria > Bacillota > Clostridia > Oscillospirales > Ruminococcaceae > Ruminiclostridium_E. Next base: position 180,222 of record DEWH01000022.1, on the reverse strand, counting down.
ACAGCGACCATTGAGGAAGAGGAAGACTCCACCGCGGTATTTGTCAACGAAGCCGGTGAGCTCCAGGTAGGCGCGGAAGCCAATTCCAAGCAGGTCATAGTTGAGGACGATACAGAGGTAACTGTTCCCGTAAATATCACATTCCTCTGCGTTGAGCCTATGGAAGGCCTAAAGACAATAGATGCTGACGGTACGAATGTAGTTGTAGATCAGAGACCTATCATTTATTAAGGAGGAGAGGTCATGCTGAAATTTTTCTACCGGCTCAAACGGCGCGGCGGAGCGGTACTGTTCGCGGTAATAGCGATCATGTCGCTGCTTATCGCAATGGCTATAACGGCGTATTTCACGGCGCGCAGCTCGTATCAGACCGTTGTGAGCAACTACGATTTCTCGCAGATGTATCTGTCCGCGATATCCGTTTCCGATATGATGATCGAGGCGATGACGCAGGATACATACGTTGCGAAAAGCGGAATAACAGATGTCAATAAATTTGACGATCTGAAAAAAGAAGTCCAGAAGCTGAAAAAGACAAAGGGTGCTTCCCTCAAGGGTACGTCAAGCAATATCTACGGCAAGACCGGAAATGCTATACTTGCCGCTGCTGCGGAAGACCCGGTAGAGCCCGGAGTACTTGACGCTGTTGAGGTCGAGATCACACATCAGGATAGTAAACCCGATGCGACAGACCCCGGCATCACGATCTACATCTTCGAGATCAAGACCACGGCTTACTACCGCGATAACACCATAACCGTAACGGATATGGTGCTGAATAAGGCGGGAACAAGCTCAAACAACAGCAACGCAACGCCTTTCAGCACATTCTTTACAGCAACAGGTCAGCTGCTTGACGGAACAAGCACACAGAAAGACCATACCCGTGTTGTTACCATCAAGTCTCACGAGATAAGTGACAACGCTTACTTCGAGAACGACTACACGGTATTCCCGAGCGGCAACAACAACGACTTCTACGGCGGTATCACAGCCACAGGTTCGGTATATATAGATAAGTTTGTACCCCATATACCGGCTCCCACTACTACTTCCAGACATGACTGGTTCGTCGGCGGAGATTTCGTTTTCGGTTCCAATGCAAATAATGTAAACTTAAACGGAAATAACCTTTATGTAAACGGCAACCTCATCATGGGCGGAAGCGGTGCTACCATTTCTGCTGGTGATATATATGTAATGGGCGACCTTTATCTTTGCTCCGACGGTACTGCGTCAATAAACGGAAATATATATGTACAAGGCAACATTTACTATAGTGCAAGCGATGAAGTCAAAGCCGAAGTTGATAAAGTAGGAAAAATGTCCGGAACATATATTGGACTCAATTCCACGGGAAATTTAAATGTATCAGGCACATTTAAATGTAATGGAACCCAAGCGAAAACGAAGTGGGAAGGCAGCAAAAATGACTATGACTATGCCGGTGCAGGTAATACCGGTACATGGGATCCCGCAAGTGTAAACGTAAATGTTTCGTCAATGCAGCCGAATACTTCTACAGATAAGTACGAGGAAAAGGTCTCCGAAACAAGTCTTGAATCCGCGATCGAATCAAAGGGAAAGACCTCGGTATTTGAGACCTATACTGCGGATCAGAAAACGCTCGATAACAAGCTGACTATCAATATGAGCGGTATGCAGCCTATTTACGATACCAATAAACAGCTTGTCGGCTATGAGGGTACTTTCAAGGATTCAAAGGGAAATGATGCCGCTTATGTATATGTTGATAACAGCGGCAATAAGAAACTTACAGTAAATATAAAGTATAACGCGGACGGTTATCTGCTTAATCTCGATACGAATTCTTTCGGAGTTTCCGGCGAATTCAACTACAATATCGGAACAGAAGCCGGAAAGACGATGCCCATTGTTCTCGCTTCCAATTTCACAGATGATTCAGGCAACAAGTCATTCTCTTGGAAGGGCAGCAATTACAACAACAATGCCGGTACGTCCAAGGTTCAGCTCGTTAACAACAGCGATTTCAACGGCTCAAGCTTCAAGTCCACAGGCAGCGGTTTTTCATCGGGTTCCGGAAACGTTATGTTCGAGCTCGGCAACTACAACAAGACAAGCGGCGAATATGTATCATATTCACCTCAGGTTACAAGCGGCACAGACAGTGCGGGTAACACTATTGAGATAATAGATTATACGAAGCTTAAGAGCGACGTTGATACCGTTATCTATTACACCGCACAGAAGGAAGCTGTCGGCACAAAAGCTCAGGTCGATAAGGTTGCCGGCAACTATCAGAACGAAAGCACGATAAAGACCATGCTCAAGAGCGGAACATCTGATCCCGCAAGCGGCTACGAAGACAGAATAATGCTGGTTTCCAACAAGGATAACGGCGTTGCTGTCAACGGTTCTCGTCTTGACAATACACTCTGCGGGTACATATATGCGCCTAACGGAACGTATGCAAACGACAATACATCTGGCGGAAACTCCCCTGTATTCGGCGGAATGATCGTATCGTCCTATAAGACCGACCTTTCGCACTTCGTTTACTGCTCGCCTCAACCTTCCGTAATATCCCAGCTTTTAGGCTCCATGTCCAAGTACACACCCGGCGGCGGAAACAAAACTCCTGCTGACGGTTACTGGGTAACAAGCGGCGTAGGCAAGAACTATCTCGGTTAAATTACAACGGCTATCCTGCTCCCGTGAAAACGGGGGCAGGGAAATTGAAAGGAAAGCGATATTATGAAAAAAATGATGAAGGCTCTTCACGGTAAAAAAGGTTTTACCCTCATAGAGTGCGTTATTGCGATCGCTGTATTTGCCGCGCTTACCGGAATGGTTCTGATGATAATGTCTCAGACTATACAACTCTCCAAAAAAGCAACAGATGCTGAGACGGATCTCAACAATCTGGTAGAAAATGTAGTTCAGGACAGCACAAACAAAACTTTCGGCGCCGATTCAAAACGTCTGATAATGAGTTTCGGATCTGCCAACAATTTCAGCATGACTTACAGCACCGTTGACGGATATAAGAACTTCATCGAATGCCCGGGCTGCAAGAATCACGCAAACAACCTCGACTACATGGCATATATCTATGAGACCAACGAATATAAGAACGCAACCGACGCAGAAAAGGAAAGCTACAAGATAAGCTACTGGTTCAACAACAGTTCGAATACAGATTATTTAAAGTGTCCCACCTGCGGTAAGGAAATACACGACAATGATATCAAGCTGGTGTGTCTTTCCTGCGGAAAAGACGGAAAGCCTTCCGAGTTTGACTACAACAAGTTCAGCGGAAGCTATACCTGCAAAAATTGTGCAAACGGCAATGTTGTCCAGCTTGTAAAGGACAATGCCGGAAATGATGTTCCAATCACAGCTTCTCCCACAGCCGACGCAGACTTTATGGTAAGCGGTATGGTTTCCAACGCTATCAGATACGGCGAGATCCCGCTTAATGACAAATCTTCCATAAAGAATCTGATGAGTTCCAACACGACAGACAGCAAGACCCCGGCTTTCAATACGACATGGACTTATATGCCCAACAAGAATGCGTCGATCCCCGGTGTTTATACGCTTAATCTGAGCTTAACGGACACAATAGCAGACGGTGAGACCGCCACAGTCAATATCAAGATCCCCGGCGGCTATTACTGCAGCATCAACAAAAACGGAACTACCGCAGACGGCGTGGGTGACAACCCCTATGCGGCGTTCTACAGATCCAATATGTATTCCATCGAAGAGACCGATAAGCCCTCTATGCTTATCATAAGCGGTATCACGAATACAAAGAGAAGCAACATCATAGTGAAGTTCACACTCACAAACTACGCAAACAACAACTCTTTCGATGCCGACTACGCAAATGATACTTACCAGGGTCTCGGCGGCTACTGGTTCGGCTGTTCCGGATACAAGACCCCCAACAACTTCTCAGTTGCATATCCGCGAACAGATGCATCGATCGACTCCTCAAGATCGTGAAAGGAGGCGCTTGAATGAAATTGCTTAAATTTTTCGGTAAGCGCCGCGCCCGCAAGGGTTTCACGCTTGTTGAACTTGTTGTGGTAATGGCGATCATCGCTATACTTATGATAAGCGTAGTTGCATTCGCTCAGCCTATCCGCGCGATGATGAGCAATACGAACGCACAGAATGACGCGATCATCATCAACAACGGCATCGGAAACTACATCGAGAGAAGACTCGCATTCGCGAATGATATCAAGATGTTTGTAGGCGATACTTACTACTCGGCAGATCAGCAGAAAGCCTGCGAAGACCTGTACAACAAGCACAAGGGAACGGCTGATTCTCCGAGAATGATGGTATTCGATTTTGACTCTGTCAAGGGAAGCTATAGGGTATATGATATTCCGATCACTTCCACGAGCATGCCTATGCCGGCTACCGGACTTGTCAAAAACAATCTCGTTTATACCGACGATTTCTTCGGACCTTATTCCTACTTTATCACATCGGATAATCTGAATGTAGAAGTAAACCCCGCAAAGAAGAAAGCATATCTTAACTTCCGTATCGACTCATACGATTTCGGACAGGAAGCTAAGCAGATCACAACGCAAAATGTAACGGATTATTTCACCTATATAAACAACGGCAAAACAGGTACAAATCCGTTTGACGATTATGTGATGTTCCGTTCCGGTTCAGAGAATGTGTCTTTCGCGCTTGAAAATATCCCTGTTGAAGTAAAGTGGACAGATGCCAAGAAGGCAGACGGCACGGATATGCTTGACAGCGAGGGCAACAAGTATCAGGTTCCTACCCCGAAGCCTATTTCGGCAGTAGAAGTAAAAAGACCCAATACCGGATATTGTGTAGTAATTTTCTATAACGTAAGAAAGTACTCAGTTTCCGATATCACTTAAAAACCACGATCCCCGCACCATTCGGTGCGGGGAACAGTGATAAGCGCACAGCTTATGTACGCTTATCACTGTTTTAGAGAAAAAAAGACCCGGAAGCCGCAGCTTCCGGGAACTGCAAGCCTTACATAAGGCTCAGATACCATGCTATGATCTGCCCGCCGATAAGGTAGGCGGTAATTATTCCGATCGAGAGGTAGGGTCCGAATACGACCTGCCGTTTGCAGGTGACCTTCTTTACCTTGTCCTCTTCTATAACGATAGATACAGCGAATTTTGATATATCGGAAAGCTCATTGCTGAGCGCTTCATTGAGTGAGTCTATGTCGGGAGTCCCGTCCCAGCACTTCTCGTCAACGCATTCTTTCTCGATATCCGACTTTCCTTTGAAAATGCTGCCGTAGAGGGCTTCGGTCTTACCGGGCAGTACCGAGATGCCGTTTTCTTTCTGCTCTGCGTACCACTTCTCGGCAATCTCAAGCGACTTCTCCTTTGCGCGTTTCTTCGTACCTTTCGGTACCGTAAGAAGCTCGATGGAACCGCCTATCGCGCCGAGGATTATTCCGATAGCAGCGGCAGGGATTATGTTTCTCCAGCCGAGGAGCAGTCCGGACGCAGCCATGATCTGGAGGTCGCCTCCGCCCATAGCTCCGAACATCGCGAGTATCGCAAACGGTATCGCGGCTCCGACAGCTCCGATGAGATGATCGTACCACGGCATATCGCCTGTGAACACGGACATTATCGTAGCTATCACGCCGAGTCCGGCTATTGTGAAGCTGCACCCGTAAGGTATCTCCATTGTGTCGATGTCGGTACCGCTCGCAACTACCAGCGCAGCGATCAGCACAAAAGCCATAGGCAGACTTATCGACAGCCCGAGAGCCATAATCGACAGCGTGAAGGTGACCGCGGTGACAAGCTCGACTATCCAGTAGCGCGGAGAGATCTTCTCACGGCAGTATCTGCACTTTCCGCCGAGGAATATGTAGCTGAAGATCGGAACGAGGTCAAGAGCGTTCAGCTGATGACCGCAGCTCATACAGTGGCTTCGGTTGTGCGCACCGGAGATAGGTTCGTGCCGCGGAGCCCGGATTATCACGACATTTAAGAAGCTGCCGATCACGGCGCCGAGCACAAATGCGAGTGCAATAAAGATGATCGTGTACCAGACCGGAAACCGGCCGTCAAATATACTTATCATAACGCATATCCTTTCCGAATGGATTATATACCCATTTTATCACAAATTCAGTTCAATATCAACCATTTAAAGAAAATTATTCAGTGAGCAGCGCCTTACTCATTCCCGCGTCTGCGACAATGCGCGGACAGGATAAAAGGCTGCTCACGAAATATAAACCCGGAGGTTAGCAAATGAAAAACATACCCATAGGTCAGATACTGCTTGAAAGCGGATATATCACCAAGCAGCATCTGGAAGATGCCCTCGTAAAGCAGAAAGAAACGGGTAAGAAGCTCGGTGATATGCTTCTCGATCTCGGTTACGTTTCCGAAACTCAGCTTGCGCAGGCTCTTTCGCAGAGACTTAAAGTCCCCTTCATCGATCTTACCACAACAAAGATCGAGACCGAGGCAGTAAAGAAGATACCGGAAGCGGTAGCAAAGAAAAACTGCGTTATCGCGTACAAGATCAACAACGGAAGACTTTATGTCGCGACAAATGACCCTGTAAACTTCTACATATTTGAAGAACTCAAGATCCAGACGGGTATGGAGATCAATGCCCAGCTCGCCACACGTTCGTCCATAAACGAAGCCATAGGCAGAGTTTATTCCCAGGCGCAGGTTACCAACGTTATGGGCGATATCGAAAAGGAATACGACGCGAATGCTGCTCTTATGCAGGATCAGGCTTCCGACGGTTCCGAAGAGCGTATAGATAACGCGCCGGTAGTTAAGCTCGTAAACACGATCATAGAGTCCGCTTACCGTGACAGAGCTTCCGATATACATATCGAGCCTTTCAAGGACAGGACAAGGATCCGTTACCGTATAGACGGCGAGTGCGTGGAGAAGATGGCGGTAAAGCCCGCAGTCCACAGCTCCCTCATCACCCGTATCAAGATCCTCGGCGGTATGAATATCGCCGAAAAGCGTATCCCGCTTGACGGACGTTCCAGTGCCGTTATCGACGGCGTCAACCAGGACCTTCGTATCTCGACGATACCTACGGTTTACGGAGAAAAATGCGTTATCCGTCTTCTTGCAACAGGCGATGAAAAGGCAAGAAAGATAACCGATCTCGGTATGACGGACTACAACTACGAGATGTTCAAGCAGATCATACGCTGTCCTAACGGCGTTATGCTCGTTACCGGACCTACAGGTTCCGGTAAGTCCACCACTCTGTATGCAACGCTCGGTGAGCTTTCAAAGCCGAACGTAAATATAGTTACGGCAGAAGACCCTGTCGAAAAGAAGATCGACGGCGTCAACCAGTGTCAGATGAACGAAAAGGCGGGTATGACATTCGCAGCCGCGCTTCGTTCCATACTCCGTCAGGACCCGGATATAGTAATGGTCGGAGAGATCCGTGACGGTGAGACTGCCGATATCGCTATCCGTGCGGCTATCACGGGACACCTTGTGCTCTCGACACTGCATACTAACGATGCTGCTTCCACTATCCTGCGTCTTGTTGATATGGGCGTTGCGCCGTACATGGTTGCTTCTTCCCTTGTAGGAGTTATTGCACAGCGACTTGTAAAGCTGCTCTGTCCGGACTGCCGCGAAAAGGTAATGCTTACAGACCCTGCTGACCTGAAGCTTGTCGGCAAGGATCAGCCGGTAGAGATCTACCAGCATCATATAGGCGGCTGCCGCAACTGCCACAATACGGGATTCAAGGGCAGAACCGCTATCCATGAGATCATCGTTTCCACCAACGATATAAAGGAGCTTATCGCCGCGAATGCTACTGCCGAGCAGATCGGTATCCAGGCGCGCAAGAACGGCACAAGACTGCTTCGTGACAACGTTACGGACATGGTTCTTGAAGGAAGAACAACAATGGATGAGCTTGTAAAGGCTACATACTCTGTATAATTCAGGATTGGAGAACAAAATGAGCAACAATAATACAATTGACATCAACCAGATTCTTGACGAAACAAGAGCAATGGGCGCTTCCGACCTTCACTTCACAGCGGGACTTCCGCCTATCGTGCGTCTGCACGGTAACATCAAGAAGGTATCGGGATATCCGGACTGCACCGAGCCGATCATCGTAAACGTAATCAACCAGATCACTTCAATCAAGCATAAGCAGACCATTCAGAAGGGTCTCGATGCCGACTTCTCCTACGTTTCAAACTCCGGACACAGACACCGCTGCAACGTTTACAGACAGAGAGGTTATCATGCTGTCGCGATGCGACTCTTAAGAAACGATATCCCGACTCTTAAGGATCTTTACCTGCCCGATATTCTCGGCGACTTTGCTTTAAAGCCCAGAGGACTTGTGCTTGTAACAGGACCTACAGGTTCCGGTAAGTCCACAACTCTTGCGGCTATGATAGACCACATCAACCGTCAGAAGAACTGCCACATCATCACTATCGAGGATCCTATCGAGTATCTGCACAACCACAAGCAGTCCATGATAAACCAGCGTGAGATCGGCGTCGATGTTGACAGCTTCGCAGGTGCGCTCCGTGCGGCTCTCCGTGAGGACCCGGACGTTATCCTCGTCGGAGAGATGCGTGACTTCGAGACTATCAACGCGGCGGTTACCGCGGCTGAAACGGGACATCTCGTTCTTTCGACACTGCATACCACGGGTGCTGCGGATACCCTTGACCGTATCATCGACGTTTACCCGCCTCACTCACAGGGTCAGATCCGTTCACAGCTTGCGAACTCCATGGTAGGCGTTGTATCACAGACACTCTGCGCTACCACAGACGGCAGAGGTCGTGTTGCGGCACTTGAAGTTATGGCTGCGACAGACCCGATACGCGCAATGATCCGTGAAGGCAAGATATTCCAGATCCCGAGCTCCATTGCAACAGGACGTAAGGACGGAATGTTCTCCCTTGACCAGGATCTCGCTCGTCTTGTCCGCAACGGACGTATCTCCAACGAACTCGCTCTTTCGAGATGCCAGGATCCTTCCGAGTACAAGAGATTCTTACAGATGACATAAGTCTGAATGCATTTATGACCCCCGGCAAAACTTTCGCCGGGGGTTTTTTGCAGAAGTGAATAATGAATAGTGAATAATGAATAATTGCGGTATCGCCTGCGGCGATGTATCTGAATCGTGACAAGATATAAATGCACCGTGAAAATATACAGTTTGCGGTTCCGAATCGGCCACTCAATTGGCAGAATATACAAATTACTTCAAAAATCCATATTTTCTTAAAAAATCTTGTCACCTTTTGCACTCAAAAAACGTTTTATATAATAGAAGCGCAAAAAACAAAACAAATGACCCCCTACAAGTCAGGCGTAATGCGCAAACAAAGACTCCTCCGGGACAGCCCCTACCTGTGCCGGAGGAAGAACGGAGGATAATGGAATGAAATTCAAAAGGACAAGCGCTGCGATCCTTGCAGCAGCACTCGCAATACCGTCAACAGCGATCTGTGCGTATGCGGCGGAGGACGAGGCAATGAAAACAGAACTCACCTATGTAAAGCAGAGGATCGATATCCCCGAAGATTATACCGAATTCAGCTACCGCACAAGTACCGAGCAGAACGGCACACGCTACAACTTCACCTGGGAAAAGAAGGACAGCACCCACGGCGAGCGTATCAATGTCGGCATCGTCGGCAAGGTCATCAAGAACGTGTATGTCGGCAATTACTACGGAGAAGAGGACGAGTGGAAGCCCTCTTTCGCAAAGCTCTCCGACAGCAAGATACTTGCTGCGGCAAAGAAGTACATAAACGAGATCAACCCCACAATTGCCGACAGAGTGAAGATAAACGAGGATTCGCTCAACATCTCCCTCTACGGCAAGGAGGCTACGCTCAGCTTCAAGCGTACCGCAAATGATGTCGATGTTACAGGTCAGACTGGCTCCGTTACCGTTGACAAGAACACCGGAAAGCTTATAAGATACAATTTCAACTGGATAAACGGCGCGACATTCTCGGATACAAAGGACGCTATCTCAAAAGCTGATGCACAGAAAGCATATAAGGAGCTGTTCCCGGTCGAGCTTGTATATACCCTTTCCTATGACTGGGAGAAGGACGAGCAGACTCCGCACCTCATCTACCGCCAGCTCAAGGACGGTCAGATAAACGCCTTCACCGGAAAGCTCTCCACTTACGATGATTACGATGCTTATCCGACAGCGGAAATTGGGGACGCGGAGATCGAAGCAGAAGAAGAAATGGATGATATGGGTGCGCCTGCAGCTGCAAACGGGGCATCTAAAGCCGTAACATTCACGCAGGCGGAGATCGACAAGCTTGAAAAGGAGAATTCGCTTATCAAGGCTGACAAGGAAATGGAGGACCTCAAAAAGCATGGCATATTCTACATTCCCGATCAGACAGAGATCTCATATCAGTACTGCAATTATAATGATAAACTCGGAGCTTATATCAGAAATGTAAACTTCACCGGAAAGTCAGAAAAGTACGTTGATCTTAACGGAGAGGACAAGATAGTTCCGATCAGCAGCGGCGAGATATATTCAGACGAGTTTGATGTTTACGGAAACTTCTCCTATAACGCGGAGACCGGTGATGTTATCAGCTTCTACTGCTATGCTCCGGACAACGGAACTACGATGAAGTCCGCTGCGTCCGACAAGAAGGCGGCTGCGGCTCTCACAAAGATACTCGGCGAAAAGCGCGTCAAGGATTTCGGCAAGCTTGAAGTAAGCTCTGACAACAAGGTTTATGACAAGTACGATCAGCAGACCGGAAAGCCGATAGGAACTGCGCGCATAATCTCCAAGAATTACAGCGCGAACCGTTATGCATACGATATCAAGTGCGCTAACGAGTATGTTAATCTTACGCTTTCCAACAACGGCTATATTACCAGCTACAACGCCAACTACTTTGAGAATGTAAGCTATCCGAAGCCGGAGAAGATCATTTCCGAAGCGGAGGCATACGCCGGCTTCTTCAAGCAGGTCGATCTCGGTCTCAGATACCGCTGCGCTTACAATACAAAGACGAAGAAGGTAGTTACAGCGCTCGTTTACGCTGCCGACAGCCAGCTTTACATCGACGCGTTCACAGGCAAGCGCACAGGTTATGACGGATCCGAATACAGCGAAGCTGCTGCGGCAGGCGATTATACCGATCTTGCATCGAGCAAGTACAAGACTTATGCCGAGAAGCTCAAGAAGTACGGAATAGTTCTTATGGACAAGGACGGTAAGCTTAACGAGAAGGAAGCTGTTACAGCGGGCGATTTTGCTAACCTGCTCGAACAGATAGGATTCTGGAACTACGGTGTCCGCAATATCTACAAGGATACGACAAGTCTCAGCAGGCAGGCTGCTGCGAAGATGGCTGTTACAGGAAAGTACGGCGGAGATATAGCGGAGATGACGTCGATATTCACAACAAAGTACAGTGATGTCAAGTCATCAAGCAAGTATATCGGCTATATTGCAATTGCCGATGCTTCCGGGCTTTTCAGCGGTTCCGACGGAAAGTTCCGTCCCACAGCCGTATTCACAAGAGGTGCTGCGCTCAAATTCGCGTATGACTACCTCTCCAAATAAGCTATACCTTTCATAAAATATCTCTATCTCAACGGCAGTCCCGCATAAGCGTAAGCTTGTGCGGGACTGCTGCTTTGCTTCCGTGCTGTAAGCACGGAAACAAAGCAGCGCCGGGCGCTCGAGAGAGTCGCTTGCGCTTGAGATGGTCGCTTACGCTCGAGATGGGTCGCTTACGCTCGAGACTTGGGGGAAACCTTTCTGAAGAAAGGTTCGTCTGTCGGAGTCAGCTATGACCGCTTTGCAGCGTGCATCAATGCACGCCTTTGGGCGGTCAATTGCTGCATCGTGCAGCAACCCTCTGTCACCTGACGGTGACACCTCCCCTCTGAAGGGGAGACACCCCAAACCCCTTTCCAAAGACTTTTAATCGCTTCGCAGTTAAGGGGGAGAGATATCAGAACATATTAAGGGTAAAAAGCAAAAAGTAAATAGTAAAAGAGCGAAAGCCTTATTAATGCAGAAAAGCCGGAAATCCTCCCCGCACACTATTGCGCACGAGGAGGATTCCGGTTTGGATATATATGGTCAGAAGCGTTTTCAGATTTGTCGGGAGCACTTTGCCCCTGCATTATAATAACATAATCGTCTGATAATGTAAATAGAAAATATAACGATTTTACAAAAACTTGATAATAATCAATATTTCTTACAATTTTGGAGCAAGTAAAATGTGTAATATTACAAAACACAGGACTAACCTGCATATTACCGGGACATACCGAATAAAATCAAGTAAAGAACGCGAAAGGACATGGTTGAAATGGTTGTATATACTATGACGAAAAAGCAGATAATGAGGGTTGCGATAACAGTGCTGGTATGCCTTGCGGCAGCACTTATCATATTATTTGCAGTATTCGGTTCGGTCACAGCTTCGGCTGAGGAGTCGAAAAAGCCGGTGTACAGGGTAGAACGCGGTGACAACAAGGTTGCGCTGACATTCACCTGCGCATGGGACGCAAGTGATACCGATACTATTCTTGATGCGCTTTCATCCGCAAGTGCAAAAGCTACGTTCTTTGTGACAGGGGAGTTCTGCGATGCACACCCGGAAGCGGTTCGGAAAATGAGCAGCGCGGGGCATTCGGTACAGAACTGCACCGACAAGAATGTGCATATCAAGGGAATGAACATCAACGATCTTATCGCGGATATAAAGTCGGCTGCGCAGAAGATCAGAACGCTTACCGGCAAGGAGCCGACACTTTTCCGCGCCCCGTACGGAGACTATGATGACAAGGCGATAACGACGATAGAGGGAATGGGTTACATACCTGTGCAGTGGGACGTTGACAGCAAAGATCTTGACGATCCCGATGCGGTATCTGTAAGAAAACGCATATCGGACGGTGCTGTATCGGGATCTATCCTCCTTTTCCACAACGACTGCGCGGTGACGGCAGAGGCGCTTCCGCAGATAATAACCGAGCTGAAGCAGAAAGGGTATGAGCTGGCAAAAGCGGAGGACGTTGTTTTCACATCTAACTACATCATAGACGAAAACGGTGTTCAGCAGTACCGTCCGTCTGTTTCGGCAGCACTTCCCATAGTTTACAGCGAAGAAGACCCGGCTCTTGATTCCGCATTCGAGAAGATCCGCGAGAATCTCACGATCCAGCAGATCTATGATCTTTCTTCTGTCGGAAGAGTAGGGCTTGTGGACGATATCAAGGCTTTCCTTAATGAATCTGAGCTTTATGCTGTGCGGGAAGCGACATACGAGGAGCTTATGGACTGCTATATGACGCTTGTGTATGCGGCAGAGAATTACGGCTGCGGCGGCACCTATACTGAGGAACGTTACGAGGATATCCCGCAGATAGTTGCAGAAGATGACAGCGGAGACAGCGATAACGACACAGACGAGTATGTTGAACCGCCTTATGAGGACGATGCAGAGATCGCTAAAGACAGCACTCCCGATGTAAAATGACATAAAAGCAGAAGCCTGCTGAAAACGAATGTTTTCAGCAGGCTTTTTGAACCAAACTCCGGAATCTGTCTCCCCATTATTGAATCTATAATAGTAGAATCTGTGCTGACAAGTAAATGTGCAGCTGTCAATGAGTCGCCGCCTGTGCAAGATGTGGGATAAATACTCACTCGTGCGGCGGATTTATTTAGGGGGTCAAGCCACCTTTTTTAAAGGGGGATTGCGGGGTCCGGGGCGGCGCCCCGTCTTAAAAATCTCTCAAAATCTCTCAAAATCTCTCAAGATCTCTCCAAAACATCTCTCAATATGTGAGCGTTATCGGATCTCCGCGAAGGAAGCTGTCGATATTCTTGAACAGCTGGGTGGAGTAGATCTGGCGGGTCTTATAGAGATTCTTGCCGTTGAGGTTGAGGATAATCTTGCGGTCCGTATTTGAAGCGTAGATGCGGACAACGTCCTTTCCGTCAACACCGTCGCTCTTGTCCTTGTAATTGTAAACTATCTCCGCAAGAAGCTCGCCCTTGTCCTCGTCAAAGTAAAGATCTTCGCCCGATGCAGAGATCAGATACTGGTAAAGATCCTTGCACGCCTGCTCGTCCCACTTTTCGCCGTTTACGGTGAATATGTGGATATCTTCGGTTTCTTCGTCCGCAGACTTTATCGTCTCGATACCAATACTTAGCTTTCTGTTTCCGGAATCGCTGTAATCTATCGAATCCAGCGAGTAGATATACGGCATAAGGAACAGCTTCGACATTATCTCCTGTGGCTGTACGGTTAGCGCCGGAATGCTTCCGCCGTCAAACTTGTATATCACGCCGGGAACTTCGCTCGTCATTCCGTAGAAGCCGTTCAGCTTCTTTGTTTCCTTGCCCTCGTCATCGTATGCCGTCTCAATTATAGCCGCGCCTAACGTGAGGGTGTATGTCTTCTTGTTCGTCTCTACCGTTACCGTGCAGTTCGGATTGTCAAGCCCGGTCAGCGCCATGTCGTTCTCCGTGGGGTCTGTGCATTCCGCAGATGATGCTGTAAGTCCGAACAGACCGTATATGAAGTTCGGCGCGTCCTTAAGATCCGCATACGCTGTGTAAGGACTTGTAAGACGGTATGAGTAAACCTGTATTGCGTCCTCGTTTTCTTCGTCATCAAGGCTCTCAATAACTATCGGCTCTTCGAGATCAACGCGCTCTACCGTCATTTTCGTGACCGTTTCACCGCCCTCTGCATCGTATGCGGGTATCGCGGTAAGCCGGACATAATCGAGCGCTCTCGCATGGAAGCAGTCGGTCTTGGTTTTCATAGCCGTATAGACTTTCTTGCCGTCAGCCGTCACATAAACGTAAGACGAGATGTTAGGAACCGGATTGCCGACTTTCAGCTCGAACTCCGTGTTGTCGGAGAATTTCGTCTTTATAACCGTGTTTGGTTCTGCAAGTCCGTACTTTTCAAGCTCCGCGCTGTCGGTAAGCTCTATCACGACATCTACCGCTTCAAAATCCACAGCATAGCCTGCGGCTTCTGCGACTGCGTCGGTATCAAGCGGAGCATTTTCAAGTCCCGCAACCGTCCAGTTCACCTTTCCGCCGCTCTCACCCGCGGGAACTATGCTGTAATCTCCGCTTGGTGTGGTTACACCGATCGAAACTGCTTCGCTTTCGGCTCTCTTGCACATCACCAGATCGGCAACGGGAGTTCCGTTGATCGTGACGCTGCCGTCCAGTGCCGGATCGCCCTCCAGCGGTTCATTCATAACCGGAGAGGTCAGCAGAAGTACAACAGTCACGCCGGTGAGAATTGCAAGTCCGATAAGCGAAAATATGATTATCTTCTTGTTCTTACTCATTATAATCTTCTTCTCCTGAGCCATACGAGGATTCCGATCACGATTATCGCTATCGGGATAATTACCGCGAATGTAATTCCGATCGCGATCTGTGTGCTGCGCTCGATCTGGTAGGTCTCGGCAGCAAATGACTTCTCGACTATGCTTATAGATTTTCCGCTGCTCTCGGAGTTGGCGTCAAAGAGCGAAAGCGCAGCTTCACCGTTGCTGTAGTTGGAAGCAGTTGTGAAGTAGTCGGTGAAGAGCTGGTCACCGCCGCAGACGATAATTTTGCTGTATATGGGCTCGTTGTTGTCTGCAAACTGCACCTTCGATGCTTCAACGATAACATCGTACGCAGAGAAGCTGTCCTCGGCAGGAGCCCAGTTCTCGTCAGCCGTGAACGGGAACATAATGCATTTCTCGCCGTAAGCGCTCGCAACAGTCACGTTCGCAAGGTTGCCCTCGTTCTCCCAGAGCTTTATTACAGGGCGCACATAGTAGCCTATGAACGATGTGCCGGAGGACTTCTTCATTGCCTCATAGTAAGCGGTCTCCGTTTTCATCTCGATATCCTGCATCACAGGCAAAGGAGAGCCGGTGTAGTATGCGTGGTTCTCATCGAACTGGAGCACATAGCCCTTGCCGACTTCAATTCCCCATTCCGCCAGGTATTCGTCAAGATTAGGCGTTTCGGCGGGATCCGGAGTCGCGATGAACACAAGGTCCTTGCCGTATTTTCCGTCATTGGAAAGCCATGTATCGACCTTTGTAATGGAATCGAGGCTGTAGTCCTTTGTGGGGCCGTGTATCACGAGTATATCCGTATTATCCGGAACAGCTTCAACACGCTCAATCTCAACTGTCTGTGTAACATACGCATTGTCCTTGAGTATGGTTTCGAGAGCGGAGCTGTCGGATTCGCCGTAGCCGGTGAGGAATGTGACTACCGTCGGATCGTCGAGGGATACCGACATAACAGCGGAAACGAGCTGAGACTCGGCTGAACTCGAATAATCGGTAACGGTAAGTCCGCCGTAGCTTACATACATACTTGCTTCGCTGTAATCGTATGTGTTGCCGTCGCTGAGCTTATACTTCATAAAGTCGTTTATGGACAGTATGCGGTATCTGCCGGTCTTTGCGCTCTGGACTATTACCTGATAATTCTGGAGCGTCTCAACGTAGTTGTTGGTGAAATCGGGATCCTGAAGCAGATTCACATATTTCACGGTAAACCGGCTGTTTAGCCCCGCCATTTTATCAAGGAATTCCACAGTTTGTGCATAGAGCTGTCCTGCGCCTTTAAGTTCATCTTTATCCGCGGTGACGAAGATGCTTATATCATCGTCCAGTGTGCTTATATAGTCAACCGTCTCGTCGCTCAGCGTGAATATCGAGCCCGATGTGAGGTCGGCTTCGACATGGAATCTGTCGAGGACGAGGTTAAGTATCACGTTTATCAGCACTATTCCCGCAATGAACATGATCGTGAACACTACGGAGAGAGAGCCGTACTTGAACTTCTTGTTGTTAAATATGCTCTTTTTCTTCTTTTTCTCCGGTTCCTTTGCAGGCTGTTCGGCAGTTTTCTCCTGCACAGCTTCTCCTGTTTCCGGTGTTTCTTCTGCAACAGTCTCTTCCGGGATCTCCCCGGCGGACTGCTCATTCTTTATCTCTTCGTTTTCAGCCATTTATCTAAACTCCTTTGCGGGTAATATCTGCTGTGTTTTGCGTAGTTATTCTCTGTATAATCTGAACGAAATCTTCGCCGCGACGGACGCGCCGCTCCGGATCCGCAGCTGTATTCTTCTACGGGTGGGTTCAGCACCTCGGTTAGCTATACTCTGCTAATTTACACAATAAAATCCTTGCCAGCCCCTCTGCGTTTCATGCAGAGCTGCCCATAGAACATTCCTGTGAAATACAGCAGTCGCCGGCGCGGGCTTCCGCGCTTATGCCCAGCGGCGGCGTTCGAGGACGCGCACGGTGAGGAAGAGGAAGATAACGACAGCGCTCAGGAAGAAGATCACTCCGCTGAGGCTGAAAATGCCGGTGGTGAATTCGTAGTATCTGTCGAATACCGAGAGCTGCTTGATGACATCGGAGATCACCTGCACCGGGACTACCGTTGCCACAACATTTATCAGAGCAAGCGCAACATTTACTGCAATAGACCCTATCGCAGCTACCATCTGGCTCTCCGTGAGGGTGGAAACGAACAGCCCCGCCGAAACGAAGATCGCTCCTATAAGCGCGAGCGCAACGAAATTACCGAAGATTATCGCCCAGTTCACTGCCGCAAAAAAGCTCATTACCACGCCGTAGATCAGCAGTACAATATCTCCCAGCATAAACACGATGTACGCAGAGAGGAATTTTCCCGCAACCAGTCTCATTAGTCCCACAGGCGATGTGAGAAGGAGCTGATCGGTGCGCTGTTTGTTCTCGTCTGCCATAAGGCGCATCGTGAGAACCGGCACAAATATCATATACACATAGAACATTCCGAGGAATACATACGAAATGTCGGTGCTGCCGACGCTGAGTGCGAAATACCAGAAGAAAAATCCCGAAAACAGGAATGATACCGCTATGAAAACATATCCTATCGGGGATTTGAAATACGCGGAAAGCTCGCGCTTCATTATCGCTGTCATTTGTCTTCCTCCCCCTTTTCGAGCTTGTCAAACTTTGTCTCTATCTTCTCCGCTCCGCCGTATTCGTCGCCTGTGGTGAGCTTTAGGAATACCTCTTCAAGCGAAAGCTCGTTGGAACGCATCATCAGTATCGGATAGTTCCTCGCGGCAAGCTTTTTGAAGATGCCGCGGCGCACATCAGAGCCTTCCTTCGCTTCAACATGATACTCATAAACACGCTCATCTACCTGTCTGCCGACAAATACGCGCTCCACGTCGGTCACGCTTTCAAGCACCTTCTTCACCTCGTCGCTGCTGCCCTCGATGTGCAGTATCAGCTTGTGATCCGCGGAAAGATTGCGCGCAAGCGTGTCGGCGTTGTCGTTCGCAACTATCCTGCCCTTGTTTATGACCACTATCCTGTCGCATACCGCCTGTACTTCCGGCAGTATGTGGGACGAGAGTATCACGGTATGGTTCTTGCCGAGACGCTTGATAAGCGTGCGTATCTCGATTATCTGCTTCGGGTCAAGTCCTACCGTAGGCTCGTCGAGTATCAGCACTTTCGGGTTGCCGACGAGAGCCTGTGCAAATCCGACTCTCTGCTTGTAACCTTTGGAAAGGTTCTTTATCAGCCTTCCGCGAACGTCTGTAAGCTTCACGATCTCGCATATCTCGTTCAGGTGCGACTTCTTCGGAAGCCTGCACTTTTTAAGGCTGTACACGAAGCTCAGATACTCGTCAACCGTCATATCGTAATACAGCGGAGGCTGTTCCGGAAGGTAGCCTATGAAGCTTTTCGCCTTTATCGGGTCTTCGAGGATATCTATACCGTTGATGAAAGCCTGTCCTTCGGTGGAAGAAATATATCCCGTGAGAATGTTCATTGTCGTGGATTTTCCCGCGCCGTTGGGTCCGAGAAATCCGAGGACCTGACCGTCCTCAGCGGTAAAGGATATGTCGTTTACGGCTTTTTTGGGTCCGTAGCTCTTTGTCAGATGTCTGACCTCTATCATTCTATCCGCTCCTTTTTTATTGCCGTGCCGCGCTCCTCCGCGGAACACAGCGCATTACCATAATAATACAGTCTGCAAGTGAAATATGTATGAAAGCATTATGAAAATGCCTTTACCAATCGGTGAATATGTTCTTTTCCGCAAAAGCCCTGTCCGTTTCAAGCTGGGCTTTGAGTTCGTCAAGCCCGGAGAACTTCTTCTCCTCCCGTATGAACCTTATCAGCTCGATCCGCACATTCTTCCCGTACAGATCGCCGGAAAAGCCGATCAGATGCGTTTCCGTTATCTCCGAACCGCCGCTGCCCACTGTCGGTTTTACGCCGATATCGGTTATCGCCGGGAACGCTGTTCCGTCCACGAACGCGCGGCTCGCATAGACGCCGTGTTTCGGGTGTACCATAAACTCCGGTATCACCTGATTAATCGTCGGGAAGCCGATAGTCCGCCCCAGCTGCTTTCCGTGCAGTACCGGAAGTTCCAGAGAGAACCGGTGACCGAGCTGTTCGTTCGCGCCGGAAACGTCGCCTTTCCGGATAAGCTCCCGTATCAGTGTCGAGCTTACCGGGACTCCGTTCACGCATACCGGAGGTACTGTCTCAAGCCCGATACCGCGCTCTTCGCACAGCTCTCCGAGCAGCCGGACATCTCCGCTGCCGCCCTTGCCGAACCGGAAGTCTTCACCGCATACCACATATCCGGCGTTCATCTCGCCGGCAACTATGATGTCAAAGAAAGCTTCCGGCTGCATATCCCGTATATCCGCAAAGTCATAAGCGAATATGTGCTGTGCTCCGAGAGCGCGCAGCATATCCTCCCTGTCCCCATACGTCATCAGCCCCATATCGTGCCGCCCGGCGAATTTCGGGAGTTCCGGCTCACCGCGGAACGTAAGCACCGCAAGCGGAATGCCGAGTTTCCCGCCGGCTTTTCCCGCGGCTTCTATAACAGCCCTGTGTCCGAGATGAAGCCCGTCGAAGAAGCCGAGGGCGGCTGACGTTTTTTTCTGTGTGTGTTCAGTCCGCATTATACCATTCTGACCCCTTTAAGGTCGTTTACATCTTTAAGTTTGCTGTCCGACACGATACGGACTCCGTCCTGGGAAGTTTCTTCCGACAGGCGGCGCTCCTCGGTGCCGAAAAATCTCTGGATAACGGCAAGATCGTTGTCCTCGCCGCGGTTTCCTATTCCTATGACCTTTCCCGCAGACGAGAGTATGCGGAACGGTCCCTCCCTGCGGTCAAGGTTCACCCTGTTGATATCGAGCACAACGCCGTTTAGGAACATTCTCGTCTGAGTGTCATTGAGTTTTGCCGCAGGAAGTGAGTTGAATATGATATCAAGCGGCATCAGCAGCTTTTCGACTGCGTCCTTCCCGCCGGCTTCATTCACCTTTCTCACTTCGTCGAGCCGGTAGCAGTCCCGGAGTGTGAAGTTGCCGGAGCGGGTTCGCACAAGGCTTGTCATTATCGCGCCTGTACCGAGTTCCTCGCCCATATCGTGTATAAGCGTTCTGATGTATGTTCCTTTTGAGCAGGAGACCACCATAGTCGCGGTGTTGTCCTCAAATTCCTCAAATTCTATCGAACTTATCTTTATCGGTCTTGGTTCGCGCTCTATCTCTATGCCTTTTCGTGCAAGCTCATAGAGACGCTGACCGTCCACCTGCACTGCGCTGTACATGGGCGGTGTCTGCATCATCTCGCCGGTGAACTTCGACTGGAGCTTGTACATCGCGTTTCTCGGGACAACTTCATCACAGGTCGAAAGCACCTTTCCGGTGAAGTCCTGTGTGTCTGTGGTCACGCCGAAACGTATTCCGGCGCGGTATTCCTTGGTGTTGTCCGGGCAGTAATCCACCGCTTTTGTGGCATTTCCGACAAAAATCGGAAGAACCCCCTCCGCCATGGGATCGAGGGTCCCTCCGTGACCTATCTTCTTTGTTCCGCAGAACTTCCTCATTATCGCAACAACGTCGAATGAGGTATATCCTTTTTCCTTGTAAATGCAAATAACTCCGTTCATCCGAGTACCTTTCCGATCTCCGAAATTATGCGCTGCTTTGCCTCGTCAAGACCGGCGCTGCCGAACGAGCAGCCCGCAGCCCTCTCGTGACCGCCGCCGCCGAATGCCGAGCAGATCTTCTGCACATTGACATCTCTGTTGGAGCGCAGGGAGGCTTTCCAGCTCCCGTTGCTGCGCTGTTTCATAACTACGCTTACTTCAACGCCTTCGATGCAGCGCGGGATAGCGGATATGCCGTTGACGTCCTCGGGATCTATCGAATCGAGCTGTTCTTTCGTTACCGAAACGAGGGCGCATTTTCCATCGCAGAAGAACTCTATGCTGTCGTAGATCTTCTTCTCAAGCTCTATACGGGACTTTGTCTTGAGATCGAAGAACACATAGTCAAGTTCCGAGTGATCGAAGTTGTATTCAAGAAGCTCCGCGGCAATACGGTGAGTCTCCGGGTCAGCGCAGGAGTACTTGAAACAGCCGGAATCCGTGGAAATGCCGGTATAGAGGCATGCCGCGATCTGATCGTCGAAAAGCTCCCCGCCGCCGAGTTCAAGTATCACCTTATATACCGTCTGTGCTGCCGCGGCAGCATGCGGTTCGATCAGCAGGTACTTTGCGAAATCAACATGGGAGATGTGGTGATCTATCGCAAGGTCTATCTTTCCGCCGTAGATCTTTTCAAGATCGCCCAGCAGCTTCACATCGGCGACATCAACGGTGATATATGTCTGCGGCTCGAAATCCTGCACTTCGACGGACTTCTTCATAAAGTCGTATCGGTGGGATATCTCGTCCGCACAGATGTTTTTTGCTTTCTTTCCGAGCTTCTGGAGTGCGCGGCACAGCGCAAACGCACAGCCGAGCGTATCTCCGTCCGGGTTTGCGTGGGATATGATCACAAAATTGTCATGCGCCTTGATGAAATCGTTGGCTTCGCTTACCGCAATAAGTTCAGACTTCATTGCCACCTGTTCTCCTTATGTCATTCATTGTCATCGTCATTCGCTCCGGCTTCTTCGGCGCCTTTTTCACCGATGTGGAGCGAGTCGATGATGCCTGTTATCTTTTCGTAGTATTCCTGTGAGTTATCCGGCAGGAATATCAGCTTCGGCATCTTCCTCATCTTTATCCGCGCATTTATGCGTCTTACGATGAAGCCTGCCGACTTTTCGAGCGCCTGTACTGCTCCGTCGGTTTTCTCCTCGTCTCCGAGCACCGAAACATATACCTTGCAGTAGGACAGATCGCTGGTTATTTCTACTCTTGACACCGAGACGATCTCTCCGCTCACTCTCTTATCTTTTATAGCGGGCAGCGCTGCCGAGATCTCTCGTTTAACGTCCTCGGTCAGCCTGCTCAGGTTATGGTTTGCCAAAAACTGCGCCTCCTTCTACAGCGCTTGCGCGCTTGTCTTACGCAGACGGCGGCAGGGCTGACGCCGCCCTGCACCCGCGGCAGCGTAACGCTGCACCTGTATGATGATCAATCTCTGTATTCTTCCGTGATGTAGGCTTCGAAGATATCGCCTTCCTTGATATCACTGAACTTTTCAAGGCTGATACCGCACTCATAGCCTTCAGCCACTTCCTTGACATCGTCCTTGAAGCGTCTGAGACCGCTTATCTTGTCGTCCGCAACAACTATGCCGTCGCGCACTATCCTGATATTGCACTTTCTCTCTACCTTGCCGGAAAGCACATAGCAGCCTGCAACAACACCGACGCCGGTGATCTTATATACCTGGCGCACTTCTATGCGTGCGCAGTCAACTTCTCTGTACTTCGGAGCGAGCATGCCCTTGATAGAAGCCTCTACTTCCTCGATCGCATCGTAGATTATGCGGTACAGGCGGATATCAACGCCTTCGCGCTTTGCACTCTCGGCTGCGTCCGGGTGAGGACGCACATTGAAGCCTACGATGATAGCATTGGAAGCGTTTGCGAGCATTACGTCGCTCTCGCTTATCGCACCGACGGCGCCGTGAATTACCTGAACGCGGACTTCGTTGTTCGAGAGCTTTTCAAGCGACTGCTTCACAGCCTCCACAGAGCCCTGAACATCTGCCTTTACGATGATCGGCAGCGTCTTCATCTCGCCTTCCTCTATCTGCGAGAAGAGGTTGTCGAGAGTTACCTTCTTGTAGAGCTTGAACTGCTCTTCCTTAGCGTCGAACTTACGCTTTTCTACCAGCTCTCTTGCAAGCTTCTCGTCCTCAACGACCGCGAAGTTGTCGCCGGCACTCGGAACTTCCGAAAGACCCATTATCTCAACAGGTACCGAAGGTCCTGCTTCCTTAACGACCTTTCCTCTGTCGTCACGCATAACTCTTACATGACCTACCGATGTACCCGCGATGATAACATCGCCGGTGTGCAGCGTACCGTTCTGTACCAGCAGGGTAGCGACAGGACCTCTGCCCTTGTCGAGCCTTGCTTCGATAACGGCACCCTTTGCAAGTCTGTCCGGGTTAGCCTTGAGATCGAGCACTTCCGCGGTGAGGTTCACCATTTCAAGGAGCGTGTCGATGCCCTCGCCGGTCTTTGCCGAAACGGGAACGCAGATGACATCTCCGCCCCATTCCTCGATAACGAGGTCATGTTCGGTAAGAGCCTGCTTTATCTTTTCGGGGTTTGCACCCTCTTTATCCATCTTGTTTATTGCAACGATAATGCTTACGCCCGCAGCCTTTGCGTGGTTTATCGCTTCCACCGTCTGGGGCATGATACCGTCGTCTGCGGCAACTACGAGTATAGCGATATCCGTCATATTCGCGCCTCTTGCGCGCATAGCGGTGAATGCTTCATGTCCGGGGGTATCGAGGAATGTGATATCCTTGCCGCCGGCATTTACTCTGTAAGCGCCGATGTGCTGGGTGATGCCGCCTGCCTCTCCGCTTGCAACGGAAGCATGGCGGATCTTGTCGAGCAGCGAGGTCTTGCCGTGGTCAACGTGACCCATAACGACAACGACAGGTGAACGGGGCTGGAGGTCTTCGGCCTTGTCCTGGTCGTCCTCGAACAGACGCTCTTCAATGGTCACAACGACTTCCTTTTCAACCTTTGCGCCGAGCTCCTCGGCAACAAGTGCAGCGGTATCGAAGTCAATCACCTGATTTATGGTGCACATCTCACCGAGGGACATGAGTTTCTTGATGACCTCGGTAGCTGTAACTTTAAGGCGCTGTGCAAGCTCGGAAACAACGATCTCATCGGGGATCTGCACCTTGAGCTGCTGCTTTCTCGCACGTTCGAGTTCGAGCCGCTTGAGCTTCTGCGCTTCGGTTTCACGGTTCTTCCCGCCGAATTTGTCACGCTTGTTCTGCTGGGATTTCTGATTTATCTTCTGCTTCTTTGAGAAGGAATCGTCTCTGCGGTTTCCGCCGCCGTTCTTCTGCGAAGCCATTGTCTCATAGCGCTCGTTGTACTTGTCGAGATCGACATAGCTTCCTCTTGTATCGACGCGCTTGGTGACAACTTCACCTCTCTGTACGGCTTCACCCTTTACCTTTGCCTTAGGTGGTTCGTTGGTCTTTACGGTGCTGAGATCGACTTTTGCTTCCATAGGACGCGGAACAGGCTTGTTCTCCCTGCGCTTGTTTTCGGGGGACGCAGGCTTATCCTGCTTCTTGCTCTGCTGCTTGCCGGCATTTGCCGTATCGGGCTGCTTAGCGGGAGCGGGACGTTCGTCGGAAGGCTTTGTCTCCTGCTTCGGAGCTGTTTCCGCAGCAGGCTTTTCTGTCTTTGTCTCAGGCTTTGCCTCTTTTACAGGGGCAGCCTTGGTCTTATTATCCGCAGGCTTCTCGGTTTTATCCGTCTTTTCCTTATCCTTGTCCTTTGCGGCAGGCTTTTTTTCCTCCGCGGCGGGCTTCTGTGCAGGCTTAGCCTTCTCCGGCTCCTTCTCCGGCGCAGGCTTGCTGTCTCTTGCCGCAAAGTAGGCTTCAAAGTTATCCACCTGATTTTCCTGTGTGATATGTTCGAGCACGACATTCATCTCCGCGACAGTGAGAGACTGCCCGGATTTCTTTTCCGCACCCGTGCGCTCCTTAACTATCGCGATGATATCGTTCGGCGTAAGTTCAAGATCCTTCGCCGCATCTTTTATTTTGCATTTCAGCTCTTTTGTTGCCATTCGTTTTCCCCCGGTCAATGAATGTTTTTAATTATCGAACCGTAAAGTCCGTCATCAAGAACGGCGAGTATCCCCGTTCTCTTTCCTGTCACCTGTTTGAGTTCGTCGAGCGTTTCCGGAATCTCCGTGACTTCAACGCCCGCCTTTTCGCAGTGGAACGCGACTTCCTTCTTCGTCTTTTCCGAAAGATCGGAAGCTGTAAGGACTCCGCTGACCTTGCCTGCATTGTCCTTTATCTCCGCCATTACCGCATCGAAGCCGTGAACAAGCTTTCCTGCGCGTATGCAGAGACCTATCGTCCCGAGTATCTTATCCATTCTGTATCTGCTCCCTCAGTTTCTCATATACCTCCGCGGGTATCGCGCATTTCAGCGCTCTTTCGAGGCTGCGCTTCTTCACGGCTTTCTCGAAGCATTCCATATCGTTGCAGATATATGCTCCTCTGCCGGACTTCTTGCCCGTAAGGTCTGCCGAGATCTCTCCGTCCTTCGATCTTACCACGCGGAGCAATCCCTTTTTCCCGAGCATCTCTTCACACCCGAGACATTTTCTGAGCGGTACATTCTTTCCCATATATCTCTTTTCTCACTGAACCGCGCGGCGGCGGGCGCTGTCATCAGCCCTCAAAAAATCCGCTTTCCGGCTTTATGTCTATCTTGAATCCTGTAAGTCTTGCTGCAAGCTTTGCGTTCTGACCCTTGTTTCCGATAGCGAGGGAGAGCTGGTTATCCGGCACTACCACCGAGCACGCTCTTACTTCCTCGTCCGGGATATCGACGCTTATAACGTTTGCGGGCTTGAGTGCCTGCTTGATATACTCCTTCGGATCGTCGCTGTACTTGACTACGTCTATCTTCTCTCCGCAGAGCTCCTCACATATCTTCGTGATACGTCCTCTCTGGGGTCCTATGCAGGCGCCGAGCGCGTCAACATTCTCGTTGTTGCTGATAACGGCTACCTTGCTTCTTGAACCTGCCTCACGGCTTATGGACTTTATCTCCACCGTTCCGTCTGCGATCTCCGGAACTTCGAGCTCGAACAGCCTTCTTATAAGGTCGCGGTGAGTTCTCGAAACGCGGAGCGTAGGTCTTCTGTCGTCTGAGGAAACTCCCGAAACGAATACCTTTACGATATCGCCCTCATGCAGCACCTCTCCGGGTATCTGATCGTTCCTGAACAGCATTACCTCGCTGCCGTTGACGCTTACAAGCGCGTTGAGCGAGTCTGTCTCGATCTTCTTTACCTCGGCGGAGATAGCCTCGTTCTGGAGGCCGCCCCACTGCGCAACGAGCTGTTCGCGCTCAACTTCCTTGATGCCCTGCTTGATGACCTGCTTTGCGGTCTGTGCGGCAATTCTTCCGAAGTGCTTGGTATCGAGCTTGAGCGGACACATATCACCGACGTTTAGGCGCTTGCTTACGGCTCTTGCATCTTCGAGGGCGATCTCATTTGCGGGATCCTCGACAGTCTCGACTACATTCTTCATTATAGCGACATCGAACCTGCCCTTTGCAAGGTCGATATCAAAATTTATATTCTCGCTTCTCGGATAGTCCTTCTTTATTGCTATCACGAGAGCCGCCTGTATCTTTTCCACAAGAACCTCGGCTTCTATCCCCTTTTCCTTTGCGAGCAGGGTGAGAGCCTCCATAAGCTCTGCTGTGTTGGATTTAGCCATTTTCCGTTATTCCTCCTGTTATTACAGATCCGAATTGATCTTTACGCAGTCGGCGACTGCAATAGTTTCTTTTCCGTCTTCATTTTCGAGCGTTATCGTTCCGGCTTCTTCGTCATACGCGGCGAGGGTGCCGTAAACGCTGTATTCTTTGCCCTTTTCGTCCCGTTTGGTTACTCTTATGCGCTCACCGGTGCAGGAGACGAAATGCTCGGGTCGGCGCAGTTTTTTGGTGAGTCCGGGCGAGCCGACTTCAAGGATATCGACTTTGCCTATGAAATCCTGCCGGTCGATTATCTCGTTTATGGGCCGGGAGATGTCCTCACACTCGTCGCTGTCGATCCCGCCGTCCTTATCCACGAGGATCCGCAGATACCACATAGCGCCTTCTTTTTCAAAGCACACGTCCCAGAGTTTAAGCCCGTTCTGCTCTATTACCGGCATTACCGCTTCTCTTGCGCGTTCTTCGATCCTGCTGTTCTTTTCAGCCGTATCCGTCACCCCCGAACTTTTATCATAACAATTAAGACCGGATTGTCAACCCGGTCTTACACTACGGTTATTATACATCACATTTGACTTTTTGTCAATAGTTTGACAAAAATTTTCTTGAAAAAACACCTGTTTTCACTGCGCTTTTACTATATAATATGTATAATTTGAAAAAAGTTGCATTTAGCTCTTGTATTTTTTGCGGAAACGTAGTATAATAAATGGAGTTTATTTATGCCTCCTTAGTTAAATGGATATAACAAACCCCTCCTAAGGGTTAGTTATCGGTTCGATTCCGGTAGGGGGTGCCACGCGGAGTCCGCGCCGACGACTGCTGTATCAGAAAGAACGGTATTATATCAGCTACAGCAAGAAATGCAGTGGATTGGCGAAGGCTCCATGCAAGAAACGCCGCTGACGCGGCTCAATGAATAATGAAGAATGAATAAATTATAGTGAATAATAAAAAGCGCAGAGAGTTTCTGCGGCGTTTCTGCATTATTCATTATAATTTATTCACTATTCATTGTTCGTTAATAAACGGATCCGGCAAAGACCGCAATATGTAAGTAATAGTTAATCGGTGAGATATACGGGACTGATATAAATGAGATTCAAGATAAACCGGAAATACAAACAGATAGCCGTACTTGCGGTCATCGTTATAGTAGTGAGCGGATTCCTGCTCATGAGCGCGCAGGCTATACCGAATCTGCGTGAGATGTTTGATATTTTCGGTGAGACGATAGCCCCGATACTTTGGGGTGTCGTCATAGCGTATCTGATGAATCCAGCTGTGGAGTTTTTCAGGCACAAAGTTTTCGGGAAATGGGCAGAGGCTAAAAAGGGTTCAAAAAAGACTTACCATCTTATTAAGAACCTTTCCGTCACTATCGTGGTGATACTGACGCTTGCTCTGCTGACCGGACTTGTGCTTCTTATTGTCCCTCAGTTTATTTCAAGCCTTTCCGGGCTTGTCTCAAATTTCAACAGCTACGCGGACAACTTCCTCAAATGGGCGTCGGAGACGTTCGTCGGCTATCCGCAGATCATCGAGATAATCGAGAACCCCATAAGCCAGATAGAAAACTTCCTTTCGACAAGCTGGACGGACATATCGTCACAGGTCTTCGCTTTCGGCTCGAAGATAGGCGGCGGCGTTCTGAGCTTTATCCTCGGATTCAAGGACTTCATAATCGGCTTTATCATAGCGGTTTACCTTGTTCTCTCGAAGGAAATGCTTAAAGCACAGGCTAAAAAGCTTCTGTTCGCGTTCTTCCGCAACAGCAAAGTCCAGTCCGTGCTTGCGGTCTCCAAGAAGATCAACGATATATTCAGCCATTATATAATAGGTATAATAATAGACGCGTTCTTTGTAGGCTGCATGACTTTCATCGGCGCTACGATAATCGGCACGCCCTACCCCATACTTATGGCAGTTATAATCGCCTGCACGAACGTGATACCGTTCTTCGGACCCTTTATCGGCGGTATCCCGGTCTGCTTCATAACCCTGCTCGCCGACCCGATCAAGGCACTCTGGATAGGCATATTCATGGTGGCGATGCAGCAGTTCGACGGCAACATCATGGTCCCGCTCATTCAGGGCGACAGGATCGGCGTTCCGTCGGTATGGGTGCTCATCGGCATCATCGTAGGCGGCGGTCTGTTCGGATTCGTGGGAATGCTTCTCGCGGTGCCTGTATTCGCAATAATCTATATGCTGTTCAAGGAGTTCCTTGAGGGCAGGCTCAGAAAGAAGTCGCTGCCTGCTGAAAGCGCGGTTTATCAGCGGGACGATACCGACAAATATACCGACGACTATGTTTATACGGACGAGGAGAAAGACGCAGACGAGGAGTGGCTCGACTCGCTTAAACCCAAAAAAGAGAGAAAGATCACCGGTGCGGTGAGGAAAGAGATAAAACTTATCGAAGAAAAAGCAAAGGAAAAGGAGCAGAAGACAAAACAATGATGAAAGAACAGCTTCAGAAAATAAAAGAACAGGCTTCCGCGGAAATAGCTTCGCTTACCGACGCGAAAGCACTTGACGATCTCAGGGTAAAGTTCCTCGGAAAGAAGGGTGAGCTTACTGCCATACTCAAGCAGATGGGTCAGCTTTCCGCAGAAGAGCGCCCTGTAATGGGTCAGCTCGCCAATGATGTCCGCGCTTCTCTTGAAGCGGCGATCAATGAGAAATCCGCAGCGTTGAAGGCGGCTATCACCGAGCAGAGACTCAAAACCGAGGCTGTCGATGTGACAATGCCCGGCAAGATCCGCAGAGTAGGTACACGCCACCCGCTGAACATAGTGCTGGAAGACCTCAAATCAATATTCCGCGGAATGGGATATACCGTTGTTGACGGTCCGGAGGTAGAGGAGACAAAGTACGTTTTCGATATGCTCCTTACAGATGAGGGTCACCCCGCCCGTGAGCCAAGCGATACATTCTACATCACGGACAAGACCCTCCTCAGAACACAGACTTCTTCCGTGCAGATACGCACAATGCTCAAGGAAAAGCCTCCTATCGCGATCATAAGCCCCGGACGCGTTTACCGTCCCGATGCTGTTGACGGTACGCACTCGCCTATATTCCACCAGTGCGAGGGACTTGTCGTTGACAAGAATATAACCTTCGGTGACCTCAAGGGTACACTTGAAAACTTCGCCAAGAGCTTATACGGAAACGATGTAAAGCTTCGCTTCCGTCCGCATCACTTTCCCTACACGGAACCCTCGGCGGAAGTCGATCTCAGCTGCTTCAAGTGCGGCGGCAAGGGCTGTCCGCTCTGCAAGGGCGAGGGCTGGATCGAGATGCTCGGTTCCGGCGTGGTAAGACCGGAAGTTTTGCAGAACTGCGGCATAGACCCGAATGAGTACAGCGGCTTTGCGTTCGGTATCGGCATCGAGCGCGTGGCTATGATGAGATACAACATAGATGATATGAGACTGCTCTACGAGAACGATTCCCGTTTCCTCACGCAGTTCTGATGATAAGTCCGCATTTGGCGCAATAAAAATTAACTGGAGTAAGAATTATGAATCTTTCAATGAAATGGCTCAACGATTACGTTAAAGCCGATATGCCCATAAAGGATTTCGTCGCAGGCATCACCATGAGCGGCTCGAAAGTCGAGACTTACCATGAGATGCGCGGAGAAGTCGATAAGGTAGTTATAGGAAAGGTACTCGACATAAAGAAGCACGAGGACAGCGAAAAGCTCTGGATATGCCAGGTCGATATCGGAAAGGACGCTCCCATACAGATCGTCACAGCCGCGACAAACGTGGTAAAGGACGCATTTGTTCCCGTAGTTCTCGACGGCGGCACTGTCATAGACAAGGAGCATAACACCACCGTTAAGATCAAGAAGGGCAAGCTCCGCGGAGCTGAAAGCTGCGGAATGTTCTGCTCGTTCAACGAGCTCGGAATGGACAATTCCGACTTTCCGTACTCCTCACCCGCCGGTGTGCTGATACTCAACGATGACCCGGATTTCGACAAGATGAAGCCGGGCGACGATGTACTCAAGGCGGTCGGCCTTGACGATATAAGCGTTGAGTTCGAGATCACCAACAACCGCCCCGACTGCCTTTCCGTACTCGGACTCGCAAGAGAGGCAAGCGCTACATTCGATCTGCCCTACAACGTAAAGGAACCCACATTCACAGGTATCGACTGCGATATCAACAAGGAGCTTTCCGTTACAGTCGAAAATACACAGCTCTGCTCGCGCTATATGGCTGCGAAAGTCAAGAACGTAAAGATCGGACCTTCGCCCCGCTGGATGGTCGAGAGACTTCGCGCAAGCGGTGTCCGCGCTATAAACAATCTCGTTGACATCACAAACTTCGTAATGCTTGAATACGGTCACCCGATGCACGCGTTCGACGCAAGGTATGTCGCAGGCAACAAGATAATCGTAAGAAACGCAAGGGACGGCGAAACGCTGAAACTTCTCGATGAAGCAAAGGAGCCGGTAAAACTGTCTCCCGAAATGCTTGTTATCGCGGACGCTGAAAAGCCTATGGCTGTCGCGGGCGTAATGGGCGGCGAGTACAGCGGCATCTGGGACGACACCACAGAGGTCATCTTCGAGGCTGCGTGCTTCGACGGCGTATCTGTCCGCAGGACTGCAAGAAAAGTCGGCGAGCGTACAGAAGCAAGTTCCCGTTTCGAGAAGGGACTTGACCCGATCAACGCGAAGAACGCCCTTTACCGCGCACTCCAGCTTGTTGAGATGCTGGGCTGCGGCGAGGTAGTAAAGACTGTTATAGATGCCGACTACTCCAACAAGACCCCGCACAAGCTTGTCCACGACTGGAAGTGGGTAAACAGCTTCCTCGGTGCAGAGATCCCCGAGGAGGAGCAGATAAAGATACTCGAGAAGCTGGGATTTGTATATGACCGCGCAACTCACGAGATCACCGTTCCCAGCGTAAGAATAGATATGAAGCTTCCCTGCGATATCGGCGAGGAGATCGCAAGAATTTACGGCTACAACAATATAGCCTCCACTATCCCGAAGCTCTCCAGCAGGAGCCGCATCACAAAGGAGCAGAAATTCGCTGACAAGCTGGTGGATATAATGGTATCCCAGGGCTGTCTCGAAGCTATGACATTCAGCTTCATCTCCCCGAAGAGCTACGAAAAGATAAGGATCCCCGAAATACAAAGAAAGAGCGTTACGCTTCTCCGCCCTCTCGGCGAGGATACAAGCGTTATGCGCACCACTATGACTCCCTCCATGACGGAGCTTATCGTCCGCAACATCAATAACCGCACTCCCGAAGGAAGATTCTTCGAGATCGGACGCGTTTATCTACCGAAAGAAAGCGCGGAGGAGCTTCCGGAAGAGCGCGATATCCTCTGTATAGGCGCTTACGGACCGGACGAGGATTTCTTCACCTTCAAGGGCATTGCGGAAGCGATATTTGAAGTTTCCGGCATAAAGGCTAAGTTTGAAAAGTCCGTCAACGATACATTCCATACCGGAAGATGCGCAAAGATAACCGCCGGCGGCAGGTACATCGGCGTTCTCGGAGAACTTCACCCGGCAGTATCCGAAAACTACGGAGTAAAGGAGCGCATTTATATCGCGGAGCTTGATATAGCGGCGATGTGTGAGCTTTCCGACAACGACATCAAGTACAGACAGCTCCCGAAGTTCCCGGCTATCACCCGTGACCTGAGCCTTGTATGCGATGATGCTATAACTTCCGGCGAGATAATAGAGACGATACTTGCAAGCGGCAAGCACCTTGAGCAGGTGACACTGTTTGATATGTATAAAGGCACCGGAGTCCCCGAGGGCAAGAAGAGCCTTTCGTACAGCATAGTTATGCGGCGCGATGACAAGACCATGGAGGCGGAAGAAGCCGACAAGTCGGTTGAGAAGATACTCAAGGCACTCTCCGAGAAAAATATAGTATTGAGATGACCCCGGAGAAAAAGAAAGGAAGATAAGAATGAAAAGATCGATGAAAAACACGATCCTTGCCGTTCTCTGCGGCGCTATGATCGCAGGCGCAGGTTCGTGTGCATCAGGCCAGACATATCCGCTAACAATAGACGGCGAGAAGATAAGGGCGGGTATCTATATCCTTGAACAGCAGAACGCGGTAGGCGAGGCTGTGAGCAAGATCAGCGAGGAACAGCCCGATCTTGACACCTCGGCGGAGGGCTTCAGCTATCTTTCGCAGACAGTCGAGGGAAAGAGCTTCAGCGACTGGGTAAACGAAAAGACGATCGAGAACTGCCGCGGTTATGTTGCGGTAAACAGGCTGTTCGATCAGTACGGTCTTACAGTTTCGGAAGATGAGATGTCCAACATCAATTCCAACGTAAAACAGCTCTGGACAGAGGAGAATACGTACGCACAGTATTATTACGGTGTAAATATTCTCGGCGAATACTACGAAAAGCTTGGTATCGGCGAGCAGTCTTTCAAGGATATGCAGATCGAGAGCACAAAGCGCAGTCAGCTGTTCGATCACCTTTACGGCGAGGGCGGCGAGCTTGCGGCGACCGAGGAAGAGATCAACGCTTCGCTCACTTCCGACTATATTGCAGTAAACTTCTTCCCCTATGATCTTGAAAACGGTGACGGCGCACAGTCTTATGCCGACAGGATCGCAGCGGGCGAAAGCTATGAGGACGTTTACCGCGATTATGCACAGGCTCTTTCCGATGAAGAAGCGGCAAAGGCTGCCGCGGAAGCGGAGACTGCTGAAACAGCCGAAGGTGAAACCGCTGCGGCAGAGACTTCCGAAGAACCTGCTGTAACAGCGCAGACGGTTGAAGTTGCAGAAAAGGATTCCCTTATCCAGATAATCAAGAATGACAGCACAACTCCCTCCGAGGAGTTCGTAAAGCAGGCATTCGCTCTGAATACCGGCGACGTCAAGGTAATAACGGTCGAGGACGAGGAGCACGATCACGTCTATGTGGTTCAGAAGCTTGATATCCTCGCATACCCTGAGATCACGAAGAGCACCGTTGATAATATCCGCACATCTCTCAAATCCGACGAGTTCTCGGATATGGTGAAGACAACAGGCGCGGCGTACAGCCTCACCGAGGACAGTTCCAAGAGCATGTACAAGATCGACAAGCTTCTTGAGCGCTGACGCGCTTTGTCCTACGCGGACGGCGCCAGCCCCTTTAAAAAGGGGCTGGACCCCTAAACTCAGTCCCGTAAAACGGAAATAAAAAGTCTGCGGACATATTGAAAAAAAGCCTTCTCCGATGTTTTCGGGGAAGGCGTTTGCATATTTCCGATTTGTTCGCAAGACCCGGATATCTGTGTCCGGGTCCAGCGTCACGCTGGCGCGGTCCGGCTGCGTAAGCCGGCGCCGTCCGCGCAGGACAAAGCGCGTAAGCGCAGCAGATAAAGCAGGAGATAACAACATGAGTGAAACAAGGATCTATCTTGACAATGCCGCGACTACGGCGATAAGCGATAATGTACTTGAAGCAATGATGCCGTGGCTGAAAGAGGGATACGGGAACGCGTCCTCCGTCTATTCTCTCGGCAGGAAAAGCGCAATAGCACTGAATAAGGCGAGAGCGCAGTGCGCAGAGATACTCGGCTGTGACAGCAGAGATATCTTCTTTACGAGCGGCGGCACCGAAAGCGACAACCATGCGGTATTCTCAGCGGCAGAGACCGCCCTTACAAAGGGAAAACGTCACATCATCACCTCCGCCATCGAGCACCACGCAGTCCTCGAACCGCTGAAATACCTTGAAAAGCAGGGTTTCGATGTGACGTACCTGCCGGTGCATGAGAATGGCATTGTGCGCGTTTCCGACTTTGAAGCCGCGCTTACCGATGATACGGGCTTCGTCACGGTAATGGCAGCAAACAACGAGATCGGCACAGTCCAGCCGATAGCGGAGATAGGCGGGATATGCCGTGAGCGCGGTATAACATTCCATACCGACGCGGTGCAGGCATTCGGGAATATCCCGATAAACGTCCGGGAGCAGAACGTGGATATGCTGTCGCTTTCGGGGCATAAAATACACGCGATGAAGGGCGTCGGACTGCTGTATGTGCGGGAGCCCGCATCACTCCGCCCGTTTGTCCGCGGCGGTGCGCAGCAGTCCGGAAAGCGCGCCGGAACAGAGAATATCGCCGGTATAGCCGGACTTGCGGAAGCTATGCGTGCGGCAGCGGAAAACATTTCCGAAAAAAACGGAAAACTCCTGCCGATGCGGGAAAAGCTGATAGCGGAGCTGTCGAAGATAAGCGGAGCAAGGCTCAACGGCGACAGGGAGAAACGGCTCGCTTCAAACGTTAATTTCTCGTTCGGCGGGATAGAGGGAGAAGCCTTGATATTACGGCTCGATCTGCTTGGGATCGCGGTATCCAGCGGCTCGGCATGCACTTCCGGCTCACTTGACCCGTCCCATGTCCTGACTGCGCTCGGACTTACAAAAGACGAAGCAAGAAGCTCCGTGCGCATCACGATGTCCGATCTTACAACGGAAGCCGAGATAGATGAGCTTATCCGTGTCCTGCCCGGCGAGATCGGAAAGCTCCGTTCGCTTATCGGGTGAACGGTTACAGCCCGAACAGCGATTTCAGCAGATCATATATCGCAAAGCGGTATTCTATGCCGCCGTGCTTGTCTTTAAGGCTGTCGGCAGTCATTCTGTCAGCGTTTTTTCTGTTTTCGTAAAGCTCGCGGGAGGGCAGGGGAGACTTCGACGACGAAGCGGCACCGATACATACGGACGGATACAGCACACACCACCAGTTCTTCCCTTCGCCGCTGCCGAGAACGATCTTCAGCGTGTCATACGTTCCGGAGGGAAGTGTCCGGTCGGCATAGACCCGCGTAGGGAACTCGTCCTCGCAGACCTCACATACCGCCGTATAGCCGCAGCCCTGTTCATCCAGAAACTCATTGGCGCGAAGCTCGATGTACGGGAGATTGCGCTGTGCCAGTGCCTTTGTTTCGTCTTTGGTGGAGCAGGACGCGAATATCGCACCGAGATCGTCTGTCATGTGATCGCGCAGAGCGTACTTTATCCGCTGATCCTGCACCGAGTCGGAGTTTGCAAGGATATGGAGCCGGAATGTGCTGTCATGCGCCGCGTCGCACTCCTTGGCGAATCCCGCGAACGCCGATATCAGCACCGCCGCAGCCGTTCCGAGAAGCATTGATATGTCGATGAGCTTTTCCTTTGATGTCATTTGTCTGTCCCCTTTCCTGCGTCATTATAAGTATTGGCAGAAAAGAGGATATGTAATCGTAGAAAGTATATGATATAATTGAAATATCTGAAGCACGGAGGGGAACGAATGAGAAACAGATTGCCCGTATTCGGGTTTATCGCCGCAGTTATAGCCGCGGCAGGAGCCTGCGGAAATGCACATACAGAGATGAACGTACCGCAGACAGAATTGACGGCAGCAGAAACGGCGATCCCGCAGACCTGTGCCATAACCGATGCCGGATCCGATAATGTCACCGTCACGGAAACCGTGCAGCCTGCTGACGCTCCGCCCGATAAGCTTTACGCGGACGAATTTGCGGACGAACGGTTCCGCGGCAGACTCGACGCGTTCAAGGCGCAGAACGAGGAGTTCATGCGGACAAACAGATTCATTGATTACAAATTCATATACAGCCCGGAGCAGTCCGACATTCCCGCCGATGTGCAGGACCGTGCGATGAGGTACATAACAGAAACCGACGCATTCCGCAGCGCAAGAGAGAAGATACTCGGAATGATATCCGACGGCATTGAGATCAACTACGCGGACAGCGAATTCTACGGGGACGAGGACATTAACGACTATTTTATGGGCGGCGAGATCTTTCCCAAGTTCGTGACGGGCTGGGAGAACGATTTTGACGGCGACGGAAAAACAGAACGTTTTCTTGCTGTAACATACCCGTGCGCAGTCAGCGACAGTCAGGTCATATTCCCGACGTATCTTATCTTCGAGAGCAGCGGCGGAGAGATGAGTGTTGTCGATCATGTGGACTACCTCAACGATGAAGTGGCTGTGATGCTCGACTACGGCGATTTCAAGCAGTTCTACCTCAGCGGTCACGGATTCATGGGTGCTTCCGAGCACACCACACTGCTCGGCGTAGTTGACGGAGAGTGCCGGGAGCTGTATGCAAGCAGGATATGGTTCTACAAGCAGGGCTGCTTCCTGTCATATACCGGCTGGATGGGTATTTGCCAGTTTATGATCTTTGACACGCAAACGAACGAATACCGTCATATTACCGGCTATCCCGCCGATATTGACAAGATAAAGCTGTATGATACTGACGACGTGATCCCGCTGTATATGCCGGATCCGGAATCCAAAGTCTATCTGTACTATGTCATAGGCGGCAGATTCCTTTACGACTCCGGAAGCGGCGACTGTTACAGATACGAAAACGGAAAATTCACGAAATGCGAATACGGAAGCACCGACGGTCTGACGATCTATCCGTTGTTCAAGCAAACCGACGACGGGGTCGAGGAATGGTTCGATGTGGATATCGACGAAGCTCTCGAAAAGAGCGGAGCCGTATTCGGTGCATCTGAATGAACAGAACGGAAAACTTGCAGTTTTTAACTGTTTTTCACAAAAACCTATTTTCAAATGACGGTTTTTGTGATATAATAAATTGTAAATTATTCATACCAACAAGCGAAAGGACATAAAACTATGGCTAAAATGAATGAAAACTTTCTGAATTTAAAGAAGAGCTATCTCTTTATCGAGATCGGCAAGCGCGTCCGCGAGTACATCGCCGCTCACCCCGACAACAAGATCATAAGAATGGGTATCGGTGATGTTACGCTCCCGCTGGTTCCCGCAGTTGTTGACGCGATGAAGAAGGCTTCGGAGGAAATGGGCGTAAAGGAGACATTCCGTGGTTACGAGGACAGCGGTCTCGGATATGATTTCCTGCGTGAAGCGATCGCGGCTTACTACAAGAAGAACGGCGCGGAAGTTGCGGCAGAAGAAGTGCTCATAAGCGACGGCGCGAAGTCGGACTGCGGCAATATCGGCGACATTCTTTCCGCGGACAACACCGTGCTTATCACCGATCCCGCATACCCGGTATATGTTGACGCAAACGTTATGGGCGGCAGAAAGGTGCTTTTCGCAAATTCCGACGAGAGCAACGGATTTGCGGCAATGCCCGACAAGAACGTTCACGCCGATATCATCTATCTCTGCTCCCCGAACAACCCCACCGGTTCCGCTTATACTGCGGCACAGCTCAAAGAGTGGATAGACTACGCGCTTGCAAATGACGCTGTTATCATCTACGATTCCGCTTATGAAGCATTCATTCATGACCCGGAGATCCCTCACTCCATATTTGCAATAGAGGGATCGAGAAAGTGCGCTATCGAGATCTGCTCCCTCTCCAAGACAGCAGGATTCACCGGTGTTCGCTGCGGCTATACGGTAATACCGAAGGAACTTATGCTCAAGTCTTCCGACGGTACGGAGCACAGCTTCCGCGATCTCTGGATACGCCGCGAGGGCAGCAAGTTCAACGGTGTCGCATATCCTGTTCAGCGTGCGGCAGAGGCTGTATTCACCGAAGAGGGGCAGAAGCAGACAAAGGCTGTTATCGAGAAGTATATGGAAAACGCGAAGGTAATGGCAGATACATTCGACGAGCTCGGCATAAAGTACACCGGCGGCAAGAACAGCCCGTATATCTGGTTCAGATGCCCGTTCGGAATGGGAAGCTGGGAATTCTTCGACAAGCTTCTCAACGAGGCAGAAGTAGTCGGCACGCCCGGCGAAGGCTTCGGCAAGAACGGCGACGGCTGGTTCCGTCTTACCGCATTCAATACCCTTGAAAACACCAAGGAAGCAATGGCACGCTTCAAAAAGCTCTGCGGAAAATGAACGGAACTGACAGACCGTCAAACAGAGCGCTTGACATAACGTTTGCGGTACTTCGCACCGCGGCAGCGGTAATATGCGCATTTCTGCTTTACACATTTCTGTACACCATGAGTTTTAATCAGGTAAATTTCGGGAATGTGACAGGAAGTATTTTCTGTATCAGTGTGATACTTCTTGTTATCCTGTACCCGTTTATGCGGAAGAAAAAGACTCTGCGCGTTATTGCGAAAACAGCAGCCGCACTTCAGCTGGTATTTGCGGTTTACTGCTGTATAATATCCGGCTTTATACTGTCGGAGATGATGCACGGCGAAAAAGAGGCTGTGTCGGTCTCTTCGCAGGACGATCCGCAGACGGTGATAGTGCTCGGATGCATGGTGATTGACGGCGAGCCGTCGCCAATGCTTGCGATCCGTATCCAAAAAGCGGAAGAATACCTGAACGCCCACCCGGACGCGGTATGTGTGGCGGCAGGCGGAAAGGGAAGCAACGAAGAGATATCGGAAGCCGAATGTATCCGCAGGACCCTTGTGCGCGGCGGGATAGACGAGAGCAGGATATATGTGGAAGACGAATCGACGGACACCACCGAAAACATACTGTTTTCCAAGGAGATCATAGAAGCGTATGATCTGCCGAGAGATGTTGTTGTCGTAAGCGAATGCTATCATATTTTCCGCGGCGTCCGTCAGGCGAAGCTCAACGGGCTTCATGCTTCCGGGATATACCCCGATCCCGCTCCTGTTATCATGACTTTGCCAAGCTATTGGCTTCGCGAGATAATGGCAGTTACAAGGGATTTTATAGTAGCCGTTTAGAGAGGTTTCTGAGACCGTGCGGCGGACGCGCCGCCTCGGTTAGCTATTCTCTTCCGAATAAAAAACAGCTTGCAGTGACTATCTCTGCAAGCTGTTTTCTTGTTATTTTCTGAACGGAATCTTTGCCAGCCCCTCTGCATTTCAGTCCGCACTCGTCCATAGCAGTGCACTCTGAAATACTGCATTTGTTTAGGGGGTCAAGCCCCCTTTTTCAAAGGGGGCTTGCGGGGGGTTGGGGGTCACGGCAGGAAGCCGTGAGTAGGCTGCCAAAAGGCACGCACGATGCGTGCATACAAAGCAGCCGAAGCAGAGCCCCCTCTCAAATCTCTCAAATCTCTCCAGAAGGTCTCTTCGCGCCGCAATTGGTACAGAACCTGCCCTGGTTTCGCTCGCCGCAGTCCGCGCAGAACCAGACGGGAGGAGGTGCGGGAGAACCGCATTCCGTGCAGAACTTTCCCTCATTTGGTGCACCGCATTTGCATTTCCACCGCTTTGCGTCTGTCCATTCGGACTTCGGTACCGCCATTCCCATTTGCATCATCAGCCCGGGCGGAGGTTGGGGAGGACACATGACCGCGCCCTGGAGCTGAATGGCGCCGGTCTCCATTTCGTGATGAAGACGGCGGAGCTGCTCGCGCTCCTCATCGGTCATATCGGCAAACAATTTGTCATACGCATCATCGCTCATTCGCTTCCTCCTGCTCCTTGATGATGTCGGCAGCCTGGTTAAGATCAACACCGCTGCGTGACATCTTAAGATTGATCACAATGCCGACAAGTATCGGGAGATAGAATGTCAGAAAACGCCATATAAACGTTGATACAACGGTGTAGTGTGCGCCGAATATCCCCTTGAAGAATGCCGCATAGCTGCCCTCAGCCGCGCCCATTGCTCCCGGAAGCGGAACAAATGACGATATCATCAGCACAAACGCCTGACAGGCAATTATCGTGAAAAAGTCCGTCTTTGTCATGCCGAAGCCGAGATATATCACATAGGTTATCGAGAAATAAACAAGAAGCTGAATTACCGTCGCAATAAACATTTTCAGCACCATTACCGGCTGGCTCTTTATAAACAGAAAGTTCTCGTAATACTGCGCAAGTTCCTTGTCAATGTACTCGATCTTGTCGTCAACGTCCTTGATTATGTGTATCTTTCCGAGAAGCTTTACAACTGCGTGGGCTATCTTATTCGTCGCCTTGCGGAAGAATGCAAGCATTATCAGAAGCACGATGACGAACGTGTTGATTATAAACCCTATGATCACAAGGAATGTCAGCGGCTTGAGCTCCCCTTCCGTGAACATGGAGAGCTTGAATATAAGAAATACTATCGAGTAGAGCGTCAATGTGAACTGGTAAACGATGAATCGGCTCAGCAGAGCTGTCATTGCCGAACCCAGCGGAAGACCGTTCTTCATGTAGGTATATACCTGCATCGGCTGTCCGCCCGACGCAAACGGGGTTATGCAGTTGAAATACTGCCCTATCATCGTTACCAGAAGCGAGGTCCTGAATTTCGTGTCCGGTTCAAGGCTCTTCGCGGCAAGGTGTGTCGCTACCGCTTCCCCGAACCAGTACACCACCATGCACAGCACGGAGATCACCAGAAACAGCGGGTTCATCTGCTTCAGCGCATTGAATATATTGTCAATGCCGTCCGAAAACAGCACGAATACCATTACAATGAACGCAATGCCGCAGATTATAAGATTTACTTTGTTGGTTTTCTTTTTGCCCATTTTTACCTCTCTCAAAGAAAACTCGGGGTCATCTTACGGTGCTGCCGTTCGGGATATCTCCGTCAAGGAACACAACTCTTGCGCCGCCGTCCTCGGTGTCGCAGGCAAGCAGCATACCCTGGCTCTCTTCGCCGCAGAGCTTGGCTGCCGCGAGATTAGCCACAAAGATTATCTTCTTTCCGATAAGGTCTTCGGGCTTGTACCACTGGGCGATTCCGGACACGATCTGTCTGCCGTTTCTTCCGTCATCTACCTGTATTTTAAGCAGCTTCCTGGACTTTGCCACCTTTTCGCAGGCGGTTATCTCGCCGGTGCGCAGCTTCACTTCCGCAAACTTGTCTATCGTGATGATATTAGCCTTGTCGAGATCCTCGTCCTCGCGTATCGTCTTTGCGGGCGTGAGCATAGCGTTCAGCTCGTCTATCTCCTTGTCGAGATCTATGCGCGGGAACAGCACTTCTCCCTTGTGAACGGTCACATTTGCGGGAAGTACGCCGAATGCCGCCGCATTGTCGTATGTCACGTCGCTTTCGGAAGCGCCGATCTGCTCCCAAACCTTCGGCATAGTCGTCGGCATAAACGGGTACAGCAGAGATGAGCAGAGGCGGATCGTTTCGAGAAGGTTGTAGAGGACCGATGCAAGGCGGGGCTTGTTGGCATCGTCCTTTGCGAGTATCCACGGAGCCGTCTCGTCGATATACTTGTTGGCACGGGAAACTACCTTGAATATCTCAGCGAGAGCAAGGGAATGCTGAGCCTCGTCGATATAGCCTGCTACCGGTTCGCGCAGAGCCTTCGCCATAGCAATAAGCTCATCGTCCAGTGGGTCGGACTGACGGTCGGCAATGA
This sequence comes from Ruminococcaceae bacterium UBA3215, assembly GCA_002363155.1. Lineage (GTDB taxonomy): Bacteria > Bacillota > Clostridia > Oscillospirales > Ruminococcaceae > Ruminiclostridium_E. Next base: position 138,071 of record DEWH01000022.1, on the reverse strand, counting down.
GTGTTCCGCCGAAATATTTGTCCGCCATTGCGACTGTACGGGAAACAAGGTTTCCGAGGTCATTCGCAAGGTCTGTATTGATCCTGCCTATCATTATCTCGTTGGAGAAGTTGGAATCCGAACCGTAGGGCATGTCGCGGAGTATCTGATAGCGCACCGCGTCAACGCCGTAGCGCTCACCGAGAATGAACGGGTCAACTACGTTTCCGAGAGACTTTGACATCTTCGCGCCGCCGAATGTTATCCAGCCGTGACCGTAAAGGCGCTTGGGGAGCGGGATCTCCAGCATCATAAGGATAGCCGGCCATACGATCGAGTGGAAGCGCACGATCTCCTTTGCGGTCATGTGCATATCCGCAGGCCAGTATTTGTCGAAATCATTGTAGGTGTCGTTTTCATAGCCGAGTGCGCTGATATAGTTGATAAGCGCGTCGAGCCATACATAAACGGTGTGCTTCTCGTCGAAAGGTACGGGGATACCCCATTTTACGGAAGTTCTGGAGATGCACAGATCTTCAAGCCCGTCCTTGACGAAGTTGTTTATCATCTCATTAATACGGCTCTCGGGGCGGAGGTAGTCGGTGTTGCGGAGCAGATCGGTGATCCTGTCGGTCATTCCGGAGAGCTTCAGGAAGTATGCTTCCTCCTCAGCATCCTTGACCTCGCGTCCGCAGTCCGGACATTTCCCGTCCACAAGCTGTGTTTCTGTCCAGAAACTCTCGCAGGGTACGCAGTACTTGCCCTTGTAGGAGCCTTTGTAGATATAGCCTTTGTCGTAGAGCTTTTTAAAGATGTTCTGAACTGTCTCTATGTGGCAGGGGTCAGTCGTTCTTATATAGCGGTCGTAGCTTATATTCATAAAGCTCCAGAGCTTCTTGAAGTTGGCAACGATGCCGTCAACGTATTCCTGCGGGGTCTTGCCCTCGGCTTCGGCTTTCTGCTGTATCTTTGCGCCGTGTTCATCGGTGCCGGTGAGGAACATCACGTCATATCCCTGCATTCTCTTGAACCTTGCGATAACGTCGCAGGCAACTGTGGTATAGCAGTGTCCGATATGCGGATTTCCGGAGGGATAGTATATAGGGGTGGTGATATAATATGTCTTGCTCATGAAAACAACTCCTTTAATTATAGTAAATCAGTTAATATTATACCACGAAACGCCCGATTTGGCAATATGTAAAAATTTTTAGAAGAAAAATTTACATTTTTCACATAAAAGACTTGATTTTTTTTGCGTTTTCTATTAAAATATAAGTATGTATATTTTTGTGCAGTATGCTGCACGGGAGAAAAGGAATTGTCCGCTTTGCGCATGTGCGCTGCCCGGATATCGTACCGGGCTGAGAGACGAAAAGCGGCGGCGGACGCGGCTGAAGCCGCAGGAAAGGACAGGTCAGAAATATGTCAAACAGATTATTCCAGGGAGTAGTTCACCAGATGAGAGATACCGTCGGCAGGATCATCGGCGTTATCGACGAGAACGCAACTATCGTTGCATGCAGCGAGCTGTCGAAGATAGGCACCTCAAACGACTTCTTCTCGATAGAGTTCAGCGATTCCCACGATATCTTTATCCGCGACGGATATACCTATAAGCCCTTCGGAGTTCATGTAAAGCCCGATTATGCCGTATTTGTGGAAGGCACCGACGAAATGGCAGGCAAGTACGCATCTATTCTCGCGATCTCGCTTTCAAGCATCAAGCAGTACTATGACGAGAAGTACGACCGCAACAACTTCGTCAAGAACATAATCCTCGACAACGTTCTTCCCGGAGATATAAGCATAAAGTCCCGCGAGCTGCACTTCAACGCGGATATAAACAGGGTAGTCTTCCTTATAAGCATCATCTCCTCAAACGATGTGTCCGCTTATGACGTTATCCAGAACCTCTTCCCGGATAAGAACAAGGATTTCGTATTCAACATCACCGAGAGCGAGATCGTTCTTGTCAAGGAGATCAAGAGCGGTATAGATGTAAAGGATCTCGAAAAGCTGGCACGCTCCATTGCGGATACGCTCCAGACCGAGTTCTTCACCCGTGTCAACATCGGTATCGGCACCCCCGTTATCGGCGTTAAGGATCTCGCCCGTTCCTTCAAGGAAGCGCAGATAGCTATTGAAGTCGGCAAGGTATTCGATACTGAGAAGAATATCGTAAGCTACGACAACCTCGGTATCGCAAGACTTATCTACCACCTGCCCACCACGCTCTGCGAGACATTCCTCAAGGAAGTTTTCAAGAAGGGCTCTATCGAGTCGCTCGATCACGAGACTCTCTTCACGATCCAGCGCTTCTTTGAGAACAACCTCAACGTTTCCGAGACTTCAAGAAAGCTCTTCGTACACAGAAATACCCTCGTTTACAGACTCGACAAGATCAAGAAGCTCACAGGTCTCGATCTCCGCGAGTTCGATCACGCTATCATCTTCAAGATCGCGCTTATGGTAAAGAAGTACCTCTCCGCCGATCCGATCAAGTTCTGATCCCGGCAATAATAGTGACCGTACTTGTATCTTTCCGCAGTGCATACCGCGGAAAGATACGGTTCTGTTTTACGCTGAAAAAAATATTGTGATCCCGCGTCTGTCTCATCATGATCGTATGCAGCGGCACGCTGCCGTCTGCAAAGACAGCGCGTGAGCGTCGTTTCGCTTTTTGGTGAGTTGTTCGGGGGATCACCAGAAATAATCCCCGCAACCGATACAGGAGATATAAATGGTAGAATTGAAGAATGTTGACGTTCACTACGTTGACGGCGCAAAAGGCGGCGTTGACGCTCTGAACGATATAAATATAAGAGTGAACGACGGCGAGTTCGTGTTCATCGTCGGCGACAGCGGCGCAGGAAAAAGTACGCTGCTCAAGCTCCTCACAAGAGAGATACAGCCCACCGGCGGGCGCGTTTTTGTCAACGGCTATAACCTCACAAAGCTCAGACGCCGCAAGCTTCCGTATTTCAGACGCTCTCTCGGTATGATATTCCAGGATTTCAGACTTATCCCGACGCTTACCGTGTATGAGAACGTCGCTTTCGTGCTTCGCGTTATCGACAAGTCGAAAAAGTATATCCGACAGAGAGTCCCCTATGTACTTGACCTCGTGAAGCTCAACGACAAGGCAAAAGCATATCCCGGCCAGCTTTCCGGCGGTGAACAGCAGCGTGTCGCGATCGCGAGAGCCTTCGCCTGTGACCCGAAGATAATCATTGCCGACGAGCCTACCGGAAACATAGACCCGAAGCTGTCCTATGAGATAGTCGAGCTGCTGCAGGATATAAATGAGTGCGGCACCACGGTCATTATGGTCACCCACAACCATGACCTCGTCAAGTATTTCGGCGGCAGGATCATTAACTTAAAGGAAGGCAGCATAGCCTTCGACGGCTATATAGAAGGAGAATAAGCTATATAATATGAGAATGAGCAATTTCAGCTACCTCGTCAAGCGCGGGGTAGGTTCGGTATTCAGAAACGGAATGATGTCGATAGCGAGCTTCTCTGTGCTGCTCGTGAGCCTGCTCCTTATGGGGCTCGGCGTACTCGTCGCTATGGATCTGAATATAGTTCTGTCAAATATAGAGGAAAGAAACGAGATATCGGTTTACGTTTACGGCGATGTCAGCGACGACGTGCTCAACCATATCACCGATGCGCTCAACGCGAACCCCAACCGCCTCGGCGTGGTGTTCTATTCCAAAGAAGATGCGTGGGCAGATAAGCAGGACGAGATGCCGGAAATGGCAGAGCTTTTTGAGTACCTCCCGGAAAACCCTATGCCTCACACCTTCCGCGTCACGGTAAAGGATATCTCGCGGATATCGGAAACAGCGGAGGAATTCCGTACCATAGAAGGCGTTGAAAAAGTGACAGCGCCCTACGACTTCGCGTCGGCGCTGGTGGATATACGGAATACTCTTTCCGTAATCGCGGCCGCAATACTTGTAGCTATGATATTCACAAGCATCATAATCGTTTACAACGCTATAAGAAGCAGCGTTTTTGCCCGGAAGAAAGAGATCAACATAATGAAGGTGGTTGGCGCTACCAATGCTTTCGTAAAGATACCGTTCTTTATCGAGGGTATGTTTATCGGAGTCGCGGCAGGCGGAGCGTCATGGTTCGTGACAAAAGTCACCTACGAAGCGCTTATCCGGCTCTTTGAGGGCGATATCACTATCTGGCGCATTTTCGGACTTGTGAACATAGTCCAGTTCGATGACGTTATGTGGTATCTGCTGGCGGCTAACTGCATTCTCGGAGCATTCCTCGGTGCTGTCGGCACGATCATCAGCACAGGAAAGTATGTAAAGGTCTGATATATAATGAAAAGAAAAGCAAGAACAATAAGAAACACCGTGTTTGTGGCAGTATGCTGTGCGGCGGTTATTCTTTCGGGGCAGCCGTCCATGATAAGACCCCTCGTCTCTCATGCGGATACCCAGTCCGATCTCGCTCAGAAGATAAAGGACGCGGACGACAAGCTCAAGGAGCTTGAGCAGAAGATCGCAGAAGCAGGCACGGATATAGAATCGAACAAGGAGCTTCAGGACAACTACTGGGAAAAGCTCGTCACGACACAGAACAAGATAGATCTCGTGAACCTTTCCGTTGCGGACAAGGAACAGGAGATAGTTGACAAGGAAGCCGAGATCGCCGCAGTAGAACTGCGCATTTCCGAGACCGAGGCAAGCATCGCCGACAAGGAGATGCAGATAGAGATGCTCGACAAGCAGAACAAGGAAAATATCGAACGCTTCGGTCAGATAATGCACGCTATGTATATCACCGACTCGGACGACTACCTTTCGATAATCGCCGGCTCGGCGGACTTCTACGATATCTTCGTGAGAAGCGAGATAATGAAGAGCGTGAATGAGCAGAACCTTAACTTCATGCACCAGCTCATGAGCGATATCGAAAAGCTTGAGCAGGACGAGAAGGATCTTGAGGACGCAAAGAAGAACCTTGAATACGACAAGATCACCCTTGAGTCGGAGAAGGACGAACTGATCGATGAAAAGACCGCTCTCGACGAGGAGAAGAAGTATTACAATGACCTCAACACCTCTTATTGGGACGAATACAACACCTATGCCGTAAAGATACAGGATCTTGAATCGAGACAGGCGAATCTCCAGTACGAGAAGAAAGTGACCCAGGCTGACCGTGAAAAAGCGGAAAAAGCCCTCGAAGAAGAGATCAGGCGTGCGCAGGAAGCCGCAAAGCACAATACCGTTTATGATACCGGTGAATGGGCATGGCCTGTATCTCCGTCATATACGCTCATAACCACATACTTCGGATATGACGCATGGAGAAACGGGAACCACGGCGGTATAGACATCGGAAACAGCGGTATGATGGGTGCCAACATCTATGCCTCCAAGGGCGGTGAGGTCATCGTTGCCAAGACCACATATATCCCCGGCTACGACTACGGAATGTACGTCGTTATCGACCACGGCAACGGCTACCAGACACTCTACGCCCACTGCAGCGCTATCTATGTCGGCGTAGGTCAGGTCGTCAATAAGGGTGACTGCATAGCGGCTGTCGGCTCTACCGGCTGGGCTACCGGACCGCATCTGCACTTCGAGGTGCGCAAGGACGGCGGACGCATAGATCCCCTCGGCGTTGTGCCTCTGCCGCAGTAATACGCTCCCGGCACGGGTTTAAGGAAACAGTATGAACAGAAAAATTTCGATAGGCATAGCGATAAGCATTGCCGCTATCGCCTGCGCGGTAACATTCGTCATTACAATGACGGTGTCGCTGAACAACTATAACGAAAAAGTCGCGGACGTCCAGCAGCGCGGTGAAATGTACACCAAGCTCCAGGAAATAGACGCTTATGTGCGCAACTACTCGCTCTATCCCGTAAGCGACGACGCTATGAAGTACGGCGTTTACTCCGGATACCTTGAGTGCATCGCCGACAGTTCGGCAAGATACTACACCACCGATGAATACTACTATAAGACACGCGAGGAAAGCGGAAATATCGTCGGTCTCGGATTCGTATTTGAGAAGGAAGAGAGCGGCTACATCAAGATCACCGATGTTTATGAAGGCTCCCCGGCAGCGGAGAGCGGCATTCTTCCCGGCGATATCATAATCACCGTTGAAGGCGTGAGCGTTCTCGAATCCGGATATGAGTCCGCGAGCGAACAGCTCCGCTACGGCGATGAGGGTACTAAGCGCCGCTTTACCGTAAGACGTGACGGCGAAGAGACGGAATACAACCTCGCAAGAGCTTCATTCGGCATACCCACACTCGACGCGGTGCTGCTTGACAACGGTATCCTCTGTTTCACGTTCCTGTCGGTGAATGAAGCCACCGGAACGAGAATGCAGGCGCTGCTTGACGCTTATTCAGAAAGCCGGGTGTCCGGATATATCTTCGACCTGCGCGGCGTGTCCGGAAGCGTTTACTCTTCCGTCGGTGCAGTCGTCTCCCCCTTCACCGAGGCAGGCACTGTCGCTTCCGCAGTCTATAAGAACAATTCGACAAGGATCGTCGCGGAATCCGCCGGAGGAAGCTTTACAGATCTCCCGATAAGTATTATAATAGATGAAAAGACCGGCGGTTCCGCCGAACTTATTGCGGAAGCGCTCCGTGACCGTTCGTCGGGAGTTACCGTAGGCGAGAATACTATGGGCTGGGGAACTCTCCAGGAAACACGGACGTTCAACGACGGTACTGCGATCGAGATATCCGTGGCGGTGATACGTCCGGAAGCGGAAAACGGCAGCTACAACGAGACCGGCATAACTCCCGAGTTCTTCGTGGAGTACGACGGCGAACGTGAACCGGACCCCTCCGCTTACACGGCATCAAGCGATGTTCAGCTCAAAAAGGCGGTCGAGGTAATACTCACCAAGGCTTCCGCGGCAGCGGAAAATGCGGCTCAGTCGGCTGCAGAGACTTCCGTTCCGGAAGAAGCTCCGGCAGAAAGCGAAGGCGAAACAGCCGAAACATCGGCTTCCACAGTGCGCCAGGGCGAACCGCAGCCGAATATCCAGGGCGAGGAAGACCGCCCGCAGCAGTAATAACGAAATCCATTTTTTAAGATAAGAAAGGAATATGACCATGGCAGCTAAACAGACAGTATTGACACAGGAAGGACTTAACGCACTTGAAGCGGAGCTTGAAAACCTCAAGACCGTCAAGAGAAAGGACATTGCCGAAAAGATCAAGGTGGCGCTCTCATTCGGAGACCTTTCCGAAAACTCCGAGTACGATGAAGCCAAGAACGAACAGGGTATAATCGAAGCCCGTATCGCAGAGATCGAGGCTACCCTCAAGAACGTAAAGGTAATAGACGAGGACAGCCTTTCCACCGAGCACGTTCAGCACGGCAACAAGGTGACCGTTAAGGACATCGAGGAAAATGACGTTCGCGAACTTCATATCGTAGGTTCCAAGGAAGTTGATGTAAAGGCAGGGAAGATCTCCGATGAATCTCCTATCGGAAGAGCTCTTCTCGGCCACAAGAAAGGCGATATCGTTGATGTCGAGACTCCTTCCGGCATACTCCAGTTCGAGATACTCGATATAGGCAAGTAAATTATAATGTGACTGCCCGGATATCTCACAAAGGCGCTTACGCGCTGTCTTTGCAGACGGCACAGGGGCTGCGCGCCCCTGACCTGCGGCAGCGTGACGCTGCACCCGTTTTTTGGTGAGTGATCCGGGGGAAAAAATAAATCACAAAGGACGTAGTTAATATGGCAGATGAGATAAGAACCGAAGAATTAAGCGAAGAGGAGCTGCTTGAAAATCTTTCCGAGCAGCACAGAATAAGAATAGAGAAGCTCAACAAGCTGAAAGCGGACGGCAAGGATCCGTATATCACCACAAAGTACGATGTTACCGCACTTGCAAAGGATATCCGCGGCAACTACGACGAGCTTGAAGGCAAGGACGTTTCCATTGCCGGAAGAATGATGACACGTCGTATCATGGGTAAGGCAAGCTTTGCCGATATCCGCGATACAAGCGACAGAATGCAGATATATGTAAGGATCGACGAGATAGGCAAGGAGCTTTTCGACGAGTTCAAGACCTGGGATCTCGGCGATATCGTAGGTGTTACCGGCTATGTATTCAAGACAAAGACCGGTGAGATCTCCGTGCATGCAAAAAGCATAAAGCTCCTGTCAAAGTCACTTCTCCCGCTTCCGGAAAAGTGGCACGGATTAAAGGACAAGGAGGAGCGTTACAGAAAGCGTTATCTCGACCTTATCGCCAACCCCGAAGTAAAGGATACATTCGTAAAGCGTTCGATGATACTCCGTGAGATAAGAAGCTATCTCGACGGTCTCGGATATGTTGAGGTTGATACGCCTATACTGCTCCCGCTGGAGATAGGCGCAGCTGCAAGACCCTTCAAGACACATCACAATGCGCTCGATATAGATATGTACCTGCGCATAGAGACGGAGCTTTGCCTTAAAAGACTGATCGTCGGCGGATTCAACAAGGTATATGAAGTAGGACGCATCTTCCGAAACGAGGGTATGGACGCTACACATAACCCCGAATTTACCACCATCGAAATGTATCAGGCATATACCGATTATTTCGGAATGATGGATATAATCGAGGATCTCTACCGCACCGTTACACTGAAGATCTGCGGAACAGACACCGTTCCTTATCAGGGCAGGGAGATCGCAGTCGGAAAGCCCTGGGAGCGGCTCACGATGATCGAGGCTGTGAAGAAGTACGCCGGGGTCGATTTTGCGGACTGGGCTGACGATGAAGCAGCAAGAGCCGCGGCAAAGGAGAAGAATGTCGAGCTTGAAAGCAAGGCCGCTACAAAGGGCGAAGTGCTTATCGCATTCTTTGAGACATTCGTTGAGGAGAACCTTATCCAGCCGACGATAATATACGACTATCCCGTTGAGAATTCACCCCTTGCAAAGCGCAAGCCTTCTGACCCGATGTTCACAGAGCGTTTCGAGTATTTCATCAACGGTACCGAGTTCGGCAATGCTTTCTCCGAGCTCAACGATCCGATCGACCAGCGCGGACGCTTTGAAAAGCAGGTCGCTGCAAAGCGCGCACAGGGCGGTAATGACGCGCAGGTGGACGAGGACTTCATCACCGCGCTTGAATACGGCCTCCCGCCGACAGGCGGTCTCGGCTTCGGCGTTGACAGACTCGTGATGCTTCTTACAGACAGCGCTTCTATAAGAGATGTACTGCTCTTCCCCACAATGAGACCGGAGAAGAAGTAAAGCCTGCTGTTAAGCCAAACTTTGGCGATGCAGGGCAGGATTTACGACTAATTTATACAAAAAAACGGCCGGGCAGCGGATCAGGTGATCTGCTGCCCGGTTTTTTGCTTGAATTATGCTCGCTTAAACGGAATGAACAGGGCAGGGGAGCCATATCATACTGAATCAGCATCAATCCGTAAACAAAAACAAGTAATTTCGTCACGATTCAGATATGCGCGCAGAGCGCGCTCCAAAATTGTGAATTGTGCATTGTGAATTGTGCATTTGTATAAGTATCAGATCTCACCCATAACTATCCTGTCAAGTCCCGAATAGTCCTTGATAACCTGCGGGGTAAGACCGGCGGAGCGCATTATCTCCGATACAGCGCCGCCCTGAGTCTCACCGATCTCAACAGCCATGGCTCCGCCCGGTGAAAGCCGTACTGACCATGCCGGGATAATGCGCCGGTAAAAGTCAAGTCCGTCCGAGCCGCCTGCAAGTGCCGTTCCCGGCTCGAATGTCACCTCCCGCATAAGCGAACCCATTTCTGTTTCAGTCAGATACGGCGGGTTAGATGTAATCAGATCAAATGTCATGCCCTCAAACAGAGTGCCGTCGCAGGCATCAGCCTGCAATGCGGTTACGTCTGCGCTGTTCAGTTCAATATTGCGGTGAAGGTAGGAGAATGCTTCATCGTAAAGCTCCACAGCATAACATTTTGCGCCGGTTTTAAGCGCTGTGCTTATCGGTATGCACCCGGTCCCGCTGCACAGGTCAAGCACTGTATTTCCCCTTTTTACGCGTCCGGCTGCGATATCTACCAGCAGTTCGGTCTCCGGGCGCGGTATCAGCACACCTGCCCCCACATAAAACGGATAGCCGTAAAACTCCCATTTCCCGAAGATGTACTGGAGCGGCTCTCCGGTCAGGCGGCGGGATACGGCAGTCTCAATATTAGCAAGCGCTTCTTCGGTAATGCAGCCAAAAGCGGCACTTCCGGCATATTCCCGGAGTATCTCCCGCGCTTCAAATGCAGGGTCAAAGACCCCCGCCGAAGCGAGGGTCTCCCTTATCTCATTCAGTTTTTCGGAATATCTTACCATTTGTCGCTTTCCTTATCATCGGGTATTACCGCATTCATTGCAGCTATCGCGGCTTCTATCTCGGAATCGTCCGGCTCTTTTGTCGTAAGGCGCTGGAGCCACAGACCCGGAGCAGAGATTATCTTTGTCAGTACGTTGTCATAGCGTCCCGCAAGCCTTATCACTTCATAGGAAATGCTTACTATGACCGGCAGGAGCAGGATCTTGCTGGAAACGCGGAGTATCATCGCAAGCCCCTCAGATACTGCGAACGTGTCGATAAACATCTGGTTCGTTATCGGGAATATGGAGTAGATCAGTATGCTTATCAGCAGAACGAGGAAGATGAAGCTTGTTCCGCAGCGGGGGTGAAAGCGTATCTGGGGCTTTACGTTTTCAACCGTAAGCTCCAGCCCGTGCTCATAGCAGGCTATCGTCTTATGCTCGGCGCCGTGGTATTCGTAAGTGCGGCGAATGCTCTCGGTCTTTGAGACTATCCACATATAGGTGATGAAGATCGCGATCTTGAGTATTCCCTCAAAGAGCGACTGGAACGGGGAAAGGTCTGCCGCGGTGCCGACGAGGTACTGGACAAGCATGAAGAGCCATGTGGGGACAAATACGAAAAGCAGTATTGCAAGCGCGATTCCGAAGATCATAGCTATCGTCATTATCACGCCCATGATCTTGTCGCCGAACTTATTGTCCAGCCATTTCTCGAATTTGCTCATTTCCTCCTCGCCGTCGTCATCAGCCATTCCGGAAAGCTCTGCCGAGCGGGAGAGGTAGTAGTAACCGTCCAGAAGCTGGGAAACAAAGTTTATCGTGCCTCTGATGAACGGAGCCTTGTTATACCATTTGCGCTGTTTGTTTTCCTTTTCCTCGATTACGATCTCACCTTCTTTGGTGCGCACAGCCATTGCCGTTTTTTCGGGACCTTTCATCATTATGCCCTCGATCAATGCCTGACCGCCGATCGTAGTCCTGTGTATTTTTTCTTTTTCGGACATTTTATCTCCTTCTATACAAGCTGTAAAACAATTGTGCTAAATCGAATATAGCTTATTATATCATTTTAACCGGCAGTTGTCAATATCGCTCTGTTAAAAAACAATATGTTTCCCCGGATTACTCACCAAAAAAGGGTGCAGCGTCACGCTGCCGCAGGTCAAGGGCGCGCAGCCCTTGTGCCGTCTGCAAAGACAGCGCGTAAGCGCCTTGGTGAGTTATCCGGGCAGTCACAAAAAACAATGCCGCGCAAATCGCACATAAACATTCAGTTTCGGGTGCCGAAAACTGCGTTATATAGAGTATTTTCTGAAAAAAACGTGCAGAATGAGTGAAAAAGGTTGACTTATGCCCCGAATTGCGGTATATTATAAGTATGTTTGCAGATTATATAAGAAAGAAAGGACGATAAGAAATGAAGAAAAAAGCTGCATTGCTTGCAATGATATGTTTAATTGCCGCGTCGGGCTGCGGCGGAAATAACAATCCCGCGCCGTCTGATAATACAGCGACCACGACAACAGCGAAAAGTTCGGAAGAAATAGTTACATCTGTAGATGAAAACGGAACGGTATCTCAGGTAATAAAGGCGCCGGAAAGGGAAGATACCACAGAACAGGCTCTTGCCTATCTTGACAGCATGGCTCCCGCGTTCCGCAGATACCTTGATATAAGGCGCACTATCCCGCTGACTTTCGAGACAACGATAACCCACGATAATATGGAATGGAAGACAGGAATATATATCAAGGACGATCATCATTCCGCGACATACTCGATCGACCCCTCGGGAAACGAGATAATAGTCATTTACGATGCCGACACCGTATATCACATTGAACCGAAAAAAAAGGTCATATATGTATATGAAAGCGGGGAAGAATATGTTGTCAAAGGAATACAGGAGACAGCGCTCGCGAAGATATATATAGATGATGTGACAGCTTCTACCTACCGCACCGAGACCCATGCGGAATATGAGGGAAAAGAGTATGATCTCGTTGCGATATCTGATGATGACTATACGGTAACTCATTATTTTGACATGGAAACAGGAAAGCTTGCATATTCCGTTGACGACGAATCCGTGACGCGCGTTGACAAACTCGAGAACTCTGTTACAAACGAAGATATCTTCGTTATCCCCGAGGACTACGAGCGCCGCACATTCCAGGATCTGATAAACGAACAGGTTGCCGCCGCACAGCAGGCAGCCGAGTAAGAGACCCGGGCTCTGCCCGGACCCGCCAGCCCTTTAAAAAGGGCTGGACCCTAAACTTGGTCCCGTAAAACGGAAACTAGAAAGATACTTCGGCAGATAAAAGAAAACACCTTCCGCAGATCACGGAAGGTGTTTTTATGTTCAGAGTAAGTAACTTACTTTCTCTTCTTTGCAACTACAGCAGCACCTGCGGCAGCAACTGCAAGACCAGCTACAACAGCTACATCAGCAACGCCTGTGTTCGGGTTAGCCTTGTTAGCATCTTCAACAGCCTCAACTGTTTCGTTGGCAGCGTCAGCATCTGCATCAACAGCAGTCTCAACAGCAGCAGCCTCGTAGTCGATAACGTTGCCGTCCTTGTCGAGAAGCTCGAAGGACTTAACACCTATCGGGCCGCCCCAGCTCTGGAAGAATGCGAATGCGTAACCGTCATCTTCGGAGAAGATAGGTTCGTCAAGCTGCCATGTGATAGAACCGTCGGACTCAACGAATGTGAGCTCGTCGCCTTCGCCGTTAGCGAAGTTGTGCTGACCCCAGCCTCTGCTCGGGCAGTTAGCACCAACAGAACCGCCGTACCATACGCCATGCTCAACGTCAGCAGGATCAACCTCAACGTTTACACGGATTCCGTAAACGGAAGTGATATCGAAGCCGAAATCGCTTTCGAGAGAAGCCTGAGCCTCGTTATCAGCACGGAGAGCGAACTGGAGACCGTCAAAGTAAGGAGCCTGGTTGTCAGCAATCTTTACGGAAGATGCGTCAAATGTGGATACCCACTCTTCCTCAGCCTCTTCTTCAGCAGGAGCTTCTGTTGTTTCTTCTTCTGTATCAGCAGCAGCGTTTGTCTCTTCAACAACCTCTTCTTCAGCAGCGGTTGTCTCTTCTTCTTCGGGCTTTACTTCAACACCGGAAACACCGAGAACGCTCTTTCCGTTGATCTCAAGATCTACGAAATCGGAAACGTCACCGGAAGCCCACCACCAGCCGAGCTGAACTATACCTTTTTCAGCAGGCTTGATGCCGCTGAAATCGATTGTAGCAACAGCATTACCGGAATCGTCAATGGTCATATTGCCTTCGTTTGTACCGAAGGCAATCTCTGTCCATTCACTTTCACCTTCAAAACCGAAGGCTCCGCCGCCGCCGCGCCAGCCGCCGCCGTCCTTGATGGACATCTTGATTGTAACTGTGTTTACTGCCTCACCGCCGAGAAGGGAAATATCCCACTGGAGAAGCTTTCCGTCATCGTCCTTGCTGTTCATTGCTACTGCTGTAACAGTATCCTGTGTAGCTGCGTATGCGTTAACAGCACAAGCTGTTGTAAGCACTGCAACTGCAGCCATTATAGCGGCTGCTTTTCTGAATTTCTTCATTGGATTTTGTCCTCCTTAAAATTTCCTTGACACCTGCGCTTTGGCACGAGCGCTGTGTCTATGCCCTTTATGATGTTACCGCATCTTCCGGGCTCGGGCGAGATCATTGAAACGCACTGATCTGCCCTGTGGAGCACGGACGGCACCTTACCGCCCGATGTGTAAACGGTATCATTACCGCAATTTACATTATACTCTTTTCCGGCAGATTTGTCAAGTAGTGTGAGCCAACTTTCCTTTATTTTCTGTTGCAATTCAGCCGTAAATATGTAATAATCAATATGTAAGTTTGTGCAAACTAAAGCATAGGCAAAGCAAGGTAATTATATCTTACCGACGCTGTCAAGTATTTTTGACGGCAGTGTTTTTATACAAAAATCCGGAACCGTTGCCGGTTCCGGAATCTTGTTATTGAATTGAACTTAAGTCAGTGACTTACTTTCTCTTCTTGGATACTACTACAGCAGCAGCAGCTACGATTGCAGGAACAACTGCAAGTGCAACGCCTGTGCCGGGGTTAGCATCGTCATCAGCCTTAGCTTCGTTTGTGGGTTCGATGATATTAACGTCGCCGTTGTTCTCTTCTTCCTCTTCCTCAGGCTCGATTGTGAATTCTTCTTCCTCAGGCTCGTCCTCGGGCTCATCCTCGGGCTCATCCTCAGGCTCGTCCTCGGGCTCTTCCTCAGGCTCGTCAACAGGCTCGTCGATATCCTCGGGCTCGTCAACTACTTCTTCTTCAGCAGCGTCAACGTCAGCAGCGTCTTCGTAAGAAAGAACTACGCTCTCAACGAGGTAACCGATTGCGTGGTTGTCGGAGTCAGAACCGTACCATACATTAGCGTGGATGGACTTGTAATCATCGTTCTTGTAAGCGATACCCTTGTTCATTCCGTAGTAGATATCGGAGATGTTGCCCTTTGTGAGGCCGCCCATATCGTTGAGGATTGTGGAGATATCGAAGATGATAGATGTTCCGTCGATCTCACCGAGAGTCTGGAGAGAACCTGTGGACTGGTTGTAGTTGATGAACAGACCCATTGTTGTGCCTGCAACAGCGGACTTAAGACCAACTTCTGTAGAAGGAACACCGCCGTTCTTCCAAGAGCTGCTGGAACCAGCATTAGCTGTGAAGTTGAATGTGATCTTACCGTTTGTCTGCTTGTTGAAGAAGTCAGCTACCTGAGAAGCAAGACCGCCGAACCAAACAGGAGCAGTACCCATGTTGTTGCTGTCGAATGTCTGGTTGCCGTCATAGTCATCTTCGTCAGTCTTATGAGTATCAGACCACCAAGCGCCTGTGCCGGAGAGAAGTTTAACGTCCTGTCTCATGATAGTTGTGCTGTCTGTTGTCTTCTCGAGGAATGCATACAGATCCTTGGTCTCAAGGTTAGCATTGTACCATGTACCTACGATAGATGTACCGAGGAACCAGTAGAGGTCGTTGATAGCGCCGTCGCCAGGTGCTGTGCCTTCGCCGGGCTTTGTGCCGCCGCCTACTTCATAACCGTAATCTTCTGCCCAACCATATACGAGGTCAACCATTGTATCAGCATCTGATGTAGCCCAGTTGCCGTATCCGTTGATCTTAGCGCCCTCGCTCTTGATTGTTCTCTTAACAGTTACCCAAACTTCCATTCCTGTGATCTTGTCGAAGGAAGTGATGTTCTGCTGACCAACCTGGTTTACAGCACCGTCAACAAACTGGAGAACTGCTTCCTTAGTTTTTGCAGTTCCGATTGTTTTGTCCCAAACAGCCATCTTGTAGGACTCTGTAACTGTGTTGGTAGCACCGTTTCTTGTACCTGTAACCTTAACCTCACCGCCGTCAACTACCCAGCCGTTAGCTCTTGCTGCAGCTGTTGCGTAAGCGAAGATCTGACCATCTGTGATAGTGTTCTGGATAGCTGTGTTATCTGTGAACTTAGCTACGCAGTAAGTAAGTGTCTCTGTACCGATTGTCTTAGCCATATCGAATGTCTGGCTAACTGTTTCAGCGCTTGCTACAGCAGCAAGAGATGTAACAGCGAGTGTTGCAGCGATTCCAGCTGCGAGAATCTTGTTAATCTTCATGATTAATTCCTCCTAAAAATTTTCGGTAAATTTTGTCATTACCTACGGTTTATTATACATAATCTCTGAACTTTTTTCAATAGTCATTTTTACCATATTTTGGAATTTTATCCATTTGATTAGGACAAATTCCACAAATCCGATCTTCCTGCCTATTGAAATCCGCCGATCTCAGTTTTTCAACCTCGGCTTTGACTGTTTACATTTAGGTAGTCATTGCGTTTCTCGAAAAAGTTTCAGCTTTTTTAAAAATTTTTTTAAAATTTTCTGAACTTTCTGAAACTCCCGATCTTGTGCATTCGCACCGTGCAATTTACTGCCTCAATGCTGCTTACATTGGTGTAGTCATCGTGTCCTCGCAAAAAGTTTCAGCTTTTTTGATTTTTTTTATAATATGTTTTATACTATTATAATAAATAAAGATTTATTGCTTGACATATCGCCGTGCCTGTGCTATAATAAAAACAGAAAGAGCAGACCTTTGACGGTCGCTCCCCTTATAGTTATTTAAGGAAATAACCGCCGGTTTACGACGCCTGGGCGGTTATTTCCTTTTATCGCTGAAATATATGAATATTTCAAGCAAGAGTGCTATTAATGCACAGTTGTAAATTCCGATCACACACATACCGGCGGTAAATCGGTGCTTGACAAATAAATGCAAAAGTGATATAATTTACCGGTCATAAAAGTAATACTATTTATAAAGGAAGATAGGAATTGAAAAGAGAAGATCTGAGAAACATAGCGATCATCGCCCATGTCGATCACGGCAAGACCACGCTGGTCGATGAGATGCTGAAACAGAGCGGAGTTTACCGCGAGAACCAGGCTGTAGTTGACCGCGTAATGGACAGCAACGCACTTGAACGCGAGCGCGGTATCACTATTCTTGCAAAAAACACATCTGTAACATACAAAGGCGTGAAGATAAACATTGTCGATACCCCCGGTCATGCGGACTTTTCCGGCGAGGTAGAGCGCATACTGAAGATGGTGAACGGCGTACTGCTGCTGGTTGACAGCTTCGAGGGTACGATGCCGCAGACGAGATTCGTTTTGCAGAAGGCACTTGAACTCGGTCACAAGGTCATTGTCGTTGTGAACAAGACTGACCGTCCCGACGCAAGACCCAAGGAAGTAGTGGACGAGGTTCTTGAGCTTCTGCTCGATCTCGATGCCGATGATGAGCAGCTCGAAAGCCCGGTTATCTACTGCTCCGGCAGAAACGGCACTGCTTCGCTTGATCCGGACGAACAGGGCGAGAACTTTATCCCGCTGTTCGATATGATACTTGAGCATATCCCGGCTCCCGAAGGTGACCCGGAGGGCGAGCTCCAGCTTCTCGTTTCGTCGATAGACTACAGCGAGTATGTGGGAAGGATCGCTATCGGGCGCATCGAGCGCGGCGTAATAAAGCAGAACCAGGAAGTAACAGTCTGCGACTACCACGGCACTGTTCAGCCGTTCAAGGGCAAGATAGTAAGCCTTTATGAATTTGACGGTCTCGGAAAGACTACTGTTCAGGAAGCTTCCGTCGGTGATATAGTATGCTTCTCCGGAATAGAAGGCATCACTATCGGTCAGACGGTATGCTCCCCTGCCGCAGTAGAGCCGCTGCCGTTCGTGAAGATAAGCGAGCCGACTGTTGAAATGACATTTGCCGTAAATGACAGCCCGTTTGCCGGCAGAGAGGGCAAGTTCGTTACTTCCCGCCAGATCCGCGAGCGCCTTGAAAGGGAGCTGCTGAAAGACGTGTCTCTGCGCGTAAAGGAAAGCGATGTCCGCGATGCGTATGATGTCGCCGGCCGCGGCGAGATGCATCTGTCGATACTGATCGAGACGATGCGCCGCGAGGGGTATGAGCTGTCTGTAAGCACGCCGCGCGTACTGTTCAAGGAGATAGACGGTGTAAAGTGCGAGCCTATGGAAAAGCTTGTCATAGATGTGCCGGACGAGAGCGTCGGCGCGGTTATGGAGAAGATGGGCGTGCGCAAGGCGGAGCTGCTGGAGATGCACCCGGTAGGTTCGCGCACAAGGCTTGAATTCAAGATCCCGTCCCGCGGTCTTTTCGGCTACCGCAGCGAATTCCTGACGGATACAAAGGGCGAGGGCGTGCTGAATACGCTGTTCATCGGCTACGAGCCTTTCATGGGAGATATTCCCGTCCGCACCACCGGTTCTCTTGTTGCATTTGAGACAGGTCCTGCAAGTGCATACGGTATCTGGAATGTGCAGGATCGCGGTGCTATGTTCATTGATCCGGGCATTGACGTTTACGAGGGAATGATCGTCGGTGTATCGCCGAAGCTTGGTGACATCACGGTGAATGTGTGCAAGAAGAAGCATCTCACCAACACCCGTGCAAGCGGAAGCGACGAAGCACTGCGCCTTGTTCCGCCGAAGCACATGAGCCTTGAAGAGAGCCTCGAGTTCATCTCGGACGACGAGCTTGTCGAGGTAACTCCGAAGTCTATCCGCCTCCGCAAGCGTATCCTTGACCACGAGCTCCGTGCCAAAGACGAAGCCAAGAGACGCAAGAGCGTGTAAGAGATTTGAGAGATTTTGAGAGATTTTGAGAGGGGGCTCTGCCCCCAGACCCCCGCCAACCCCCTTTAAAAAAGGGTGCTGGACACCCTAAATTAATGCAGTATTTCAGAGCATACAGCTATGGGCAGCTGCCGGCTGAAATGCAGTGGGGTTGGCAAAGACTCCATTCAGAAAATAACAAGAAAACAGCTTACAGAGAAGATGTCTGCAAGCTGTTTTTGTATTTAGAAGAAAATAACTAACCGAGGTGGCGCACTTTCCCATTGAAGAGTGTCGCTACGCATTTCGCCGCGGCGCGTCCGCCGCCTTTGAAAAAGGGGGCTGGACACCCTAAATTAATGCAGTATTTCAGAGCATACAGCTATGGGCAGCTGCCGGCTGAAATGCAGTGGGGTTGGCAAAGACTCCGTTCAGAAACAAGAAAGACTTGAAAATAAATAAAGCCTGCTGAAAACTTACGTTTTCAGCAGGCTTTTTTGTTTTTATGAAGTTCGCCTAATACTAAATTAGTATCTATAGACAAAATCAAGTAATTTCGTCACGATTCAGATATGCGCGCAAAGCGCGCTCCTAAATTGTGCATTGTGAATTGTGCATTTTGCATTTGTCTATATTTCGATAGAAATATAGTATAACTCTATGATGCCTTTACGATGCCCAAGGCTTGATAATACAGCCTGTACAGCTTCTGCACGCTGTTTTCGAGGAAGTAGTAATGCCCGATGTACGGTATCGTAAGTCCGAGAAACAGCAGCGACAGCAGCAATGCCGGGAGCGAATAAGCGGTAACAAGCATGAAGAACGCAAGCACCGTCATTATTGCGAACGTCATTGTCACGATAAGATGCACAAGCCGCTCGTGCTGATAAAAGCCTATCCGTGTCAGCATCTCCGACAGAAACGCTTCGTCAATGCTGTCTTTGTCTTTCAGCCGTATCTCGGCTTCGGACAGGTAATCCTTTATTTCGCTCTTCATCTGATCCGATGCCTCTTGTCTGCTTTCCGGCTTATAAAGTATCTATAAGATCCAGCGGCTTCTCTTCGTTCATCTTTACACACATCTCGATGAACTTATCCAGCGGAACATCATTAAGCTTCTTGTTGCCGCGGATATTCAGCGATACCGTGTTGTTGACGGCTTCATTATCGCCTACAACTGCGATATACGGATCCTTGTACGCCTTGAAGCGCTTGATCTTGTTGTTCATGTTGTCGTCGGCGTAATCGGCTTCGACTCTGATGCCGTGCTTTCTGAGCTCTGCGAATACCTTCTTCGCATACTCGTTGTGCTCGGTTCTGATCGGAACTACCGCGACCTGATACGGGTTGAGCCAGAACGGGAACATTCCCTTGTAGTTCTCGGTGATAATGCCGATAAACCTCTCGAATGAGCCGAATATAGCGCGGTGTATCATTACCGGCTGCTTCTCGGAACCGTCCTGGGCGATATACTTCATATTGAAGTTGAGCGGGAGCTGGAAGTCGAGCTGGATAGTGCCGGTCTGCCATTCCCTTCCGAGCGCGTCCTTCATCTTGAGGTCTATCTTCGGGCCGTAGAATGCGCCGTCGCCCTCGTTGAGCTCGTATCCGTCCTTGCCGAATACATTTTCGAGTATCTCCTTGAGGTCTTCCTCGGCTTTGTTCCATACGTTTATGTCGCCCATGTAATCATCGGGGCGTGTGGAAAGCTCGGCGGAATAAGTGAGCCCGAATGTGTCGTAAAGTTCCTTGGCGATGCTCATTATATCCATGATCTCGTCTGCGATCTGCTCCTCTGCAACAAGGATATGCGCATCGTCCTGACGGAAGAGCTGAACGCGGAAAAGACCGTTGAGCTCGCCGGATTTCTCCTTGCGGTGGATAGTATCAACCTGGTTTATTCTGATAGGCAGTTCCTTATAGGAGCGCTGCTTGTTCATATACACCTTTATCGCGTTCGGGCAGTTCATAGGCTTGAGCGCGTAGGTATCGGGATCGTCCTCGTCCTTGCCGGGGATAATGAACATTCCGTCCATATAGTGAGCCCAGTGACCGGAAGTTACCCAGAGTTCTTTCTTGGAGATCACAGGACCTGCGATCTCGGTATAGCCGTGGTTCTCGTGTATCTCTCTCCAGTAGGAAAGCAGAGCGTTGAAGAGCTTCCATCCTCTCGGCAGCCAGTAGGGCATACCGGGCGCGGAGGGGTCGAACATGAAGAGTTCGAGTTCCTTGCCGATCTTCTTGTGATCGCGTTCAAGGGCTTCCTTTATGAGCTGCTTGTGAGCTTTGAGTGCAGCCTTGTCCGGGAAAGCGTAAGCGTAGATACGGGTAAGGCTGTCGTTTTTCTCGTCGCCTCTCCAGTATGCGCCGGAAACGCTTCTGAGCTCGAAAGCCGCGCCCATGAGTTCCTGTGAATTGTCAACGTGAGGTCCTCTGCAAAGATCGATATAATCGTCGCCTGTCCAGTAAGCGGTGATAGTTTCGTCGTCGGAAAGACCGTCGATTATTTCCTTCTTGAATTTCTGCGAAGCGAAGATCTCGGACGCTTCCGCCTTTGAGATCTCGACTCTCTTCCAGTCCTCGCGGCGCTTGATTATTTCACGCATCTTGTTCTCGATCTCGGGGAAGTTTTCCGCGGATACGGAAACGCCTGCCGGGAATGTGAAGTCATAGTAGAATCCGTCGGCTATCTGCGGGCCGATAGCATACTGAACTTCCTTGCCGTAGAGCTCGATCACAGCTTTTGCGAGTATATGCGCAAGAGAGTGTCTGTAAACTTCGAGATACTGTTCTTTTTCCATAGTGAACCTCCTGACCGCCGCGGTAAATTTGATCTTCCCGCTACCGGCGGGCATCTGAACGGCGTGTCGATATTGTAATATTATACCATATATATATTGGTTTGTCAAGATGACGAAAGTGCGGTTACAGTTTGGTTACATATAATCGTTAAGAGACCGTAATATGTCATTTTGCAGTAAAAAGAAACGCGTGCCTGCCCATAATATGAACTGTTGAACAAAAAAAAGGTGTTGAATTTGTTCAAAACGTGGTATTTGAATTTTCGGTCAAAAAAACAGTTGCAATAAGACGCGAAAAGAGGTATAATGTATTTTGAGACATTATAACTGACATCTGCGCCCCGAGACGGGCGGCGAAAGGGTGGTTGCATGAACGCTAACGATATAAAATGGATAACCTCGGGCAATCTGGAACATAATCCTTTTTATTTCAGCATTCCCGAGAAGCTGGATAAATTCGGCTTCTGCATCGATATGAGCGGTTACGGAGAAGGAAAAACGGATAAGGCACAGATGTGCATTATAGATACCGCAAACAAGAAGGAAAAGCCGAATATCCTCATAGTATGCCCGGACGGCAGCAAGGAGAGCTGGTACTTGTGCCTGCTCAAAGGCGTGGGTCTTGATTTCAAATTCATCAACTCCGCACATGAAGCCGTTACGTTCTTCAGCCCCGAGATGTCAAACCTTATGCTGCTCGATGAGAAAGTCCTCGCCGAGGGCGAAGGCTCGGCTTTCGATCCCGTCAAGAAAAGCGGCATACTCTGGGATCTTGTTATAATCGATGCGGCAGGCGCCGCCGACGGCATTGATCCGGCTCTCTATACCGAGAATTTCGGTATGAAGTCCGAGAGACTGCTTATTTTCGCGCCCTATCCGGCTGAATATACAAAGGCTCCCGACGGCATCGGCACCATAGTCAAGGCGATACTCAGCGACAGCTCCCGTGCTTCCGCAGTCGATAAGTTCGCTATCGACGAGAAGGCAATGGAGTTCACCATGGAGTCTCCTCTCGTAAACTATCCCAAGGAGGAGAACGAGTCCAGCAATGTAAGGATCGTGCGCTATGCTTTCCCCGATGCGGATATCCCCGCAAACCTGCATCTCGACGATCAGGGCGGCGGACGCTATTCCCACGGCGGCAACGTATTTGAAGAGTACAACCTCCCCGAAAAGAACATCTACCGCAAGCCGGTTTATACCCGTTCCGAAGCGGAAACGCTCAAGTCGAAGGACAAGAAGCTCGAAAAGTTCCTCGAAGTCATAGACGGCATAATGTCCTCGGAGGATAAGACCGCTATCGTATATTTCAAGTCCGAGGCGACTGCAAACTATATCGAAAAGATCCTTTCCGCGATCTACTACGATCAGGCTTCCAGCATACTCTACCTCGAGAAGACAAGATTCGATGTAGGTCAGCTCAAGGAGTGGTATGAGATTGCGCCCGCCCATCACATAAAAGTCCTTCTCGCAGGCGACAGGCTCAGCGAGAATATGGGCATCTTCACTCCCATAACCCACATCATCAACTATGAGCTTCCGGACAGTCCCGTTGAGCTCCAGCAGCGCTATGCGCGCAGAGGAGTTTCCGCAAACGGCGTTACTCCCGAGTTCATCATCTTCCTCGATGACAACGGCCTCTTCGACAGCCGTGTGCTCGGCAAGGCTCTTGCCGGCAACCTCTACAAGGCGTTCAGAATGAACGTTCCGTCGGAGAACGTGCTGTTCAGCATAGAGGGTATCGAGCAGATGCTCAGCGATATGGTATTTGATATCAAGTATGTTGCGGATTACACCGGCGCTGTCGGCGCAAGCTTCGACGTTATCGCCAAGTTCCGCCAGGATTACAATATCCCCGCTTCCCGCAACCTTACCACCGCGCCGAATACCCACGAATACTCCCAGCGCAAGCTCAATGTTATCGCAAAGGCGCTTGACGTTACCGATCTTGTAAAGGACAAGGACGTGGATAAAGCGGCACTCACCGCGAAGATAGCCGAGAAGGTAAAGCAGATACGCTCCGGCTTTTCCTACTTCGACAAGGATATGGCAGTCCGGACGATACCGCATAAGACCGCGCAGAACAAGGAGTTCAAGCAGTTCTCCAGCTTCCTCGACGGCAACCCGTTCAACCTCGGTCTGAACAAGGCGCATGACGAACTGAAGCAGGCTGTGAACGGCAAGAACGGATTCGCTCCCGTAAAGGACGCGATCAATGAGATACCGGACGCACTCAAATCCGCGGTGCTCTACAACATCTGGATCTACTGGCATAAGGAGCTGAAACTCGGCGGTTCCTATGCGGAATTCATAAAATCTTACAATGAAGGGGTGATCTGAAATGGGCTACGAAGAAACCAAGGAACGTGAAGCCAAGGCTGCCGAACTTAAAAAGTATATCGGCGACTTCTATGTTGCGCACGACGAGGGCAAGGCCGATGAACGCGATGCCGCCCTTAAAAAGGTGCAGAACGCCCTCTTCACCGGAAGCTCCGACAGCGAGCCTCTGAAGGATTATTTCAATGAGGCGTTCCAGGGCAGAACAGTGTTCAATACCCTGCTCAGCATCAATGACTATCCGAAGGAGAGCATACTCCGTGAGCTTCTCCAGAATACGTTCGGCTGCTCTTACGAGACAAAGGACGTAAAAGTTATAATGAACTTCAGCACCAAGCAGCATCAGGTGAGCCTCACATATAACGAAGTCGGCTTCACCATGGATCAGATACTCTACTATCTGAGCTTCGGACGAGGCGAGGTAGATGAGTCCAAGACCCGTGAAGGTCGTTTCGGTGTCGGTGCAAAGAGCGTATTCCTCAACGTGGAATGGCTTTCGCTCAAATCCAACAACTTCAGCTTCAAGATAAAGAACAATAACGGTACTCTTGAGATAATGGAGCTTGACCTTTTCGGCTCCCAGTTCGTAGGCACCGAGATCGTGTTCAAGGTAAGAGGCGATGAATTCCATACAATAATGGATAACTTCCTCAACCTTACAGATAAAAAGGGCGACTACATGAATCTCATGGAGCTGTGCTTCGCGTTCAACAGGAAGAAAGTTCTCGATATCCGCGATGCGCGCAAGCTTGAGGAATCCAAGGACCGTACATTCAACATCGCAGTCATGGTTGACGGCGAGATGAAGACGGTTTACAAGATCCTCCAGTATCAGAAGGAAGGCGATGAAAATCCGACTATCCGCTTCCTCCAGAACGGCAAGAGCGTGATAGACTTCCTCTGCTACGAGTCCGACGGCTATTCCTACCTTATCCCGTATGCAGTCGAGAGGACCAAGCGCGCCGAGATAGTAAAGCTTCTTATGCAGAAGTACAACTACTTCTCCACTTACGAGCTCACCGGTCTGTACAAGGAGAACAATGAGGCGTTCATCAACGAGCATCTCTCGGCATTCTTCATCAGCGTGCCGAACAAGTATATCACTCCCCACAGAACCGGTATCCGCCACGACAGCGAAAATGAGGTAACTCTCCATATACAGAAGGATCTCCGCGATATGATCGCCGCTTATAAGCAGTATTTCGTGCTTACTATGCAGCCCGTTAAGGACAAGAGCGGCTATTACTTCTTCTATCCGAAATCCTACGCTTTCGAGTTCTTCAAGAACTACATCAAGACAAGCAAGTTCGGCAAGGAGATCCAGTCTCCGTTCCAGAACAGCATCTCCCTCATCTATCCCGAGGAGAAGCTTGCGACGGATTATGAGACGCTCAAGGAGCGCGGCTTTTTAAGCAATGCCGAGCATATAACACAGCTCGAGCATACCAACGGTACAGCTTACGAAACCTATATCAAGCAGGCTCTCGATGATATGCACGAGAAGCTGTCGGATATGGATGAGCGTATCATATATGTCGGCTACGAGTGGGAGAACGAGGACAGCTCCGCTTCCGGCAGAGAATACTTGTATGAGTTCCTGCACAGCGGAATGACCTTCTATGTTGACTCAAAGGTTACCCCCAACGTTTCCGATAATATGCTCTACTACGGATTTACTTCCGTTGCGGAGAAGATGGCGGGCGAGTTCATGAAGGACAATATTGTCCGGAATGACGAGGAGCTCGAAAAGCTGCTCGCGATGTATGATGAGATCTACCATGAGGATTACAAGATAGTAATGAAGTACTATCAGTTCTACATCTCCCACGGAGAAGAGCAGCAGCGCTACGAAGTGTCCAAAATGGACATCAAGAACATCGACAACGCAATGCGCGCTATCCAGAAGCGCCAGCACCGTTTCGACACCCACCAGAACTACAACGAAGTCGTTTCTATGCTCATAAACACGTTCACGCAGGGCAAGGATACGATGACGTTCCTGAAGGAAATAAAGGAGCAGGGAGGAAAGGTGACCCTCCAGCTCGATATCAACAAGCGCTACCGCTTCTGCGCTTACAACAAGCAGTTCATGATCCCGCCGAACATAACCAACGCGGATATGCTCGACATCATAGGCGATCTCGGAACGCTTATCAAGTGCGGAATGCTCAACGGCAAGAAGTTTGATTTTGCGCACACCAAGAGCCGTTACTCGTTTGATCCCGCGCTTCTTGCGAAGATGTTCGAGAGCGAGGAGCTTCCCGCATCTGTTATCAACGAGCGCGCGGAGAGACTGTACATCTGCGATCTCAAGACGGACAGGATCGCTGTTGTAGGTGACGAGGACAAGATCATAAAGATCGTCGAGATCGGCGAAGAGATAACGCAGGAGATGCGCGAGGGCGCAAAGAAGTATATTGCGCTGCGCTCCGACTATACAAAGCCCGACTTTGCTGATGTGGCGGAGTACGTTATCACCGGAAAGAACGAGCAGATCCTCAGCAAGCATTATCTTACCGCACAGGAGCCCAACAGGGTTATCCCGGATCAGATACCGTTCTATCTCAAACCGCTCCCGATCATTACGAAGGACGAATTTGCTTATCTGCGCGAGCAGGTACGTTCCGTATCACAGTTCGCAGAGAGCAAGAATTACCGCAACTACTTTGCGAAGGACATCAACGGAAAGCTGTTCGGTTACGGCGGCTGCTGCCCTGTATGCGGATTTGAGTCCCGTGCAGTCAACAGCTTCGGTCTCAAGGATTTTGAGGTTGAGATCCTTACCGAGGACAGCGAAAAGGTATTCAGATTCTCGCTTTATCTCTGTGCCAACGATGCGGCTGCATCGGGCGGCTGGCTGATAACTAATGTAAGCATCGGCGGAATGTCGCCTATCAAGTGGCTTGAGGAGATGAAGAAGGTGGATTCTATCCCGTCGGAGTTCCTCTTCTGCCATATCAGCTATCGTTCGCAGTACACGAATGATATCCTCGGCGGCAACACGAATGCAATGGGCGAAGTCATGTTCGATTCCGGCAAGGGCGAGCTTGATGTTACTATCTCCCCGCTCATGGCTGCCAAGTGGGTCGAAGATAACGCGTGAGACCTGGGGCTGCGCCCCAGACCCCGAGATTTTGCAGAGACTTTTGAGAGAGTCTTGAGAGAGATTTGAGAGATTTTTAAGGCGGGGCGCCGCCCCGGACCCCGCCA
>DEWH01000022.1:57824-111136 GCA_002363155.1 Ruminococcaceae bacterium UBA3215 | reverse complement strand
AGGGTGCTGGACACCCTAAATAAATCCGCCGCACGAGTGAGTATTTATTTCACATCTTGCACAGGCGGCGACTCATTGACAGTTTTGCAGAATATTTCATAGTTTTGATTCTACTATTCTGTATTCATCAATGGGGAGACAGATTCCAGAGTTTTGGTTCAAAAAGCCTGCTGAAAACTTACGTTTTTCAGCAGGCTTTCTTGTATTCTGAATGAAGTCTTTGCCAACCCCACTGCGTTTCAGTCGGTAGCTGTCCATAGCTGTGTTCTCTGAAATACTGCATCAGTTTAGGGGGTCAAGCCCCCTTTTCCAAAGGGGGCTTGCGGGGGTTAGGGGCAGAGCCCCTTCTCTCAAAGTCTCTCGGAGTATCTGCTGAAAAGTCTGTGAAAAATGTTGACAAAAGGCTGTAATAATGTTAAACTAAATGATGTATGCATAAGAAAGGAATGATGCGAAAAATGATAAAAAAGCTCGCAAGAAGCATCAGAGAGTTCAAGGCTGTATCAATACTTACACCGCTGTTTATGATCGGCGAAGTCGTTATGGAGGTAATTATACCGCTGCTTATGGCGGCGCTCGTCGATAACGGCATCAACGGCAATAACGGCGAAGGCGATATGAACTATATACTGCTTATGGGCGGCGCACTTGCGGTGTGCTGTATCATCTCTCTGTTTATGGGATTCGCCGGCGCAAAGACCGGTTCAAAGGCGGCTATGGGATTTGCACGCAACCTGCGCAAGGATATGTTCTACAAAATACAGAACTTCTCTTTCTCCAACATAGATAAGTTCTCTACGGCAAGCCTTGTAACAAGACTCACAACCGATGTTACAAGAGTTCAGGACGCGTTCCAGATGATAATCCGTATTGCCGTAAGAGCGCCTATTATGCTGATCTTTTCGCTTATAATGGCATTCGCGATAAATGCACAGCTCTCGCTGGTGTTCCTGCTTGCGATACCGATACTCGCGGTAGGTCTGATCCTCATAATGAAGAACGTTCACCCTGTTTTTGAGCGCGTGTTCAAGAAATATGACCGCCTTAACAACGTAGTGCAGGAAAATGTAAGCGGTATTCGCGTCGTAAAGGCGTTCGTCAGAGAAGATCATGAGATCGAGAAGTTCAGAAATATTTCCGGCGATATTTACAACGACTTTACCTATGCCGAAAAACTTCTGGCATTCAACGCCCCGCTCATGCAGTTCTGCGCTTACGGAGGAATGCTTCTTATAGCCTGGATAGGCGCGAACCTTATAGTCGTTGACGGTACCCTCACCACCGGTGAGCTTATGAGTATGATAACTTACGCAATGCAGATACTCATGAACCTTATGATGCTGTCAATGATATTCGTTATGGTAACTATGTCAAGAGCGTCCGCAGAACGTATCTGCGAAGTCCTCGACGAGGAAAGCGATATCACGAACCCTGCCGGCGCTCCGGCAAACGAAGTCGCAGACGGCTCGATAGAGTTCAGAAACGTCTCCTTTGAATACAAGAAGGGCAGCGGGAACTATGCCCTTTCCGATATCAATATCAGGATCGGTTCCGGTGAGACAATAGGCATCATCGGCGGTACCGGCTCCTCGAAATCAACGCTCGTCCAGCTCATACCGAGACTGTATGACGTAAGCTCGGGAAGCATACTCGTCGGCGGAAAGGACGTAAGAGAGTATGATCTCGAAACGCTCCGTGACGCTGTTGCAATGGTGCTTCAGAAAAATACGCTGTTCTCCGGTACAATAAAGGACAATCTGCAGTGGGGCAAGCTTGACGCAACGGACGAGGAGATGATCGAAGCATGTAAGCTCGCCCAGGCGGACAGCTTCATTCAGGATTTCCCGGATAAGTATGATACTTACATAGAACAGGACGGCTCCAACGTTTCCGGCGGTCAGAAGCAGAGACTCTGTATCGCGCGTGCGCTTATGAAGAAGCCGAAGATACTGATACTCGACGACTCCACAAGCGCGGTTGATACCGCTACCGATGCGAATATCAGAAAAGCATTCCGCGAGAAGATACCGGATACCACAAAGCTCATCATCGCACAGCGTATAACCTCGGTAATGGATTCAGACAAGATACTTGTGCTTGACGGCGGAAAGGTAGTTGATTTCGGCACCCACGAGGAGCTTATGAAGACCAGCAATATCTACCGCGAGGTATTTGAATCACAGCAGAAAGGAAGTGAGGAGTAATGCCGGCGAGAAGAAGAAAGCCCGAGGGCGGTCAGTCAATGATGATCAAGCGCGGAGGTCCCGGAGGACCGAGAGCTGTCGGAACCGGCGGAAAGCTTGATCCGGCAACGCTGAAAAGACTCCTCGGTTACATATTCAGAAGCTATAAGGCGAGATTTTTCTTTGTGTTTGTGTGCATAATCGTCAATGCCCTCGCAGGCGTTGCGGCGTCTATGTTCCTTCAGGAGCTTATTGACGGGCATATAACCCCTCTGCTCGAAAGAAGAATGGCAGGGGAGACTATAGTAAGCGAAGACTTTA
Source organism: Ruminococcaceae bacterium UBA3215 (assembly GCA_002363155.1). Classification (GTDB taxonomy): domain Bacteria; phylum Bacillota; class Clostridia; order Oscillospirales; family Ruminococcaceae; genus Ruminiclostridium_E. Next base: position 108,632 of record DEWH01000022.1, on the reverse strand, counting down.
TCCCGCTTATCTGGGCAATAGTGAAAATGGCGGCAATCTACACGGCAGGTATCGTATGCGCTTTTTTGCAGCAGCGTATTATGGTCACTATATCCCAGGGCGTGCAGAAATCCATACGCGACGAGATGTTCGAGAAGATGCAGTCGCTCCCTGTCAGCTACTTTGACCGGAATACCCACGGCGATATAATGAGCCACTACACCAACGATATCGACACCCTCCGTCAGATGCTCTCCCAGAGTATCCCGCAGGCGTTCTCGTCGCTCATCACCATAGTCTCCGTATTTGCTGCGATGTGCGCTTTAAGTCTTCCGCTTACGGGATTCGTTGTTCTGTCGCTGGCTGTGATGATGATGATAACCGGAAAGATCGCGTCAAAGAGCGGAAAATTCTTCGTTGCACAGCAGACCTCTATCGCGGAAGTCAACGGCTATATCGAGGAAATGATAAACGGTCAGAAGGTGGTCAAGGTCTTCAACCACGAAGAGCCTTCCAAGGAAGCATTCGATGAACTCAACGAGGAGCTTTATGTCAATGCACGCGAGGCGAACTCCTTCGCGAATATCCTCGGACCTATAAACAACAACCTCGGACATCTCCAGTACGCACTTATCGCGGTACTCGGCGGTGTGCTTGCGATAAACGGCGTGGGAGGACTGAAGATAGGCGGCATCGCGTCTTTCCTCCAGCTTTCCAGAAGCTTCACAATGCCGATAAACCAGATCGTTCAGCAGTTCAACTTCATTATAATGGCACTTGCGGGTGCAAAGCGCATATTCGAGCTTATAGACGAGAAGCCGGAGACCGACGACGGTTACGTTACGCTTGTAAATGCGAAGATCAACGAGAACGGCGAGATCACCGAGACCGATGAGCATACCGGAATGTGGGCATGGAAGCACCCCCACGGAACAGGCGATGTCACCTACACTCCGCTCAAGGGCGAGGTTACAATGAATCAGGTGGATTTCGGCTATGTCGAGAACAAGATCGTCCTGCATGACGTAACGCTTTACGCGGAGCCGGGTCAGAAGATAGCTTTCGTAGGTTCTACCGGCGCAGGAAAGACCACGATAACCAATCTTATCAACCGGTTCTATGATATAGCGGACGGCAAGATACGCTATGACGGTATAAATATCAACAAGATAAAGAAAGCCGATCTGCGCCGGTCACTGGGTATGGTTCTCCAGAATACAAACCTGTTCACCGGCACCGTAAAGGAAAATATCCGCTACGGAAAGCTGGACGCGACGGACGAGGAGATCTACGCGGCAGCAAGGCTTGCCAACGCGGATGACTTTATACGCCGACTCCCGCAGGGATATGACACCATGCTGACCGAGAACGGCGCACAGCTCTCGCAGGGTCAGCGCCAGCTTATAGCCATAGCAAGAGCGGCGATCGCAGACCCGCCGGTAATGATACTCGACGAGGCTACATCGAGCATTGATACCCGTACCGAGGAGATCGTACAGAAGGGTATGGACAGCCTCATGAAAGGCAGAACGGTGTTCGTTATCGCTCACCGCCTCTCGACAGTAAAGAATTCAGACGTTATAATGGTGCTTGAGCAGGGACGTATCATAGAGCGCGGCAACCATGAAAAGCTTATTGCTGAGAAGGGCAGATACTATAAGCTCTACACGGGAGCATTTGAATTGGATTAATTGCGCTTTCGCGCTTGTCTTCGCAGACGGCGCCGGGCTTACGCCGCCCGGACCCGCGCCAGCGTGACGCTGGATCCTGATGACCGTAATACGGAAATTCCTGAGTCACAAAAAGAACTATAATATGGTGTTATTACAGATAAAGCGGTGCAGATCACTCTGCACCGCTGTTTTATATGCGACATAAATGTGACATTATATAGTATTACACATTTTTTGTGTGATTTGTTGCTTTATAAGAAGAAAAAATATTCTTGCTCTGTCATTGCAATACGATCGGAATTCTACTGATATTGTGCCATAAGAAAGCGGCAGTAAATATGTTTTCAAACCGAAGCCGGCTCTTTTAGTTTGCTGTTATAAGTATTTTGTTGACAAATACTCCGAATTTGTGTATAATAAGCATATACTTTGATCGGAAGATACGTCGGCGAGAACTATGGCACAGCGCTGACATAGCTTTTCACCCGGAAGGAGGATCTCATGGATAACATTTTTGACCTTAACAGCATCTCTGTTGACTTTGATCTTATGGAGCGCGCAAACCCTGTTTTCAACACAGCTAAAATGACGCTGTTCCAGCTCACCGCTTCCGGCAACGAGTATGCCGCAGCTATTGCAGAAAAGCTCGGACTGAACTACGAGAATGCGCAGAATTCCAAAAGCACTAAAGTTTCTCCCGAGATCGCTGTGCTTAACAACATTATTCTTGAAACGCGCTATAAGACTATGGCTGTGCTTGCAGAAAAAAGCGGCTTTCCAACGGAGGTAGATATGCCATGCGGTTATACTCCCCGCGCGATAGAGTTTTCAAAAAAAGGTATCCGCTTTGTCGGCATAGACCTTCCCGCGGCGATCTCCGAAGCCGGGCCTGCTGTCACATCTCTGATCGATGAGGATAAGAAAGGGCTTGTGCGGTTTGCGGGTGCAGATGCCACAAACTATGAGTCTGTCAAAAAGGCGCTGGAAGGCATTGACGGCGAGATCTGCATCACGACCGAGGGTCTTATGATGTATTTGACCGATTCGGAAACAGGAGTTCTTTGTGATAATATTGCAAGATTGCTCTCAGAACACGGCGGGTGCTGGATAACGGCAGACCCCGAAGTCTCGCTCCAGTTTGTCCTTACTGCTCAGCCTTTATTCGGTGAACGGTTTATGGATATAATGATGAAAATGAAATCGGTAGCCGATGATAAATCGGACGTAAATGTCGGTTCAAATTCACTGGTCATCGACTGCCGGGACGCCGCAGCAGGCATGAAAAAGGCTATGATGTTCCTTGCCGCACACGGACTTAAAGCGGAAAGAATGACAATTGCAGAGAATATGCCGGAGATCACAATGCTGTCAAAGGTAGAACCTCAGACCGCAGCTGCAATAAAGGCGGCTATGGGCAAGTGCGCATATTGGAAGATCACACTCATCAACAGCTCTGCGGAGATCGACACATCTATGGTAAAGAGCGCAGCTTTTGATGCAAAAGCAGTCTGCGCAGACGGAGAACTGATGCTGAAAATGACAGGCAGAGTGGATTCGATCAATGCCCCCAAGCTTCTTTCTTTCTGGGAGAATACATCAGCCGGTGAAAAGATAAACGCTGTAAATATTGACTGCACAGAGCTTGAATACATCTCGTCCGCAGGACTCAGAGTCCTTCTCATCATGCACAAGGCATGCCCCGGCGGGGTAACGGTATCGGGCGCAAATAATGCAATAAAGGAAATACTTTCCCAGACAGGCTTTGATTCGATACTGACACTGATCTGATATTACTCAAAAAGCGTCAATTAACAGAATAACTCCTATGGTATCTGCTGTACCACAGGAGTTATTTTTTATTGTCTTCTGCTGTTCAGAACTGGATCGGGCGGCATTCCGGAAAGGGTATGAGCATACATACTCCGCTTTTATTCCGTGCCAGGAATCATGCCGCAAGCGCGGTTGCGATAAGGTTGATACCGGCAATAAGAATGGCTATGCCTATCATAGTTCCCACAGCGACCATTGTTATAGCAGGATTCATAAGGCTTAACACACCGAGAAGCACCAGCAGTATTCCGCTTAACATGACTATCCACCAGTTTTTCGCAACAACTTCAGTGTTGAATTCCTTGTGTATCTGATGAAGTTTTGAGGATTTGATAAGGCGGAAAATGCCGAGGGTAAGTATCCACAGAGCAGCCATATACGCGATGAACAGGTCAATGGAAAGCTGCAGAATATCGCTTGTAAGAAGTACAATGCCGAATACCAGCGAAACTATCGCGCCGGCAAGCGTCCAGCCGTCAGCCTGTCCCGCCCTGCGCCTTGCACTCCATGTCACAATATTGGCGATAGCATCTGCTACCATAGCCAGACCGACTATCCAGCCTATCGTCAGAAAAGTCAATCCGGGAGAAGCAAGACAGACGATGCCTCCTCCTATTATAACTATGCCGAAAATCAGAGCGATTATCTTGTATAGATTTTTCATGATACAGCTCCTTTACAATTTAGTTTCGCCGGGGCATTTGTATGCGTATCAGATCCCCCTTCAGCTGTTTTAATAATACCACAAATCGGTATAGTTGTCAATGTTTATTAATTAGGGATCATAATTCTTATTATTAATTCATAGTATCTCTTTGTTGTCGAATCAGATAGAGATTCGCTCGAAATGATATTGCTTAATTCAGAATAGTTGTTGTCATTAATTCTGCCCCAATCCTGACCGACAAGCAGTATGTCTGCATTAAGATGTTCTGTGCCGCCCTGCCAATAAGACCATAGGTTGATCTCTTTGCATATTGGGCAGTGTTCGAGCTTAACTTTGCTGTTTTCGTTACATTTGTTTAGTTTGTTGCAGCATTGAACATCAGAAACAAGTGCTTTGTAAGCCGTCATTTTTTCGTCAAGCGTCATATTTTTCACCTCGTCGTGTTGTGTATTATACCACATTTCCGCTCATAATTCAACATACCATTGACACCCCGCCACTTTTATGATACCATTGATATGAGCATCAGCGAAATACACATGGTATTGTGCGGGTACAGAAGAATATTTTGTGCGATCCTACAAATCGCGTTTTTCTCTATTGACTATGACGTAACGTAATAGTGTATAGTAAAGTCAGCGAAGAGAAAAGGAGGCAGTTCAGATGAAACAAGGCGGAATGACAGTAAACGAGGTCAGCAAGCTGACGGGACTGAGTGTGCGCACACTGCAGTATTACGACAAGATCGGACTGCTTGCACCCGCAGGACATACCGACGCGGGTTACAGACTGTATGACGATACGGCGCTGGAGCGTTTGCAGCAGATAATGCTGTTCCGGGAGCTGGAGTTCCCGCTGAAGGACATAAAGGAGATCATCAGCGACCCGGATTTCGACCGCAAAAAGGCGCTCGATCAGCAGATAGAGCTGCTGAAACTGCGGCGGGAGCATCTCGACGACCTTATAACCTTCGCGGAAAAAATACACAAGACAGGAGTGAAAACTATGGATTTTAAAGCATTTGACACAGCAAAGCTCGACGAGTACACAAAGCGTGCAAAGGAGCAGTGGGGAAATACCGCTGCATACAAGGAATTCGAGGAAAAGAACGAGAAGCGTTCCGATGCTGACAATGCAAACCTCGTACAGAAAACAATGGAGTTTTTCGTGCAGTTCGGAGAGCTGCGTGACCGCGACCCTGCCGACGGCGAAGTGCAAGCGCAGGTGAAGCGCTTGCAGGACTTCTTCACCGCAAATTTCTACAACTGCACGAATGAGATACTCCGCGGGCTCGGAAAGATGTACGCGGGCGGCGGCGAATTCACCGAGAACATTGACAGTGCCGGTGGCGCAGGCACAGCGGAATTCGTAAGCCGCGCGATAGAAATTTACTGCAAATAACAGCGACCCCGTCCGGAACTTTCCGGGCGGGGGTTTGCTGCGACATAAATGCGAAATTAAAAACTTACTTTTTCTTGACAACAAGGGTAATTTCCGCATAGTCGCCGTTGTTCATGTATGCGCGTATCTTTGCTTTACCTGCTTTTTTACAGGTGACTTTGCCTTTGTCAACAGTGGCTACCATATTTTGCGCGAAAAATCAAGTGCTTTCGCAAAATGACTTGAATATTCCGGTGCAAAGTGCTATAATTAATAAGTCATATTCCGACAGCTTGTATCATATCTTTTACAAAAAGGCTATGAAAGGACGAGGGATATGGCAAACATTAAGATACTCAAAAACAAGATACCGTTTATTATAACGCTGTTCTGCTGCGTGACCGTGGCTGCGCTTGCCGCAAGCGTTAGAGCCGGCGATGAGGCGAGAGCTGCTGCCGCCGCTGCGGAGAAGGTGACAAAGCAGGTCATTGTGCTCGACGCGGGACACCCGACATATCTGTAAACAACAACTCCCTTTAAAAGTGCTTGACGAGCGGGATCGCTGGCTCGAAAAAATGGGGTCAGAAACGACCCTGCGTATCTGTTAATACAGACTTTAGTTGACTAAAACCGCTTAACCATTAGGGTTTGAGGGCGATTTTCAGCCGTTGTCAATGCCGCGGCCACGTCATTGGATAAAGCTGCAAAGTATATAGTTAGCAAACATAAACGCAGTTCCCTTCAGAGTGATCTCAAGGGAGCCGTTTTTTAATAATAGTATTTTGATTCGCAATAATACATGACATATGTCAAGTTGCTTAGCAGGGGGTTCGATTTATATGATGAACTGTTTCAATTTTGGAAAAAGTTGATATTCAGATTCTTTGCCGTATTATTAAAAGGAACTTCTAAAACCAATTTGAGAGGTTCCCTATATTCCCGTTTGAGGTTTGAATGAGAAAAACGCCGGAAGTTCAGGTTAGTGGGTCTTGTACCCTAACGAGTTTCGCTTTTCATGTATTCATCCATTTTGCTGAATACTTTTTTTGTGAATGCGACAGCTTCAATAACCGTTTTTGGACCGGATACAATGTCTCCTGCGGCAAATACTCCGGGGGTTGTGGTTTCTCCATATTCATTTACGTCAAGAAGGCCTTTCTGTGTCAGCTTGACACCGGCGGCTTTCATATCCGCACCGGGACCCTGACCGATGGCGATTATAACGGAATCAGCCGGCACATCGAAAACGTCTGAATAATCTTCTTCAAAGCTGAAGGTGCCGTCCGCATTCTCAATACGATTCACACGAACGCATCTGACAGAGTCCTCTTTTATACGGACAGCCTGCGCAAAGTGGATAAATTCCACTCCTTCGAGCTGCGCCATTTCAACCTCTTCATGGTTTGCCGTCATGTTTTCTTCACCCATAAAATGAAGTATCGTAACATGAGAATGCGAACGCCTGATCGCAGTTCGTGCCGCATCGATAGCAACATTGCCCGCACCGACGACTGCAACTCTGTTCCCAAGTTTGAACGCTGCCGGTGATTTCAGATAATCTACCGCAAAGTGAACGTGTCCAAGCGTTTCTCCTATAAGCCCTAATTTGTTAGGTCTGCCGGTGCCTGTTGCGACAAATATCGCTTTATATCCGTCCGGGAAAAGGTCTTCTATCATTATGTTGGTACCTATTCTTGTGTTCGGTCGGAAGCGCAAGCCCATTTTAAGCATAATATCCTTATACATATCCAAGATCTCTCTCGGAAGTCTGAACGGGGGGATACCGTATTTCAGTACGCCTCCGATGCTGTCCTCTGCCTCAAAAAGCGTAACGTCATAGCCGTTAAGCAGCAGTAGAAGGGACATAGTTATCCCTGCGGGACCTGATCCGGCAACGGCGACTTTGATCCCGTTCTTTTTTATTTCCGGAATATCGAGTGTTTCAAGATAAAATCTTGAAACGAATTCCTCGATACGGTAAAACATTACAGGTTCACCCTTTATTCCACGCACACAGTGACCTGTGCAGTTTCTTTCATGCGGACAAATTATCGAAGTGACGGCGGAAAGCGGATTGTTGTAGAAAAGTATCTCACCCGCTTTTTTTATTTTTCCGTCAAGAAAAAGTTGAACTACCTGCGGAATATCCGTTGCGGCAGGGCAGTGTGCCGAACACATGGCTTTTTTGCATTTCAAACACCTTTCCGCTTCCTGTTTTATCGTTGACATAGATATTTCCTCCCAAAAAACTAAATGCTGACTTCAATCTACCCATACTCTAAAACAATACAGATCCGACATTGAACAAGCAGTAAACGAAAACAAGCATAATGATTCAGTTTGCACATACTTAGAGGTTCCATTAATGTGTTTATTATAACAGAATTAGGATGCGGTGTCAAGTAAACGCGGATACTTTCTGATGTTATAACTAATGGGATTTGTCGTCATTCGACAAAGCTGTCTCAATTTTGTCGAACAGCTCGACAAAATTGCGTCGAACGGCTTGACAAAAATATCGAGCAGCTGTATAATAATATCGAGAGGGGGCATGGCTATGGCAATTCCGGTAAACATTGATGATCTGATAAACAGCAGGGTAGTTAAGCGGTTAGCGGATAAGAAAGAAGAATAACATATATAAAATGTTTGGTTTTGGTTTTAATGAGAAAGACAGGATAATTCAAACGAGAGAGGCTACCACGAAGAACGTGATATGTCTGAATATCTTATCGAAAAGCGTTTAAGTGATATAGAAAAAGCACTCGAACAGAGCAATTGACAAATCAGCTCTTCATTGCTATAGAAATTTACTGCCAATAAGCATTGACCCCGTCCGGAATATCCGGGCGGGGATCGTTGTTTATTGATTCAGTCTGTCGTTTAACTCTTGTATCCTCTTTTTCCAGATAAAATACTGAACAGCCCACATAGCTGCGAATATCGCAGCGAATATGCCGAAGTATGTCAGGAAACCTGTGACCGAATGTTCCATCCAGTAGGTGAAGTATGCTATCGGCAGCATAAAGACTGCGTATATAAGAAAGCATATACCTGTCTGCGCCGCAATGCTGAGGTTGTCCATTTCCCATATTGCCGATGCGCCGCCGAAGCCAAATCCCATTATCCCGCATAAAAGCGCCTGTATCGCCACAGCCGTAGCTTCATTGCCCACCAATGTGACAAACTCCGGCGCACACGCGACATACTCGCCTGTTCCCAAAGACAGGGAAATGATAATGGTTATGATCTGCCCTATGGCAAATCCCACAAAAATACCTATTATACCCCTTTGAATGATTTTTTTCATAATGTTCATACCCCCAATATTGATTTTATTTTTGAAACATAACGCCTTGATACATAAGTTACTGAGCCGTCGTTCATTTTAACACATATCGTTCCCCTGAAACTTAGGTCAAAGTGCTGTACTTTGCTGAGATTGATTATTTCCGAGTTTGATATCCGGGCAAACCTTGAAAGTTCCATCGTTTCCTCGACTTCAAACAGCCGCTTTCTTATGATATACTCGCCGTTGTCCGTTACCGCAACTATCTTTCTTCCCTCGGAGTATATCCTTGAGATTTCGGAGGGTTCGAGAATCCGCATTATGTCATCTCTGAATCCGCATATCACGGAGGGCTTGTATTTTGAGATCTTCTCGACAAGCTCCTCGATCTCTTTATCTACTTTATCCGTTATGATAATGACCTTAGGAACAGTGACACCGCTGTCAAGTTTTATCTCTATGTCCATTATCTCACCTCACCTTCATTGATTGCATTATATCACAGCGGAGTATTTATTTCAACGACTTTTGATTATCTGGTCGTTTTTGTGTCATGATCGGTAATAATGCTTTCCGCGCGGGGCTTGTCGTTATTCGACGAAATAAGATCAATTTTTGTCGATATGTTCGACATAATTCCGTCGAACGGCTTGACAAAAATATCGAGCAGCTGTATAATAATATCGAGAGGGGGCATGGCTATGGCAATTCCGGTAAACATTGATGATCTGATAAACAGCAGGGTAGTTGAATCCACGCGCATAGAGTTCAAGAGCGACTTTAACCCGAGCGCGGTCATTCACACGATCTGCGCGTTTGCAAACGACATAGACAATCTCGGCGGCGGGTACATCGTCCTCGGCGTTGAAGAAAAGGACGGCTCACCGGTATTCCCGATAAAAGGCATTGAGCAGAACCGCATTGACTGCATTTTGAAGGAACTTGTCGGATACTGCCGCTGTATTGAGCCGCTTTACGACCCTGTTGTGGAGCCGGTGCTTTACGAAGGCGTTTATGTCATTGTGATATGGGTGAGCGGCGGCTACGGGCGTCCGTACAAGGCTTCGCTCGACGTTTACGGCAAAGAAGCTAAGAGATCCACGAAATACTACTATATCCGCAAGTTCAGCAGCACGATAGTTGCTTCGCCCGACGAGGAGAAGGAACTTTTCTACATCTCGACCGACATTCCGTTCGACGACAGACCCAATCTTGCGGCGGAAGTGTCCGAACTCGACATAGGGCTCATGAGAAGCCACTTGAAAGAGATCGGCAGCTCGCTTTATGAGCGTTCTCTGAAAATGGACGCGCTGGAGCTCGCGAAGGATATGCAGCTCGTTTCGGGACCTCCCGAAAGGCTTAAACCGCTGAATGTGGGCATACTGATGTTTTCCGAGCAGCCCGAAAAGTATTTCAGATACGCGAGGATAGAAGTAGTCGATATTCCCGACCCTACCGGTACCAACATGACCGAAAAGGTGTTCACCGGACCGATACAGCGCCAGCTCCGAGATGCGCTCGCATATATTCGCAACTACACAATAAAAGAGGTCACAATAAAGGACAAGAACAAGGCAGAGGCTGTCAAAATTTTTAACTATCCGTTCGCGGCGATCGAAGAGATACTGTCGAACGCAGTCTATCACCGCTCCTACCAGATAAACGAGCCGATAACAGTGCGGATAATGCCGGAAGGTATCGAGATAACCAGCTTTCCGGGCTTCGACCGCAGCATTTCAGACGAGAGCATTGCCACCTACAATATCCGTGCGCGTGTTTACCGCAACCGCAGAATAGGCGATTTTCTCAAGGAACTTAAACTCATCGAGGGCAGGAACACCGGTTTTCCTAATGCGATAAAGGCGTTGAATGAGAACGGTTCCGGTCTGCCGCAGTTTGAAATGGACGACAACCGAGGCTTCCTGTCCGTTACCATTCCCGTTCACAGCTATTTTATCGGTTCTGACAAAAAGTCCGATAAAAAACGCGCCTACGAGGAAAAGATCCTCACGGCGCTGAAAGATAAGCCGCTGCTGCTTACCGAACTTGCGGCGGCAATGGGGTACAAAGGCATTACCAAGAAGCTCTCGCAGACGGTTGACGAGATGATCGTTGCGGGGAAGGTGAAGAAAGTTGTGGATAAGGGGAATACTGTTAAAATAATTGTTGGATAGATCATATTGAAAAATGCCCTGCTTGTGGTGTACATCAAGCGGAGCATTTTTTCATACCCGCGTGGGGCGCGACGTGCAGATATGATGTCCATACCGCGTCACTGTTGGCATTTCAACTCACGCACCCGCGTGGGGTGCGACGGTATCTCCGATCTCCGTTACGCGGAAGCAACAGATTTCAACTCACGCACCAGCGTGGGGTGCGACCGGAAGCTCGACAGTCTGTGGACGGATTGGTTCATTTCAACTCACGCACCCGCGTGGGGTGCGACCGCCCGGCGCGGTCAGCGACAAAGTCGGCAGGAAATTTCAACTCACGCACCCGCGTGGGGTGCGACGCTATCGGAGCGTGTGAAGCGTGAGCAGCATAATATTTCAACTCACGCACCCGCGTGGGGTGCGACTTGAACTGCTGCTGGATATCTTCCAGGCAGAACTTATTTCAACTCACGCACCCGCGTGGGGTGCGACCCGTACATCGACCGGAGCAGGTCGATATACGCGGATTTCAACTCACGCACCCGCGTGGGGTGCGACCGACAGGCGCGGTCGCTTCCGCGAGCCTATTTTCATTTCAACTCACGCACCCGCGTGGGGTGCGACGTTCGGCGGTGCGTATATTATCCGGTTGACTGCAATTTCAACTCACGCACCCGCGTGGGGTGCGACATAGTGTACCTACAGAAAATAGCGGAAATCCTGTTACATTTCAACTCACGCACCCGCGTGGGGTGCGACCGTCGGTGTCCTGTACCGCACTATATGTGCGTCATTTCAACTCACGCACCCGCGTGGGGTGCGACCTGATTCCGTTTCGGCTTCCCGGTGCTGTTCGACGAGATTTCAACTCACGCACCCGCGTGGGGTGCGACCGTTGTCCACGACACCCCGAACGAGGGAAACGTATATTTCAACTCACGCACCCGCGTGGGGTGCGACCGTCGGTGTCCTGTATCGCACTATATGTGCGTCATTTCAACTCACGCACCCGCGTGGGGTGCGACTGTACTGCGTTTTGAAACGCGTCAAGCGGTCAACATTTCAACTCACGCACCCGCGTGGGGTGCGACCTGTCTTGCCGTCGTGGCGTGCTTTCCAAAATATTTCATTTCAACTCACGCACCCGCGTGGGGTGCGACATCTTGCCATATCGTCAATATAACGATAACTATTATTTCAACTCACGCACCCGCGTGGGGTGCGACCCTCATTGTCGAACATTTCCAGATAGTGCTGTATATCGCGGATATTTATAGTGTCGTCATTCATATCTTCTCAATAAATTCCACGCCGTCCGGTATATTTTTATCTATGTCAATCTCATAATCACCAAAACATCTTGCAGCGCTGATATCCGGCTTACGTTTTACTGTTATTTTGTCAAAAAGAATATGTGACGGAGCATTTCCGAGCGGGGAAGAGTGCCTGAACACATACAGCTTTCTCATGCACATCTTGCCTCGTGCTGCGCTGTGGTCGTCCTCAAACATATTTATTATCGCAGTCCAGAGAAATTCAAGATCGTCCTCATTGAAACCGGTCACTTTCTTTGCAAGAGAAGCTGAGATATATCCCTCTGCTCTGTATAGTCCATAGGGAATGAAGCTCTTCTTGCCCATTTCGGTTTTCTTGTTCTCAAAATCCTTCTCGGAAGTCACGGCTTGTCTTGTTACGGTTATATTCTGCGGGAACACAGGGTCAACGCTTCTTGCAAATCCTATCTGAACGGGTCCTCTCACAATTCCGCAGGGATCGTCGCCTGTACTCATCACTGCGCCAAAGGCACGCACATCAAAGTAATTCGCGCATATATAGTCACGGGCTTTTTGTACATCGTCGCTGTTTTTTCCTTTCTGACCCTTTGCCTGACCGAGAGCATCATAAGCCTCTGTAAACTTGGTGTTAAGTGCTTTATCGGCTTTTATCAGAATATTGTAGCCTGCCTCACCCTCCTTGACAAGTTCGGTATAGTTGCGTATCTTGCGCTTCAGACACACATCTGTAACTATACCGTAGGAAGTTTCGGGATCAGTTCTCGGCATATTTCCCGCATCGGGATCGCCGTTCGGATTTCCGTTTTCCACATCAAAAAGCATTACGAACTCATATCTGTTGTTGATTACTTCACTCATTTTTTATTCTTCCTTTCCGTCATTTTTAGGTGTATAAAGAGCCTTGTTCTGCTGATAATAGCCGATTATAAAACTGCCCTGATCATCAAGTGTCATAGTCCTCGGGAACTTTCCCTCAAGCTTGTCCATTATCTCACTTATCAGCTTGCTGTAATATACTTTAGCGCCGTCCGTGAGTTTTCTTATGTGATTTTGTGAGAGTTTATCGAGCTTTGGCATTATTATTGAGGGAGTTGAGCATGCAGACGAGTAATAAGCGTCTTTTATCGTCCTGTTAAGTCCTCCGCCGGACGCATCCTGCTGTATCTTCTCATACACAGCAAACAGTCTTCCGCATAAATACGCGGGGTCTTTGTTTTCGGTGTTCAGTGACATCGTGAATTCCTCCTTGTTTTCTCTTATGCGTGTTTTTCGGTTTAAACAGGCTTTTATGATCCCTGCGCGTGTATCGTTCAGCTTGATAAATGAGTTTTTTTCCTCATCACTGTCGGTCTTTACTCTCCGAATGACCGTTTCAAGCAGATCACGCGGGTATTCGCTGCCGTTCAGCGCCGCAAGCATTATTGCTGACATCAGCGGCGGTGGTATGTTCTTATCAGAAGATTTTGGTGATACAAGTTCTTTCGCTATCCACGAGAAGCTGATCTGTTTTTTCTGCTCCTCGGAAATACGCAGGTCTTTCTGATGCTGTTCAAGGTTATCTGCAATAACACCAAATCTGTCTCGATACAGGAATTTCTGGCATATCCGCGAGCTGTTCGGAGTCATTCCGACTACATAAAACATAACATTCTTGTCCGGTTCACCCATATTATAATGCCGTCCGCTTGCAGCAAATTTTCCTGCTTCTGACAGAGCGGCTTCTGTTTCCTTGTCTTCGTTTCCTAATGCCCCCGAAAGCATAGATGTCATAAAATCGCACTCGGCGGTGTCGTCCTTCTTCATAGCAAAATACATGATTACAAGATCGTTGATCATGACACGGTGATTGCTGTCCGCGAGAAGCTTATTGAGCGTAGCGGTGTATTTTTTCATCGCAGCTTCGGATATGTTGCTGTTGAAGGATTGGGTCTTACCATAGGATTCGTAAGCGGATTCCTTCATGCCTACAAGCACACAGCCGCTTGACAGTCCGCCGGGAAATTTGATCTTGTCATGTATCATCGCGGGTATGCCTTTTTCGCCGGTGATCGCACAAACGACCTCATTATCCGGAACCGGTGCTTTTTCCTCCTTTTGACCGGTAAGATACTCGCTGTATTTTTTCAGAAACGCCTCGTCTTCTTCAAGCTTCCTGCCGTCTGCGAAACCAAATGTGAAATATGAAGTTTTATAGTCGGCGCCGAGCTGTTTCAGAACACTATTATCGACTTCATTCTCAGGTATCCATTTTTCAAGGAAAGCCCGATAGGCATTGCACAACTCAGAGTCGATATCTTCAAAGAACTCCAGCTCATGCTTAACAAAAGCGTCATGAGATTTCCGTGCTTTATTGGTCTTATCATCCGGCGTAAAGGTGTTGTTCTCATAATTCAATCCGAAAATATACAGCGGTCTGTGTTCTATTATATTGGGGTCTATCGTAGTCTTTTGTGTGCGTGCTGGCAGAACAGCTTTTTCCGGCTCTCTGATGATCTTGATTTTTCCGTTTTTCTGAGGAACTTCATTTTCGTATCTTATATCCAGAATACCGGTCATGTCACCATCGGCAGACAAAATGACTCTGAAATGTACTTTCTGCTCCGAAAAACCTTCGGGAACGCCTGCATCACCGCTCGCCGCGCTTTTATCTGCGTATTCGCACAGAGCGTTTATCAGCATATCATCGCCTCCCTGTACTTCCCGACGTCGATGACGCCATCTATCATGTGCGGACGGTAATACATGGCATCGGCTTTATCGGAGAATTTCGGAGAACTCCAGTCGCCGTTTACAGGTTTACCCCCGTCCTCAAATTTAAGCCCGTACAGCATATATCCGAGATCTATATCGCCTTTCAGCGTTTCGGATACCTCATCAAGCCTGAATTCATCGACAAGTTCAAGTTTTTTTACCGCAAATTCTCTGCATCCAAGGCACGGCTGGCGGAAGAACTGCCCGTTTTTCAGCCTGCGCAGCATGATATTATAGTGTTTTTCTTCACATTCATCATCATGTTCGCTTTTTAATCCCGTAAGCTCGAAATGGAACGATACTCCGTACTTTACATCGCGCAGTATCATTCCTGCACGCTGACTTCGTTCCTCCGAGGAGAAGATCTCCGCTTTGCCGGTACCGTTCATCTGTGATCTTACGGCAGACAGTGGTATTTTGCTTTTAACTTCGTTGCGCCGTATGTTGATGAATCGTATGGGGTTGAATACCACGATCTCATCTATCACATATCTTACAGCCGGTTTCCAATATACGCTTTTCAGCATACCCTCCAGTGCTGATATTGTCGGCACATCATAAGACACGCGTTCGACCTTCATTTCCGGTCTGGTGAACAGTGCATAGTCCCCTTCAACAATTATTTTAAATCCATAGCTCATGTTTTTCACTTCCCTACTTATTTTATTTGAATGCAACAATATTGAAGCCCATTTTTTAACCCACATAATAGTAATATTTAATAAACGATATCATCATTATGTCCGATGTCAAGTCCGGTATTTGTATCATAACAACGCATCTCTGTCAGAATAAATACCCCTGTACCGAAATCGCTGATCACGCCTCTGCTTACCGCTTCGGAGAATTCGCTCATTTTCAGCGAGACCGTATATTTCTGGAGTTTTCTTTTTACTGAGTGATTACCGTTTTTCAGCCGCTCAATAAGCTCATCTGCTTCTCCTTGCCCTCCGATAACTATTCCTACGCTTTCTTCTTTTATCATTTTAAACGACTCTGCATAAGTACGGAATGGTATATTACGATAATCGCCAATGCAGTTTTGGGCTATGGTGTTTTCATCTGTCCGCTTTTCGCTTAATTTGAATATTCTGCGGTAGTATTCCGCCACACACTCCGGAGATGTAATGTCATCGTATGTTTTCAGCAGATCACTTGTCACCTGCATACAGTTCTGACGTTCGCCTTTTATGTTCGTATCTGTCCGGAAAACGTAAACAGCTCCGCTCTCCCGCTTTCCTTCACGATTGCAGCGCCCGCCTGCCTGCAAAATGTTATCCAGTCCTGAAAGCTCTCTGAATACGGTTTCAAAGTCAAGATCCACTCCGGCTTCGATCAGAGATGTTGAAACGACCGTAACTGACTTTTCTGCCAAAAGGTCTTTTTTTATTGAATCTATAATACGAGATCTGTCGAATGGCGTCATATAGGTAGAAAGGTGATATTTATTTCCGGGAAGCATACAGTAAAGCTCTCTCGCTGCCTTTTTTGTGTTAACAACAATCAATACTTGTTTATAGGCTGATGCTTTCACAGCAATACTCTCATAGTCGGTCAGTCCGAGATCTGTATATGCACATTTCTTGAAATACGAAAAATCCGTTATGTCAGTTATAAGCTGTTTTACAGTACAGCCGGGAATATACTTTTGGAAAAGTTCATTGTAATTGGGCATGGTCGCCGACAGGAATACAGCCCTTGAACCAAGATATTTTGTAATATAGCCGACAGCTCGCAGACACGGCTGAAGCAGTTCTGTCGGCAAAAGATGTATCTCATCAAAAACAATAACACTGTCAGCTATATTGTGAAGTTTCCGTAATCTTGAACCTTTATAATGATAGAGTGATTCGAAAAACTGAACGCTTGTGGTGATTATCACCGGAGCATCCCAATTCTCTGCTGCTTTTTTCAGCTTTTGTTCTGTGTTGTCATCCGGCGTTTCTTGTTCCGAAGGCTCGAAATCATAATTAGAGTGATGCTGCAATATAGCAGTCCCGTTACCGAAGATACCGCTGAATACTTCCGCAGTCTGTTCAATTATGCTTGTGTACGGAATAACATAAATAATACGTTTCAATTTGCCGCCGGAAGCTGAGATCATCTTGAAAGCTGCGTTTAGGCTGCAAAGTGTCTTTCCGCCGCCTGTAGGCATATTAAGAATACTTATTTCATCGTTTATATCGATTCCGGAATAAGCCTGCCTTTGAAGCCGTGCCCTTGCTTTTTGGAGGTCTGTGTCCGCTTTCATATGCTCCAGTTTGTCATTCAAAGTATGTTCCGCTGAGATCATATCCGAACAAAGGGTACGGTCTGTATCTTCATTGCAGAATTGCTCTGTATCAAGGAAATCCGCATCAGTAAGGCATGAGAAAAGATAACGGGTGAAAAATGCGTATCGCTCTATAAATTCAGTCTTATTATCCGTACTGCAAATTAAAGAAAGAAGCTCTTTGCATTCCGGGATATCGAGGTTGATCTCTTTTTTATAGTCGCTGTAATCACTTTTATTGACATAGTTTTCTGAACGACCAAGTCTTGCGTAAAGTGTTGGATTCTCTTCGGGATTCAGCATATCTCGTTTATTTCCGCCGTCCGGAAGCCCTGCATGATGACCCGCTATGCAGTATTCAAGCATGAAACCGATCATCTGAACAGCGGCTTCGCGATCTTTTGCGAAATTATATATCTCAATAGCGCCGCATGATGAATGTTCATATTTCTTGCTGCTCCCGTTCAGACGTTCCTGAAACGCTTTTGAGTATTTCCCGATGTCGTGAAGCAATCCGGCGGCATACGCCATAGATTTCATAAAAGACAATGCATTGCTTTCTGCAAGAAATGCCGTGTTTTCAAGATGTTCTTTAACGGTCTGTCTCTTGTCCCTGTATTTGTGTGCATAGTATTCCATATAAACATCCTTTCCGCATTTACTCAATTATAGCATATCGTTATAATAAAAGCAACTGAAAAAGCTTATGTTATCCTGATTTCAACAGCTAGCCTTTATTACTGTCCTGTCAATAAAAAACTTAATCATATCAATCAGTCACATCTGACCCGTTTGACTCTATTATAACATATCAGAGTTTCAATTATTGCATAACTGATCGTTTTTTCAAATACTTTTATATATTTTAAACTTTTATAATAACATCCTTTAAAAACTCTCGATTTGTTTTCCTTATAAGTGAGGTCTAATCGTTAGCTTAAAATATCGTTAGTTTGCAAACGTATATTCGTCTGCGGCAGATATATCTGCCGCTACCCGAATGATGTTAAATCTGATGTCATTTATGCACAAGTAGCAGACCCTCTCATTAGTGAAAATGTAGATTTATTTTGAAAATTGCGTGAAACGACCCCAAAAATCGTGATTAATTTTTCCTTATTATGAAGGGACTAATATTTCAGCAGCTTGAACCCCGAAGAAAAAACACAGTGATCGGGGCAAGTAATCACTAATCTCCGCTAGCGAAAATGCCTTGATTTCCTTTGGTCATAATTTAGATTTAAGATGAAATTTTTGTGAAACACCCGATAATTTGATAGATTTTTGTCCCACATTATGAAGGGACTTGAATTTCAGCAAATCAGATGCACCGCAGCGAAAGCGCCGACACCGGTTGCGAGCTATTTTATGTCATATCTGCACAAAAGACTGCTCCCGGCACTGTCGATAACGCTGATTTAAAATGAAAATTGTGTGAACCTACCGCAAAAATGCGTTTTAAATCTCCAATATAATGAGAGACCTTTTATTGAGAGGTCGATTTCTGATTTGCGAGAACTACGGGATAGGCGAAATAATGCACAAATGAACATCTCTCAAAAGTCGCTGATCCGACACCTTGTACGAAATTTTCAAAGAGTAGAAAAAGCCTATGCTAACTCCTACAAAAATCGGGGCTTTTTATCCTTATGAAGGGACTATTTTTCAGAACAAGGAGGTGAACCCAATGGCATGAAAAGCCCGCAGGGGCAAAAACACGAAACAGCCGGTATCCGTACACCGGCTTATAAAACTGCCTTACGCAAGCAGAGAAAGTGTATGTACGCTTTCCGGATTTTTGAGCTTGCCCCCTCAAAAAATCCGCGGCAGTTTTGTTTCTCAAAACTGCACGCACCCACAAGCTCAGACCGCCGCCTGAAACTGTAATACGCCGCTAACTGCTGCACAGTAAACAGACATATAAAACAGCAGGCTAAACAAAAATGATAATGTAAAGGAGAGATGAAAATGCCGATAGTAAAGTCAATTGCGATCCACGATAATGTAAGAGCCACATTGAGGTACATACTTGACCCCGACAAGACCGAGGGTTTGTTTTTGTGCAATTCCCTGAACTGCTTCACAAACGCCGAGGACGCATATCTGAACATGAAGTATATTTACGAGAACTACACTCACCACAAATTTAACGAGCCCCTGCCAGCTGTCGGGAAGCGTCGCGTCAAGGCGATACACTATATACAGTCTTTCAAACCCGACCCGAACCTTACGCCGGAACTTGTTCACCGCATGGGCTGCGCTTTCATCCGAAAGGCGTTCGGAGACAACGTGTAGGTCGTGATTGCAACCCACATCGACAAGGCGCACTATCATAACCACATCCTGATCAACATCTATGGTATCGGCGGACACAAGTACAACGACAATTATACGACCCGTCGGAAGATACGCGAGCACTCGGACAGAACCTGTCTTGCATTCGGAGTTCCATACATCGAAACTAATCGCAAGCGCGGTATGTCCTACGGTGAATGGCTACACCACAAGCGAGGAACATCGTGGAAAGAAAAGATACGCCGCGAGATCGACACGCTGGTGTTATGCTGTAAAAATTTCGACGAGCTTGCAGCTACTCTCGAAAAGCGTGGTTACACCATTCGATACGGCGAGCGTCCTGCGATAAAAGCGCCGGAGCAGCAGCGTTTCGTGTGCTTCAAAACTCTCGGTGATGACTACACGATCACAAATATCGGTACGCGCATCATCTGGAAAGACGACCTCGGCAACGCTTCCCTCGAGGACGCATACAACAAGGGACAAATCCTGACTATCTGTTTCGCCAGCATCATTGCCGAGCTCGCAAAACGCATAGTTGACGGCACCAAGAAAGAGAACAAGCGCGAAGAAAAACTTCCATATCTGCCGCATAACGACCGTGATGTATACCAGCTCGGCGCACAATTGGCGCTTATCAACCGTCTGAACATTCATTCCATAGGCGAGCTTGAAGCGAAAATGGAAGAAACGCAGAAAGAGCATGACAAGGCTGTCAAAGAGTTTAATACTCTTACGGCGGAACAGCATCGACTCGACGATCTTCTTATTCAGTATGAGAACTTTCGCACCCTCGATGGCAAGTCCCATAAAACGCTTGCGGAGAAAATGAAATTGCAACTTGCCAAGCAGTCGCTTTCTCGTCACGGTATCAAGTCTCTGTAAGATGCTCGGCAGCTTGAATTTCACCCTTTCGTTATGTGTTTTTGTGGTTATTAACATCATAACATATTTTTGAATGTTTTTCTCTATTTTTTGTAACATATCTATTGTATCATAACATTTGCGGAAAATTAAGCGTTACAGCTTTATTTCAGGTCGATAGTTTTCATTCAAAACATATTGAATATACCGTTCCGATATGTTATAATACAGATATGCAGATATATCTGAAAGGAGGGCATAACGATGAAATGCCTCAACTGTGGGAAAGAGATCTCCGAAATCGCCAAATTCTGCCGATTCTGCGGCCAAAAGTCCGAAACGATATACTGCCGGAACTGCGGTGCCGTTCTCGAAGCGGACAGCCTCTTCTGTTCGGAGTGCGGAGCTTCGGTCGGGAAAACGGGCTCTGGCGGTGACGATATACCCTTCGGCGGCTTCCGCTGGGAAGAAGACAGAGACGGAACGATATTCATAACGGGTCACTGCGGAAACAGCAGAAAGGTAAATATACCGCCGGTCATAAACGGCAAACGCGTTACCGAGATATGCTCGGGAGCGTTTTACGGAAATACCGTGATCACAGACATTGTCATACCGAACAGTGTGAAAAGGATAGGCGAACGCGCGTTTTACAGATGCACCTCGCTCAGAAGTGTAATACTGCCGGAAGGTATTACGGAGATAGGCAGAGAAATGTTCTGTGAATGTAACTTGCTTAAAGATGTAAATATACCGGACGGTGTCAGGATTATAGAGCAGTCGGCGTTTTACTTATGCGATTCTCTCGGGGAGATCACGATACCGGACAGCGTAACCGGCTTGGGCAGAGGCGCCTTTTGGGGCTGTGGTTCGCCCGGTATAAAATATAAAGGAAGAACATACATACCCGATCATATGCGCTATTATGACAGATTTCAGGAGCTGTATGATGATATAAACAGCGGGCGGCTGTCATAAAGCGTGAGCCTGTCTCATATCCTTTACAAAAAGGTATGAAAGGACAAGGGATATGGCAAACATACAGATACTCAAAAACAAGATACCGTTTATTATAACGCTGTTCTGCTGCGTGACCGTGGCTGCGCTTGCCGCAAGCGTTAGAGCCGGCGATGAGGCGAGAGCTGCTGCCGCCGCTGCGGAGAAGGTGACAAAGCAGGTCATTGTGCTCGACGCGGGACACGGCGGTCTTGACAGCGGCTGTGTAGCTGTCAACGGCGCATACGAGAAGGACATAAATCTCGATATTGTGAAAGATCTCGGCGCGCTGCTGACATTTGCCGGATACGATGTCGTTTATACGCGCACGGACGATGTTTCGATACATGACAGCGGTGTTGAAGGCGTGCGCAATCAGAAGATCTCTGATATGGAGAACCGGCTTGAGATAGTAAAGAGCTATCCCGACAGCGTATTCATATCGGTGCATCAGAATCTCTATACAAAACCCGAATATTTCGGCGCACAGATGTTTTATACCACGAACAACAGCGCGAATTTCCGGCTTGCGCGGATAATGCAGGAGCTTTTTGCGCAGCTGCAGCCCGGGAATGACCGCGAGGTCAAACTGATAGACAACGGGCTTTATCTGTTCAAGGAAACGGAACAGCCGGCGCTGCTGATCGAGTGCGGATTTCTTTCCAATCCGGAAGATGCCGCGAATTTAAGCAGTCCGGAATACCGCCGGAAAGTCGCGTTCACGATATACAGCGGGCTTGAGAAATATTTCGGCGAGGAAGTCAGAAGCAAGGAGAATCCGGAAATTGGCGAAACAGAAACTATCTTATATATGCAGTGAGTGCGGACACGTTTACCCGAAGTGGGTAGGGAGATGCACAGAATGCGGCGAGTGGAACACGATAACCGAGCAGGTGGAGCTTCCGCGCGCGGCGGTAAAGAGCGGAAGGACGTTAAAGCCAAAGACGCTCGGCGAGATATCGGCAGACGACGATCCACGCCGTGCGACCGGTTCGGGGGAGCTTGACCGCGTACTCGGCGGCGGACTTGTAGCGGGCTCACTGGTACTTTTGAGCGGTGACCCGGGAATAGGCAAATCCACGCTGCTTCTTCAGATATGCAACTATCTGAGCAAAACGGCAAAGGTACTGTATGTATCGGGCGAGGAGAGCGAGCGCCAGATAAAACTGCGTGCCGACAGGCTGAATGTTTCCGGCGACAATCTTTATCTGCTGTCAGACAACGACTGTGAAGCGATAAATGCTGCGATAGTTGAGGAGAAGCCGGACGTAGTAATAATTGACTCGATACAGACGATGCAGATAACGGAGATATCGTCTGCGCAGGGAAGCATAACGCAGGTGCGGGAATGCACGACGCTTTTCATGCAGACGGCGAAGCGTTACGGCATACCGATCATCATAGTTGGTCATGTCAACAAGGACGGTGGCATTGCGGGGCCTAAGGTGCTGGAGCATATTGTGGACACGGTGCTGACATTTGAGGGAGACAAGCATCTGTCGTACAGGATACTCCGCGCGGTAAAGAACCGTTTTGGTTCGACGAACGAGATCGGCGTATTCCGCATGAGCGACAAGGGGCTTGAGGAGGTGGCGAATCCGTCGGAGATGCTGCTTTCCGGCAGACCGTCGGGCATTAGCGGGATAAGCGTTCTCTGTACGCTTGAGGGTTCCCGCCCGCTTTTATCCGAGGTGCAGTCGCTTGTTACTAAGACGGGATTCGGAAATCCTCGGCGCTCGGCTGACGGATTTGATTACAACAGACTTTGTCTAATACTTGCGGTACTTGAGAAGCGGACGGGCTATCTTTTCGGGCAGTTCGACGTTTATGTGAATATAACGGGAGGAATGCGGCTGGACGAGCCGGCGGCTGACGCGGCGGTAGCTCTGTCGCTGTTTTCGGGTCTCTGCGACCGTGTACTGCCGGAAGACTTGGCGGTATTCGGCGAGATCGGACTCGGCGGCGAGCTGCGGGCTGTTCCGCACGCGTCGGAGCGTGTGCGGGAGTGCGCGCGTCTAGGCTTCAAAGCCTGCATCGTTCCGAAAGCCGTGCTGTCATCGCTGGATAAGCGGGACTGCGCCGGTATCCGCGTCATCGGCGCTTCCAATCTTGCCCAGCTCTTTAAGGCCGCAGAGAGCTTGTGAGAGAGAAGAGACTTTGGGAGAGAGTTTAAGAGATTTTTGAGATTTTTTGAGATTTTTTGAGATTTTTGAGACGGGGCGCTGCCCCGAACCCCGCCAGCCCCCTTTAGAAAAGGGGGCTGGACACCCTAAACCGATGCGTAGCGACATTCTTCTTTCGGCAGGTGCGCCGCCTCGGTTAGGTATTCTCTTCTAAATACAAAAACAGCTTGCAGAAAATTTCTTTGTAAGCTGTTTTCTTGTTATTATCTAAAAGGAGTTTTCACCAACCCCACTGCATTTCAGTCTGCACCCGTCCATAGCTGTTCGCTCGGTAATACTGCATTTGTTTAGGGGGTCAAGCCCCCTTTTCCAAAGGGGGCTTGCGGGGGGTTGGGGGGCAGAGCCCCCTCTTAAACCTCTCTCAAACCTCTCTGCAAAATCTTCAGATTTGTCAAAGTGCATAAAAAATTTTTTAAAATTACTGTAAAATAATGAAAATGGTCAAAAATGCTTGATTAATTGTTACAATTAAGTTATAATAATCTTAATACATTGTCGGAAGGAGACTTAAGCTGTGAGCGGAAATACGGTGAACTACGCGGTGAATGCGTACCGCCACTTCAACACCATCACTCACCACAAAATGCTGGTGATGCACTACTGCTTCAAAGCCGGTCTCTATAAGCAGGGACTGCTCCATGACCTCTCAAAATACTCGCCTGCCGAGTTCCTCGTCGGTGTGAAATATTATGCCGGCACCAAAAGCCCGAATACCGTCGAACGCGAACTCAAAGGCTACAGCGGAGCATGGCTCCACCACAAGGGCAGAAACAAGCATCACTTTGAATACTGGATCGACAACAAACCGGACGGCGACAGAAAAATGGCAGGCGTGAAAATGCCGGTGAAATACGTCGTTGAAATGTTCTGCGACCGCATAGCCGCGTGCCGTGTATATCTCGGAGATAAATATACCGACGCTTCCCCCTATGAGTATTACGACCGCTCCCACGACCACTATATGATACACCCCGAGACTGACAGGCTGCTCAAAAGGCTCCTTATTATCCTGCGCGACCACGGCGAGGAAAAAGTCTTCGCTTACATACGCGCACGGGTGCTTAAATAACTATGGAATTTATCCTCGGACTTGTAATAATCGTTCTTATACTGCTGATACTCGGATTCGGGATAGACGTTATAATCTTCGGTTTCATCATTCTTATCACGCTTGCGACAGCTTCGTCCGGGCTGTTTTTCGTCTATTTCAATATCCACCTGCTTCTTTCCGCAAAGGCGGAAGGGAAATTCACCCGTGTGGCAAGACCGGAAAAGGGCAGATTCGATTCCGCATATTATGAGACCGAAAAAGGCGAGCTGCCGAATATCTTCCCGGCAGAGTTCGTTATGAGAGATAAGATATATAAACCGGAAAAGACTGTAAGGCTTCGTATCGACAGACGCGGAAAGTTCGTGTTCGACCGCAACGCGAGACTCACGATCCTGTTCGGGCTGCCGCTTTGTGCAGCACTCTGCGCCCTGTGCCTTATGAGCTTTCCGTATTTGATACCGATTATCCCGTGATACGGGTGTATGGGAGGAAATAATGTTTGCAAAAATATCGAGCATAGGTCTGTTCGGGCTGAATGCATTCCCTGTAACAGCCGAGATAAGCGCGTCACAGGGCGTGCCGAATATTGATATAGTCGGGCTTGCCGATCAGTCGGTGCAGGAAAGCCGTATGCGCATAAAAGCCGCGACGGATAACAGCGGACTTAAACTCGGAAATGTCAAGTGCGTTATAAATCTTTCGCCCGCCGGAATGAAGAAGACCGGTTCGTTCTACGATCTTGCGATAATGACCGCATTGCTCGCCGCCGCAGGCTATCTCCCGAAAGAACTTGACGGCAAGGCATTCATCGGCGAAGTGTCTCTCGGCGGAGAACTCTGTCCGGTGAACGGCGTGCTTGCTATGGCTGTTGAAGCGGCTCAGAACGGCATCTCCGAGCTGTACCTGCCCTATGAGAATGCCGCGGAAGCATCGGTGGTCAAGAATATCCGGGTGTACGGGGTGCGTACTGTGAAAGAGCTTGTGGGGCATCTCACCGGCAAGGCGCTTATCCGTCCGACGGATCCTTACGAAATAACAGAAGAAAGCTATCAGACAGTTCTCGATTTTGCCGACGTTAAGGGTCAGGAAGCAGTAAAAAGCGCGATAGAAGTAGCTGCCGCGGGATTTCACAATATGCTGATGATAGGACCTCCCGGCACAGGAAAGAGTATGATCGCAAAGCGCATACCCACAGTCCTGCCGCGCATGACCTTTGAAGAGAGCATCGAAACAACGAAGATACATTCGGTCGCCGGGATACTTTCTCCGAAAACGCCGCTTGTAACGCGAAGACCTTTCCGCGATGTCAGCCACACCGCTTCCTCGGTGGGGCTGATAGGCGGAGGGAGCGTGCCGAAGCCGGGCGAGATATCGCTTGCGCACAACGGAGTGCTGTTTCTGGACGAGTTCCCGGAATTTGACCGCCGGGTGCTTGAGACCCTGCGCCAGCCGCTTGAAAACCGCTCTATCTCTATTGCAAGAGCCGCGGGAACGGTGACTTACCCCTGCAACATAATGCTGATAGCGGCAATGAACCCGTGTCCCTGCGGGAACTACGGCTCACAGATAAAGAAATGCACCTGCACACAGCAGCAGGTGGCGAGATATCTCGGAAAGATCAGCCAGCCGATACTTGACAGGATAGATATACAGACGGAAGTTGCCACGGTGAGATATGAGGATCTCGCCGGGACTGTGAAGTCCGAGTGCTCAGCGGCAATGGCGGAGCGCATCGCAAAGGCGCGTGAGATACAGAGCCGCCGCTTTAAAGGCACCTCGATAACCTCAAACTCCTGCATAACTCCGGATATGCTGCACGAAGTCTGCGTTCTGGACGACAAGGCGGGGGATTACCTTAAACTTGCATTTGAAAAGACAGGCTTGTCCGCGAGGGCTTATGACCGCGTCCTCAAAGTGGCACGGACATGCGCGGATCTCGACGGAGCGGAGCTTATAGGAAAGCCGCATATCGCACGCGCAGTAAGCTACCGGAGCCTTGACAGAAAATACTGGGGCAATTGATGCCCGAACCGTTTCACAGCGATACGGAGGAATACTATGGAAAAGCTGAAGATCACCATGCTCGGTGAGTTTTCTATGTCATACGGTGACAATGTCATAACCGAACAGAGCAAGCGCTCGAAGAAGATGTGGACGCTGCTCCAGTTCATGATCGCGAACCATAACCGTGAGATATCCCAGACCGAGCTTATAAACCTGCTCTGGGGCGACAAGGAGAGCGAAAATCCGGTAGGGGCGCTGAAAACGTCGCTGCACAGGCTACGCGCGTGCCTTGACGGGCTCGGTCTGCCGGACGGCGCGGAGATAATCGTCAATTCCATGGGTACATACTCCCTCAACAGCCGGATCGACTGCGAGATAGATTTTGACGAATTCGACGCGCTGTATAAAAAAAGCACGCTCGCCCAGTCCGAAAAGGAAAGGACCACGCTTTACCTTGCCGCGATCGCGCTGTATAAGGGTGATTTTCTGCAGCGTTCGCGTTCCGACGGCTGGGTGGTGCCGATAAACAACTATTACCATTCGCTCTACCTGCGGATAGTGCATGAAACGATAGACATACTGTATAAGCACAAGTACTACACCGAGCTTATAAACGTGTGCAGGAAGGCGTTCGAGATAGAGAAGCTTGATGACCGCATACACCTTTACTATGTAAAGGGCTTGCTGGATATCGGCGAGACTGCGGCGGCAAAACAGCATTACACCTATGTAATGGATCTCTTCTACAACAAGAACGGTATCAATCCGGCACCGGATTTTGTCGAACTATACGAAAAAACGGTGAAGGACGATCATAACTACAACGCGGATTTCGGCGTGCTGAAAGGTCAGCTTGACAGCATCGACGACGGCATCGGCGCTTATTACTGCGAGTTCGCGTTCTTCAAGCACATCTATCAGCTTGAGATACGGGACGCTGTACGAAGCGGGAGACCTACCAATCTCTGTCTGCTCACGGCAGTCTCGAAGTCGCAGGAAGAGATCGACATAAAGCAGCTCAACCGCATTATGACGCGGCTTTCCGACTGCATAAGCAGTTCCCTGCGCTCCCGCGACGTATATTCCCGTTACAGCGCGTCGCAGTTCGTTATGCTGCTCACAAACACAACCAAGGATCAGGCGGAAATGGTGCTTGACCGTATCTTAAAGCGCTTCAAGCGCGACAATCCGAAGCTCGGCTGCACGCTCCTGTACAAGTTTGACCGCGCAGGAAAACCCAGACCGCCCCAGGAGGCAAAATGAACTACAAGACCATAGAGGGCAGCGCGGAAGACCGCTTTATCGAGAAGAAAAGCGAGTTCATCGGCTATCTGCGTCATACCGCGACGGAGCGGGAAGCGCTGGATTTTATCGCGGAGATACGCGCAATGCACCGCAAGGCGACACACAACTGCTACGCCTATATCCTCCGTGAGAACAACCTCTCCCGTCACAGCGACGACGGTGAGCCGGGAGGAACAGCAGGTGTGCCGATATACGAAGTTCTCCGCAAGGAGGGACTTACCGATGTTACCTGCGTTGTGACAAGGTACTTCGGCGGAGTCCTTCTCGGAGCGGGAGGGCTTGTCCGCGCTTATACAAAGGGCGCAAAGATAGCCTGCGACGCGGCGAAGGTGCTGGATATGCGTTCGGCGGCACGGCTTACGCTCCGGCTCGACTACAACCTCTACGGCAGGATCGGCAAGACCCTCGGAAGCTACGATGTCCGCACAGAGAATGAGGTTTTCGGCGCTGATGTTGCAATAACGCTGTGTCTGCCGGTTGAGAATGAAGCGGCATTCTCAAAAGAGCTTACCGATATCTGCGGAGGCAGCATATCTATCAAAAAAGAAGAAGAAATTGAATTTAATTTTGGTTGAAATGACGAAAATGCAGATATTCCTTCCCGAAAAAAAGGTGAAACGGGAGGGAATTTTGTATTTATATATGGAAGAGAAGAAATAATGAATAGTGAAAAATGAATAATGAATAATGAATAATTGTTGAGCCGCCTTTGGCGGCATATTTGAATCGTGACGGGACTCGAATGTCCGGATACATAAACAACAACAGAGATTTACCGGAGATAAAATAAATGCTTCCAAGAGAAATTACACAGGAAAACGAAAAGAAGATACTGTCGCCAAGCGCCTGCTTCAGCGAAAATTCAAAGGGCAGAGTCGTTTATGAGAAGCCCTGCGATATCCGCACCGACTTCCAGCGCGACAGAGACAGGATAATCCACTGCAACGCTTTTCGCAGATTAAAGCATAAAACGCAGGTGTTCCTTATCCCGAAGTCCGATCACTACCGCACCCGCCTTACCCATACACTTGAGGTGTCGCAGATAGCAAGAACGATAGCGAGAGCGCTTCGTCTGAACGAAGACCTTACCGAAGCCATAGCGCTCGGTCACGATCTCGGACATACTCCGTTCGGTCATGACGGCGAGCGTATGCTCCAGAAGCTCTATCCGGAGGGAGACTTCCGGCATTACAAACAGAGCGTGCGCGTTGTGGAAAAGATAGAGCGCGACGGCGCCGGGCTCAACCTCACAGCCGAGGTGAAGAACGGCATACTCTGCCATACCAATATGACGGCGGACACGCTGGAAGGCGTGGCGGTTAAGTTTGCGGATAAGATAGCCTACCTTAATCACGATATAGAGGACGCGATACGCGGCGGTGTGCTTGACCCGCGGAATATCCCCCGGCACGTCATTGATGTGCTCGGCGATACCAAAAGCAGGCGCATCACCACCCTCGTTTCGGATATAATCGCAAACAGCGGTGATGAGATCCGTTATTCCGATGAGATACGGGAAGCGCATGACGAGCTGCGAAAGTTTATGTTCGAGCATGTTTATTATGCTGCGGTCACTAACCGCGAAAAGGATAAGGCGTGCCACATAATCGAGTTCCTTTTCACGCATTATATGCAGAACAAGGAGCTTATGCCGCCGCTTTATATCCGCATCGCGGAAGAGGACGGACTTGAGACGGCAGTGTGTGATTTTATCAGCTGCATGACGGACGAATACGCGATAGACCTGTTCAAGGAGCTTTGCATTCCGAAGCAGTGGATAAGGATCTGAAACAATGCACAATTCACAATTCACAATGCACAATTATGGTTGCGCTTCGCGCTTTTCTGAATTGTGACAAATTGTGTGGTATGTGCGTTGTATGAAGAAAAGTTCGGAATGTTAACGATACGGCAATTAAGTTACCGGAAGAACAGATCTTAAACTGTTCCGTAATTATAAATCTTGTCACAATTCCAATAAATCGCCGCAGGCGATACCACAATTGTGCATTGTGAATTGTGAATTGTGCATTGAAAAAAGGGGTTGGACGGATGGCGAGACTGCCAGACAGTTTCCTTGATGCGCTGAGAGCGGGAAATGAAATAACGGCGGTGATGTCGTCCTATGTCGAGATCAAGCGTGCCGGGCGGGATTATGTATGCTCCTGTCCGTTCCACTCGGAAAGAACGCCGTCCTGCCACATCTATACCGAGACACAGAGCTTTTATTGTTTCGGGTGCGGAGCGGGAGGCGATGTTATCACCTTTATCCGCCTTATAGAGCATTTCGAGTACATGGAGAGCGTGAAATTCCTTGCGCAGAGAGCAGGGCTTTCAATGCCGGACGAGGCTGATGACGGCGGCGCGGAACGGCGCACAAGGCTGCTCGGTATGAACCGGGAGGCTGCGCGGTACTTCCGTGATGTGCTGCTGTCCCCGGAGGGGAGAGAGGGTCTCGACTACCTTGCGGGAAGAAAGCTTACCCCGAACACCATAAAGAAGTACGGCCTCGGATTTGCGCCGGACGGCTGGCATAACCTGCAATACTACCTGCGCACGAAAGGCTATTCCGACGACGAAATGGAAGCCGGAGCACTATTGGTGCGGCGGAACAACTCGGTGTACGACAAGTTCCGGCGAAGGGTGATGTTCCCGATAATCGACAGGCGCGGAAATGTTATCGCGTTCGGCGGAAGGACGCTCGAAAAGGACGCTCCCGCAAAGTACCTGAACAGCGACGAAACGCTTGTTTTCCATAAGCGCGAGAACCTTTTCTCGCTGAATTTCGCAAAAAATACAAAAGAAAAATTTCTTATCCTGTGTGAGGGGTATATGGACGTTATCTCGCTTAACCAGGCGGGTTTCGACAACACTGTCGCTACTCTCGGCACCGCCATTACTCCCCAGCAGGCAAATATAATGAAGCAGTATGCGGGCGAGGTCATAATCTCCTACGACTCCGACGGTGCAGGGCAGAATGCCACAATGAAGGCGATAAACCTGCTGTCCGAGGCGGGAGTGACCGCGAGAGTGCTGAATATTCCCGATGCAAAGGATCCGGACGAGTATATCAAGAAGTTCGGAGCCGAAAGCTTCCGCCAGCTTCTCGCCGGCACCGCTACCGCGATAGATCACGAATTCGGCAGGCTTAAAAGCGGCATTGATACCTCGACCCCCGCCGGAAAAGCGGAGTTCCTGCGCAAAACCGTTCCGTTCCTTGCAAAGATACGCAGCGATACAGACAGGACAGTTTACATATCCGAGGCGGCGCGCATTTCCGGACAGCCTGTCTCCGCAGTCGCAGAGCTTGTAAAGGACAGGGTAAAGTACGATATACGCAGCGAGCAGCGCAATGAAGAGCGCGAGCTTATCCGCGGCACCGTAAAGCGCGATCCGATAAACCCGGACGCGGCTGCATATCCACGCGAGGAAAAGGCTGAACGCGGTATTATCGCGTATATGTTCCACTCTCCCGACCTGCTCCCGCGGGTGGAGAAAAAGCTGAAAGAGGAGGACTTTCCGACCGAATTCAATCGAAAAGTGTACTCTTTTATCGCAGACCGTATAAAAAAGGGCGAGACTTTTGATATTTCGTCGATAGGGAGCGATTTTACGGTGGAGGAAGTGGGCAGAATAACCGGTATATGCAGGCACGCCGACACCCTTCCGTACAGCATTCCCCAGCTCGACGAGTACATAGATGTTCTTGTGAAGCACCGCGAGAAAAGCGGTGAGAAGCCGGTCTCCGAGCTTACCGACGAGGAGATGCTCCAAAGGATCGCAGCCCGGCGTCAGAAGATAGAGAGCGGTTAAGAGACTTTGAGATCTTTTGAGACCGGGCGCTGCCCGGACCCGCCAACCCCCTTTGAAAAAGGGGGCTGGACACCCTAAATCAAAGCAGTATTTCGGAGTGTACTGCTATGGATGACCGCGGCAGGAAACGCAGAGGATCGGCGAAGATCACATTGAGATAACTAATTTAAACGTTAATAATAACAGGAAGGACGTATAAAATGTCAGAACAGAAATCACCGCTTACCGAACTTATTGAGCACGGTAAGCAAAGCGGTAAGCTCACCACACAGGAGATCACAGATGTTCTCGAAAGCTGCGACTTCGACGCGGAACAGATCGATAAGCTTTACGACGACGTTGAAGCGAACAACATCGATATCATCGACGATTTCACCGTTGATGAAGACCTCGACGCGGCTCTTTATCTCGCGAATGACGATGACCTCGATATGGCGCTCTCCACAGATCAGATCGCTATCGACGACCCCGTCAAGATCTACCTCAAGGAGATAGGACGCGTTCCGCTGCTCACGCCGGAGGAGGAGATCGAGCTCGCACAGCGTATGGCACAGGGCGATCCCTATGCAAAGAAGCGTCTGTCCGAAGCTAACCTTCGTCTCGTTGTAAGTATCGCGAAGCGATATGTCGGCAGAGGTATGCAGTTCCTCGATCTTATCCAGGAGGGCAACCTCGGTCTTATCAAGGCTGTTGAGAAGTTCGATTACACCAAAGGCTACAAGTTCTCCACATACGCAACATGGTGGATAAGACAGGCTATCACCCGTGCTATCGCAGACCAGGCGAGAACTATCCGTATCCCCGTACACATGGTCGAGACTATAACCAAGGTCAAGAAGGTTAGCAGCACACTCCTGCACAAGAACGGCCGTGAGGCTACCGCGGAGGAGATCGCGGAAGAACTGAAGCTCCCGCTTGACAGAGTGCGCGAGATAATAAGAATATCACAGGATCCCGTTTCCCTCGAAACGCCCATAGGCGAGGAGGAGGACAGCCACCTCGGCGACTTTATCCCGGACGAGGAAGCTCCCGCTCCCGCGGAAGCCGCATCGCAGATGCTGCTTAAAGAGCAGCTCGATGATGTGCTCGGCACGCTTACCGAGAGAGAGGGGAAGGTGCTTCGCCTTCGCTTCGGACTTGACGACGGCAGACAGCGTACTCTCGAAGAAGTCGGCAAGGAGTTCAACGTTACCCGTGAGCGCATAAGACAGATAGAAGCAAAGGCGCTCCGTAAGCTCCGCCACCCGTCAAGAAGCAAAAAGCTCAAGGATTTTCTTGAATGATCACATCGGATAGAAATCAATGCTGAAAAGGAAGGAAACTGAAATGAGTACGAATACCAAATCCACCGAGCTCAAACCCCAGGGAGACCTTGTGTTTGCCCTTGATATCGGCACAAGAAACGTTGTCGGAATACTCGGTGAATACATAGACGACAAGCTTTATCTCCAGGACTATGTCAGCATTCCCCACCCGAAAAGGGCAATGGTTGACGGTCAGGTCGAGGATATAAAGCAGGTAGCAAAAGTGGTTTCGCAGGTAAAGAGCCAGCTTGAGGACAAGAACGGCGTAAAGCTCACAAAAGTCTCCGTTGCCGCGGCAGGACGCGCTCTCAAGACCTGCCAGGTCACAATGGAATTCGATATCTCCGACCGTGAAGCGCTTACCGAAGATATGGTAAAGTCCATGGAGATCGAGACCATACAGAAAGCACAGGCGGAACTTGACAAGACCGACACCGGAAGAACGATATTCTACTGCGTCGGACACTCCGTAATAAGCTACAAGCTCGACGATTACAAGATCATAAGCCTTGAAGGGCATAAGGGTGAAAAAGCGGCAATAGATCTTGTTGCCGCATTCCTGCCGAATATTGTCGTAGAAGGTCTTTATTCGGTAATGGACCTCAACGAGCTTGAAGTTACCAGCCTTACGCTGGAGCCTATCGCCGCGATGAACGTTATCGTTCCGCCGGAGATAAGACTTATAAACATTGCGCTTATAGATATCGGCGCAGGCACTTCCGATATCGCGATCGCGAAGAACGGCTCTGTCGTTGCCTATGCAATGGCTACCACGGCGGGCGACGAGATAACCGAGGAGATAATCCGCACATACCTCGTTGACTTCAATACTGCCGAAATGATAAAGCAGAGCTGCTCCAACGGCGACACCGATATAGAGTACCGCGATATCCTAGGCAATACACATAAGATCCAGACCTCCGAGATCGCGGAGATGATAACTCCGGCGGTAGAGACGCTTGCGGAAACTATATGCAATGCTATCAGGGAAGCCAACGGCTCTTCCCCTGCGGCAGTATTCCTCGTAGGCGGCGGAAGCCTTATCGAAGGACTTACCCCGCTCGTTGCGGAAAAGCTCGGACTTGACGAGACAAGAGTCGCTATCGGAGGCGGAGACTTCCTTAAAAATGTGGACGAGCGCGGTGCAAAGCTCGGCGCGGAATATGTTACTCCGTTGGGTATCGCCGTTACTTCCATGCTCAACCAGGGCTACGACTTCTCGGTAATCACGGTAAACGACAGCAAGGTGCGCGTTTTCGACACCAAGCAGCTCAGCGTATATGAAGCGCTGACCATTGCCGGATACAAGTCCCACGAGATAATGGGAAGAAGCGGCAGAAGCCTTTCCTACACCCTCAACGGCGTGAGAAAGACAGTCAAGGGCGGTGCGATGACTCCCGCAGAGGTTTATGTGAATGAGCGCCCCGCGTCCATTATGACAAAGGTCACACAGGGCGACAGGATCCGCATCACTCCCGCTATGAGCGGTCAGAACGCCTCCGCGAAGCTTTCGGATATCCTCGGATACGAGCGTTTCAACGACGGTACCGTAACATTCGGCGGCGAGCAGTTCTCGATCGGGCTCAAGGCTACCGTAAACGGCGAGATCAAGGACCCCGATTATCAGATACAGCCTCTCGACAACATCGAGACTTCCGGACTTGTTACCCTCGGCGATCTCCTCAGAGTGCTTGATGCCGGTCTTGAAGGCGTTGAATACCGCATAGGCGATACGCTTATAGATGAGAATTATGTTCTCGGCGACGGCGACGAGATCAATGCATTCGACAGCTACGGGAACATCATCGGCACCACCGATATGGAGGAAATGCCGGCTCCGGCTGCCGTGAACGATGTTATGCCTGCGGAGGAAGCCGCTCCCGCACCTCAGACCGCGGCTGCAAATGCCATACCTTTCAACGGCGCCGGCATTACCGTGGAAGTGAACGGAGAGAACGTCGTTCTTCCTCCGAGAAACGGGGATTATATCCTTCTTGACCTGCTCAACAGCATCAACATTGATCCCGCCGTTCCGAACAGCGAGATCGTGCTTGAGATAAACGGCGTTCCCGCTAATTTCAGCAGTTATCTGTCCGACGGCGACAGAGCTGTCATAAAAGTCCAGGAGAGAATGGGAAGCTGAATGAAGAAGAGGACATTTGCGCTCTCCGCAGCGGTGCTCATGCTGTTTTCCGGCTGTACGAAACAGATCGACTATTCACAGGTGACTGTGCCGCCCCAGTACACCGAGGCAGAGCCTGATCCGGACGCGGACAAGGATATGATGCAGGAAACGTCGATCCTGCCGGAAAACCGCGCGTCGGACAAATACTCACCGACATCGTACATAATCTCGCCGGAGGAGTATGAGGAGACCGTTCAGCTCGAATTCAGCGGCGATTCCCAGACTTATACCAGCGGTCTTACCGGCTTCAACGGCACCGGCTTCATCTGTCTTGCCGACAAGGAGTACACGACGGTAAAAGTCACCGTGCCGAGTTCCCAGTATTACGACATAACCGTCCGTCTTTGCAGCAACAACACCAAAGTTGCGGTCATGACCGGCGGAAGCAAGGAAGTCCAGAGCCGTGACGGCGAGTATATGACGCTTGACGGAACGGTCTGCGGTGCGGTATATGCCGGCGAGGGGAACGAGTTCGAGCCTTACACGCTTAAAGGTGTATATCTCGGAAAGGGCGAGAACGATATCACACTGCAGGTGATAATGGGTACCGCCTATCTTGACGAGATAACCGTGAAGAACGGAAACACCGTGCAGAAGCTTGCTTACGAGATATCCAACGCCTGCGTGAATCCGAACGCCTCGGACAGCACCAAGACAGTGAAGCGCTATCTCGCGGACGTTTACGGGAATCGTGTCATAACCGGTCAGTTTGTGTCGTCCGGCACGAATACCGAGATAAACGCGGTGTATATGTCCACCGGGCGTTACAGCGCTGTCCGCTGTGCCGATCTCGGCATTTTCACCCAGTATTACGACGGTTACGACAAGAACGACGAGAATGAGATAAACACGGCGCTGAACTGGTGGCTCGGCGGCGGGCTTGTAAGTTACAGCTGGTACTGGCAGTCGCCGCAGGAGCAGAATTCATCATGCTTCAGGGAGCTTACCGATTTTGATATAACCAAGGCTGTGAACAGCAAGGATAACGATGTTGCGGTTCTGAGTCCCGCGTCGCTGGAAGCTTATCTCCAGACGGGAAGGATAAGCCGTGAGTGCATGGCGGTGATAAACGATATAGACGCTGTTGCGCAGAAGCTTAAAATACTTGAAGCGTCGGGCGTTCCCGTGCTTTTCCGACCGCTTCCGGAAGCGGGCAACGGCTGGTATTGGTGGGGAGCGGACAAGGACAGCTATCTCTGGCTGTACGATTTTATTTTCCGCCGCCTTACCGAGTATCACGATCTGTCGAACATACTTTGGGTATGGGACGGCGAGAGCTATGACTATTATCCGGGCGATGACCGGGTTGATATCGTAGGAATGGATATATACACGAATTACGACATCTCCGGCAACTCGCGCATGATGGACGCGGTCGGCTATACCATAAAGAGCAGGGGAACTGCGCTTACAGAGTGCGGACGCGTTCCGGATCCCGATCTTATCGCCCGTGACAACGCATACTGGCTATGGTTTGCGCTCTGGAAAGGCGACTACATCATCAATGAGAACGGCGGCATAGACTACACCCACAGCAGCGCCGACGCACTTGACCGCGCATACAACAACGAGCTTTTCATAACCCTTGATGAGCTCCCGGATTTTTCAAGATATTGATGACTGCGTTCGAGACCGGTCGCGCACGGCGCTCGAGAAGGTCGCTTACGCTCGAGATCGGGGGCAGACCCTTTTTGAAAAAAGGGTCATTCCCCCGAACCCCCTTCCCTAAAAACTTTGATCGCTCCGCAGTTAAATGAGAGGGTGGTCAGAACAGAATAAAAGCCTGTTGAACGTGTCGGGTTTAACAGGCTTTTTTGTATGTGAACGGATCGGTTAATTGTGCCGGAACACTTTCACAGGCTCTTTTATACTAACCGTAGACAAAACCAAGTAATTTCGTCACGATTCAGATATGCGCGCAGAGCGCGCTCCACAATTGTGCATTGTGCATTGTGCATTGTGAATTTGTCATAGTCCGAGCTTGATTATCTCGGAGAAGCCGCCGTTTTTAGCGCGGGAATAGACCTTGTCAGCCTTTTTCGGGTTCGGAACGAGGATAAGCGTAACATCGCTCGTCTCTTCGAGCTCGGCGGATTTTGCTATCGCTTCGAGGATATCCTCGGATTTGTACAGTATCGCAGTCTTGGGACGGGAGCCGGCAAGGGCGATGTTGTTTTCGGTAACGATCGAGAAGATGCGCTCAAATCCGATAGAGAAGCCGACAGCCGGGATATTCTCGCCGGTGAATCGCCCGATAAGTCCGTCGTAGCGTCCTCCGCCTGCGACAGTTCCGCCGAACTTCTCGCTTGCTACTTCAAACACCGTTCCTGTATAGTAGCCCTGTCCGCGTACAAGCGACGGGTCATAGATCACGTTATAATCGTCGGAAAGCTTGTTCGCTGTCTCGATGATAGTTCTGAGCGAGCCGATTATCTCCTTCGCTTCGTCCGAGCAGTACTCCGACATTGCGTCAAGAGTGATGCTGCCCTTTTCGAGCAGTGAACGCAGCGCGGCTATCGCGCTTTCCGGCATCTCCTTTTCGCGCAGCTCCTCGGATACGCCGTCAACACCGATCTTATCCAGCTTGTCAAATGTTACCGAGACCGTGTCAAGCGAGTCCTCCGGGAATCCCATTGTTTTCAGCGAATCGCGCAGTATCCGGCGGTCATTCACGCGCACTGTGAATGCGCCTATACCTATTCTTCCCAGCGCCTTTGCAGTCACCGAGATAAGCTCGATCTCCGAGCAGATAGAATCCGAGCCGAGTATGTCGATATCGCACTGTACGAACTCGCGCAGTCTTCCTCTTTGGGGGCGTTCGGCGCGGTACACCTTGTCTATCTGAATGCACTTGAACGGATTGGGGAGGGAGTTCCGGTTGTTTGCGTAGTATCTTGAAAGGGGCAGTGTAAGATCATAGCGCAGTCCGAGATCGCACAGCTCCTTCTCGTCAACGGGGGTCTTTTCGAGTGCGGCAGCAAGCTTATCGCCGCGCTTGAGTATCTTGAAGATGAGATTGAGATTATCGCCGCCGTCGCTCTTGTCAAGGTTCTCCGCGCTTTCGACTGCCGGAGTGTATATGCGGGTAAAACCGCATTTTGTGTATGTGTCGAGGATAAGGGACATGAGCCTGTCTCTCTGCGCTGCGGCTTCGGGCAGGTATTCCTGCATTCCCTTCTGTGGTTTTATGTTCAATGTTTTTCGTCCTTTCTGATTGTTGCTGTACTCTTTACTGTCATACTATTATATCATTCCAAGGCGGTCAAGTCAACTGAAATCGGCAAAAAACATTGTACAAAGGCGGTGAAATAAGCTGACGATATCCGAAAAAACAGGGCATAGAGCACAAATTTTGCAAAATGTTGTTGACAAATCAAATTTGATGCTGTATAATATACAGGTAATATTTTATGGAAGCGTATCGAAGTGGTCATAACGGGCCTGACTCGAAATCAGGTAGTCCTCACGGGCTCGTGGGTTCGAATCCCACCGCTTCCGCCAGGCGGGGAACGCCCCGCCCCGAATCCGCGGTTATTCTGTACAATGGAGAAAGTCTCTGCCCGTATCATGTGAGTTTCGTCAGACTTGATCCTTTTGTGCGAACGCCCCGCTCCGAATCCGCGGTTATTCTGTACAATGGAGAAAGTCTCTGCCCGTATCTTGTGAGTTTCGTCAGACTTGATCTTTTTGTGCGAACGCGCCGCTCCGAATCCCATCTCGGGCATAAAGCCAGGGCAGGATCATTCCTCACTGTACAGAGGAACAGTTTTATAAAACAGGCAAAAAGGATCCATACAGAGGATCCCGCATCACAAACAGCCGGATGCGGTTTAAGCCGTAAAGTACCGTGCAGGCTTTCTGTGCGGTCTATTTTATTTAAGTTACAGTTATGAGAAAAATGGAGGACAAAATGAGAAAGAACAGGATAATCGGCATAGCGATTTCATTGCTTACCGCACTCACGATGCTCGCTGTACCTGCTTCCGCTTATCTGGAAGAGGTATCCGGTGCATCATCGTACCTTGAATCCGATTCGGGTGCATGGATGATAAGACTTACCGGCGCAGATAAGGATTATATCACCGACATCTCGAAGATCGAAATGTACATATCTCTCAAGGGAGATGCGGCTGCGTACAGGGCAGATATGGAGAACGGTGTAGGTGATTTTACCGGATTTATCGGACTTGGTGCAGCTATCGAAGGCGAGAATGTAAGCAACGGCTTCTGGCAGCAGTTCGGATTCAGCGGTCTTAAAGAAAATGCAGGCGGAAGAGATACGGCAGCGATCAAGAAGCTTGGTGACACGTCATATCTTTTCACCGGCGATCTTACCGGACTTAAGGTTTCTCCTACCGCAAGCGATGCGACGATCTCGCTCAAAGACTGGGGCAACTTCTCCGAAGCATACCGTCTTGCGGTTGATGAGCTTATAGTTTACGGACCGGACGGTTCTGTTGCATTCCGTACAGACAGCAAGGGAAATATGACATTCGGCACACTTCCCGCTTCGGTGACAACTGCGGAAACCACTGTTGAAACTACGGCAGAAACAACCACCGAGACTACAACGGAAGAAACGACTACGACCACCGAGGCTGAAACTACAACCGAAGAGACAACTACGGAAGAGACCACCACAGCCGAGGAAACAACGACTTCCGCAACCACTACAACAGCGGCGGCAACTACCACCACAGCTGCCGTAACATCGGAAGAGAGCGCTGCACAGACCGAAGCTCCCGCTGCCACCGAAGCACCCGCATACACCACCTCGGTTGCGCAGGCTGCAGCTGCGGCTGACGCGGATTTCGGCTCGCGCGACTCCTCGCTCCTTATCGTGGGTATTGTTGCGGGCGTTGTCATCATTGCGGTAATAGTAGTGCTGGTAATGATACTCACAAAGAAAAAGAAATAAGAAATAACGCCGGCTTTTCCGGGAATACTGATACTTGAAAGGAGACAAGGCTATGGAAATGATCGCTGCTGTAATGAATCCCGCGACAGGTACAAGCCTTCCGATACCGCTGTTTATAATATCCGGTGTCATACTTGTGGGCTGCATCGTGTTTGCGATAGTTTCAAAGAATATGAAAAACAAGAAGAATAAGAACGGTAAACCGAAGAAAAAATGACAGCATGCACCGCACGGTAATATGACGCGACCTGCGTATCATAAATATTAACAACAAAGGAGAAATTACAATGGACATCAAGGCAAAAATTGACGAAGTAGTAGGCAAGATCCAGAATGATCCCTCTATCGCA
This sequence comes from Ruminococcaceae bacterium UBA3215, assembly GCA_002363155.1. Taxonomy (GTDB): domain Bacteria; phylum Bacillota; class Clostridia; order Oscillospirales; family Ruminococcaceae; genus Ruminiclostridium_E. The sequence continues at coordinate 68,075 of DEWH01000022.1, read as the reverse complement.
GAGGAATTCAAGACCAACCCCGTAGGCGCAGTTGAGAAGATCCTCGGCGTTGACCTTCCCGACGACGTTATCAACAACGTTATCACCGGTGTTAAGGCAAAGCTCGGAGTTTCCAACATAGCTGATGCTATCGGCGGTCTTTTCGGCAAGAAGTAAGAAAGTCTCTGCTATGCCGTCCACTTCGCTGTGTCCTGCGCGGACGGCGTGACGGCAGAACCAATATAGTTTCGGGAAATTTGTGACAAGCAGAAACCGCAGAATGTGATTCCGCATTCTGCGGTTGTTTTTTATGTGCTGAATGTCTGAAATCTCCGTGTTACGGGATTCGCAGCGGCGCGTTCGCCGCCGCAGGACACAGCGAAGCAGAAGGAGTAGCAGAGACCCGCCCGGAGCGGTCTATAAGCAGCACGGTTTTGTCGAAGTACGCGTTGACTGCGCCGGAGGGTTCGGGATAGCGCTTGTCGCAGAGGACTGTGATCCCGTTCATGTCGTACTCTGCCGATCTCTTATAGCCCGAATATACCGCGATATCGTTCCCGCCGTATATCGGAGCGGCTGAAATATCGCACAGAACTGCCGAGACTCCGTTGATGTCAAGACAGACTGCGTCCTCATAGACTTCTGCGGTGTACTTGCCCGATATGTCATAAGCGCTCTCGCTGTTGTCCGGGAGCCGCTTCTCAAGAGCATTTATGGACGCGAATGCTTCCGAATAAACTGCGGAGTGCTTTTTCTCCGTTATAAGGCAGAGCAGCGAGAACTTTTGCCTGCCGTGAGCGGCAAGAGCGCTGTACGCCTGTGACGAAAGGCGCTTGTTGATATCCGAAGCGAATGCGGAAATCCCCGCTTCGTCAGCCACCGTAACAAGAAAATCGCTCCCGTCGGAATACACCGTGATCTCGGTGATATCGGAGCGCATTGCTTTCCGCGCTGTAAGTGATGATGCAAGAGCACAGACGCATATCACGGCGGCTGCCGCACGGAGCCGCGAGCCCCTGCTGACCTTTAATGACAGCGGAACGGCTATTCCGGCAAATACCGCAGAAGCGGCAAGAAATACAGTCATCACCGTCTCGTCCGCGGAGATGTAGCTGTATGGGAGCCCCGCGAAAAAGCGGATAATAACAGCTCCCGCCTTTAAGACAAGACCTGCCGCCGGAAGGAGTATGCCTGCTGTTATACCGCCCGTCGCCGCGGTCATCAGCGCGAGTACCATTGCTGCAGTAAAGAAAGGGAAGAACAGCAGAGAAGAGAACACCGAAACAAGTGACAAACCGCCGAAAAACAGCGATGACAGTGGAACGGTACAGACCGAAGCACATACGCAGACTATTGCGCTTTCGGCATGGCGCGGAAGCTTTCCGGCCACGGCATTCAGTCGTTCGCAGCAGCGAGGAGCCATAACTCCGGCTCCGAATGTTCCGCAGGCGGACAGCATAAGCCCCGGATCCCTGCACGCGCAGGGTTCTGCAAGCAATATCACCAGTACTGCCGCGCCGAGTGCATTGAGTGTTGCGTTTCCGCGCCGGAACAGCGAAGAACCGTAATGCAGGATAAGCATAATCGCGCTTCTGCATACCGAGGGTTTCGCGTCGAAGAACAAAATGAATACTGCACACAGGACGCACGCCGTAACAAAGCGGAGTATGTGACCGGAGCGTTTCGAGAAGCTTCCGGCAAACGAAACGACTGTGACAACGATCAGGGATATGTGCATTCCGGAGACTGCCGCCAGGTGCGAAAGACCGCTCCGCATCACCGCGTCGGACATCTCCGCGCTAAGCATGCTTCTGTCTCCGAAGCACATCGCAAGCATAAGTCCGCAGGCATCGCCGGTAAGATATTCACGCACTTTCTCGCGCAGATACGACGAGTACCGCGGTATTAGCGAGGGTATGCCGGAGCCTTTCCGGGTAATGTATGCGCCGCTCACATAGGAGCGGACGAAGATGCCGTGGGAATAGCTGTAATCGGAGTTGTAGGAAGCGGAAAGATAAGGCTCGGAGAACGTTACCGTGATATCCGCGGTATCGCCCGGCTCCAATCCCGTGTCCGGGCTGTAGAACGAGATGCTCAGCGGGATCCCGTCCGCGGTGCAGCGCGCAGTCACATACAGCGTGTCATTGTCGGATATGTCTGCGGATACTATGTCCGCAGATACATCGTATGTGCTGCCGAAAAGCCGTGAGACAGGCTCGATATAAATGACCGAGTAGATCCCGTAAATAAGGAACGCGGCAAATGCGGCGGTAAATACAAAAGCGGCAGTCATGCGCTTTATAAAGCACATAACTGTCGCGGACGCACCAAAACAAAATGCCGCGATAAACGCCGTAAGGCTGCCGGTATATGATGAAAGCAGAAACGCTGTGAAGAATACTGCTCCGGTGACCGCTGCTCTGTTTCGGATCATGTAAACCTCCGGTCATTATTTGTTTTCGTTTTTACGAAAACAAATCAACTTTAAATAAACGTATTCATACCCAATTTTCAAGCAGCAGATCGGGAACACGCTCAAATTCTTTTGTATTGTTGGTTACCAGAGGTATTCCTACAGTTTTAGCATGCGCTGCTATCAGCATATCCATGGTTCCGATCGGAGTGCCTTTTCTTTGCAGAAAAGCACATATTCTGCCGTACTCAACAGCTGCGGTATCGTCGAACGGAAGTACATTAAGCGGGACAAGGAACTGGCTGAGAGCAACAGTATTTCTTTCGGGATACAGGCTTTTCTCAACGCCAAACCGAAGCTCCGCAAGAGTAACAGACGATATGCAGATACCGCTGTCCAGTTCTGAACGGAGCCGTTTGAGTACGCTTTCCGGTTTTTTCTTTATAGCGTAAATGCAGATATTGGTGTCCAGCATATACTTCATAGGCTTTCCCTCTTTGTTTCGGATCCGCTGATTCTCCCGTCCTCAAAACAGTCGTCGGAGAAAGCATTGATACCGTTCATAAAGGTTTCCCACATATCTTCTTTCGGTGTGAGCAGTACGCTTTTGCCTATACGCTGGACAATGACCTCATCGGCTTCAAATCTGAACTTTTTCGGCAGTCTGACAGCCTGGCTTCTTCCATTCTCAAAAACCTTTGCCATCTCCATATTATCACCCCTGATTACAGTATATACCACGGTATAGATTTTGTCAAGAGGCTATCTGTTATCCTTTTTACCACACCTGTAATATGTTTCGGCAAGCTCTCTCATAAATGCCGCATTTTTATCGCTGAAATGCTTTTTCTCCGCGCGCCACTTCCAGTTTCCGCCGAGGGTTGACGGAATGTTCATTCTTGCGCGGTCATCAAGCCCGATTATATCCTGCATCGGCACGACTGCAAGTCCGGTACGGCTCTTGTAAAGCTCGCGTATCATCGTGCGGTTTATTTTCTCAAAGAGCTGCGGGCGCAGATATCTCCTGCACATCGCACGGCTTGCGCTGTCGGCGGACTTGTACCAGCCGAGCGCGGTGGAGTTGTCGTGGGTACCGGTGTAGCACACGCTGTTTTCCGGGTAGTTGTGGGGGAGATGATCGTTGTCGGAGGATTCCGGATTGAAGCCGAACTGGAGCACTCTCATTCCCGGAAAACCGGATTCTTTCAGAAGTTCCTTCACGCTGTCAAAGATATCGCCGAGGTCTTCCGCGATTATCGGAGCATCGCCCAGCTTCTCCTTTACCGTGTTCCAGAGATCCATTCCCGGTCCCTGCTCCCATTTCCCGTTTACTGCGGTGGGTTCGCCCGCGGGTATTGCCCAGAAGGTGTCGAATGCGCGGAAATGGTCTATGCGGACAACGTCGTAAAGGGTAAGAGCCTTTTCTATGCGCTTCAGCCACCACGCATAGCCGTCGGCTTTCATAGCTTCCCAGTCATAGAGCGGGTTGCCCCAGAGCTGACCGGTAGCGGAGAAATAGTCGGGCGGAACTCCTGCGACCCGCTTCGGGCGCATCTCAGAGTCCATTTCAAACAGCCCCGTATTCGCCCAGATATCCGAGCTGTCGGGTGCAACGTATATCGGGATATCGCCGATTATCTTTATGCCGTTGTTGTTGGCATAGTTTTTCAGTCTGTCCCACTGCTTATAGAAGATGTACTGCACGAACTTCCAGAAGCCGATGCCCTTTGCGTGCTTTTCCGAAGCTTCACGGAGCGCTTCCGGACTGCGGAGCCTTACTCCGTCCGCCCAGTCCGTCCATGAGAAGTTGTTGTTCTCTTCCTTGAGCGCCATAAAGAGGGCATAATCGTCCAGCCAGAACGCTTCTTTCCTTGTAAATGCAAGATATCCCTCGTCCTCGCTGAATTTCGAGAACGCGAGTTTGAGAAGCGCCATTTTGCTGCGGGCGACCTTGTCGTAATCGACGAATGTCGGGTCCGCGCCGTAATCCGCTTCGGAGCAGATAGTCTGTGTCAGCAGTCCGTCCCGTACAAGCTCGTCAAGGTCTATGAGCAGGGGGTTGCCGGCGAATGTCGAAAAGGACTGGTACGGCGAGTCGCCGTAGCCTGTCGGTCCTATCGGCAGTACCTGCCAGTATTCCTGTCCCGCCTGTATGAGCCAGTCTATGAATCTTTCAGCCTGTTCGCCGAACGTACCTATCCCGTAAGGCGACGGAAGGCTTGTAATGTGCATCAGCACTCCGCAGCTTCGCATATAGTTTATCCCTTCTGTACGGCAGTCCGTTACTTTCTCGCGGCTTCAACGAACCGCATGAATGCCGCCTGACCTTTCTCGTCGCGCTTATATACACCCGCGTCGAGGAGCACCTGCTCGAACACCGCGCCGATCTCTTTTTTCAGTATAGCGTCAGCGTTGTCCGCATTCGCTTCCGGGTGACGGGAAATGACATCTTTCAGCCATTCGCTGTGGCAGCCGAGCTTCTCGTCCGCGGAAATATCCGTACCCTCAAGCATAGCCTTTTCCAGCAGTTCAAGCTCCGGCGCAAGTCTTGCCGGCAGTACCGCAAGTCCCATAACCTCGATAAGACCGATGTTCTCTTTCTTTATGTGGTGAAGGGAAGGGTTCGGGTGGAATATGCCGAGGGGTCTGTCCTCGGAGGTGATGTTGTTTCGCAGTACAAGATCGCATTCAAACACATCGCCGTGCCGTCTTGCGATCGGAGTAATGGTGTTGTGCGGAGTTCCGTCAGTCTCCGCAAAGATGCCCGCGCTCTCGTCGGAATAACCTCTCCAGAGCCGCAGGATCTTGTCACACGCGGCGGAGAGCTGAGCCTTGTCTGTGCCGTTCAGACGAATGACCGACATAGGCCACTTTACCGTGCATGCCTTTATATCCGGGAATCCGGAGAGATCGAACTGTGTCTCCGCAGGAGCTTTTTCCATTGCGAATGTGTATCTTCCGCCCTGGAAATGCTCGTGGCTCAGTATTGACCCGCCGACTATCGGGAGATCCGCATTCGAGCCCACAAAGTAATGGGGCAGTGTCTCTATTATATCGAACAGCTTTCCGAAAACGGAAGCGTCTATCTTCATCGGGATATGCTCGTTGTTGAAAACGATGCAGTGCTCGTTGTAGTATCCGTAGGGGGAATACTGGAACGACCAGTCCCCGCCGCCTACCTTCATAGGCACGGGACGCAGATTCTGCCTTGCCGGGTGGGTGAGGGTGCCGTGGAATCCGGTGTTTTCAAGGCAGAGCTGACAGGCGGGATATGCCGCCTTTTTCATATTTCTTGCCGCCGCGATGTCACGGGGATCCTTCTCCGGCTTCGAGCGGTTTATTGTAATGTCAAGGGAGCCGTATTCGCAGTCATACTTCCAGCGGATATCGCGGGAGATAACTCCGGCGCGGTAGTAGTTGGTATCTGCGCTGAAACGGTAGTACCAGCCGGTAGCGCATTCCGGGCTCTTTCTGTATTCCTCCGCGAACTTCGCGTTCACCTCATGAGGTGCGGGCGTGAGTATTCCCATAAGCTCGGTGCCGAAAATGTCGCGGTACGCGCCGGAATCCTCAATGACGCCGTGCTCGCAGGCATAGTCGGCAAGTTTTCCGAGAAGCTCGTCTATGGTAAGCCCGTCAAGCTTTTCCGCGCTTCCCCATGCTTCGACTTTCAGCGCCTGCATAAGGCGGTTCCTGATGTATATTTCGTCCTCGCGGTATATGAGTTCTTTTTCGATGCCGTACTCGATAAGCGTCTGTATAAGATCGGTTATCATATTTTTTCCCTCCCGGTGGTAAATCAGCCGTAATACTGAACATGGAAGCTTTCTGAAAAGACAGACAGCGTGATTCTGAGCATTCCGATTTCTTCTATATTATACCATTTTTTGCCGTATTTGTAAAGAGTTTTGAGCATTTTGTCGGTTTTCGGCATCCGTATGCTTGACATGACGGCTCCGAAGATATATAATATTTTTAGTTATGTGAAAGGAATTATGCCCATGAAATACACCGATATCATCACGCTTGTGCTTTCTCCGCTTGCTACCAACTGCTATATCGTGCCGACGGGAGCCGGAGAAGCTGTTGTGATAGACCCCGCCGATGACGGGGAAGAGATACTTGCAAGAGCGTCGGAAGCCGGACTTGCGATAAAAAAGATACTGCTCACCCACGGTCATTTTGACCATATCGGCGCTGCGGACTATGTGCGCAAAGAGACCGGTTCTCCCATATATGTCCACAAAGCGGACGAGTGTGTCATGGCTGACAGTGTCAAGTCATTCGCGTTTTTCTGCCCCGGAAAGCCTTTTGTCCCCTGTATCCCCGACAATCTTTTCGATGACGGGGACACGATTTCCCAGGGAGAACTGACATTTACGGTCATGAGCACGCCCGGACATACTGCCGGGAGCGTATGTTTTCTGTGCAGTGATGAAGACGGACGGGATATAATGTTCGCCGGGGATACAATCTTCAAGGACAGCATCGGGCGCAGCGACGGATATTCCGGAGATCCGCGGGTGCAGATGGAATCGCTGGACAAGCTGAAAGCGCTGGAAAAGGACTACATTATCTATCCCGGTCACGGCGAGAAAACGACACTTGCCACGGAGAAGAAGTACAACCCGTTTATCGCGGATTTTATCTGACCGCGCATTTATAAGGAGCAGGATATGACATTTGAGGAAGCGGTAAAGTGCATAGTCCCCGGCAGATACCGGCATTACAAAGGAAATGAGTACGAGGTCATCGGTGTTGCGCGTCATTCCGAGACACTTGCGCCAATGGTGGTTTACAGGGCGCTTTACGGTGAGCATGGCATCTGGGTGCGCCCGGCGGAGATGTGGAATGAAACGGTAGATGAGAAGGGAACACTGCGTTTCACGAAAATATAATGCGGAAATGCATTGACAAAATAAGCTGTATGATTTATAATATTATACAGCAAATGGGGTATTGGCGCAGTTGGGAGCGCGCCACACTGGCAGTGTGGAGGTCAGGGGTTCGAACCCCCTATGCTCCACCAGGCGCGGAGTCCGCGCTGACAATCCGCCTACAGATTCATCTGCGGGCGGATTTTTGTGTCGTATCACAAACTTTATCGGAAGATTTGAAACTCTTATGCGGGGAACGCCCCGCTGACAATTCGCCTATGGTTCTTCGCAGACAGACTATTTTTCACGTTTCCTGATTATTCGTCAATTCTCCTCTTGACAACAGCACTGATTTGTGCTATTATTTAATTGAGCATAATTAAATAGGGCAAAATCATTCATACAGATCTTCGTTCAAAGGGGAAAAGTCATGACAGACAACATTGAATTGCAGGAATATCTTGCGCGCGGAGTAGAGGGCATCGTTGCCGAATCTCTCCGTGCCGTACTTAAAGACCCGAAGGAGACGGCATTTATGCTGAAATTTGCTGCCGCGTCGAAGAAGGCTTCAAAAAGGCGAATGGAGCTTGAAAAGAACGGCGAGCATATTCCCTCTTTCCTTATCGCGAGCATAACCAGCAGCTGCAATCTTCACTGTGCCGGCTGTTATTCACGCTGCAGCGATGCTACCGTTGATTCCGAGCCGGTGGCGCAGCTTACAGGTGATGAGTGGAAGAAGATATTCAGAGATGCCGCAGACCTTGGCATAAGCTACGCGATACTTGCAGGCGGTGAACCGCTGTTAAGGCGCGATGTGATCGAAGCTGCCGGCGAGATAAGCGATATGATCTTCCCGGTATTCACCAACGGCACTTTTATCAGCGAGAAGTATTTCGAGCTGTTTGACCGCTGCCGGAACCTTGTTCCCGTTATGAGCATTGAGGGTGACCGCGAAAAGACCGACAGCCGCCGCGGGGCCGGCATTTATGATCGTCTTGTCGCAAATATGGACGAATTTCAGCGCCGTCATCTCATGTTCGGAGCATCGGTCACTGTTACCAAAGAGAACATAGAATCCGTGCTTTCCGAGGAGTTCATTGATGTGCTTTCAAAGCGCGGCTGCAAGCTTATGATCTACGTTGAGTATGTTCCGGTTTCGGGCGATACCGAAAAGCTTGCGCCGACGGACACGGAGCGCGAATATCTCCGCGCCCGCGTTTCGGAGCTCCGCAAGAGCTACGATGATACAATGTTCCTGTCATTCCCCGGAGATGAGAAAGAATCGGGCGGCTGTTTTGCGGCAGGACGCGCTTTCTTCCACATCAACTCCCACGGCGGTGCAGAGCCTTGTCCGTTCTCGCCGTATTCGGACATCAACGTGCGCGACACATCTCTGCGTGAAGCGATAAACTCGAAGCTGTTCCGCACTCTGCGTTCCGGCGAGCTTCTTGCCGCGGAGCATGACGGCGGCTGTGTGCTTTATGAGAAGCGTGCGCAGGTTGAAGCCATACTTGCGGCGAACTGAATCATATAGCCGGCATTACCCGTCCTCCCGCAACCGGGATATACGCACCGGTGGTGAATGATGCAAGATCTGAGGAGAGGAATGCCGCCATATTGGCGATATCCGTATCCGTTCCGCGCCTTGCCAGCGGGACAGAAGCTACATATTCCGGAGCGGGATTAACGCCGTTTGCGCGCTCTTTGTCGGTTATCGTCCAGCCCGGCGCTATCTGGTTCACGGTGATGTTATCCGCGCCGACTTCCTTTGCGAGGACACGGACGATGCCGTCAAGCCCGCGCTTCGCGGAGGTATAAGCCGAGCAGTTCGGCTCTGCCATTACCGCGCATTCGGTATTCATCACGACTATTCTGCCGTAGTGCTGTTCCTGCATATAGGGAACGAACATCTTCGACATATAGACCATCTGCATAACGCAGCTCTCGAACTGGCTGTAATAATCTCTGATATCCTGCCGGAGAAGCGGCTTCCACTCGTACTGTATGACTGCGTTGACGATGAGGATATCCGGCATTCCGAACTCTTTCCCGACATCATCTTTCATCTGTTTCACGCTGTCGAAGTCGGTTATATCCGCCTTGAACGCGGCAGACTTTCTGCCGGAAGCGCGGAGTTCTTCCACGAGTTTATCTGCGGAAGTCTTATCGGAGTTGTAGTGTATAGCCACATCCGCGCCGCATTCCGCGAGGGTGCGTACTATAGTGCGTCCGAGACCGCCGCTTCCGCCTGTTACGAGTGCTTTTCTGCCGCTGAGATCGATCTGCATAAAGATTCTCCTTTCATAGAAAATGCCGTTCCGTTGACCGGAGCGGCATTTGTCTTTGTATTGGTTTTACTTATTTTCCGGCTCGATAACCGGGGAATTTACGGAATTTTTCTTAACGCTCTCTATGCCGTTCTTGCAGTTGGCTTTTGAGGTGTAGCCTTCGCTTACTGCAATGACCTGACCATTTTTGGCTTTAAGGCGGAAGCGGAACTCTCCTGCTTTATCGCTGTATATCTCGAATTTCGGGTTTTTCTCGGTCTGGTAGCCCTCAACTGTATGATCTTCCACAGCTGCTTCGGGAGCATTTGTTTCTACGCTCTTAATGCCGTTTTTTACGGAATCGAGGCTTGAATACACTTCGCCGCCGGTTGCGATAACCTCACCGTTTGCGGCTTTAAGTCCGAAAGTATATCCTGTTTTTGTTTTATTGATGATATATTTTCCCATAACATAACTCCTTTCCGGCAGAGAAACGGGATCGAAAGCGTTATTATCACTAAAATGCGTATATTGACTAATCTTGTCCGTAGCCGATATAATTATTATAACAACATATTTCTTAATTGTCAAGGGGGGCAGTCAAAAAATAGCCGATTGTTTTTATACTTTTTGTCAATTATGCCGATTTTCGGCGGGTGGACAAATCGGAGCTTTCATGAAGCGGGCGGCGGGCGGCGGACGCGCCGCGGCGAAA
>DEWH01000022.1:0-57766 GCA_002363155.1 Ruminococcaceae bacterium UBA3215 | reverse complement strand
AATGCGTAGCGACATTCTTCTATGGACGGGTGCAGCACCTCGGTTAGCTATATTCATCTGAATACAAGAAAAGACTGCTGAAATTTATTGGTTTCGGCAGTCTTTATTCTGTTCTGATAAACCCTCTCCCTTAACTGCGGAGCGATTAAAAGTCTTTGGAAAGGGGTTTGGGGGAGAACCTTTCTTCAGAAAGGTTTCCCCCAAGTCTCGAGCGCCGTGCGCGACTCTTCTCGAGCGCAAGCGACTGTCTCGAGGGCGTTCCCCGCTCAGCCGAGAATCACTTCTACTGTGTGGTTGCCGTTTGCGAATGCGGGGATAACGTTTCCGTCAACTGCCTTTCCGTCAACAGTCATGGACTTTACGCCGCTTGAAACGTGATCGGGGTTCTTGACGGTGATGTTGTAGGTAGCGCCTCTGAACAGTCTCGAAATCGTGAAGCCGTCCCATGCCTTCGGAATGGAAGGATCAACCTTGAGTCCTTCATACTGGGGCTTGATGCCGAGGATATACTGCGAGATAGCTACAAAGTTCCATGCAGCTGTACCCGTGAGCCAGCTGTTCTTTGCTTCGCCGTGTCTCGGAGCGTCCTTGCCCGCGATCATCTGAGCGTAAACATACGGCTCTGTTCTGTGGAGATCGGAATGCTCTTCTCTGAATGCGGGAGCTATCTTTGAATAATACTCAAATGCCTTGTCTCCTCTGCCCACAGCAGCTTCAGCGCACATGATCCATGCGTTGTTGTGGCAGAATATACCTGCGTTCTCCTTGTATCCGCCCGGATATGTGGAGATCTCGCCGTATTCCTTGTAATAGTGCGTAAATGCGGGGTTGTTGAGTACAAGACCGTGATCGGAGTTGAGGTACTTGTCAACGCTGTTGAGGGTCTTGATGTCATCGCCGGTTTCCTTGCCGAGACCTGCAAGTACGCAGAAGCCCTGAGGTTCGATGAAGATCTTGCCTTCCTCATTCTCGTGAGAGCCTACCTTGTTGCCGTTGTGATCGTATGCACGCAGGAACCATTCTCCGTCATAGCCGAACTTCATGGTCCGCTCTTTCATCTTCGCTACTTCAGCGTCCGCGCGCTTTGCTTCTTCCTCGTCGCCCATAAGTCTGCACATAGCAGCATATTCCGGTCCGATGAAGCAGAACATTCCCGCGATCATTACGGATTCCGCGATCTTGCTGTAGAACGGCGGATCCTTGAACATTTCCTTGTTGTTGTAGGTCTGGAAGGACTCGCCGGGCTTGTCCGAGAAGCAGGACAGGTTCAGACAGTCGTTCCAGTCCGCACGTCCGCTCAGCGGCAGTCCGTGAGGGCCTACCTTATTAACGACGTGGTTGAATGCTCTCTTCATGTGATCAAGCATGGACGCAGCCTTGCTGTCGTCGTTCTCGTAAGGCACTACCTCGTCAAGTATCGACTTGTCGCCGGTCTCCTTGATATACGCAGCAACAGCGAGTATCATCCACAGCGGGTCATCGTTGAAGTTCGAGCCGAGCTCGTGGTTGCCCTTCTTGGTGAGAGGCTGGTACTGGTGGTATGCACCGCCGTCCTCAAGCATTGTAGCCGCAAGGTCAAGTACACGCTCTCTTGCGCGTTCGGGGATCTGATGAACGAATCCGAGGAGATCCTGGTTGCTGTCACGGAAGCCCATTCCTCTGCCGATACCGCTCTCGAAGTAGGAAGCGGAACGCGACATATTGAATGTTACCATGCACTGGTACTGGTTCCAGATGTTGACCATTCTGTTGACCTTCTCGTCGGGGGATTCAACATGATACTGGCAGAGAAGAGTGTTCCAGTATGCCTTCAGCTCGTTGAACAGCTTGTCAGCCTTCTCCGCGGTGTCGCACATAGCGATCATCTCATGAGCCTTGGTCTTGTTTATGATATTCTTCTTTGAGTTTGCGGTGGTGATGATCTTGTCATCGGGGGTAAGATCGGGAGCGAACTTCTCCTCGAACTTGTTCTCAACGTAGCCCAGCACGAATACGAAATCCTTGCTCTCGCCGGCTTCGAGGGGAACATCAATGTAGTGGGAAGCGATAGGTGACCAGCCGTCGGCAACGGAGTTGTTGGGTGAGCCTTTCATTACTGTCTGCGGCTCGCCGAAGCCGTTGTACAGACCGAGGAAGCTCTCGCGGTCCGTATCGAAGCCCATTATCTTCGTGTTTACGGAGTAGAATGCGTAGTGGTCGCGTCTCTCCTTGTATTCGGTCTTGTGGTAGATAGTGCTGCCTTCGATCTCAACTTCGCCGGTATTGAAGTTTCTCTGGAAGTTGGTGGAATCGTCCTGCGCGTCCCAGAGACACCATTCGAGGAAGCTGAACAGCTTTACGGACTTGAATGCACCGGTCTTGTTGGTGATCGTTACCTTCTGTATCTCACCGTTGAAGTTCTGGGGAACGAAGAAAGTCACCTTGGCTTCGATGCCCTTGGATTCGCCCTTGATAATGGTGTAGCCCATACCGTGGCGGCACTCGTAGCTGTCAAGCTCGGTTTTCACGGGAGACCAGCCGGGGTTCCATACATGACCGTCGTCGTTGATATAGAAATAGCGTCCGCCCATATCCACGGGGACGTTGTTGTAGCGGTAGCGCGTGATACGGCGGAGTCTTGCGTCCTTATAGAAGCTGTAGCCGCCTGCTGTATTCGAGATAAGGGAGAAGAACCCTTGAGTTCCGAGGTAGTTTATCCACGGATAGGGGGTCTTAGGAGAAGTGATGACGTATTCCTTGTTGGCGTCGTCAAAATAACCGAATTTCATTGGATTTTACCAGTCCTTTCTTATCTGAAGATGCCGCCTGTCGAACAGCGGGGCATTCTTCCACATGATATATCAATTATATATTATTTCGGCAAAAATATCAATATATGTAAACGTTTCCATAAAATTTTACAATTATTACAACTATTGTCGGGATTTTTTGTGCAGTATAGACGATAGAAAAGAGCGCGGGATTATGCTATACTTAATGTGCGACATAACACATTTGAATATTTACAGGATATGCTATGCATATTTTTGTCAAAACAGTGTACTTTTACTGAGGTAAAGGTGCAAGCTTTTTCGTGTACTCTGTTTTGACGAAAAATGTGTTGTGTCGCAGCAATTCAGGCTTGTATTTTTACGGTGCGCGGCTTGAATTGCCGCGCATTTTTAGTTTGCGGAGATTTAGGCGCACCGTAAAGGAGACCAAACTATGAAAAACAATAAAATAATTGCACTTGTATTATCAGCAACCATAATTGCAACCACAGGCTGTAATTCAAGCGGCAATAATAACACCGCTGTACAAACATCAATCGTTGTAAGTGATGATACTTATACCACAGAAAAAACAGAAGAGGTTACAACAGCACCGACAACATCAGCTGAAGAAACACCAGAAACAACAGAACCTATAGAAACGTATGTTCCTACAAGTAGAACCGATGAAGTTTATAACACGACACTCGAACCGAACATACCTGATAATGTTACCCTTGAAGTAAATTTAAAATACTATGAAAAGGGGGATTACAATTTGTTCGGTGAGTCTAATATACATTGGGACAAGCCGTCAGAAAAACAAAAAATACACACTATTGATTTAATAGGGCATTCCAAATATGATAACTTTATAAATGGACTACCGTGTAAATTTACCACAGCAAGAAAAGAAGATGCAGAATATTATAATATTAAACAGACCGTTTTTGCTGAAGTAGATAATAAGAAAGCTAAATATAAATTCACAGGAATAAAGCATTATTATAACTATGAAGAGTTAATAACGCCTAACGAAGAAGGAAATGTGAAAGGCTTGGGTGGTTACTCTCTTTGTTTTGAACTTGTAGATGGAAGTGGAAATGTACTTGCAGATGCGGCATACATCAATGACGATACACATATAAAAGCTGTATGGTATAGTGGAACGGGTACATTGTCCGCTGAAAGCAACCCTGTTATTATAGAAGCGGTTATCAAATTGCCGAACGGAGAAGAATACTCTTTATATCCTTGCGGAGATTATAAAAAGGTTCTTAATGAATTGACAACATTTCTTTCGATAGACGAAAATAATAACACATTAAAAATGGGACACGATAGCAATGATATGAACTGTTTTGCTATAAAAAACAATCAATATACATTGGTTTTAATGCAAAACGCAGACAATAAAATAAACAGAATGATATACATTAATAATAACATATAATTCACATAGCACCTATAATAAAAGAGTCGAATATTTATCGGCTCTTTTATATTATAATCAGCTTGACATTAGATATACTGTCGGTTTCCACAAATCAACAAAACAGTAACCTCTCTGCCCCGGATTTTGTAGAAACTTACAAAATCCGGGGCGATATTTTTATTTTTACGCTATTGAAAAAAAACTGCAATTATGATATACTAAAGGTTGCAAAAATAAATTCTTACCGCGTGAACGGAGGTTTATATGGAAAGCAGAAAAAAGATGATCTCAGCCAAGGGCAACAAGCAGATACAAATGGGTATTATCCCCGGGCATTTTGCCACAAACCACTCCCACATAAATCATTATGTTGATCTCAACTCGATCAAGACGAGCTTCAGAATGGCGCGCGAGACCGCTAAGATGATCGCGGTGAAGTATAATATGGCACAGATAGATACTATCATCTGCCTTGAGGGGACCGAGACCCTCGGCGCTTACCTTGCGCAGGAGCTTGCGGATTCGAGCATGGCTTCGGTAAATTCCGGCAAGGATATCGACATTCTTACCCCCGAGATCAACTCCAACGGTCAGATGATATTCCGTGACGACGCACAGAAGAAGATCTGGAACAAGCAGATACTCCTCCTCATCTCGTCCGCTTCTACCGGCTGGTCTATCGAGAGATTCGCACGCTGCCTCGATTACTACAGCGGAAAGCTCGTCGGCGCCTGCGCACTTTTCAGCGCTATCGACGAGATAATCGGTATAAAGGTGGATTCTATCTTCACAGAGGAAGATATCCCGGATTACCACACCTACGCCGCTTCGGAATGCCCGATGTGCAAGTCCAAGCAGAAGATCGACGCACTTGTAAATGCGTTCGGTTATTCAAAGCTGTAAGTCTGCGCCTGCGCGCTTTGTCCTGCGCGGACGGCGGCAGCTTACGCAGCTGCACCGCGGCGGGGAACGCCCCGCGGCGAATTCCGTTACACGGAGATCACAGAAATTCCATAACAAACAAGACTGCCGGTCGTCAAACAATCGGCAGTCTTTTAATTCGGTCGGATTTACACAAAACCGGCGAAAGAGCATACCGGAAATATCCGAAAGCTCATGTAAGAGAACCGCACGGAAGCAACAAATCTGTACGGAATAATGTGATACGGGCGAAAAAATAACCCGCCTATGCAAGACCATAGGCGGATTCGGAGCGGCGCGTTCGCCGCACAAGAGTTTCAAATCTTCTGGTATAATTTGCGATACGACACAAAAATCCGCCCACAGATGAAACTGTAGGCGGATTCGCAGTGGCGCGTTCGCCACTGGTTGCGGTGCAGGGATTTGAACCCCGGAAATGCCTGAGTCAGAGTCAGGTGCCTTACCGCTTGGCTACACCGCAATATATATGAAAGACCTCTCCGGTCATTCAGCTTTTCAATTTTAACACATTGTCCTCGTTTTGTCAAGTGTTTTTTTACAATTTTCGTAATTTTTCCGAATTTTGATGTTTTTTTGATATTTTGGTTGTAAAATTGCGGGTTTTATGATAGAATATCCTTGTTACGATCAATACAAAAATACGGAGGCACTCAAATGACAAAATACGAAACATACGAAAGCCCGTTCTGTACACGTTATGCAAGTGAAGAGATGCAGTACGTCTTTTCCGCGCAGAAGAAGTTCTCTACTTTCCGCAGACTGTGGACTGCACTCGCAAGAGCGGAGATGAAGCTTGGTCTCAATATTACCGAGGAACAGGTTGCGGAGCTTGAAGCCAATATAGACAACATAGATTTTGCGGCTGCGGAAGCCCGCGAAAAGAAAGTGCGCCACGACGTAATGGCTCACGTTTACGCTTACGGTCTTGTATGTCCGAAAGCAAAGGGCATTATCCACCTCGGCGCTACATCATGCTATGTAGGCGACAACACAGATGTTATCATCATGCGCGACGCTCTTGCTATCATTCACAGAAAGCTCGTCAACGTTATCGCAAATCTCGCTGATTTCGCAAACAAGTACAAGGATATGCCCTGTCTTGCATACACACACCTTCAGCCGGCGCAGCTCACCACTGTCGGCAAGCGCGCTACTCTTTGGACGCAGGAACTGCTCATGGATCTTGAAGAGATCGAGTACAGAATGAAGAATCTGAAACTTCTCGGTCAGAAAGGCACTACCGGCACACAGGCAAGCTTTGTTGAGCTGTTTGCCGGCTTCAGCGAAAAGGAAAGGACCGAAAAGATAAAGAAGCTGGAGCAGATGATAGCCGAGGAAATGGGATTTGAGAAGTGCTTCGCCGTAAGCGGTCAGACTTATCCCCGCAAGCTTGATTACCAGGTAGTTTCCGCTCTTGCCGGACTTGCGGAGAGCTGCTCGAAGTTCAGCTACGATATCCGTCTTCTCCAGAACTTCAAGGAGATCGAAGAGCCTTTCGAGAAGGACCAGATCGGCTCGTCAGCTATGGCATACAAGCGCAATCCGATGCGCTCCGAGCGTATCACGGCACTTTCGCGCTACCTTATGGTAGATTCCCTCAACCCCGCATTCACAGCCGGAACACAGTGGTTTGAGCGCACCCTCGATGACAGTGCGAACAAGCGCATTGCCGTTGCGGAAGCGTTCCTTGCTGCGGACGCTATACTCAACATAATGCTGAATGTTACGAGCGGACTTGTGGTTTATGACAAGGTCGTAAGACAGCGCGTGATGAAGGAGCTTCCGTTCATGGCGACGGAGAACATCATCATGCAGGCAGTAAAGAAAGGCGGAGACCGCCAGGAACTGCACGAGCATATCAGACAGCACAGCATGGCAGCCGGACGCATCGTCAAGGAAGAGGGCGGCGAGAACGATCTTGTTGACCGCATTGCAGCCGATCCGATCTTCGGAATCACGAAAGAGGAGATACTTGCCACACTCCAGCCGGAGCATTTCACCGGACGTGCTCCCGAGCAGGTGACCGAGTTCATAGAAGAGTGCGTGAAGCCTGTTCTTAACGCTAATAAGGACGTCCTCGGCGAAAAAGCCGAGCTTTCTGTGTGATCCCGCCTGCGCTCGATACGGGTCGCGCACGGCGCTCGAGATTGGTCGCGCACAGCGCTCCAGACCGGGGGCAGACCCTTTTTGAAAAAAGGGTCATTCCCCCGAACCCCCTTTCCAAAAAACTTTGATCGCTCCGCAGTTAATGGAGAGGGCTTTCAGAACGGAATAAAGACTGCTGAAATCTGTGGGTTTTGGCAGTCTTTTCTTGTATACAGCAGAGAATAGCTAACCGAGGTGGCGTACCCGCCGATTGAAGAATGTCGCTGCGCATCAGTTTAGGGGGTCAAGCCCCCTTTTTTAAAGGGGGCTTGCGGGTCTGGGCGGAGCCCAGTCTCAAAAGTCTCTCAAAAAGTCTCTCAAAAATCTCTCGCGGAGGCTTCTTAGACAGGAAGACGGCGGCTTTGGGGGCTGCGGAATGTGCATTTTGACGATTTGTTGAAAGTTGTGTCCTCTAAATTTAATAAAATGCTTGACTTATTCGGCTTTTTGCACTATAATATTATAGTATTTCTATTTGCAAAAGAAACGGAGTGAAAACATCAATTGAAACAAGTTAAAAAACCGGTGTTTTTTATCGTTTTCATACTGATCGCGGTATTCACATACTTTGCAATAGCGGGATTCAGCACCTTCTACGGTGATGTGGAGACAGTCCATATCAGAGGCGTGAAGGATATCCGCTGGGGTATTGATATCCGCGGAGGCGTTGACGTAACATTCACGCCCTCCGAAGACGCGGTCAATGTGACAAACGACGATCTTGAAGGTGCTCGCGCTATGATCGAGACCCGTATGGTCGCAAAGAACATCACAGACTACGAAATTTACGTTGACCTCAACAGCAAGAGAATAATCTGCCGCTTCCCGTGGCAGTCCGGCGACGACAGCTTCGATCCCGAACAGGCTGTAAAGGAGCTCGGTGAGACCGCACTCCTCACATTCCGCAAGGGTTACAGCGGACAGCTCACCGGCGATCAGACCTACGAGGACCTTGAACTCGTGCTCTCCGGCTCGGACGTTTCAAAGGCGACCCCCGCTTACGATCAGCAGGAACATCAGTGGCTCGTTTCCCTCGAACTCAATGAGAGCGGTAAGGAAGCATTCAAGAATGCCACCGAGGAAGCTTATGGTTCCGGCGGACGCATATCCATCTGGATGGACGACGTCGAGATCTCCGCTCCTACAGTAAGCGCAGTTATCTACGACGGACGCGCTACCATTTCCGGAAGCTTCGAGACCGCGGACGATGCAAAGGCTCTCGCGGACAAGATAAACGGCGGTTCGCTCCCGTTCAAGCTCGTTACCGACAGCTTCAGCACCATTTCCCCGACTCTCGGTACCGGCGCCCGTGACGCTATGGCAGTTGCCGGAGTTATCGCATTCGCCCTCATCGCGATCCTCGTTATCGCAATGTACAGGCTCCCTGGCGTTATGGCAGTCATCTCACTTGCCGGTCAGGTAGCCGGAACGTTCGCGGCTATCACAGGCTTCTTCGCCTTCAATGACAGCTTCACGCTGACTATACCCGGTATCGCGGGTATTATCCTCGCGGTAGGTATGGGCGTTGACGCGAACGTTATCACAAACGAGCGCATCAAGGAAGAACTCGCAGCAGGCAAAACCATTGACGGCGCACTCTATATAGGCTTCAAGCGTGCGTTCTCCGCTATCTTCGACGGAAACATCACAATGCTTATCATCGCGGTCATCTTAATGGGCGCGTTCGGTACTCCCGACAGCTGGGCTTCCATTATCCTCACTCCGATATTCACATGGTTCGGCGTATCGACAGCAGGCTCCATTTATGCCTTCGGTTATACCCTCGCAGTCGGAGTTGTTCTGAACTTCCTCTTCGGTATCCTCACCACAAGACTTATGACTATGTCGATATCGAGGTTCAAGGCTTTCAGAAATCCCGCACTCTACGGCGGAAAGAAGAAGGAGGTACAGACAAATGGAAAATAATAAGTTTGACTTCCTCAAAAACAAGAAGATTTTCTTCATTATCCCGATCGTTATAGCGGTGATCACAATTGCAACCGCGCTTATCATCGGCGTTCCGGTAGATATCGAGTTCAGGGGCGGTACAATGCTGACCTACTCATACACCGGCACAATTGACGTTAATGCGGTAAAGGCAAAGGTCGAGTCCATGAATCTCGGTACCGTAGGCGTTACCACGGGTTCCGCGTTCGGCTCCGATCTTGAGACTGTACAGGTTTCCTTCGCTTCCGACAAGGGTCTTACCGCCGATGTACAGGCAGGCGTTACCGAGGATCTCCAGAAGGAGTTCGCGGACAACAGCCTTACCCTTGTAAACAGCCAGGACGTTAAGCCCAGCGCAGGTTTCTCGTTCTTCCTCAAGTGCTTTGTCGCAGTTATGTTCTCGTTCCTGCTGCTCATCATCTATATCGCAGTAAGATTCAAGAACATCGGCGGCTGGTCGGCAGGCGCTTTCGCGCTGGTTGCACTTGCAAACGACGTTTTCATGGTATTCGCGACATTCGTGTTCATGAGACTGCCTATCGACGCAAACTTCATGGCGGTTATCCTTACCATACTCGGTTACTCTATCAACAACACTATCGTTCTTTATGACCGTGTCCGCGAGAACCGCAAGCTCTACGGCAAGAAGCTCACTATCGACGAACTCGTGAACGGAAGTATCAATCAGTCGCTTTCACGTTCCATAAAGACAACTGTAACAACAGCTATCGCAGTTCTTTCGATGTGCGTTGTAGCGCTTATCTGCGGCGTTGAGTCGATCGTAAGCTTTGTATTCCCGATGTTCATCGGACTTATCGCGGGCTGCTATTCCTCGATCTTTATCGCCGGTCCTGCATGGACTGTCTGGAAGAACGCTCACCCCGACAAGAAAAAGACGGCTTAAAAAGAAGCTGCCCAAGAATTTCAGATTCCGCTGCTGCGTGCCGGATAGCTTATCCCGTGCGGCAGCGGATAGTTTTTTCGGAACATCACGAAAGGAGCTGGCAAGATGATCGCAGGCGTATCCACGGCTTCACTTTACCCCTTGCAGACGGAAGACGCGCTCCGGACTCTCGGAGAACTCGGTGTACGGAATGTGGAGATCTTCGTGAACGATATCTCCGAAACCGGCGGGGATATCCTCAGAGAGATACAGTCCGTCATAAGCGCTTACGGGCTAAATGTCGTTTCCGCGCACCCTTTCTCATCACCTATGGAGACGCTGTTCCTGTTCTCGGACTACAAAAGGCGTGTTGAGACTATTATAGATATGTATAAGCGGTACTTCGAGTTCATGCAGGCTGTCGGGGCGGGGATATTCGTCCTTCACGGCGCGGCGAAGGACGCGAGATGCACCGAGCCGGTCTATGTCGAGAGGTTCCTGAGGCTGTGCGATATTGCTGCGCCCTACGGAGCTGTGATAGCGCAGGAAAATGTGCATTACTGCAAGAGCGGGAAGATAGAGTTTCTGAAGATGATGAAGAAGGAATGCGGCGGGCGTGCAAGATTCGTTCTCGATGTGAAGCAGGCGATACGCGCAGGCTATGACCCGCTGGATATAGCAGATGCAGTCGGGGATTCGGTGATACATCTGCATATAAGCGACAATCGTAAAGGCGCGGATTGCGTTCCCGTCGGAAAGGGAAACTACGATTTTGAGAAGCTGATACGGAGACTGCACGAACGCGGATTTGACGGAGCCGCGCTTCTGGAGCTGTACAGGGGCGGCTACGGAGATTACTCCGAACTCAAGGAAAGCTCCGACAGGCTTTGGAAAATTATAGAAAAAATACAGTAAAAACAGAAAATTGTGCAATTCCGAAAAAAATTCTTGCATTTTGTAAAATTTTATGTTAAAATAGTTATGTAGGTTTGGCTTGTATAACGGAAGGAGAGCTTTTATGAGATGTCCTGAATGCGGATACGAAGACAGTAAGGTAATAGATTCCCGTCCTACTGACGGCAGGATTCGCAGAAGGCGCGAATGCCTTTCCTGCAAATGCCGTTTCACCACGTACGAGATAGTTGAGAATATCCCGCTCATGGTGGTCAAGAGAGATCATTCGATCGAGCCTTTTGACCCGGTAAAGCTTGCGGAGCGTATAAGGCGCGCAACTATCAAGCGTCCTGTTTCCTACGAGACGATAGAGAATATGGTGGACGAGATCGAAGCCGAGCTCAAGAACAATCTCCAGAAGGAAGTTTCTTCCGAGCAGATAGGAGACATGGTTCTCGAAAAACTCAAAAAGACCGATCATGTCGCATACATACGCTTTGCGTCAGTCTATAAGGACTTCAACGACGCGCAGAGCTTTATCAGCATTATTTCGGAACTTGAATAAAGGAGAAAAAAGATGAACGACTGCTTATTCTGCAAGATCGCTGCCGGTGAGATACCGAGCACAAAGGTTTACGAAGATGACAGGCTGCTTGCGTTCAAGGACATAAACCCGCAGGCTCCCGTGCATATACTCATTATCCCGAAAGCTCATTACGACAGCGTTAACGCACTTGACGAGACTTCCGCTCCCATTGTCGGGGATATAATGCTCACTGCGAAGCGTATTGCTGCCGAGCAGGGGCTTGATAACGGCTACCGCATTATCACCAATATCGGCGAGGACGGCGGTCAGACCGTAAAGCACCTGCATTTCCACCTTATCGGCGGTGTAAAGCTCGGCGAGAAGATGTGCTGAACATGAAAAGAAAGGGCCTGATCGCGGATCGGGTCCTTTTTATGCTGTTCTCTGCTAAGATAAATCAGAACTTGCGGCGGACGCGCCGCTCCGAAATGCGCAGCGACACTCTTCTGCGGGCGGGTGTACCACACTGCACTGTCAACAGAAACGCTGTCACAGGAAGGCTTCGGGCTAAATTATTCATACTGTGCTAAATATTTGTCCTTGACCTATGTCGTAAATAAGTGTAAAATATTGATCAAACGCAGATCACTGACTGCGCAAAATCTACACTCTTGCGCGAAAGGACATTATACGAGATCAGTCGGAAAAGCAGCATCGTTTCCGGCACATCTGCTCCGGCATTGTCGTCTGCTGCGGTGCTGGTCACAGCTTAGACGGAGGAAAAGAATATGACGGTAAATATTGACATGAACACCGCGTCACTTGCGGAAAACACATTGTACAAGGGCTTCGGGCTCATCAGCGCGAACAATTCTTCGCGTCTCCTGCTCGATTATAAGTACGAACAGCCGGAGAGGTATGACGAAATACTGGATTATCTGTTCGGCGAGGACGGTCTCGAAATATCGCATATCAAGGTGGAAATGGGCGCAGACATAAATTCCTCCTCCGGCACGGAGCCTGCGACTATGCGCTCCGCGGACGAAAAGGCGGACGTTACCCGCGGCGCGGGATTTCAGCTCGCTGCCGACGCGAAGAAGATCGACCCGGATATAACCCTCGATATGCTCTGGTGGAGCGAGCCGCGCTGGGTGACGGACTCGGAGGACGTTTATGCCGCGCGTTATAAATGGTACCGCGAAACGCTGATCTCGGCTTACGAGACTTACGGCTTGCGGTTCGACTATGTGAGCGCCACACGGAACGAACGCGCAAACGATCCCGACTGGACGATATATCTTTCCGAGCATCTCAAAAGTGACAGCGGTACTCCCTATGACTTTTCGAAGATAAAGATAGTTGACGGTGAGGCAGTCTGCACATGGGGCATATCAAAAGCTATGCTCGGAAATGAAAAACTGCTGAACGCGGCAGATGTTGTTGGAAGCCACTACACCTCATGGTCTGACGGGAATACTAAGAAATTACAGCAGGAATACGGCAAGGAAGTCTGGTTCTCCGAGGCAAGCTCACCTATGAGCTACGCGCAGGGAACATACAGATATGACGGAAACGGTTCGGGAATGGGCGATATAAACGGTCTGCTCGATGTTGCCAACCGCATAATCACGATGTATCCCGGCGGCGGTATGACTCTTTATGAGTTTCAGCCGGCTGTGGCTTCGTATTACAGCGGCGCGACATACTCGCAGAAACAGCTTATCCTTGCGGACGAACCCTGGAGCGGGTATTACCTGCTCGACAGCGGTTTCTATATGGCTCTGCATTTCTCCCGTTTTATAAAGAAAGGCTGGGCATTCGTTGACAGCGCGTGTGCAGGTGACGGAAAAGCAGGCGGGGACGGTCACTCGGTGGTGGATTCCACATACAGCTATATGACCTGCACCAATCCCGAAACCGGAGATTACAGCACCGTAATAACGAACACCACAGATGCTCCGATAAACTATACATTCAATGTTACGGGAACCGGAAAGGCAAACTCGCCTGTGAATGTGTGGGAGACAAAGGGGCCTTCCGGCGGCGCATGGAACGAGAATTATTTCAGACTGCGCGAAACGATATCTCCCGAAAACGGCAGTTTTACAGTCACGGTTCAGCCGTATTCGATGATAACGCTGACAACGCTTGAAACAGAGCGCGGCGAGTTCGCGGAGTATGAAAGCAGAATGCTTGAACTGCCATATACAGACGATTTTGAGTACAGCGACGAGTACCTTTCGGCAAGAGGCGGAGCTCCCCGCTATACCACGGACGAGGGCGGAGCTTTCGAGGTAGTGACAGACGATAACGGCAATAAGGTGCTTATGCAGAAGATAACCGAAGCTACACGCGCCGAGGAGTGGGGAAGTACCCCCTCACCCGTTACTAATTTCGGTGATGACCGCTGGTTCAACTACTCCGTGAGCGCAGACGTGAAGTTTGCGGACAGCGGGGAGCCTGACAAGAACAGCACTGCGGTGGGACTGCGGTATAATCTTGCGGACAGCGGAGCGAGCGGCTGGAGTTTACAGCTGAACGAAGCAGGAGAATGGCACCTGCGGATAGGCTCAAAGCCTGTCGCAGCGGGAAATGTCACGCTGAAAGACGGCTGGAACAATATAAAAACAGAAGCCGTGTACAATACAATACGCGGATATGTGAACGGCGAGCTTGTCGCGAAAGCGGACGAAAGCACCGGGGGATATGAAATGCAGCCCGCGGGTCGCGCGGCGCTTTACAGCAGCTATTACGGCAACTGCTTCGATAATGTCAGAGCTGAACCTGTTGAGGGTGCGGAAGCTTACGTCACTCGGTTCGATGATACCGACGACGGTATCACATACAAAGGTGACTGGTCACACAGCACAATGGACAGCTTCAAGAACTACAAACGGACGATATCGACCGGAAATCCCGGTGCTTCCGTGAACATAGAATTTGACGGCACAGGTATTCTGCTGATAGGCGCGGAAAGCGGAAACGCGGTCATTGACACGGAACTTGACGGAAATGCAAAGGACGATGCTTTTGCAGTTCCCAAAACTTCCAACAGACAGGCTTTCTATGCCATTTACGGGCTTGACAGCGGACATCACACGCTCACTGTTACGGTAAGCGAAGGCTCGCTGGTATTCGACGCGGCAGAGGTGCTTCTTGACAGAGAACAGTCGGAAAAGCTTCTTGCTTCCGGGACGAAGGAAAAGGATCCGTAATAAATGATACCCCTTGACATTTTGTCAGTTTTGTGTATAATAGAATATATGGACGCGGTATCGGATACCGTCGGACAGACTGCATCGGACAGACTCGATGCGGATAATGTGGGAACAAAAGAATAAATACGCAGGACACAGCCGCACGGGAATACAAGTGCGGTTGTGTCACTGTTTTGCGTAAGAAGCATGACAAATGTGCTGACTTGATGTCAAATAAACCGGGAGGAATGTATGCCGAAAGGATCGAAAGAACTTACCAATTCAAGAAAAGACGAGATAATAAGCGCCTGCGAAAAGCTGTACAGGACGATGAATTTCAAGGATATCACTCTCGGCGATATCAGCAGGGAAACATCGTTTTCGCGTCCCTCTATCTACAACTATTTTCAGACGAAAGAGGAAATATTCCTCGGACTTATGCAGCGCGAGTACGATCTCTGGAATGCAGACCTGCGTGCGATATTGTCGGATAACGATACGCTGACGGCTGACGAGCTTGCGGGAGAGATAGCGCATTCCCTCGAAAACCGTACCCAATTGCTGAAACTGCTGTCGATGAACCATTACGATATGGAGGAGCATTCCCGTCCGGAGCGTCTGACTGAATTCAAGAAGTCATACGGCGAGTCCCTCGACGCGGTACGGGATATCCTGTCGAAATTCTGTCCGGATATGGACGAGGAGTCAAGAGAACGCTTCATATTTGTGTTCTTTCCGTTTATGTTCGGCATATATCCGTATTCTGTCGCTACCGAGAAACAGCTTGCGGCGATGAAGGAAGCAGGCGTGAAATTCACGAAATGTTCGGTGTACAAGATAATTTATAACTGCATAAGAAAACTTCTGGGGGACCGATGATATGAGCATCACAGTAAACATCTATTACAGCGGAGAGAACGGAAACGCGCGGAAATTCGCCGAAGAAATGACAAAAAGCGGAACAGTCGGTAAAATACGCAATGAAAAAGGAAATCTGCGGTATGATTACTTTCAGCCCCTTGACGATCCCGAAACAATACTGCTGATCGACTCGTGGGAAGATCAGACTGCGATTGACCTGCACCATGCTTCGCCTATGATGTCGGCGATCGCAGAGCTTCGTCAGAAATATGCTCTTAAAATGCGGGTCGAGCGGTATGTTGCAGACAACGGGATCCCGGAGTCCGACAAAAAATTTATTGTAACCGAAAACAAAAAGTAATTATCATATATCTTGGGTATATGACAAGGAGGATCACATGAAAGAGAAGATAACACAGACTGCCGGCAGACAGCAGCTCGGCGGTTTCGCACCGATGTTCGCGCATCTCAACGATGATGTGCTGTTCGGCGAGGTATGGAATGAAGAAGCGATAGATACAAAAACAAAGTGCATCATAACCGTTGTGTCGCTCATGGCGTCCGGCATCACCGACAGTTCGCTCTCATACCATTTGCAGAATGCAAAGGCTCACGGTGTCACAAAAGCAGAGATAGCGGCAATAATCACACACGCGACGATGTACTGCGGCTGGCCGAAAGGCTGGGCGGTATTCCGGCTTGCAAAGGAAGTATGGAACGAGCAGACACCGGAACTTACCGAAAAGGACAGGTATCAGAATACCATATTCTTCCCCATAGGCGAGCCTAACCCCTACGGTCAGTTCTTCGCCGGTCAGAGCTATCTTGCGCCTCTGTCGGACAAGCAGGTGCCGGTGTTCAATGTCACATTCGAGCCCGCGTGCCGCAACAACTGGCATATCCACCATTCCGATAATGCAGGCGGACAGATGCTGATATGCGTCGGCGGAAGAGGGTATTATCAGGAATGGGGCAAGCCCGCGGAAGAACTCGTTCCCGGCACGGTCATCAACATTCCCGCGAATGTGAAGCACTGGCACGGTGCGGCACCCGATTCATGGTTCAGCCACCTTGCGTTTGAAGTGCCGGGAGAGAACACTTCGACCGAGTGGTGCGAGCCGGTTTCCGATGAAGATTACGGCAAGCTGAAATAATACTATTAGACTAATTCACAATGCACAATTCACAATGCACAATTTAGGAGCGCGCTCTGCGCGCATATCTGAATCGTGACGAAATTACTTGGTTTTGCCTGCGGACAGATACTAATTTAGTATAACACGATGTCCTCTCATCTGAACAGAAAAATATCCCCCGTATCCGCATTCCGGTGCAGATACGGGGGTTGTTAAATTCGGCAGTTCCGGATCCAGTGAACTTCCGGGTCACGGCATTGCGGAGAAGTTATCTTTATCCGCAGGAACGTTTCAGATAATGCCCGAAACCGTAACAGTGACCGTACCGGGGACTATGGTGTATGCGCCGGTAGAAGCATCACGGCCGGAAGATGCGGCTGGAACAGTGAATGCTCCGGAGTTTGTCGCAAATTCGCCGGTAAGCTCGTTGTAGGTGTAAGCATTCGACGAAGCCCCGTCAACCGTCACGGAAATACCGCTCAGCACAGGATCAAAGGTGTCGTTTATGACCGCCGCGCTTTCGGCAGTGTTGCCGGTATTCTGGATAAGGAACGAATAGGTGATATGACCGTTCTCCGCAACTTCGCAGGGGGCAAGGGACTTGCTTATCGAGAGGATAGCCTCGTTCTCCGCGGGAACAGTTGCGGAAGCTTCAACAGCCGCAGTTCCCGTGCCGTCGGCAGTGACCGTATTCGTTATGGCGGAGCCTGCCTCAACAGGCGCAAACTCATTTGCCGACGCCTGATAGATTATCATGGCATTGCCGCCTGCGGGAACGGTTATTCCGGAGAATACAAGATCTGTTCCGGCTGTCACGGCAGGTGCCGGACGAAGCACGCCGTTCTCGAAATACTGCACGGAGCCGTCAACGTAAGTCAGCGGCACGAGAGAAGCGCCGATGTACTCGTATTCGCCGAGATCGTCGGTGAGCGTGATGTCGGTAAGAGCGGAAGTTCCGCTGTTCACCAGAGATACCGCATAGGTCAGCACCTCGCCGGGGCTGTACGCGTCGGACACAGCGGTCTTTGACACGGAGAGCACTTCGGTTATCTCACCGCTTACTACGTTTGAACTTACGGTTATATTGTTATAGGACAGTGTTGCCTGATTGTAAAATGTTGCCATTGTTTTTCCTCCTTTGCGTAAGGGCTTGCAGTCTTATCGCAGCCCTCGATCCATTATATGCGCAAAGAGGAAAACTGACACTTTTACTCGGGGAGGAGCATCTCTATGCCGGCAGTTTTAAGTACCGACAAAAGTTCGTCTATCGCGTTCTGCGTAGCGCTGTCATCGGTTATTATGACCGTACTGATACCCTCGTCAGAGCATATCTTCGCTATCTCGTCCGCAGTCTTCTCGCTGCCATTATAAAGGTATGTGGAGCCGGAGACGGTGATTTCGATATGATCCGGCTCGGGAGCTTCCGTTGCAGGAGCTTCGGTTACTGCCGGAGAAGTATCCGCACTTGTGACCGCGGAAGCCTGACCGCCGGCACCGCCGTTATTGCCGCCGACAGCGAAGGGAGCTCCGAATCCGAACCCGAACGGGTCAAACAGGAACATCACCGCGGCAAGCAGCGCTATGATTATAAGCAGAATGATTATAACTTTACCGCCTGCCTTGTTCTTCTTTTTCAGCTTCTTGTTCTGCTTTTCAAGCTTTTCCAGTCTCTGATCATCGTCTTTTGCCATTTTGATACTCCTTTTCACCGTGAAATGTTGATGTATGTACAATAAAAATTATTGTAGTCCTTGCCTACGATATCCGCTGCCGCAGTTATCTTCTTCACATCGCGGTACAGCGCTCTGCTGCCGTCATAGACAAAAGCGCAGAGTATGACATCGTTTTTGTCAAGTCCGGACTCCTCTATGACATCGGATATCGAATCCGCGATCTCTTCTTCCGTACCGAGAAGAGTGTGCGCAAGTTCGCCGTTCTCATCAAGTATGAACAGCTTGCCTACCGCGTCGTATGTGAGATTGAGCGTTATCATGCGTCCCTGTGCAAATTCGTCGAGCGCCTTCTGATTCGCGACAGCCGCGTCCTGTGCATTCTCGTCAAGAAAACGGTTGTACTGCGCCTTTACTGCATCGAGTTCTGCCGTGATTTCCGAGACCTGCTGCTCAAACTCGGCTTCCTTCGCCGCTATCGTCTCCTCCGCTTCGGTATGCACGACTTCTTTCTCATGCTCCATGCTCATCATCACCCAGAAGAGCATTATCAGTATAACGTCCAGCAGCGCGGTGAGCTCAATTGCGATCCCCCTGTTTCTCATACCGGCACCGCCTGTTATTTACGCTTTCCGCGCTTTTCGGGCTGCGGGTTTCCGGCACGCTCGTCCTCGCTGTTGCTGTCGAGGTACATGAGCACGCTTTTTTCGTTGCTTTCGATCTCGGGTGATATTATGCCGTCAAGGAACTTGAACAGTATCGCGAAGATAAGCCCCCAGAATGTGGAAGTGAGCGCGCCGTAGAAGTTGCCGGCAACGTTGTTCATGTCGGACACAAGCCCGAGAAGCGAGACTACTGTGCCGAGAATGCCGAGGAGCGGAAATATGCCGGTTATATTCACAAACAGCGCATAGAACTTGTCCGACGAGCTTTTAAGCGTGAGAACGTCCTCTTCCCGGAGCTCGGAGACCTGCTTGTGCATTTCTCTGCCGGAAATACGGAAATGCGGTACATAGACGGTATGGTTCATTTTCGCCTTTATCTTGTCTGCGGAGATCTTGACCATACAGAACACAAAGCCGTTGAACAAAGCGGCAAGGAAGATGATGATATCAAATCCCCAGAAATTCATGAAAATAACGGAAAATATGTTTCCCAAAGCCAGGCACCTCCGGTCAGTTATTTACACAATTTATTCTATCATATATTCCGTCAAAAATCAACCTTTTTCGCAGAACCGGTATAATACAAAAAGTGGGCAGTTTGCACAAAAATCTTGACGAAGTTGCAAAAATGTGGTATAATAACAGCGCAGGATTCAATTCTACCCGGATATCAATATGCTTTATTGATTCAGGCAGCGTTCATTAAGGAGGACATATTCCAATGGCTCAGAGATATTGGAACGAAAAGATCGAGAAAATGGAGCTCGCGGAAATGCGGAAGCTCCAGAGCGAAAGACTTGTCGCTCAGGTCAAGCATGTATGGGACAATGTTCCTTACTACCGGAAGAAAATGGAGGAGAAGGGCGTTACTCCCGACGATATAAAGAGTATTGACGATCTTCACAAGCTGCCTTTTTTAAGCAAGGCAGATCTTCGTGATTCGTACCCTTACGGTATGCTTGCCGCACCGCTTTCGGACTGCGTTCGCATACAGTCAACGAGCGGTACGACCGGCAAGCGTGTTGTGTCGTTTTACACGCAGCATGACGTTGACCTCTGGGAGGACTGCGTCGCAAGAGCTATCACTGCTGCGGGCGGCACAAAGGAAGACGTTGTACAGGTGGCATACGGTTACGGACTTTTCACGGGAGGTGCGGGTCTTCACGGCGGTTCCCACAAGGTAGGCTGTCTCACCCTTCCGATGTCATCGGGAAATACCGAAAGACAGATACAGTTCATGATGGACCTCAAGGCAACTATTCTCTGCTGCACCCCGTCATACGCCGCATATATAGGCGAGACTTTGCAGGAGATGGGATATAAGCCCGAGGACATACCGCTGAAAGCAGGCATTTTCGGCGCGGAGCCCTGGACGCAGGCAATGCGCGAGCAGATCGAGGCGACTCTCGGCATCAAGGCTTACGACATCTACGGACTTACCGAAACAAGCGGCCCCGGCGTTGCTTTCGAGTGCGAAGAGCAGAGCGGAATGCACATAAACGAGGATCACTTCATAGCGGAGATAATCGATCCCGATACCGGCGAAGTGCTCCCCGAAGGTTCAAAGGGCGAGCTCGTATTCACCAGCATAACAAAGGAAGCATTCCCTCTGCTCCGTTACAGAACGAGAGATATATGCATACTTTCAAGAGGAAAGTGCTCCTGCGGAAGAACTCTTGTAAAGATGACAAAGCCTATGGGCAGAAGCGACGATATGCTGATAATAAAGGGAGTAAACGTATTCCCGTCGCAGATAGAAGAAGTGCTCATCAAGGACTTCAAGGCTGCGCCCAACTATCAGATCGTTGTTGACAGAGTCGGCACCACCGATACGTTCGAGATAAAGGTCGAGATCTCCGACGATATGTTCAGCGATACGATCAAGGACATCTCGACGCTTGAGAAGAAGATCGGCACGGATATACAGCAGATACTCGGCATAAGAGCCAAGATCTCCCTTGTTGAGCCGAAATCCATACCGCGCTCCGAGGGCAAGGCAGTTCGTGTTATAGACAAGCGCAAGCTTGTGTGAGGTTAAAGGAGGAAAAAAGCCATGACAGTAAAGCAGTTATCAGTATTTGTGGAAAACAGACCCGGAAGACTTTCCGCTGTAACAGAAGCTCTTGCATCGGCAGGGATCAACATCCGCGCCGTATCTATCGCGGACACCAAGGATTTCGGTATTATGCGTATCATAGTGAACGATACCGAAAAGGCTATTGCCGCCCTTAAGGAAAACGGATTTATAGCATCAGCCGCAAATGTTATCGCAGTTATCGCCGATGACAAGCCCGGCAGCATGGCTTCGATTATGAAGATACTCTACAACGCGAATATCAGCGTTGAGTATATGTATGCCGCATTCCTCAACCGTGACAAGGGTACGGCGTGCCTTATCCTGAGAGTGGACAACAACGAGAATGCCGTTGAAGCGCTCAAGGACGCGGACTGCACGCTTATCTCGGAGAAAGAGCTGTCGGAGATATAAGAGAAGGCTCGAGAAGCGCGCTCACGCGCGTAGAGAGACTCGAGAGGCGCGCTCCGCGCGTAGAGGGGCTTGAGAGGCGCGCTCACGCGCGTAGATTTTTCGCTGCCGCGGGCCGCGCGGAGTCCGCGCGGGGACGATCCGCCGCACAAGTGAGGTTTTATCTCGCATCTTGCACAGGCGGCGACCCATTGACGGCTTTTCAGCTGTCTGTCAGTGCCGGTTCTACCGTTCCGGTCACATTAACGGGGAGACAGATTACAGAGTTCAGTGCAGGGATACTTCGGTATCCCTGTTCTTTTTTACAGACACCTCTGATTTTTAGGGTATTTTGCAGGAATATCAGATTTTTCTTGCATTTATGAGAGAAATATGATACAATGTGTTTATCAGAATATGAAAGGCAGACAAAACTATGCAGAACGAACTTGTTATCGTCCTCGATTTCGGCGGACAGTACAACCAGCTTATCGCAAGACGCGTGAGAGAATGCGGAGTTTACTGTGAAGTGCGCTCCTATAAGACACCGCTTGATGATATCAGAAAACTTGCGCCCAAAGGCATCATTTTTACCGGAGGGCCTAACAGCGTATATGACGAAAAATCTCCGCATATAGGAAAAGAAATATTTGATATGGGGATCCCGATCCTCGGAATATGCTACGGCGCACAGCTTATGGCATATACCCTCGGCGGAAAAGTCGAGACATGCAAGGTGTCCGAATACGGCAAGACGGAGACATCTTACGACAAGTCTTCCGTGATATTCGGAAAGGTGAATGATCTTCCGGACTCCGCTGTTTCGTGGATGAGCCATACCGATTATGTCGCACAGGTGCCGGACGGATTCCGCATTACCGCGCATACCAAAGACTGCCCCGCGGCGGCATTCGAGAATGCTGACAGAAAGCTGTATGCCGTACAGTTCCACCCCGAGGTGAACCATACACAGCACGGTATAGCTATGCTCGACAGCTTCGTGAAGAATGTCTGCGGGTGTATCGGCGACTGGAATATGAAGGATTACGCAAAGACCGCCGTTGAGCAGATACGCGCCCGCGTAGGAAGCGGAAAGGTGCTGCTCGCTCTTTCCGGCGGCGTTGACAGCTCCGTTGCCTGCGCACTTCTCTCAAAAGCTGTGGGAGATCAGCTCACCTGCGTTTTCGTGGATCACGGATTTATGCGCAAAAATGAGGGCGATGAGGTAGAAGCCGCTTTCAGAGACAGAAATGTCAACTTTATAAGGGTCGATGCTTCCGAGAGGTTTATATCGAGACTTGAAGGCGTGAGCGAGCCGGAAGCGAAGAGAAAGATCATAGGCGAGGAGTTTATCCGCGTTTTCGAGGAAGAATCCAGAAAGATCGGCGCTGTTGATTTTCTCGTGCAGGGTACCATTTATCCCGATGTTATCGAGAGCGGAACGGGCGATGCCGCAGTCATCAAGTCGCACCATAATGTAGGCGGACTGCCGGATCACGTTGATTTCAAGGAGATAATCGAACCGCTGCGCCTGCTGTTCAAGGACGAAGTAAGAAAGCTCGGCTCGGAACTCGGGCTCCCGGATTACCTCGTATGGCGCCAGCCTTTCCCGGGTCCCGGTCTTGCAATACGCATCATAGGCGAGATAACACGGGAGAAGCTGGAGATACTGCGCGATGCCGATCTCATATTCCGCGAGGAGATAGCCGCGGCAGGTCTTGAACGCAGTATTAACCAGTATTTTGCGGTGCTTACCGATATGCGTTCGGTAGGCGTTATGGGCGACGGAAGAACGTATGATTATACGCTTGCGCTGCGCGGCGTAACCACGACTGACTTTATGACGGCTGATTTCGCGCGCATTCCTTACGATGTGCTCGAAAAGGCAAGTATCCGCATAGTCAATGAAGTCGGAAATATAAACAGAGTTTGCTACGATATAACGAGTAAGCCGCCGGCTACGATCGAGTGGGAATAATTGCTTATATCCCGAAAGTCCGTTTGTTATGCGGGCTTTCGGGATTTTATTTTGCTTATGGCTACAAATTGGCTACATTTTTGAGATTTTTTTGTAGCCGACGGTCTTTGCGGGAGTTCATATCTCGTCAAGTTTGTCGGCTACCTCGTTCTGTTTGTTCGGGTAGAGATGGCTGTAAATTTCAAGAGTGGTCTGAACCTTTTCGTGACCTAAACGCTCGGCTATGAGAAGCGGAGAAAATCCCATTTCTATCAAAAGACTTGCGTGGCTGTGTCGGATATCGTGTACCCGTATCTTTTTCACACCTGCCGCCTTAGTTGCCTTGGTCATTTCGTGGTAGAGATAATGCTTTGTGTACGGGAACAGTCTGTCGGTATCCTGAAGCCCATAGCATTTATCCATATACTCTGACAGGCAGGAGCAGAGCTTTTCGGGGATCGTCACAGTGCGGACGCTTTTTGCGGTTTTCGGTGAGGTCACAACGTCCACACCGTTCAGCCGCTGAAAGCTCTTGGTAACGGATATGGTCTTTTTGTCGAGATCAATGTCGGCGGGAGTTAATGCAAGCATTTCTCCCTCACGCATACCCGTATAGTATAGGGTCATAAAGATCGCGTGGCTCGACGGTTTATCCTTGAAATAATCACTGCTGATAAAGCTTTCAAATTCAGCCTTTGTCCAGAACAGCATTTCATCGGCATTTTTCTTGCCCATTGTTCCTGCCTTATGACAAGGATTTTCGCGCAAGCCGTAGAACTTTACAGCATAGTTGAAAACCGCTGTGAGCTGATTGTTTATCGTCTTTAAATAGGTGTTGGAGTAGGGATTTCCGTTCTCGTCACGATAGCTGCGCAGCTCGTTCTGCCATCTGCGTATGTCTGTCGGCTTTATCTCATTGAGGGATTTTCTGCCGAAAAACGGGGTTATCTTTAAGTTTATGAGCCAACGCTTGTTTTCTATCGTTGAGGGCTTCAAACGCTTTTCCATATCCTCAAAGTAGAGCTTGATAAAATCCCCGAACATCATACCTAAGCTGCCGTTAGCCTGGTTTATGAACTCACGTTCCCATTCAAGGGCTTCCCGCTTGGTTTCAAAGCCGCGCTTCTTCTTGTGTATCACCTTGCCCGTCCAGTCGGTGACACGGAGCTGTGACATCCACTTTCCTGTATCGCCGTCTTTTGTTACTGACATTTACATCTTCCTTTCTTGAATGATTTTCACGTTATGCCGCTTTTGCGGCATTTTTCTTTTTCAGCCCTGTTTGTTCTTTTTTAAGATACTTTCCATATACTCCTTGCGCTTGTTCATTCGCGTTTCAAAGTCAAGCTCCTGCGGTTCTTGTGATTGCAGGTAACTTTCAGCGTAATAGGCAAGCGTTTCTTCTTTCCACGCCTTGTACGCTTCAAGGGAAGAAAAGTAAGTGCTGAACTTTTCACGTTCCTCTGCCCACCGTTCAAGGAATAAACATAGATCTGCATTATAGTCTGCATCACTGTTTCCGCTGAAAGAAACGGAACACTCCCATTGCTTGTCTTGCGGCGGCTTCTTAACATTGATGTTAAAGTCCACACCGGCAATGTTCTCCAGCTTGAACAGAAAATCCATTATGTCGGATAGCTTCTGAATACCGCTGACACTTGTTTCATAGCCGAAAATATAGGAGGTCGTGGAGTTTAGTACCCGCGCTATATCGCTTGCTACGGATATTGATACCTCGATCTCACCCTTTTCATACTTCTGCACAGTGCGTAGGGATTTGCCGATCTTTTCTGCAAACTCGCTTTGGTTTAGGTGCTGTTCCTTGCGGAGAGCTTTTATGCGCTGACCAATTGCCTTATTGTCCATTTTGTTTCACCTCGTACATATTATACCACAAAGAAATACGAATTTCAAGTGCATTTTTATATTTTAGAAAAATATTTTTGTTTTAGAAATAGTATTGACAATTTGCATTAGATGTGTTATAATCTTTATATGCACTTAAAATACATATTATTATAAATCGTTGCGTATTATAAGTGCTGATATTATAATATGCTATTATTATAGGAGGAACATTTTATGTCAAAACAATTCATTACAGCAGACGAGCTGCGGGAAATGCTCGGTATCAGCCGCGGGAAGGCTTATGACATTATCCGCAAGTGTAATCAGGAGCTTAAAGAGCAGGGTTTCATCACAGTAGCAGGAAAACTGCCCCGTGCCTACCTTGCTAAAAAGTATTATGGCTTTGACTGCTCCGGATTGCTGAAGGAGGGCGGCAATGACTGAAAAAGAAAAGACCGCTCCCAATGAGCTTGCGGCAACAAGCTCGGAGCAGTCCTCAACCGACAAATCCATTATAACAAATGACGACAAGAAAGTCAAGTGGTTATCCGACGAAAAGAAGATAGACGAGCCGCTTTTCTGCAAGAACTTTTGCGAACGCAGCGAGCTGCGGTATATCGACGGACAATTTTACTCTATCGACGGTATGGAAAACCATACAAAGATACGTTCGGAGATCGCAAGGCTTCTTGAAGCCAACGGAGTTACAAGCGGGATTGCAAAGAAAACAAATTCACTTTTCGACGCGCTGGCGCTATTCTGCCACAGCGCGCCGATAAAGCCCCGTGATGATGAGATACACGTCCTGAACGGTGTAATTAAAGTTGACGGAAAGATCGGCGAGCCGCCCACATTTATTCCCGAAAAACGTTTCTGCGTGAACAGGCTGTGTGTGGAATATGATCCCGATATATGGAAACATTGTTATTATCCCGGACACTTTATGGATTTTCTATGTGGGTTGCTGGAGCTTGACGATATAATGACCCTGCAAGAGTATCTCGGCTACTGTATGATACCGTCAACAAAGGGACAAGCGGCATTGTTCATCATCGGAAACGGCGGCGAGGGCAAGAGCCGTATAGGTGTTATGATAAAAGACCTGTTCGGCTCCTCTGTCCATTCTGACAGCTTTCAGCGCATAGAAAATGACAAGTTTGAGCGTTATAACCTGATGAACAAGCTCGTCCTGTACGATGATGATATGCAGTTAGAGGCGTTAAAATCAACAGGCTATATAAAGAACATCATAACCGCCGAAATACCGATAGATGTTGAAGCAAAAGGAAAGCAGTCACAGCAGGCTCATTTATACTGCCGTCTTGTATGCGTCGGAAACGGCTCACCTAAAGCACTTTATGACAAGTCTGACGGTTTTGCAAGGCGTTTGATAATCCTTTCCGTGAAACCCAAACCGCGCAACCGCATTGATGATCCTAACCTATCGGAAATGTTCAGAAAGGAACTCCTGCAAATATTTTGCTGGGCGCTTGACGGGCTTCGGCGGCTCATAGAAAACAATTATAAATTCACCATATCCGAAAAGACAAAGGCGAACAATGAGGGAGCTGTCGCGGAGAACTGCAATGTAATTGATTTTATGAATGAAGCTGTGCAGTTCAGAAGCGGGTATGCAATATCGAACAGTAATCTGTATCTCGTGTACACAGAATGGTGCGAAGAAAACGCTTTGACAGCGTTGAAAAGAGAAACATTTGTACGGTGGGTATGCAACAACACCAACAAATACAATATCAAGTACACAACACACATAAAAGCAGGTAATAAAGAGGTGCGTGGATTTGAGGGTATGTGTATCAAAAATCAATAAAAATCGCGTCCATCCCGTCCGAAGCCTTTGACAATAAGGATTTGTGAGGTTTCACAACTCGTCCGGGAAGCGTACAGGGACGTACTGAAAACAGATCGTCAGATAACCGGACGCGCTTCGGACGAGCTGAAAAATCCCGTAAAAGCGTATAATGACAAGGTTTGTACGCCCTGGACGCTTTTGTTCACAGAATTTCATTATACTTTTTTCTTTCAATTCTGCAATTAATTTAGTGGCTGGCTGAAAGAAAAAATGCATATTGTCCGGAGTTGTAGTTCCTGCCAGTTTGCACATACATTCAAGTGGTAAATCGTTAAATTGTACGAAAATCAGTGGTCGCGGCAAGAAAAATGAGATTTGCACTTGAAAATCACGATTTAATGTGTTAAAATACAATTGTAAGGAAAAGCAGAAAATCTGACCAGTCTGAATAGGAGGACGATGATATGAGCAATGTTAAGCAGATATGGTGTGAGAAGGACAAGAAGTTCTACCCCGAAACCATAATGGAGAACGGCAGATCATACAAGTTAGAACCGACGACGTTCGTGTACCTGGAGCAGTTGGAGCTTGGTCTGACGGAAGAAGAACAGAAGCTGATGAGCGAGCCGATAGGTCACTGGGGCAGGAAGTGGCAGGAGTATATGACTGAGAACTACCCGCAGGTGATACCGTCGCTCGAAGGTAGGCTGAAATGGGAGATGATACCGCGGCAGGTTGACAATGAAGCCTGGGAGTATCGGGAGGTGCTTCGGAGACAGTACTCGGAGAAAAATCCCCGTCCGACAACGTTCAACGAGATACGGATATGGGAGAACACGTTGGGACTGTTGGAGGACAGAGCAATTCTGACGGACGTGGTTCAGCAGTATCGGGATTGAACGATTATAGCGATACTGCACAAAACGCCATAATAACAAAGATCAGACAGCGGAGTATATGCCCCGCTGTTTCTGTTTATAGAAATTCATAAACAATTATCACAAGAGCGTCTTTTTATATTCTTTTAAAGAAAGCGAGAAATTGAATATGTTGACTGTATTTAGAGTTGAAAAGAAAAAGAGTTTATAAATGAAGAAATTTTGGTTAGAAAACGCAAATCTCAACTTATGCGCTTTTTAGCTCTCTTTACTCTATAACCGTTTAGCCTGAAATCCGAAGGATTGCTCTCCCGCAGATTTTTCTTTTTTCTTCTCTGACGCTCGTTCAATCAAAATCAAAATAATGCCTTTTTTGAAATCTGCCGAAATTATAAAAATGCCTGAACAAGCGTTTTCTCAAAATAGCAGATTGTATATTTTTATGATTATGGAATAAGTTCAGATTTGCTCCGATGATAAAAATGATTATTTTAAGAAAAATATATATTTGTTCTTTTTTAAAGAATGACCGTTTCGGTATTTTTTCAAATTTGCTGATTATATCATAATCAGCAAAAAGGGTGTCCCTGACTCAATGCTAAAATGTTGCGCGGAGCCGGACACTTTAGCTATTGAGTATAGCGTAAACTTGCGCATATGGAAATGGGCGGAAACGGAAAAATCAAAAAGCAGCTCGCCACAAAAAAGGACTTTATCCATAAAATGAGGTTTTGCAAAATGGAAAAAAACATAAAATCCATAGGAAGGTAGCGCTGCTGGCTATACAAATCCCGACTTATGGGGGCTTTGCATAAACTGCGCGGTACTACCTGCTCAGGGGGGAGCGCCCTCCCGAGACCTTCCCCAGAATGCGGCATTTTACCAAGAAGTATTGAAAATGATGTAAACCCATGATATAATAGATACAGGCGGGCTGTGCTGTGGTTATAATATACAAACAGCTTTGTGCAACCATACGAAAATGAAAATAATTCCAAAAAAAGCGTTACATTTTGCCTTTTTATTCGTTTTATATAGTAGAGACTGTTTTCGGGAGGTCGGGAGTATGAGAAATAGAAAATTGGTTGCTGCTGTGATGTCAGCAGTTATGGTGTTATCGGGGTGTAATGCAGGTACACCTGCGGACAAGCCCGCGGAAACTTCTGCAGCGACGGAAGAAGTGACAACAACTACAACTGCGGAAACTACATTTGCGGAGAATACGACTGCTTCCGCAAGCACAACAACTGCGGCAGAGAGTCCCGAAAATACCGGAAAGATCTATATGGACTTTGACGAAGCCTCTTTATCCTTTGACAACAAGGCTTTTGAGATATTCGAGAACGTGTTTTACGGAACATGGACATCGACCGGACTCAACGGCAAGGGTGAGCATTACCAAACTACATTAACATACAGCGAGAGTGAGTTCGATTTTTTGCAGGGCGTTTATCCCTACGGTATTACGGAAACAGACGAGTTCTATGTTATGCCGATTGTGGGCGGCGGAATGATGGGCTGCTATCTTGTGGAGAAATGCAGACCCGATGTGTTGTATTCCGAGTCTTACGAGTACGATGAAAACGGTGCGTTTGTTGTTATTGATGATAACACGCCTTATTATACCGACCGCACGATAGATGGAAAAGCCGAAATGCCGCAGTCGGGCGAGATAAGCAGATTCGGTATGCTATGGCTCAAAAATAAGTACGGCGAGGAATTCGGACAGGCTCTTAAAAGATACCTGAACGAAGCACATACCGACGAATATGGTATGGAATGGAAGTATGCGAGCGGTCTCACACTGCCGGATGAAAAGCGCTATCTTATAAGCAGAAGCGAGAATGAGGTACAGTTCGGGATACGTTTCTTTGACCGCAAGGCATACGGCGAGTTTTTAAAATCTTCCTCAGCCGGAGTACCCGACGAGGCTTACTTTATAGTCGATATGTATTATACCGGTGATTACTGGTATATAAACTATCGTTATCGTCAGCTCAGACCTTATATCCCGCCCGACGATGTCGGGATAAAGGTTAAAGCTCCCGAAAAGACGATAACGCTTACCATAGAACCGATGTTTGACATTGACATTGAAGCGATAGCGGCAGATTACAGCTTCGATATGATACCGGACTATAAGAACGACGAAACTTGGAAAATGCAGAAGAAGTATATCAAAGAGAAATACAGGGAGCCGGAGGAAGCGGAGAAACACTTCGGAGAAACGCTCGAAGACTGGAAAAAGCGGGACTATTTCAGCAAGCCGAACTACCAATTTAAATATGTCGGTTTGGATAATTGTGATTTCGTGATCTGCAAGCTCATAGGTTTTATGGAAGTTGTACAGCTTGAAGAATACGAGATATTCCTGTTCGTAAAAGACGGAAAGGTGGTTCGCGCGACCCCGATGATGCATCGTTCGGGACTTAATATGTACATCGACGGAAATGACCTTTATGAAACAGCGGGTGGCGGTGATATACTGCATATAGACATTCGCACCGGGAAATATGATTACATAAAAGCGCCGGGCTGGTGTTCTATACCGGGGATAAATGATGACTGGATAATTTTCGGAAATGGCACTGTTCAGGCGTACAACCGACATACCGGCGAAATCGTTACTCCCGAGCCGGAAATAAGCTGGTGTGCGCTTGACACGTTTTACATCAGGCTGAACGGAAGCAGGATAGAATATACCGCGCACGGTCACCCGAACGGCGGCTGGTATTACGACCTTGAAACAGGAGAAAGCGGTGAGATGCCGGAAATATACTCCGGAATGGACAACGGCGTGTATGAAAGCAGTCTCTACACCGCGAAGTCATACTACAACCGGAAAAACGGAAAAAGCGGCGATTTCTCGAAGATCACTGTTACCCGCAAGTCCGACGGACTTGAAAAGGTGTTCGACTTTACCGGACTTATCGCCCCCGATATGGAGGAGCACTGGGATACTGAACCGTATCACTTGTGGTGGGGCGATTGGTTCATCACATACATCAAGGGAATCGGACGCATCGCCGTGAACTTTGAAACGGAGGAGACCGCAAACGTCGTCATAGATGAAAGCGGCATATATCACATTTCGCGGCAGCGCCAATACGGCGACAGGTATATGGTGTATTATTGGCGCGAAGAAAACGGCTCGACCTTGTTCGGAGAAATAGGATTTGAGACAAAGTGATGGGGAAGAAATATGAGATATAAAAAATCAATTGAAGTATTAACACTTTGCACGGTCCTGCTTCTTTCTGGCTGCAATACGGAAAAGGCGGTGACGACAAGCGCGGACGCGACAGCGGTCACGGAAGAAGTGACGACAACAGAAGCCACAACAACTGCCGCGAGTACGACGACCACATCGACAACTACAGCTGCGCCGGAGCCGGAGAAGACCTACGGCATTATCCCAAAGGAAGCAGAGGGTGTGTTCGAGATAACAGCCGAGCCGTTGCTCGATGTTAAGGCTATCGAGGATAAGTACGGCTATGACATCGACTACGACTTCGAGAGCGACCCGACATACCAGCGCTACATACATATTTATTCGGACAGGAGCAAATGGGAAGAACTGAATGCCTCACACTGCATAAAGACCGATGTACCGATAATAATATGCGCGTATTACATCAACAACGAAAAAGCGGACTGGCTCGCGGTGCTGAGCTATATGTATTTTGATGATGTCGAAGAAAGCGGCGACTTCTACAACTATGTTTTCGTAAAGGACGGAGAGATAGTCGATGAAACGGGTATTATCCGTATGAGCTGCTTCTATGCCGATAAGATATATGGCGACTGTCTTTTTTCGGGTGCTTACGACAAGGTGTTCCAACTCGACCTTACCACCGGCGAATACGCCTTTCTCCCCGCAAAGGACCGGACATCAATTGCCGATATCGACGATGACTATATAATTTACGGCTCCCAATATCTTACGATATATGACCGACATACGGGTGAGATCACCGTTCCCGAGCCGCATATCCGCTGGTTCGATATGGAGAGCAGCCCGACAGTTATGGAGCTCGACCACGGACGTGTGATATATGACAAGCCGGAGGAGCCGGGCGTGCTTTACTATTATGACATAAAAGGAGAATGCTCCGGCAGGCTCACGGGCGAGTATTCGCCGCGGTCATACCGAGCCGAAAGCGACGAATACAGTGCTGTCGAAATCTGCGATGATGAGGACGGGCTTGTCGCGGTCGAAATAACACGAAAGTCCGACGACTTGACCAAAACATTTGACCTGACGCATCTTCCGCATAAATACGAAACAATGTATCTGAAAACAGAACGATCATTCTTCTGCGGAAGTTGGTTTCTGCCGGATATAATGGGCGTTGAAGCTGTTGCGATAGATTTTGATACTGAGGAGTATCTGCCGGTTGAAAAGAACGGATATTATGAATTTGACATTTCACGGATCTATATGAAACAGGTCGGAAGCCGTCTTTACGGAAGATATATAGATACCGACGACGAATGGGCGTTCGGTGTGCTCGATATGACCGTATTCCGCGAGAACAGAAACAGTGACCCAAAACCGCCGCAGCGCGAGGGAGTGACATATTTCCTGACCGATCACATAGCCGGGACTGCCGGATATATCGGCTGCGGGAGCGATCCTGCCGAAGTCGGACGAACGCCGCTGTATGTCGGAGATACGGCAGCCGGACTTACGCTGATCGAGGCTGTAACCGTATATGACAAGGACGGTGACGAATACGAGCCGTGCAACTTCAAGGCATGCTTCGACGGACGTATAAAGCTGAAAGGCATACTGCACCGGGGCAAAACCGAGGACGACGAGTTTTATCCCGTTATCGGCGGCTCTCTGATGTTCATTCCTTATCAGAGCTCACTCAGAGAAGCGGGACTTCCGGTGCTGCACAGAAATATCCCAAGCTATGACGGCAAGGACATCGAGCCGACCGTGTATTTTAAGATCGGAAGCTATCCGGAGGAAATAATAGACCCTCTGCTCGGCGACGGCGTGAGCGCGGAAGCGGAGGTCGTGCTGACCGATATCGAAATGCACTTCGCGTACAGCGGCTCGGGCTATTCGGGTTATTCCGCCAATATCCTCTCGACATCTACCGACGCTGTGTATGATGTTGACACGCGCACGCTCTACATTCCTCCGGACTGCAGCGACGTGAATGTCGGAAAGACCGCAAGTGGACACACTTGTGAAATAATAGACCTTGATGAAAACAACAGCTTTTTCACCCTCGATAACGGCTGCCTTTTCAGTAAGTATATGACGAAACTGTGCTATGTCCCGTACTTTACGTCCGAACTTAATAATTACATAATCGCGATAGGGAACGCAGCAGAGTATTATTACAGGGTTCCCGAAAGCGTTACATACATCGCACCATATGCTATCTGTGACGAAGGGGGCTGGCTGAGCGGAATTTTTATCCCGTCCGGTGTGTCCGATGAGAATATAGACGAGCTAGTTTTAAGAGAGGGCTTCTATATTGCCAAAAATGATCCCTCCGGTCCTCCGATCAGCGGCTCTTCATTTCCCGACGACGCGAAACGCTATACCGAGCTTTTCAACACAAACGCGGACGAATG
This sequence comes from Ruminococcaceae bacterium UBA3215, assembly GCA_002363155.1. Lineage (GTDB taxonomy): Bacteria > Bacillota > Clostridia > Oscillospirales > Ruminococcaceae > Ruminiclostridium_E. The sequence continues at coordinate 24,160 of DEWH01000022.1, read as the reverse complement.
GGAACTGCTCCGGAAAAATGTCGGGAATTGCGGTAAATACGCAAACGAGTATGGTGACATATTGGAGTGGCTGCATAATAATGACGGGGATAATCTTGAAGGATACACATTCAGTATAGTCTCGGACGAGTATCAGGATCCGCATTTCTACTGCTACAAGGAGGGACTGCCGAAGCTTATGATCGCGCTTGATTTCTGGCGCTGGTCACATGAAATGGGTCCCGGTGATTCAGAAGCGAGAATCCCCGAATACACAATGCTCGATGACACGGTACGTTATGATATATATGTGTTCGATTTAAGCGCTGAGCCCTATGACGATAATGACCGCAAGCTAAAATCTCGCTATATTGCCGAAGCGAAAACGATAGAACGTCGCAAATAAACAAAAGATATCCGGCTGAGTACCATTACAATACTCAGCCGGTTGTTTTGTTATTCAGTTGTCATTACATCAATGCTCTATCAGTATCACAACTCCAAAGTTCGCCTTTCCTGAATAAAAAACAAACAAATCCGAGCCGTTATGGTTCGGATTTGTCTGTTTTGGCTCTTTATTCTTTTCAGTTCTGCCGTTTCATCGACAGAACATCTGTTGAGATGAACAAATGACTGGCTACAATTTGGCTACAAAAATTTTAAAAGTGCAGAATAATACATATAATAATTGGATTGTTTGGATTAAACGCGCATTATAAGTGCACATTATAACCGTATTTTAAGTACGGACGGTGGAGTGGGAGTAAGAACATTTGCTGAATGAATGGCTTAACCACGCGGTTTGTTGACTACGCGACAACAAAATGGCAACGTTTTGGCAACATAAGTTTTATCTGTTTATAAAGAGAGAAATCCTCTCTCGTTCGGACTATCCGATCGAGGGAGGACTTTTTTATGGTTTGTAGTTGTAGCGCCAGTCGTCGTACTTCTCTTTGGTTATCTTTCCACTCCGGTAATTCTCCGCCTGCTTTTCCCACGCCTTGAAAAGCTTCAGCATAGTAAGGAACTCGGATCCGTTGTCTCGGTCAAGTCTGATGCATACTTCGTCGTCAAGCTTGTCTATTTGCAAGCCATAGTTGTCTTCGAGGGCAAACAATGTGTGCATTACTCCGCGATAGCTTTCAATGTCGGGTACGTTGAGTGCTTCGGGAACAACTTCGAGGACTTCCGCTATTTTTGCGGTGAGATCAGCTTTCGGGCTGCGAACCCCCGATTCGTACTGCGCCATACGGACATCAGCGGTCTTTTCATCAAAGCCGACTGCCTTACCAAGATATTTCAGCGTCATACCGCGCTTGTTGCGGATAGACCTGATACGTTCGCCAATTGCCATAATATCATCTCCTGAATGGTTACTTTATAATAGTATAACATATAGGTTAAAGATTGTCAAGAAAAACTTATCAAAAATGTTTAATTTCTTGTAAGAATCTATTGAAAAATACAAATTTGTTTAGTATAATATGTATTAACATATATGTTAAATACAATGCTTGGGGGTGATATTTACAAGAGATCTGATGCAAATATAAAGAAAGGAAGGGAGATTATGGCAAACAAATTCATCAGAGTAGAAGAAGTTGCAAAAGAACTGGAGGTTTCGATACCATACGCTTACAAGCTGATAAAGAAACTGAATGACGAGCTTGAAGCGAAGGGGTTCATCACGATCGCCGGGAGAGTAAGCCGGAAATACTTCAACCAAAGGCTCTTCGGTACAAGCGAACAGACGGAATAAGAAGGAGGGATAGAAATGCCGGCATACAAGGATACCGGCAACACATGGAGAGCAGTTTACAGATACACGGACTGGAAAGGAACACGGCGGCAGACTCAGAAACGTGGGTTTGCCACCAAGCATGAAGCACTCGCATGGGAGCGCGAGCAACTTCTGCAAGCGGCAGCGGACCTTGATATGACATTCGGTAGCTTTGTGGATAGCTACACAGCCGATTTGAAAAACGGGCTGAAAGAAAACACTTGGCACACAAAGGAACATATCATCCGCACAAAGATACTGCCGTATTTTGAAAACCGGAAGATCTCGGAGATAAAGCCAAAAGACATAATTGCGTGGCAGAATGAGCTTCTCGGAAGCAGAGACAAAAACGGGAACCCGTATTCACCGGTATATCTCAAAACCGTCCATAATCAGCTTTCAGCAATATTCAATCACGCAAAGAAGTTCTACGGACTGCACGATACATATCAAATAGTTAGATCTTTGCATGCAGAAAAGTGAAACTCTGAAATCTAAGACAGCGTTCCAAAATCAGGTAACCCCTATATAAGCGCGTCGTAAAAAGTGGTGCATACTTTTAAGAAAACAAAGTACAGCAAGCAAGTAAAAAAGTGCATTCCGAGAGCGAGGCTGCTGATTCTGCACATTTTTACCCAAAGCCGCGAGGTGAGACATCGCGGCTTTCTTATCAGGGAACTCGGAGCCCTAATAATGAATTTTGTAAAACAAGCAATATAATAATAAAGCATATATGCTTAGTAAACAAAATAGTTTTCTGCTATTGACATTTACGTATGGATAAGATACAATAATTGTGGTGGTCATGATTTTAATATATGATCCGATAAGCAAAATGTAATAACGACTTCAAAAAGATTATCAACTCGTTGCACGGAAAATCTTAACTGCTGATATGATTATATGAAAACACTTATTATAAACGGCTCGCCTAGGTCGAACGGAAATACCTCTGTTCTGATAGAAACTCTGAAAAATAAACTGTCCGGAGAAATAAAGCAGATCGACTGCTACACGGCAAACTTAATGCCATGCAGAGACTGCGGATCCTGCAAAAACGAAAAACGCTGTATCATATCTGACGATATGCAGGAAGTGTACAGCAATATAGATGAATGTGATAACATAGTAATTGCATCTCCGATTTTCTATTCGGAGCTCACAGGCAAACTACTTGATCTTGCAAGCCGTTTTCAGATTTATTATAACGCAAGAGCTTTACGCGGTGCAGACGTTATATCAAAACCTAAAAAAGGCGTTGTTGTCCTGACCGCCGGCGGCAGTACAAAACCCGACAAGGCATACGATACAGCTAAGCTCATATTACACGAAATAAACGTTACAGATATTTACCCGTTGGTCGGCAGTTTTGCGACTGATAGTATTCCGGCATCGGAAGACCTCAACGCATTGGCACAAATATCTGAGGCTGCGGATTTTCTGAATAATATACCGGAACCGGAAACCGGAGACATAATAAACCGATACAGCACACCAGACGAAAAAATCAAACTTTACAGATCGTTATTCAAAGGCAGAGATGATGTCTATTCACTTCGTTGGTTTAACACCAAAACCGGCAGGTCTGGATATTCACCTGTTTGCGCGAATAAATGGATTCCGGGCATATGTGATATGTCGAAAGTAAAGTGTCCGTCGTGTCCGAACAGAGCTCCGCTTGCGCTGACAGATAAAGCAATTTACGATCACCTCTGTGGTAAAGACGAATTATGCCGTGATGTTATAGGGCTATACCCTATGTTGACTGATGAAACAGTATGGTTTCTTGCAATAGATTTTGATGACAACGATTGGAAAAATGATGTATTAGCAGTCAAAAATGCCTGCAACGATCAGGATATTCCGTCATATATAGAACGCTCACGTTCCGGCGAGGGTGCTCATTTATGGATATTCTTTGAAGAACCGATTACCGCAAAGAAATCAAGAAAGCTCGGAAGCTGTCTGTTGACGGAGGCAATGAACAAGCGACATGAAATCAAGTTTAAATCATATGACAGAATGTTTCCCAATCAGGATACTATGCCTGAAGGTGGCTACGGAAATCTTATTGCTTTGCCGCTCCAGAAACAGGCTGTTAAGAAAGGAAATTCTGTTTTTGTTGATGACGATTTTGTCCCATATCCGGATCAATGGAGTTTTCTTTCATCTGTAAAGAAGATTAACAATGAGTTTGCTGACAAACTGATAAGCCTTTTAGGCGTAAATCACGAGCTGGGTGAATTATATACAGAAGAGAAAAATGTCGAACCGTGGGAGAGACAGATATTTTTCGATGAAAAGCTTGGATTACCCGAAACAGTGAATATTGTAATTGCAAATATGCTGTATATACGAAAAGATAATATATCACAAAAGGCTTTGAACAGGATAAAAAGACTTGCGGCATTCAAGAATCCCGATTTTTACAAAGCACAGGCTCTGCGTCTTTCCACACATGATAAGCCGCGGATAATAACTCTTGCCGATGAAGATGACAATTACATAATGCTGCCGCGGGGCTGTTATGAAGATCTGTATGGAATTGTTTCAAGAAATTGCAGCAAAGTCAATATAACAGATAAAAGGAATTATGGCAGGACTATTGATGTTATATTCAACGGAACTCTGCGAAACGATCAATCAGATGCCGTAAATGAAATGATCAGGCATAATTGTGGTGTTCTTGCTGCAACGACCGCTTTTGGCAAAACTGTTACCGCTGCCGCGATAATAGCGGAAAAACAAGTTAATACACTGATATTAGTCCACACGCAAGCGTTGTTATCTCAATGGAAGCACGCATTGTCTGAGTTCCTCGTTGTAAATGAAAAGTTGCCGGAACAGCCGCACAAAAAAGGCAGAAAAAAGCAATTATCAGTTATCGGACAAATTGGTGCTGGTAAAAGAAGCAGTTTAGGAATTATTGATATTGCGGTTATTCAGTCGCTGATCCGCGATAATGAAGTTGATGACATTGTTAAGAATTACGGAATGGTAATAGTCGATGAATGTCATCATGTTTCGGCATACAGCTTTGAAACTATACTTCGTGAGGTAAATGCCGGATACGTTTATGGACTGACTGCTACACCTAAACGTTCTGACGGTCACCAACCCATAATATTTATGCAATGCGGAAAAATACGTTATACTGCAAATGCCAAAGAATATGCACTTAAGCACAGTTTCGATCATATTCTAGTGCCGAGATTTACGAAATTCTGTCCGGATACCGCAGACAATCATATAACGATAACACAAATGTATAAGCTGATATCTGAAAGCACATATCGTAATAATATGATAGCCGATGATGTCAGAGATGCTATAAAGCAAAAACGCAATCCTATTGTTATTTCAGAAAGGCTGTCACATCTGGAAACACTATACGATATACTAAAAGACGTAGCAGATCACATTTTCGTTTTAAGCGGTCAAGGAACCGCTAAGTCAAAAAGAGAACTACTTGACAGGATCAGAAATATACCGGATAGCGAGAGTGTAATACTGCTTGCAACCGGTAAATATGTCGGTGAAGGATTTGATGAACCTCGTCTCGATATGCTTTTTCTTGTGTCGCCTATTTCGTGGAGCGGTACACTCTCACAATATGTCGGAAGACTACACAGGGAATATAATAACAAAACAAGTGTTATCGTTTACGATTACGCTGATATAAAAGTTCCGGTCTTTGAAAAGATGTATAAAAAGCGTCTTAAGGGATATGCCGGGCTCGGTTATCGGCTGAACAGTAACTCCGATGATGAAAGCGGCTACCGGACTATCTATACAGAAAACTTTGAAAATGATTTGATTCGTGATGTTTTATCAGCCGAACGATCTGTTTATATTTCCGCATCATATATAGGCTCCGGCAAGATCAAAACCATAATCAGACTTGCTCAGGAATCATATTTAAAAGGTATTGTTTTTAAAATCATTATCAAAAAAGGAGACACAGCTTACTACAATAAGCTTATATCAATATTTGCAGAAAACAACATTGATTTCATCACCAAGAACAAACTGACAAACAGTAATGTGATTCTAGACGGAAAAACCGTATGGTACAGCAGCGGAGAACTGTTTTATAATTCAGATGATGAGTGTGTTTTGCGTATAACCGATGAATTGCTTGCGTCAGAACTGATCGAAAACATTCGATAAATGCAAAAACATTAAAAACAAATCTTAAAATTTTTAAATCCGATTTTAAATTCTTATTGACATTTTAAATTTTCGGTGCTATAATCTAAAATGCAAGGCGGTGAATTTTAAATGTTTGAAAAAGATTTAAAAGAAATAATAAATAAAATTCAAAATGTTCAGGCTGAATTTCAAACTATAGAAGTCAAGAAAAGCAAGTCTGGGGCTCCCGAAAAGCTGTATGATACGCTTTCAAGCTTTTCAAACCAGGATGACGGCGGAATTATAATATTCGGCATCAGCGAATCGGACGGCTTTGAAGTCACCGGAGTTAACGATGTGCAGGCGCTGCAAAAGAGCGTTATGGAACAATGCGAGCAAATGGAGCCTGCGGTAAGGGCAGTTTTTACTGTTGCCGAGATCAACGGGAAAAACGTGGTATCAGCCGAAATACCGCCTGTTGATGTTGCAGAACGCCCGTGCTTCTACAAGGGAAAAGGTCGCATAAGAGGCTCGTATGTGCGTGTCGGTGATGCCGACAAACCTATGACTGAGTATGAAGTTTACAGTTACGAAGCGTACCGAAAAAAGTACAGAGATGATATTCGCATCGCCGAACGTGCGGATATGTCATCTCTGGACAGCACCAAACTCGGCGAATACCTTGTAAAGCTAAAGTTGCACAAGCGTAATCTTTCAAGTCTTGATGACAGTGCTATACTTGAACTCATGAGCATTACAGGCTCCGGCAAGCCCACACTCGCGGCGGAGCTGCTGTTCGGGCTGTATCCGCAGGCTTTCTTTCCTCAATTCGGGATAATAGCCGTATCGATTCCCGGAACAGAGATCGGCGAGACTGACACGGACGGTTCGAGGTTTATTGACAATCAGCGAATAGAAGGAACTATCCCCGAAATGCTTGATTCCGCAGTACAGTTTGTTCGCAAGAACACCAAAAACCGCACAATTATTGATCCCGATACCGGAAAACGGCGAGACAAGACCGATTATCCCATGAATTCCGTCCGTGAAGCTGTGCTGAACGCGCTTGTTCACAGGGATTACAGCATTCATACCGAGGGTATGCCGATACGATTATGCATATTTACCGACAGGCTTGAAATAAGCAATCCCGGCGGTCTGTACGGCAGGATTACCATTGACAGTCTCGGAAAAGTACAGCCCGATACGAGAAATCCTGTTCTCGCATCGGCGCTTGAAACACTGGAGATAACGGAAAACAGATATTCCGGGATTCCGACAATGCGCCGTGAAATGAAAGCTCACGGTTTGCCGGAGCCTGAGTTTTCGTCCCTGCACGGTGAGTTTTCGGTATGCTTCAGATTGCTGGCAGAACGTACGTCCGGTTATGACGACAGAACCACTGATATTCTTGGTTTTTGCCGTATTCCGAGGACGCGGAACGAGCTTGCCAAGCATCTTGGACTGAATTCCGTGACTTACGCGATAAAGAAGTATGTCCAGCCGCTGATAGATGAAGGCTTGATACAGCTTTCTGTTCCCGAAGCACCTTCCAGCCCGAATCAGAAATATTATGCGAGAAAGTCTTGAATCTTTCCGGCTTTTGTGCTATAATATATATACACGGTGGAACGCCATAAACAAGCCGATCTGAAGCCTGTTAACTCCGGCAACATTTTGGCAACAAAAATTCCGGATAAGTCCGAACAAACAGATAATACGAAGAATGTAAATACCACAGATAACGGTTTCCTAACAAATATGTTTAAGAAACGTATATCGGGAGCGAGTGGGAATGATACCGTAATTCTACAGCGCTGAGATGAGGAATGGCAAAATTATTAATTACCGGTCTGAAAGATATAGTTCCCCAATCTGATAGATTCCCGTTAAAATTACACCTGTCGGAATTTTCCAAAAAGAAATACAGCCCACGATCGGCTTGCTTATGCCGTTTGTGGGCTGTATGTTTTTTGCTGTGTAAAGATGCTTCTTTGGACAGCAAGGCAGAAAAGTAAGAGACGGAATTCGCTGTATAAGAGCTTCAAATCTTCTGATAAAATTTGTGATACGACACAAAAATCCGCCCACATAAGAAACTGTGAGCGGATTGTCAGCGCGGACTCCGCGCCTGGCGCGCCACGAGGGATTCGAACCCCCGACCCCTTGGTTCGTAGCCAAGTACTCTATCCAGCTGAGCCAGTGGCGCATTTAAAATCACTTGTATTATTATACACCGCAAGTGAAGATTTGTCAAGTCTTTTTTGCAATTCTTTTTTATACCGGCGCTCATGCAATTAATTTTTGCAAAACTGTTGATATTTGTGTAAAGATATGTTATAATATAAAAGATTAATATAAAAAGAGGTGACCGGATATGATCAATGTTGCAATAGACGGACCGGTAGGAGCCGGCAAAAGCTCCGTTGCCCGTGAATGCGCAAAGAGACTTGGCATTATATACGTTGACACAGGTGCGCTGTATCGTTCGTGTGCGCTTTTCTGCATCAGAAACGGTGTCGAGATCAGTCCGGAAAATGAACAGGCTGTTTCCGGGCTGCTGAACAGTAAGCTTGACCTTTCGATAAAGCTTGAGGACGGCACCCAGCGCGTCATTGTGAACGGAGAAGATGTTTCCGACGAGATACGCACACTCGAAATAAGCAAGGCGGCAAGTGCGGTCTCCGCGCTTCCCTCTGTCCGTGCATTCCTCCTCGGCATGCAGAGAGATATCGCTTCAAAGAACAGCGTTATCATGGACGGAAGAGATATCGGTACAGTGATACTGCCGAACGCGGATATAAAGATCTTCATCACCGCCAAACCCGAGATACGCGCAAAAAGGCGCTATGACGAGCTTGTCGCAAAGGGTTCCGATGTAACTCTCGGCGAGGTGCTTGTAGAGGTAAACCGCCGTGACTTCAACGATATGAACCGCAAGGAAGCTCCACTTAAACAGGCACCGGACGCTATTCTTCTCGATACTTCCGACCTTGATTTCGAGCAGACTGTATGCGGCGTTGTCAGCCTTATCAGAGACCTCGGAAAAATCTGACGAAAGGACAGGCTTACCGATGTATCTGTTTTTCAGAAAGCTGCTTTCGATCTTTTTCCATATAAAGTATAAAATTAATGTTCTGCACCCGGAGAATATACCGTCCGGAAAGGGCGGCTATATAATCGCCTGCAACCACCAGAAATATGCCGATCCGCCTATGATCGCGGCAGTAGTCCGCGGCAAGTTCTCCTTTATGGCAAAGGAGGAGCTGTTCAGGAATCCGCTGTTTGGCTGGCTCATAAGAAGATGCGGGGCATTCCCGGTAGTCCGCGGATCCGGTGATGATGCGCCTATACGCGAATCGGTGAGAGCTGTTGAAAAGGGCAGGATACTTGTTATCTTCCCGGAAGGCACACGCTCAAAGGACGGCACTATCGGACGTATGAAGTCGGGCGTCGTGCTTATCGCATCACAGGCAGGCACGCCTGTCCTTCCCGTATGCCTTCGGTACAGCGGAAAAAACAGAGTTGATATCAACTTCGGTGAAGCGATACCTGCCGAAAAGCTGAAAATAGACGAAAACGACCGCCGCAGCATGAGAAATGCGGCAAAGCTCATAGGCGATTCGCTCATCGGGCTCCAGAAGGAGATCTACGAAGCGGCAGGCGACCCGCTTCCTGTCCCGGCAAAGGAGCAGAAGTCACCCGCGGAGGAAAAGAGCGGTGACTGAGATAATTACCGCAAAGACTGCGGGGTTCTGCTTCGGCGTTAAGCGCGCAATTGATATGGCTTGCAGAGCGGCGGAAGAAAAGGGAAACATATACACCCTCGGTCCGCTGATACATAATAATGATGTCATAGCCGATCTTCGTGAAAAGGGGATCACTCCGGTAAATGACCCGTCGGAAGCGGAAGGCTGCATCGTTATACGAAGCCACGGCGTCGGCAGAAGCACATACGATGATATTGCCGGGCTCGGACTTGAATGCATAGACGCGACATGCCCTTATGTAGCGAAGATCCATAAGATAGCCGATGAGAATACAGCGGACGGAAGTGACCTGCTGATAGCCGGAGACGGAACGCACCCGGAAGTCATCGGGATCGTCGGATTTGCTCACGGGCGTGCCGAGGCAGTAAACAATTGTGAAGAGCTTGACAAACTGCAAAAATCGGATAAAAATTTTGGTGCAAAATCGCTAATTGTAGTTGCTCAGACAACTTTTGATATGTGCAAATGGACAGATTTGCAGAAAAATATCAAAAAACACTATACAAATTTAAAAATTTTTGATACAATATGTAGAGCTACTATTGAGAGACAGCGCGAAGCCGAAACTTTATCGGCGCAGTGCGACGCAGTGATAGTAGCCGGCGGAAGTCACAGCAGCAATACCCGCAAGCTTGCGGATATCTGCGGAGCCAACTGCCCGGTGTTTTTTGCCGAGAACGGTGAACAGCTCCTTAAAGAGCACAAGACCGGACTTGAGCGCCTGTTATCATCCCGAAAAGATGTTAAAATAGGAATTACAGCAGGAGCATCGACCCCTGCATATATAATTAAGGAGGTTCATAATATTATGAGCGAAATCATTAAAGATGAAGCCGTTGATGCTGAGTTTGCGGCTGCCATCGATCAGATGCAGAAGGTGCGGGCATACGCCGGAAACAGGGTCAAGGCTACCGTTGTTGCTGTAAATAAAACAGAAGCTGTTGTCGATATCGGTATCAAGCAGTCGGGTTACATACCCGCTGAAGAGCTTTCCGCAAATCCGAACCTTACTCCCGATGAGGTAGTAAAGGTAGGCGACGTTATCGACTGCATCGTAACAAAGGTAAACGATGCCGACGGATTCGTATATCTCTCCAAGAAGCAGGTAGATGCACAGGCAGGCATGGAGAAGATCCTCAAGGCTAAGGAAGAGAATGCTACCGTAAACGGCACAGTTACGGCTGTTGTCAAGGGCGGTGTTATCGTTACAAGCGAGGACGGAGCAAGAGTATTCGTACCTGCTTCCCAGTCCGGTGTTCCGAGAAACGGCAAGCTTGAAGATATCCTCAAGAAGGAGGTAGGCTTCAAGGTTATCGAAGTAAATGAAGGCAGGGGCAGAGTTGTCGGCTCTATCAAGGCAGCTGAAAAAGAGGCTACCGATGCTGTCAAGGCTAAGTTCTGGGAGGAACTTGAAGTCGGCAAGAAGTTTGTCGGCGAAGTCAAGTCCATGGAGAGCTACGGCGTATTCGTAGATCTCGGCGGAGTTGACGGAATGGTTCACCTCACCGAACTTACATGGAACAGAGTTAAGCATCCGAAAGAAGTCGTTTCTATCGGCGATAAGCTCGAAGTTACAGTAAAGAGCTACGATCCCGAGAAGAAGAGAGTTTCCCTCACAGCAAAGAAGCCCGAGGATAACCCGTGGACAAAGTTCCTCAACGAGTTCGCAGAGGGCGATGTTGTAAAGGTACAGGTAGTTTCTATCACACCTTTCGGCGCATTTGCTCAGATAATCCCCGGTGTTGACGGACTTATCCACATTTCGCAGATCTCTCTTGAGAGAGTAACGAATGTTGCACAGGTTCTCAGCGTTGGTCAGGTAGTTGAAGCAAAGATCACCGAGATCGACGAAGAGAAGTCCAGAGTAAGCCTTTCTATCAAGGCTCTTCTCGAAGGCGGAGACGCTGACGAGGACGAAGCTTCCGACGAAGAATAATGAAAATATCCCCTGTATGTTTAACATACAGGGGATTTTTGTAAGCCGTGACCTGATAAACAGGCAGGATACAGACAATGCCTTTCCGTGCAGTTGTTCCGCGGAAGGGCATTATTGTTCTGCTTATGAAATACTGTCGAGGAAATCCTTTCCGTAAAGCTTTATCTGCGCGATCATTTCCTCATCGCTGATAACGGTCACTCTTCCAGCCTCGTACTCTGCGTCTATCCATTCCTTGATCTTCGCAATGAACGGTTCCTTCTTGCTGACCGCTTTTTCCGGCGGGAGACGGTAGAAGTTGTTGATCCAGAGGGCAATGCCCGCAAGTCCGGAAACGTTGCTTACCGCAACGAGGGGCGGCCTTCCGAGAATAGTTTCGGTATCGAAGATATTGTAGATCTCCGGGTCTTTGAGCAGTCCGTCCGCGTGAATCCCGGCGCGGGTGAGGTTGAAGTTTCTGCCTACGAAGGGTGTCATGGGCGGAAGATCGTAATTCGTTTCCTTTACGATATAGTCCGCGATCTCGGTGATGACGCGGGGCTCCATACCGTCGAACGTACCGCGGAGCTGCGCATACTCGAATACCATAGCTTCAAGCGGAACATTTCCGGTTCTTTCACCTATTCCGAGAAGTGAGCAGTTGACCGCCTGCGCACCGTAAAGCCATGCGGTCGAAGCATTCACCACGCCCTTGTAGAAGTCATTGTGACCGTGCCATTCCAGCATTTCGCAGGGAACGCCGGCGTAATGCTGCAAGCCGTAGATTATGCCGGAAACGCTTCTCGGGAGCGCAACTCCGGGGTAGGGAACACCGTAGCCCATTGTATCGCAGGCACGGATCTTTATCGGTATGCCGCTTTCCTTCGACAGCTTCATGAGTTCGGTCGCAAAAGGCACTACGAAGCCGTAGAAATCGGCTCTTGTGATATCCTCGAAGTGGCATCTCGGACGCAGTCCCGCTTCTATCGCGTCGGAGACGATGCCGATGTACTTGTCCAGAGCCTGCTTTCTTGTAAGCCCCATTTTGTTGAAGATATGGTAGTCGGAACAGCTCACGAGTATGCCCGTTTCTTTTATGCCGATGTCGCGTACAAGCGCGAAATCCGACTTTGTGGCACGGATCCATGTGGTTATCTCCGGAAAGTCATAGCCAAGCTCCATGCACTTTTCGAGGGCTTTTCTGTCCTTTTCGGAATAGACGAAGAACTCGGTCTGACGGATAATGCCGTTCTTTCCGCCGAGCTTGTGGAGCAGTTCATAGATATGCACCATCTGATCGGTGGTGTAGGGAGCGCGGGACTGCTGACCGTCACGGAATGTGGTGTCGGTTATGTATATCTTCTCCGGCATATTCATAGGGACACGCCGGTAGTTGTAGGCGATCTTCGGTACCTCGGTATAAGGGAACATCTCGCGGAACAATTCCGGTTTCGGGACGTCCTGGAGGTCATACATATAAGGATCCTGCTCGAGCAGATTGCTCTTGTCGCTGAGCGTGATTTCGGACATTTTTATCCTCTCCGTTTCTTTTGATGTAACCTTATTATATGCCCTTGAAATGGTTTTGTCAACAAAATAACGGGAAAATCGGCTTTTTAACGCCTTTTTCCCGCTTTTGCAAGATTAATCTGTCAATATTGCATAACCATAATGCCGTAAGCGGACATTTCAGATATGCCTGCCGCTGTTTCCAACTATCCATTCATACACCGCGGCACATTCCGTTGACATCATACCGCCGGAGAAAGCGCCTGCCGCAAGTGCGCGCCGCCCCGCTTCATACCTGTCGGGCTCCGTTCCGCCGATGCAGGGAGTGGTTATTGTGACGCGTGCTTTTTTTGCAAGTTCTCCGACTGTGTCTGTTATTTCTCCAGCCGGAAGTCCCCCCGCGCCGTATGTTTCGATTATCACGCTTTTATGCCCGTCAGCCGAACGCCGCAGATCATCTCCCGACATGAACGGTGACAGCTTCACGACAGCCGGGAACGCTTCCGGCTTTTCCGGGAACGGCAGAGTGCGGCTGACCTTGAACCCGGAGTATCTGCGGAACGCGTCCTTTTCCGAGGAATTTATCTTGTGGATATCCGCGCCGCCTATCACGCGGTTCGCAAAGGCAAGATGAACGCCCGGATATTTCCGGTATTTCGTGATGAGCGCGGCAAACTGAATATTGCCTGGAGCGTCGCTTTCCGGTACGCCGAAAGGAAGCATGGAGCCGGTAAGTATCACGGGCTTGTCCGTGCTTACCGTAAATGCCAGCACTGCGCCGGTGTACGCCATTGTGTCGGTGCCGTGCAAGATAACGATCCCGTCATATTCCGGGAGCTTCTCCGTCACCGCGTCATACAGCAGTTTCCAGTGCGCCGGCGACATATCCGTGCTGTCTATCGCGTACAGATCGAGCACGTCAAAGCTCACGTCCTCCAGCTTCGGAAGCATCTCCGCGCCGTTCTTCTCCGGCGCAAGTCCGCCGCCCCCGGAGTGTCCGCTTGCGATCGTACCGCCGGTGGTCACCATCAGAAGCCGTGTCATCTGAACAGCTCCCCGTCGAAGAATTTTTCCTGGAACGCGATCTTTTCAGCTATCTCGTCGTCCGCGTGATCCCGTCCGTCCGCGGAGACGATCCACTTGTCCTCAACGTCGTTGTATCTGTGCCATACCGCGATGACCTTTCCGGTGAAGGTTTCGGCAGGCTTGTCCTCGCCGAGCAGGTAGATGTCCTGTTCCGCGCCGTCGCCTGCAAATACCCCGTCCACATAGCCGTAGTTCACTGTATATGTCATATCCGGGATGCGGGGGTGAACAGAGCCGAGGGGACGGTCTATTTTTCCGCTCACTGTGGTGCCGATTATACCGGAGAAGTCCGGCTTCAAGTCCTCCTTCTCCGCGTCCGCTTCCGCGAACCAGTGGGAACCGGTGGCATTGTAGAGCGGGGTTGCAAGGGTATCGACATGACGCAGAACATTTATCCGGAAATCAGAGAGCAGTCCCCTCATAAGTTCCTCGTCGGCGAAGAAATGTGGGATGCCGTCCTCGGCTCCGCCCACAAAGCGTATAGTGTTCTCGTCGATACGGTCGCCTATGCACTGGGTGAACTGCCATGCGTTCTTTGCGCAGAGATCGAAGTATATCTCCCCGCCCGGTTTCAGGACGCGGTGTACCTCGCTCATTACCTGCTTTATGCCCTCGGTGTCGGTGTGGGAAAGAACGTGGTAGGAGTAGATGCAGTCAAAGGCATTGTCTGCGAAGGGCAGCTTCTTCATATCGCCTACGACAGTGCGGAAATCCGTACCGTTCTTTTTCTGCCATTCCCGGAGGTGGTTCACGCCGTATTCCGAGAGGTCTATGGCGGTCACTTTAAATCCCTTGGCATCGAAGAGTATCGAATGCCTTCCGAGCCCGCAGCCGAGATCGAGCATTCTCGTCCGTCCCTCCGCGCGCCATTTTTCGGCATAGTAGAAGCTCTCTTCCGAGGGCTTCAGCCATGACTCGCTTTTTATATTCTTCCAATCCCATTCCTTTGAACTTACCATGTCATTCTCCTTTTTTCATGGACCCGAGTGCCGAGGTATATTCTTCTTCCGAAAACAGCGCGTTGAGCGCTTCAAGCAGAGCCTTTGCTGTCATTCTCTCCGGCAGTCCGAGCTTCATACAGAGCTTTTTCCGCAGCTCCGAGCTGTTATCTCCGCCGGACAGCCCGTCTTTTACCAGCATTTGCTTATCCGCCCACAGCGAACGTTCCGGTCCGGGACCGGTGACTCCTGCTTTCTCGAAAGCTTCCCGGAGTATATCCGGGTCTATCCCCTCAACGCCGAGCTTGCCTTCTTTCGAGGGCTTGTCCTTGCGGCGCTCCTTGCCGAAGATATCGGGGATATAGACGTTTACGGCACGCCCGTTCCCGATACAGCTTTTCAGCGAGTTCCGTATCTGGAATCCTGCTCCGTCGCTGTCGGTAAGTATTATTATGCCCGTTGTTTCGGCATATTTCCGGATAAGCGCCTGTTTTGCCTTGTTCTTGTAGATGCCGAAGCCGTCGGTGGTGATGATGATGCCGTCGATCACGCTCAGCAGCTTTATCTTGTCGTATCTGCCCTCAACGACAACGGGCATCGTGAGCTTTATCCGTCCGCTCATCGCTGCCTTTTCTCCCTGCACATAAAGAGCTTTGTGACCGCTTCTTCTATGATTATTCTTTTATCCACAGCCGAGGATTTCAGCTTTATATCCGTTTCCGACATAAGGCTCACCGTTTCGCGGAGGTAGCCTGTTTCAAGCCTTGATGCAGCCGGATAGACCTTGTTTGCGAATCCCCACTGCCTTCCGCCGTAGTAACCGAACATCTGCGCGGCGTTAGCGGGGCTGATGCCGTTTACTTTCGCAAGCTTTGCGCAGTACATATCGAGATATGCGCCGGCAAGTGCGGAGAGGATATTGACAGGTGAGATCTGCTGGCTGAACAGCTCGTCGATTATGCGGAACGCGTCGGCGCGTTTTCCGGCATTTATTGCCGCGGCGAGGTCAAAGACTTCGGCTTCAAGGCGTTTCGGCACAAGGGCATTGATGTTTTCGCGGGTGACTGTGCCGCCTTGTCCGGCGTAGCTTATCAGTTTGGCTGTCTCGTCGCTTGCGGAGGTCATGCTTCCGCCGACGCGCTCTGTGAGTTCGAGTGCATCGTCATAAGACAGCACCACGCCGGCCTTAGCTGCTTTTTTCACGCACAGCTCCGCTATCTTCGGCGCTTTCATCTGTTCGACTGCGCAGACGATACCGTTTTTTTCGACAGCGGCGATGAACTTCTTGGTTTTGGCTTTTTTCTCGTCGGGCTCTATGCCTGTGCAGTAGAACACAACAACAGCGGTATCGGGGATATCGCTTATTATGTCGAGCATGCGCCTGTCGGTATCATTGTCGTTTTTTTCCGGGTCATAATCCTTGACGGTTATGACCTTGCGCTCCGCGAAAACGGGCAGTGATTCGATGTAATCGGAGAGAAGCGCGGGATCGGGATTGCCGTCAAGACGCTGGAGATTGAAGTCGAGCGCGTCGTCACCCACTGTTTTCTTGATGATCCTGTCCGTATGCATATTTATAAGGAAAGGTTCCTTTCCGTACAGATAGTAGAGCTTGCCGATATTTCCGGAGCGTATCGCGGAAGCAAGCTTGTCTTCGGTGATCTTCAATCTGTCATCGCCGCCTTTGCATCAGTTCTCCCTCAATTGTACCATAAATTATCAGAAAAAGCAATAGCACGGGAGAGTCTCTGCTATACCTTCTGCTTCGCTTTGTCCTGCGCGGACGGCGCCAGCCTGCGCGGCTGGACCGCGGCGGGGAACGCCCCGCAGCTTTATGACCGTTACACGGGATTTTGTAAGTTTGGTGAAAGGTTTACAGGTTCTTCTCTGTGAAAGACAAAACCGCCGAATATGTGAATATTCAGCGGTAATTGCTGTTGATGATAAGAGTTTGTATTTTCCGCGCGGGACAGAACGAAGTATTTTACAGGAATACGGTGGTCTGACCGGTAAGCTTGAAGATGATGTCGATTACGAGTATTATCACCGGCTGATGCAGGAGATACACCCAGAGCCCGTGCCTGCCGATAAAGGACATTGACTTGAAACGGGTAGGGTAGATACCTTTCGGGGCGCGTCCGGATCTGAGATACACGCCGAGTGACGCTCCCGCAAGAAACAGGAACAGGTTCGGTATGAGCGGGAAGTAGTCACTGCTGTAAAATGACGGTGAAGTGAAGCCGAGAGGGAACAGCCAGTAATGCCCGTAAAGGAGATCCGGCATAGGTACGCTGAACAGACCTTTGATGCCGATATAGCCGAGCGGAATATTCAGTGAGGCGGCGTAAAGAAGTGCGAAAACGATAATGCCGATTATTGAGGGTATCTTCTCGGTGAACTTTCCGATAAAGCCGTAGATCATGCAGGCAAAGCCCATGAAATGCAGGATCCCGAAAACAATAAGCTCGGAGGGCATCGCAACGGCCGTTGCGAAGGTGAGCAGCATTCCGCAGAAGAAGTACAGCGCCCCTCGCTTGAAATTGTTGGCGGAGAAGTTGGAGGATATGCCGGCGATCACGATAAATGTGCCGGCGATAAGGGGCTGGATAAAGCGCAGTACGGTGTCAAGCACGTCCGGCAGGTCATGCCCGTAAACGAACACGATGTCGTAGTAGGCGTGGTATATTATCATCGCAATATATGTGATACCGCGTATTTCGTCAAGAAGTCCGATCCTTTTTCCCATTGTTGTTCCTTTCGGTATAATATTCATTGTTTCCAATTATACTCCAAAATAACTGTTGTGTCAATAAAAATGAGCCGCAGTGTGTGACTGCGGCTCATGAACGTATGTATTACTTTTCGTTTCCGGGCTCCCCGCCTTTTCCGGCGGCGATATCAAGGAGCTTAGATCTAAGCTTTCCGGACACGAATACGAATGATGCGCCTATCGCGGCAGCAGTAAGCAATTCCATAATAAAGCCTCCTTTCGGCAGTTAACTCTTGCTAACTATATACAGTATATCACATATTCTGTCATTTGTCAAGTCCCCTGCCGAAAAACTTCCGTGTGACCGTAAGACCACACGGAAGTTTCTTAACCGTTATTTCCCTGTCTGTCAGGAAGGTTTCTCTTTATGCGCGCGTTCTGCGCGCCTTTGGAAACCTTCTTCACTGCATCGTGCCGTCAGGAAGGTTTCTCTTTATGCGCGCGTCCTGCGCGCCTTCGGAAACCTTCTTCACCGCGTCGTGCCGTTTTCAAGATTTCTCTTCTTGGTAAGGTAAGCCACGCCTGCTGCCGCAACGGAAACAAGTCCCGCCGTCATAAAGGGCAGTCCGCCTGTTGCAGGGTTCCGGTCGTTCTTGCTGCCGTTATTGATGTTTGCTTCATAGATAACGCTGTCGTCCTGTTCGTCCTCGGCTTCTTCCTCGATCTCTTCGGTATCTTCAACATCATCGTCGTCCGTGATCTCGGTGAGCTCTTCCTCGTCGGTGATATCCTCCTCGGGATCCTCCTGTGCTGCCTCGTCCGCGGGGTCACTGCCGGTTATCTCGTCGATAGCATCACCCGCACCGTCAAGTACATCGCCTGCCGCTTCGCCGATGCCGTCCGCAGCATCGGAAATGCCGTCTCCGACGCCCTCAAGGACATCTCCGGCACCCTCGCCCGCATTCTCGACAACTTCACCTGCTCCCTCCGCGATCCCCTCTGCGGGAGACTGTGCGTAAGAAGCGAACGTCATCAGTGACGCGATATATGCAGCGGCAATGACAGCCGTCATTTTCTTTTTCATAGTGTTCCTCCGTTCGTACAATAGCTGATCGGATATGTGCCGGCATCACATCTGCCGGACATTATTATTCTTTTCAGCAGCGGACGGTTTATTAATTGAAATAATTGTCTCCGTACTGTTCCATATTATGATATATATGTGAAATTTTGCAAAAAGCCTTGTCGCTTTGTTTTTTTTATGTTATAATATCTCTGTATTTTCAAAAAGCCTGTCGGAAAGCCATTATCGTCGGTCTGTTCGGAGATGTGCCGATCTCCGTGAAACGGATCCCGGGTCCAGCGTCACGCTGGTGCGATCCAGCCGCATAGGCTGGTGCCGCCCGCATAGGGCACGCGCGTAAGCGCAGCAGAAGAAACTTTCCGGTATGCAGAGATATGGGGGTAAATATGGGACTCAGATTTCACAAGAGCATATCTATATGCAAGGGCGTAAAGCTGAACCTCAGCAAGTCGGGCGTGGGCGTAAGCCTCGGAACGAACGGTGCGCGGTACTCGCTCAACACAAGCGGAAGGCGGACAGCGACATTCGGCATTCCCGGAACGGGTCTGTCATACGTCAAGACGTTCAGCAGCAGCAAGAAGAAAAAATCCACCTCCGATGCCACAAAGAAGAAAGAGGAGCTTAAAAAGCAGAAGGAAGAGCTTGCGGCGCAGAAAGCCGAACAGAAGGCGACCGAGATGCAGGAGAGCGAGCTTAAAGCGGCAGAAGCGTCAAACTACATCGAACTTATCAAGTCTGTGCATAAGGAATGTGAGAATGATGTGGACTGGAGCGCGGTGCTTGAATCCCCGCCGCCTTTCGTAAAGGGGCAGACAGGTCCCCGTGAAGCGGAAGCGCAGAAGGCGCTCGACGAATACAAGCCCGGTCTTGCGGGAAAGCTGTTCGGTGACGCGAAAGCAAAGGAGAAGCTCACGACCGCTCTTGAAGAAGCCAAAAAAGCCGACGCGCAGGAATTTGCGGACTGGCAGGACAGCTACAAGTTCGCCCAGCGTATCATAGACGGCGATATCGACGCATATCTTGAAGCGATAAACGAATCGAATCCCTTTGAGGATCTCGTGGAGTACGGCAGCGGATTTGAATTCGGCACCGATGACCCGTCGTTAATGGAAGTCGAGTTCCAGGTCAAGTCGGAGGAAGTCGTTCCGAAAACCACTGTCACCGTGCTTAAAAGCGGTAAGCTTTCGGAAAAGGAAATGTCCAGGACCGCATACTATGACCTTACCCAGGACTATGTGTGCAGTTGTGCGGTGCGCATAGCAAGAGAGATATTCGCGGTGCTGCCGGTCGGCGGAGTGATAGTTCACGCGGTCGATAATATTCTTGATACCGCTACGGGCAACGATGCGGAAGTGACTATCCTTTCGGTGCTGTTCGAGAGAGAGAAATTTGAATCGGCAAACTTCGACAGGATAGACCCCTCCGATTTCGTAAATTCATTCACCTGCAATATGAACTTCGCCAAAACTGCCGGCTTTAAGCCGGTGAAGAGACTGGGAGAGTAGAGAGCGCGGAGCCCGCGCTGGCAGTAGCTGTATTTCGGAGCAATCTGCTACGGGCAGCTTTTGCGAAAAATGCAGTGGGGTTGGTGCAATTTAGATCAGACTTACTATCCGAGGTGGCGCACCCGTCCATAGAAGAATGAAGCTACGCATTACGGAGCGGCGTGTCCGCCGCAAGTGGGGTTGGTGCAATTTAGATCAGACTTACTATCCGAGGTGGCGCACCCGCCCATAGAAGAATGAAGCTACGCATTACGGAGCGGCGCGTCCGCCGCAAAAGAAAGGATATCACACTAAATGCTGAGCCTTAAGAACATCAAGAAAAACTACAAAATGGGCGATACCGTTGTAGAGGCGCTTAAAGGCGTGAGCGTTGACTTCCGCGAGAATGAGTTCGTGGCAGTCCTCGGTCAGTCCGGCTGCGGCAAGACTACCCTCCTTAACATCATCGGAGGACTTGACCGCTATACCGACGGCGACCTCATCATCGACGGCGTATCTACAAAAAAGTACCGTGACCGCGACTGGGATACCTACCGCAACCACAAGATCGGATTCGTGTTCCAGAGCTACAACCTTATACCGCATCAGAACGTGCTCTCCAACGTCGAACTCGCACTCACCCTCTCCGGCGTTTCCAAGAGCGAGCGCAGACGCAGAGCGGTCGAGGTGCTGGAAAAGGTCGGTCTTAAAGACCAGATGAAGAAGAGGCCGAACCAGATGTCCGGCGGTCAGATGCAGAGAGTTGCTATTGCAAGAGCGCTCATCAATGACCCGGATATCCTGCTTGCAGACGAGCCTACCGGCGCGCTCGACAGTGAGACCAGCATTCAGATAATGGAAATTCTCAAGGAGATCTCCAAAGACAAGCTCATAATAATGGTCACCCATAACCCGGAGCTTGCCGAGCGCTATGCAAACCGCACCATAAGGCTTGTTGACGGCAACATCACCGGCGACAGCAACCCTTTCGTCTACGATCAGCCCCTCAAAGACCAGCCCGATAAGGTGCGCAAGACTTCCATGTCGTTTTTTACCGCACTGTCGCTCAGCCTTAACAACCTTATGACCAAAAAGGGCAGAACGATACTCACTTCCTTTGCCGGAAGCATCGGTATCATCGGCATTGCGCTCATACTCTCGCTTTCCAACGGCGTGCAGGAGTACATCAACGATATCCAGCATGACACACTCGCTTCCTATCCGATACAGATAGACGAAAGCAGTACCGATATCTCGTCTTTCCTTTCGGTTTCCGGCGGAAATATGATAGATGAAGCGAATGAACGCCAGAACAGGGATAAAGACAGGATATACACCGATGACCGTATGGGCGATATACTCGAGGGTATGTACGCGCAGACGAATACCAATGACCTCAAGAGTTTCAAGGAGTTTCTTGACGGCAACGAAGATATAGCAAAGAATGTCACGAACATTGAATACTCATACGGCGGACTGACTTTGCAGGTGTTCTCCGAGAACGAGGACGGTATCAAGCAGGTGAACCCGAACAATGTGCTTGACGAGATCGGCTTCGGATCGGTTTCCGGTATGTTCAGCCTCAGATCACAGGTATCTTCCTCCGCGTCTGACATCAACGTTTTCAGCGAGATCACCGATAACGAGAATATGTTCAATACAAAGTACGAGCTTGTTGCGGGTCAGAAGCCCGAAAACTACAACGAAGCCGTGCTTATCATAGACAAGAACAACGAGATCACGGACTTTACGCTGTATGCGCTGGGAATGAAGGATCCCTCCGAGCTCAGGAACGCAGTCCGCGATATGATGCAGAAAAAGGACAAGAACAAGATAGAGAAGGTCGCTGAAAGCCCGGACTACGCCTACGATGACTTTATCGGAAAGACATTCAGCGTTGTGCCGAACTCCGATCTCTACAAGAAGAACGAGGACGGCTTATGGCAGCTTATGACCGACGACGAGGACTTTATGAGAGATGCCTGCGAAAACGGCATAAAGCTGAAGATCGTCGGAATTGTCCGTGAAAAGGAGCGCTCGGCTTCTATCAGCGGAACGATCGGCTATAAGAAGGAACTCACCGCCTACATCTCCGGAAAGATCAACGAAAGCGAGATCGTCAAGGAACAGCAGGAAAAGGAAGAATACGATGTATTCAACGGGCTCCCGTTCGAGGATACCGAAGCCGGCGACAAGGCAGAAGCCGAGGCGAAGGAGAAAGCCGAGCAGAAGAAGCGTGAGCTTGAAGACCTCCAGAACCAGCTCCGTGATGCAGCGGAGAAGATGAAGGAACTGGAGGAAATGAAAGCGCAGTACGATGCTGCGGCGGCAGCCGCTCCGGATATGGAGACGATAATGGCATCGCTCACACCCGAACAGCAGGCTGCACTTGCGCAGATGACGCCGGAGGAACAGCAGCAGTACATTGCGTCGATGATGCCGGCGGGTGCGGAGATGCCGGATATGCCCGAAATGCCGGATATGTCGTCGATAATCGCGATGCTTCCGGAAGACCAGCAGGAAGCGCTGAATGCTATGACTCCCGAAGAGCAGATGGCATATATCATGCAGATGAGCGGCGAGGACAGCGGAACGGCTCTGCCCGCGAACCCGGCTCTCGGAAATATAAACATAGCGAACTTCGATATGTCGGCATTCGATATCTCGAACATCAGCGAAGAGCAGATGTCGTTCTTTATGTCGATGTCGGAGGAGCAGCGCGACGAGCTTATGAAGCAGTTCAGCTCTATGGGCAAGAAGTCGGAGGTCGTATCGTCCTCCAGCCAGTTCGATAACCTTAAGACACTCGGCGTTATCAGCATGGATACGCCTTCCTCGATAGCGATTTACCCGATAGATTTTGAAGCGAAAGAGCGCGTTACAGACATAATCAAGCAGTACAATTCGACTGCTGACGAAGATCATCAGATCACTTACACTGATGTGGTAGGGCTGCTGATGTCGTCTGTTACTGACATAATCAACGCGATAAGCTATATACTGATAGCATTCGTAGCGATCTCGCTGATAGTTTCGTCGATAATGATCGGTATAATCACATATATATCTGTACTTGAGCGCACGAAGGAGATCGGTATTCTCCGTTCTATCGGTGCATCGAAGAAGGATATCTCCCGCGTATTCAATGCGGAGACTACGATCATCGGACTTATCTCCGGCGCGATAGGAATACTCGTGACGGTGGTGCTGATAATCCCGATAAATATTATCATCGAAAATATAACCAATATTGCGAACCTCGCATCTCTCCCGCCGATTGCCGCAGTGATCCTTATCGCGATCAGCGTCGTCCTTACTCTTATAGCAGGTCTCTTCCCCTCCGGCGTAGCCGCGAAGAAAGACCCCGTTGTGGCTCTGCGAACCGAGTAAGAGTTTTTTGAGAGACTTTTAAGAGACTTTTAAGAGATTTTTAGAGACTTGGGGGAAACCTTTTTTGAAAAAAAGGTGTCTGTCGGAGTCAGCTATGACCGCTTTGCAGCGTGCATCAATGCACGCCTTTGGGCGGGCAATTGCTGCATCGTGCAGCAACCCTCTGGCACTTCGTGCCACCTCCCCTCTAAAGGGGAGACACCCCCAAACCCCCTTCCAAAAAACTTTGATCGCTCCGCAGTTAAGGGAGAAGGTTATCACAACAGAATGAAAGACTGCTGAAACTTATAAATCTCAGCAGTCTTTTCTTGTATTCAGATGAATATAACTAACCGAGGTGGCGCACCTGCCGACAGAAGAATGTCGCTACGCATCAGTTTAGGG
>DEWH01000012.1 GCA_002363155.1 Ruminococcaceae bacterium UBA3215 | reverse complement strand
GGACGCGCCGCTCCGAATGCGCGGTTATATTCTTCTTTGGGCGGGTGCGGTAGTCGTATCACGCTATTCTCTGCTGAATCACAGCCCTGTTCAGCTTCTCTTCATGACCTCAAGGCACATTCTTCCGTTATGGTAGGGGCATTTCCACGGGTCAACGGTGGGCTTTTCCCTGTCGGGCTTTCCGTCCTCAAGGATCTGGGAGTACCACTCACCGCCCTCACGCTTATCTATGATCTCATTCTTTATATTCTCCCAGAGCGCTTCTGCGATATCCTTATACCGCTGATCGCCGTACTTTTGGAAGCCGTTGAGGAATCCGACAACACCTTCCGCCTGCACCCACCAGATATGCATTTTACTGATCTTATCGTTTTCACGCTCGTTGTTGAGTGCGCCGTTCTCGAATGCGATATCGGCGATATTTCTGACGATACCCTCGTTCATTGCACGGACTTCTGCGGTGAGCGCATCATCTCCGATGACCTCGCAGGCGCGGTCTATGAGCCATGTTGCTTCGATATCGTGACCGTAGGAATGGATATCTCCGATAACATTCAGCTCCCGGTCAAAGAACACGAGCAGGCGGTTTTCGGGCTTATACCAGATCTTATCGAGGAATATGCGTATCTGGAATTTAAGGCGGTTGAGGACGCGCTCGTCACTGCTTACGCGATAGAGCTCGGTGTAAGCTTCGAGGAGGTGGAGGGTGGTATTCATGGTCTTGTCTGCCATAAGACCGTTCTCGGAGAGTGCGTCATTGGGAATGAGCTTCCAGTCTGCGGACATAGCTTCGAGGTAAGCAATCTCATCTGTGCAGTTTTTCTCTACTGTCTCGAAGAGTTCGAGGGCGAGTTTGAGTGCATTTCCGTCTTTGGACGCATCGTAGTAGCTTGCGAGGGCGTAGATAAAGAATGCCTGGCAGTAGGTATGCTTCATGCTGTCGCTTACGGTGCCGTCTGCATTCATAAGCCAGTACACACCGCCGTTCACGGGGTCAACGCAGTATTTTTTCATGAACTCGAAGCAGTGTCTTGCATTTTCAAGGCACTTATTGTCACCGAGCACGAGGTAGCAGTTCGAGTAGAACCACAGTATGCGGGAGTGGAGTATCACGCCTTTCTCCGCATTTTTGTCGAGGTTGAGTTCATGATCCATAAATCCGTAGAACCCGCCGTTCTTATCATCTCTGAGCCTGTCCCAGAATGGTATTATGTGTTCCGTCAGCTCTTTCCTTACTTCGCTTACTATTCCCATTTTCTGCTCCTTTCATCTGCGCCTTCGCGCGTGTCCTACGCGGACAGCGCCAATCTGCGCTGACGCGCTTGTCCTACGCGGACGGCGCCAGCCTGCGCGGCTGGACCGCGGCGGGGAACGCCCCGCGGCGTAATGACCGTTAAAACGGAAATTCAAACCGCTCTGCGCATTTAATCATTTAGTTTTTTCGTGTTGATAATCAGTTTTCCCCCGCCATAGTGACGGGGGAATTTGTCTTACATAAAAGCCTGTATTTTCGTCCTGTCCGGAGACTTTCAAATATCCGTATTACGGGACTTGGGTCAAGGGCTTTGCCCTTGCGCGATCCAGCCGCGTAGGCTGGCGCCGTCCGCGTAGGACACGCGCGTGAGCGCCGCTTACTGTCACTTATCGGACTGACTCTCTTTCGGCGCACCGGGTTTGCCGTAGTCGCGTTTTTGTTTGGGTTCGGTTCTTCTGACGGTACCCTGCGGCATAGCGGGACGCATAACCTGGACTCTCTTGGGGGGCTGTCTGTTGGGAGCAAGTCTCGCTGTGAGGAGCGCACGGGCGGTATCCTCTCTTATCGCGGCCACCATCTCGTCAAACATAGCGAATCCCTCGAAACGATACTCGACAACAGGATCCTTCTGACCCATAGAACGCAGATAGATACCGCGTTTGAGCTCGTCCATAGCGTCGATGTGATCCATCCACTTCTGGTCAACGTTGCGGAGCAGGATAACGCGCTCAAGCTCTCTCATGACCTCGGAGCCGTATTCCGCTTCCTTGCCCGCATAGATCGCCTCGGCACGCTCGGTGAGCATATCCACGATATCCGACTTCTTGATCTCGTTAAGCTCGTCCGCCGTGTAAGTGAGATCGTCGGGCATCGTCAGAACGCCTGCGTAATGCTCGCGCAGACCGGTGATGTTCCAGTTGTCCGCAATATCGCCCTGGCAGAACATATCCACATTTTCCTTGATGCTGTCATTTATCATCGACTTGATGCTGTCGCTTATATCGTCGCCGTCAAGCACCTTCGCACGCTGTGAGTAGATCGTCATTCTCTGCTGAGACATAACATCGTCAAAGTCGAGGACGTTCTTTCTTATCGAGTAGTTCCTGCCCTCGATCTTGCGCTGTGAGGACTCTATCGTCTTTGTGAGTATAGCGTTCTCGATCGGCACATCTTCATCTATCTTCAGCGTCTCCATAACTGCCTGTACCCTGTCACCGCCGAACAGACGCATAAGATCGTCCTCAAGCGATACGAAGAAACAGCTCTCGCCCGGGTCGCCCTGTCGTCCCGCACGTCCGCGGAGCTGGTTGTCTATACGTCTCGATTCGTGGCGCTCTGTGCCGAGAATGAAGAGTCCGCCTGCATTGCGCACTTCTTCCGCTTCCGGAGCTATCTGCTTCTTGTACTTCTCGTTAAGCTCCATGTACTGCTTTCTTGCGGCAAGGATAGCTTCGTCGTCAGTCTCCGCAAAGCCTGTCGCCTCATTTATCAGCTCGTCCTCTACGCCCATTCTGCGCATTTCAGCCTTCGCGAGGTACTCGGCATTACCGCCGAGCATGATATCCGTACCGCGTCCCGCCATGTTCGTGGCAATGGTTACAGCACCCTTCTTGCCTGCCTGCGCAACGATCTCCGCTTCACGCTCATGGTTCTTCGCGTTGAGGACTTCGTGCTTTATGCCTGTCTTTTTGAGCATCTTCGACAGCACTTCGGACTTCTCGATAGAGATAGTTCCGACAAGTACCGGCTGACCCTTTTCGTGGCATTCCTTGATCTGCTCGATAGCGGCAAGGAACTTGCCATGCTCGTTCTTATAGACCTGATCCTGTCTGTCGATACGGATAACGGGCTTGTTAGTGGGTATCTCGATAACGTCGAGATTGTATATTCCTCTGAACTCGGCTTCCTCGGTCATAGCCGTACCGGTCATACCGGAGAGCTTGTTATAGAGACGGAAGAAGTTCTGGAATGTGATAGTCGCGAGGGTCTTGCTCTCGTGCTTTACCTTAACGCCTTCCTTTGCCTCGATAGCCTGGTGCAGACCTTCGTTGAAACGGCGTCCGAACATAAGACGTCCGGTGAACTCATCGACGATAACGATCTCGCCGTCCTTGACAACGTACTCGATATCGCGATGCATACAGCCGTGCGCCTTGATAGCCTGGTTTACATGGTGGAGTATGGTGAGGTTATCGGGATCCATAAGGTTATCTATGCCGAAGAACTTCTCCGCCTTCTTTACGCCGTTGGGGAGCAGTGTAGCGGTCTTTGCCTTTTCGTCGATGATGTAGTCGGCGGTAAGATCGTCCTGTTCTTCCTTTGCATCGACCTCGACAACCTTGTAGGAAGTGAGTGTTCTTGCGAACTTGTCGGCTTTCTCGTAGAGATCGGTGGGCTTGTCACCGCGTCCGGAGATGATAAGCGGGGTTCTTGCCTCATCTATGAGTATCGAGTCCACCTCATCGACGATAGCGAAGTTCATTTCACGCTGGACTTTATCTTCCTTGCGTATGCACATATTGTCGCGGAGGTAATCGAAGCCGTACTCGTTGTTGGTACCGTATGTGATATCGCAGTTGTACGCTTCACGTCTCTGATCGTTGTCTTTCTCATGCACGATAAGACCGACGGTAAGACCGAGGAATCTGTGAACGCGTCCGATAAGCTCGGAGTCACGCTTTGCGAGGTAGTCATTGACGGTAACGACATGAACGCCCTTGCCGGTAAGTGCATTGAGGTAAGACGGGAGGGCTGCGACGTAAGTTTTACCTTCACCGGTCTTCATCTCTGCGATACGTCCCTGGTGGAGGACGATACCGCCTATTACCTGCACGGGGTAAGGCTTGATGCCGATAACTCTGTACATTGCTTCGCGGAGCACTGCGAAAGCATCGGGGAGGATATCGTCGAGGGTCTCACCGCCGGCGAGCCTGCCCTTGAGGACGTTGGTCTGATCTTTAAGCTCCTTGTCGGTCATAGCCTGGTACATAGGCTCGCGGTCAAGAACAGCCTGTTTTGTTCCTTCTATTCTCTTTAGTTCCTTTTCGGAGTAGGTACCGAAAAGCTTGCTGAAAAGCCCCATTTGATTATCTCCTTTAGCTATTTTCAGATATTCCCATATATTATACTATATTTTCCCCGGTTTGTCAAGCGCGGAAGCCCGCGCCGGCAGTCCGCCGCCAAAAAAATTGCTGTATCTCACGCCCGGCACAGGCGGCGACTCAATGACAGCCGCAGTTTTTTCTCTGAATTATCTCTTCTGTTCCGTTCTCATCAATGGGGAGAGAGATTCCGGAGTCTTGTACAAAGAAAACCGCTGAATGATATCACACTCAGCGGTTTTGTCAATTTGTGATGATACTCTGTCATTCCCGTGTTACGGCGCTGTACGATACAGCGATTGCCTGCCGGGGGACGGGGCGCGCAGCCCCAGCCCTGTCCGGGAGGACAAGCCCGCAAGGGCAGACGGCATAGCAGGGACTTTACTCGATAGCTATATACTTCGACTCCGGCTGCTTCGGGAGCACTTCGGGCTTCGGGATAGAAAGCTGGAGCACGCCGTTATCAAACTTAGCCTTGATATCGGTCTCCTTAACTTCTTCGCCGACATAGAAGCTTCTGCTGTAAGAACCGCTGAAACGCTCGCGGCGGATATAGTTGCCCTTCTTATCCTTTTCGTCGTCGTTCTGCGCAGTAGAAGCACTTATCGTGAGATATCCGTCCTCAAGCTTTACCTTGACGTTCTCTTTCTTTATTCCGGGGAGGTCAACGTCCAGCTCGTAGCCGTTCTCATGCTCTCTTACGTCGGTCTTCATAACGGAGATCGCCTGCTGCTGACGAGGCATCGTCGGGAAATCGAAAAAGTCATCAAACACATTTCTTCTGAACATATCCGGTACTAACATAGGTCATAACCCCTTTCAAATTATGTTTATTATTATGTGAACTTCGGCGGGCATCTATTCTTTTCTGCCCCTTTCCTTTGTTCTGTACACAGTATAGCACATATTTTTAGCACTGTCAAGAGGAGAGTGCTAATTTTGACACACTTTTCACAATTGTCACACAACGGTCATAATTCTCTGAAAGCTATTGCATTTTGCCGTAGTGTATGATATAATTAATGTGTCCTCAATAACTGCCT
>DEWH01000006.1:14965-57286 GCA_002363155.1 Ruminococcaceae bacterium UBA3215 | reverse complement strand
ACCTCGTTCCCTGCGTATTCAAGGAAGATCCTAATGTGTCCATAATCGGTCAGAAGTCCTCCGGCGGCGCTTGCACGGTAGGCACTATCTCCACGGCAACAGGTGCGGTAATGAACATTTCCAGCAACTTCCGCCTGAGCTACACAAAGAACGGTTCGTTCTATGACGTTGACCAGGGTGCGGAGCCGGATTATGCAATTTCCAAGCTCGAACACTTCTATGACAGAGAATGGCTCACCAACTACATTGACTCTCTTGCTTAATTCCGTTTATTAGATTTTTGATGCGCTGTACAGGAAAAGTGTGCAGCGACTGCTAACGCAGACTACATCGTTACAAGTAATATCAAAGATTATCAGCACTCTGCTATTCCGGCTATAACACCGAAAGACATATTAGAAATGTTATCAAAAGAGAAAAAATGATATGTATGCGGGCGGTTTATTCCGTCCGCTTTTCTTTTATCCCTTGCGGAGTTCAGAGTCCGTCGAGATAAGTCGTTTCAGCTTGTCCGCGACTGTCTCCCTTGCCGTATCCGAGAAATGAACATTGACGATATAATATGATTATGCTGCGCTGCGGTGATCTTGTTGTTCATCTTCCCGGCAGGGCGCTATAAAATTACCCACACTTACCGGAGAAGGCTCTCAAAAAGCTTCCGGTACGCAGCAGATATACGGCGTTCCGAAAGCTATCAAAATAACCTGCCCGGTTTCCCGGACAGGTTGGCAAATCAGTCGTGATTTTTGATGTGATGCGAGAGAACGATGATAAATCCGGACGGCGACATCATCGCAGTCCCCTTGCCTGACTTTGATTCTCCGATCTTATCACCCTGGGTATTCTTAAATCCTCTCTCTACGAGAAAATCATACGCTTCCTCAAAGTTGTCAACATTCATGCGGATACATGCAACGTCCTGAGGAAGACGATCCACAGCGGAAATATCGACATGAAAACCGTCCTCGTTTTTCATTCTTACATGAGTGATATCTTCGTCGTTGAGACCGGTCTTGGTGTGGCGCTTTTCAAAGCCCAGTTCCTCAAAAAGCGAGATGAGTTTCTCTGCGTTCGGGGACATTATCATTGGATTGAAAGTTGAGATCTTCATAGCAGGTTTCCTTTCAAAAGATCAGTCGTGATCTTTTATATGCTGTACAAGGCTTATAGCAAAACCGGAGGGAGAGATCATGCTGGCTGCTTTTGAGCTCTTTGAATCGACCGTTTCGTCACCGCGGGAGTTCTTGAATCCGTGTTTAATAAGAATGTCATAAGCCTCTTCAAAGTTATCGACATTCATTCTTATAAACATCATATCCTGCGGAAGCTGCTTTACATCTCCGACATCAACACGGAATCCGTCTTCATTCTTCATGTCAATAGCATTGATCCCTGTGTTGTCTATGTTTTCAATGGAGTGCCTCTTTTCAAAGCCGAGATCTTCAAAAAGCTTTACAACTTCCTCACAGTGAGCGGTAGCTACAATGGGGTTAAAAGATGTGATCTTCATAATAATTTTCCTTTCTTTTCAGCTGATATTACATTCGCTTGATCTGTCGATCATTGCCGTCAGTCTTTTCTGATGTGCTCGATAAGGTTGATTGCAAAGCCGGAAGGTGATACCATCATAGTTGCCTTGGAAGAGCCGGTGTCGGTAACTTTTTCTCCCTGTGCATTCTTGAATCCCTTTGACGTAAGGAATTCAAAGGCTTCGTCAAAATCGCGGACATTCATTCTTATCGTGCTCATGTCCTGCGGAACATCTGCCTTTGTTACATCAACGCGGAAGCCGTCGGCGTTCTTCATTGATACAGTGGTGATATCCTCGTCATTGATGCCGGTCTTCTTGTGCTTGACCTCAAAGCCCAAAGCCTCAAAAAGCTTGATGGTTTCCGCTGCATTTCTGGTGATGATAAGCGGGTTGAAAGAAGTGATCTTCATAGCGGTTTCCTCCTTAAATCATTCGTGGTCTTTTATGTGATGACAGAGATCGAATGCAAACCCGGAGGGTGATCTCATCATTGCCGATTTGGACGACTTCATTTCAACGATTTTTCCGCTCGGATTAACAAAGCCTCTGTCTGTGAGGAACTTGTAAGCCTCATCAAAATCGTCAACGTTCATTCTGATGATAGTGAGATCCTGCTTGATATTGGGGGCGTTGGAGATATCGATCTTAAAGCCGTTGGGATCCTTCATTGTAACGTTTGTGATGTCCCGGCCGTCAACATTGCTGTTGGTATGCTGTCTTTCAAAGCCGAGAGCCTCAAAAAGACTGATCGTCTCTTCACCGTTGTTAGTGACAATAAGCGGGTTGAATGATGTGAATTTCAATGTAAATACCTCCTGTGTCAGTTGTGGTCTTTGATATGCTCAACAAGATTTATAACAAATCCTGTAGGTGCCAGCAGTACTGCGGATTTTGAACTGGGTGTATAAACCCGTTCATCGCCGTAAAAATTCCTGAATCCCCGTGAGATAAACAGCTCATAAGCTTCTTCAAAATCTCTGACGTTGATGCGGATAGCCTGAATATCATGTGGAAGCTCCATTTCCGGCTGAGATATATCGAGATGAAATCCATCGGCGTTCTTCATGACAATATCAACAACATTTTTGACGCCTATATCCTTTTTGGTGTGTTTTCTCTCAAAACCAAGCTCTTCAAACAGACCTGCTGTCGCTTCTGCATCTTTCGTGATGATCTGCGGATTAAATGACGTTATCTTCATAATACACCTCATCTGTCTTTTATTCTTTGACGTTATACTCAAACTATCCAAATTATAACATATTGCACAATAAAAGTCAATATATTTTAAAAAAATATTGCACATTTACAATGTAATACCATATAATATTTCTGAAACCGCTTTGAGAAGAGAAAATGAGCCGCCCGTGCCGGATACATCGAAAAGCGGCGGAACCGGGCTGCGCCGGGTCGGGTGACATACCGCGTCAGGAAGCCGTGACATTGCCGCTTTGCGACAAGTTGAATTCTTTTTTGCAGCACCGGCTTGTCATCTGCTCCGGAGCAGATCTATAAGCCAAGAGCATATACCAAAGGCAGTTCTCCGACCGGACATTTTTTAAGCGATTCGGAAATTGCACTTTCGGTCTATTGACTTTTAATGTCATTTTGTGGTATAATCAGTGGGTGTTATTATAGCCTGTACACCATTCATTGAAGCCGCGGAGCAGGTTTTGTCACAAGCCATATCATAAAACACTCCAGCCGCAGGCCGCAGAAATATCAGATAATACAATACAGGCGATACGCCGCAAAGGAGCAAGAACATGACTATCAACGAAGAAAACGGAAAAGTGACTATCCGCCTTGAAGGCAGGATAGACACAAACAACGCTCCGCAGACCGAAAAGGAAATATTCGGTGCTGTGGAAGGCAAAACAGCAGACATCACCGTAGATGCAGAGAAGCTCGAATACATATCAAGCGCCGGGCTCAGAGTGCTTATGAAGCTCCGCAAAAGCATCGGCAAGCCGCTTGCGGTCATCAATGTTTCGCGCGACGTTTATGATATATTCGAGACTACGGGATTTACCGAGCTGTTCGATGTGAAAAAGGCGCTGCGAAAGGTGTCTGTTGCAGGCTGCGAGGCGATAGGGCGGGGCGGCCACGGAAAGGTGTATCGTCTCGATGAGGAAACGATAATCAAGGTGTATCACGACAACAGCCCGCTTTCTCTTATCGAAAAAGAGCGTGAATACGCTAAAAATGCATTTATTCACGGTGTTCCGTCCGCAATCGCTTATGACATAGTTGAGACAGAGGAAGGACCCGGTCTTGTGTTTGAAATGGCAGGAGCGACTACCGTCGGTAAGTATATCATGGCTCACCCCGACAAACTGCAGGAATACGCCGTAAAATTCGGAACCTTGCTGAAAACGCTCAATTCCACGGAAGCAGACCCGACGCTTTACGGTGACATAAAAGATATCTACCGTGACAGATTACATAAAGCCGGCAGTTATTTTACAGACGAAGAAATCGGTATGCTTATAAAATTATTGGACTCTATCCCTGACGGAAGCGTAATGATACACGGTGATTACCATACCAATAATGTAATGGTCCAATCCGACGGCGAGCTTGTACTGATAGATATGGCAGACATAAGCCGCGGGAACCCGCTGTTTGACATTGCCGGCTCATATCTTGTAATGTCCACCGGCGGGGGGAAAGATGATAATATAGCTTTACAGGTGATCGGGCTCGACTGCAAGTCGGCAGCACAGGTGTGGGACATCACACTTTCGACTTATTTCGATACTGCCGACCCCGGAAAGCTCGGGCTTATCCGCAATATATGCGGAGCCTTCTCTCTGTTCCGTCTGGCAGCAACGCTGGGAATGGGCACAGAACGCTCAAAAGCGAAAGCCCCTGTGATAACAGCAATGCTTCGCGAGAGATTTTTCCCGAATGCGGACAATTTCTCCAAGCTGTTTTCAATGCCGCTGTGACGACGAAATGATCGGGTCATTGCTCAGAAGCATTTGTTCCATTTATCCCGATAGCTGCTTCCGGTCAGGATCGGAGAATTATTGTCTTATATACCTTCTCATCCACTTTCAATTTTTAAGCTAAAGGAGTTATAATCATCATGCCAAAAAAGAGTCCCGTTACAATTTTTCATCTGATTGTGATGTTTATTATGATGTTCGGCACCGTAGGCGGCGCTGTAAACTTCATCATCGGAGCCGCAGGCTCAGAAACGACCGCAGCGCTGTTCTCGAATATTACAAATATCGTTCTTATGGCAGTGATACTGTCAATGCTCATTATGGGCGCGATATATATAATAAAAGATTACAGCAAGCAAGCCGCAGTCTTCTATAAAGCCTTTCTGTTCCTGCACGTCGGAGTATGCGTCCTGTCGATCATTGTAAATCTGTTTTTCTATACCGTCACTCCGTTAATGGTGGTTATTTGCATTCTCTATGCAATAAAAGCCGCCGATCTTCTGTTACTTGTGTTCGGAAAGAATCTCGGAAGCAAAAAAACATGGATCCTTTTCTATGTCATACTCGGATTGGATGTAGCTTCGCTGATCCTGTCAGTCATGAATATGGTGAATGTCGGATTTGATTTCAGCTTTACAGGCTACGTTACCGCATTGATCGCAGACGGAACGATAGGTCTTTCCGTAAAAGGCAAATACGAGAACAAAGAAGCACGCGGGAGCCGATGAAAGGCTTCACGCCGAAATAATACAAAATTACAGAAAAATAAAAAGTTCAATAAAAAGAAGAAAAAACAATATGACAATCTCAGCGATCATAAGGAAAGGATAACGATTATGAAGAAACAAATCAAAACTGCTGCCGCAGCTGCACTTGCTGTAATGCTCGCTGCGGCGAACTGCGTGCCGGCATACGCTGCAAAGAATTCTTTGACAGCCGACGACATCGTGAAGGCAATTTCTGCCTATGACAAAAAAACAGACAAGATCCTGCGGGACAACGGTTTGATACAGACATCGAAAAAGCGTATGCCTGTTGTGGACACTTCCGACCTTCCCTCCAAGTTTGACCTCAGAGATGTGGACGGAAAAAACTTTGTTTCCCCTGTAAAGCTCCAGAACCCCTGGGGTACCTGCTGGAGCTTCGGCGCGACCGCAGCGGCAGAGACGAGTATCGCCTATGAGCTCGGTCACGACTATAACAAGGAGACCGGCAGCGATGAAGACGCTATGTACAATCTGTCGGAAAAGCATCTCGCGTGGTTCTCTTATACGGCGCTCCCGGAGGATTCGGAGGAATATCCCTCCCAGTCCGGAGAAGGATATCATTTCGTTTTCAATGATGATGCCAATCCCGATTTAATATCCAAAAAAATCTATGATCACGGCGGTTATATGAACTACGCCACAGCAATATATTCCTCGGGAATGGGTCCTACTCTTGAGGAAATAGTGCCTTACAAGCAGACTGTTGACAGAGAATACACGGTCATAACGCTTTATGTGTATGAAATGGAGCGGTATGGTGACGTTTCATGTACCAAAACAGAATATTATCCCTCGGAAACAACTATCGAAGAACTCAGAAAAGAATGGACAGAAAAGGGTTACGAGGAAGATACCGATCCTCGCTCAGCAGAGCTGATATACAGCCTTGTCTCGCAGGGTATAAACCATGTTGATGTGGATAAGGAATCAGCGGATCAGCTTCCCGATGATGTCATGAAGCATTTCATAGCTTTCGAGGAATATTCCACCGGCGATTGGACTCTTGACGAGGACGACCGCTTCCTCAGCCTCTATACCCTGAGCGACGGAAATATGCTGCCGAATCCCGCACTCGTTGGCAAAAACGGCGAGTACATCTTCAATCAGACCGGTGTTGATGCTATAAAGTCCGAACTTGTCAACGGCAGAGCAGTTTCGATAGCGTTTCAGGCAGACCAGTCTCAACCGGGTGAAACGTTAGAAGCCAACAATGAGACCTTTATGCGCTTTATCGACAAGGACGGCAATCCCACAAGCGACCAGTTAGCCGAATACTGGACGCATTACACCTACGACAAGGAATACGACCCCACCGATAAGAATTCCGTGAACAAAAAGATCGATATCAACCACGCAGTGTGCATTGTCGGCTATGACGATGATTTCCCGAAGGAATACTTCAATGATCCTAAGGGCACTATCGGCGGCAACGGAGCTTTCCTTGTAAAGAACAGCTGGGGCGCTAAGGAAGAGGACAAAGACGGATCTGTGATAAGCACATGGGGCAACGCGGGCAGCGGTTACTTCTGGCTCTCCTACTACGATCAGAGCCTCGATATCCCCGAAAGCTTTGACTTCGATACCGAGGAGACCTTAGAACAGCACAACATCGATATGTATGACTTCCTCCCCAACGGCGGACTTAACTCTATGTCATTTGACAATGATCTGTACATGGCGAATGTATTTACCACACAGAATAACTGCAGCGTTCGCTACATAGGTCTTGAGACCGCAGACGCGAACATCGACGTTGACTATAGTGTATATATGCTCAATGATGACGCAGTGAGCCCCGTTGACGGCGAACTCATCGCAGAAGCTTCCGAGCATTTCAACTATGCAGGCTATCATGTTGTTGATATCGGCAAGACCTGGTATCTCCCGAAGGACGTGAAGTACTCCATCATAGTAAAGGCTGATGCAGACGGCAAGAGCGATCTGTTCTATACTTCGGTGTTCAACGACTTTGATTATGACCAGAGTCCGTCTGAAAAAGATGACAGCTATGATTTTTATGTAAATGGTATTGTAAATCCCGGTGAGAGCTTTGTGGGAACAGACCTCTCTGACCCCGGCGCATGGACGGACTGGTCCGAGATCGTTACCGAGCTGAGCGAGCGCAGTCTTAAACTGAGCGAACACGGACTGGCATACGACAACTTCCCGATAAGAAGCTACCCGCAGACCGAACCGTTTACGATAATCCATCTTGACACCGATTTTGAAAAAGAGATCTACCATGCAGGTGATATCCTCAAAGGCATTGTTATGGTAGAGAACAACAGCGGTTTTGATTTTACCGGCTTCGACGACTTTGACATCAATGTTACAGTCGGCACCGGCGAAGAGACCATCAAAATTGCTGATATAAGCTCACTGAAGCCCGGTAAGAAAGAGTACTACACCTATGAATATACCGTAACTGAGGAAGACGTGGCTGCAGGCGAATTTACAAGCAGAGTGAACGTTAAGTTCAACGGCGAAGAGATAGATTACGGCGCTCTGTTCGAAGAAACACTCACACTCACTGTAAAGACCGGAAGCGGTTCTTCTTCGGTAGATGCTGCGACCGAAAAAAACCCGGCTACAGGCAATGAAATATACTCGGTCGCAATACTTGCCGGCGCTGCTGCAGCAATAGCTTTTGCAAGC
Source organism: Ruminococcaceae bacterium UBA3215 (assembly GCA_002363155.1). Taxonomy (GTDB): domain Bacteria; phylum Bacillota; class Clostridia; order Oscillospirales; family Ruminococcaceae; genus Ruminiclostridium_E. Next base: position 49,382 of record DEWH01000006.1, on the reverse strand, counting down.
AGAAAACGCAGATAAACGTCAGTTTCACGGACTAGGAAAATAAGATCATCTCTGTTTCCGCAAGTGGAATGTGAGGCTCTGACACTGAGAAGCAAATTCTTGATATTTGCGTATCCGACAAGTGCACAAATGCCTGCTTTGGATCTATCGCCATGACAGCGAAGCATCGGGTTTGCATTACAAACAAAAACTTTGGCTATTCCGGATCCGGAGCAGCCAAAGTTTTTTTGTTTTGATGCAGATAGTATGCCATATCATATACTTTGTATTCGATGTCAAAACGCTCAAAGAGAAAAAACAGAACAGAAATAGCTTGAGAAAGCCGTTCATTCTTGGGCATTTTTTTGCAAAAAAACTTTACAATATTTTCATAATATGCTATAATGAAAGTTGTAACGGTTGATAAAACGGCTTTAGAGGATACATAACGAAAGCAGCTTTTTGTACAAAGGCTGCTTTTTTGTTAAAAACTTCGAATATTTCTTGCCAGATGCATAGCATTATGTTATAATATAATAGAATGATAAATTCATTCTTAATAATGCCAATGTATATGGAGGGTAACACTTATGGAAGAGAAAAAGAAATTCAAGCTCTCACTTGCAGCGCAGATATTTATTGCTCTTGTACTCGGCATCGGAGCCGGTCTTCTGCTCCAGAACTATGCTGATATTGCCGAAGGTTATATAAAGCCGATAGGCACGATCTTCCTTAATCTTCTGAAATTCATAGTTGTACCGATAGTGTTGTTTTCTATAATGTCGGGCATTATCTCCATGCGCGACATCAAAAAAGTCGGTTCGATAGGCGCAAAGACAGTCATCTATTACCTGTTCACGACTGCGTTTGCGATCGTTATAGGTCTTGCGGGCGGATTGATATTTAAAGGCTTTTTCCCGACGATCGAGACTTCGGAACTCAGCTATCAAGCAGCCGAGACCAATCCGATAATGGATACCATAGTCAACATATTTCCGTCTAACTTTATCGCGCCGCTTTCTAACGCAACTATGCTTCAGGTAATAGTTATGGCGCTGTTTATAGGATTCGCTGTAATTCTTGTCGGTGATAAAGCCGCACCTGCCGTGAAAGGTATCAACTCCTTCAATGATATCTTTATGAAAGTTATGGAGATGATACTTAAACTGTCTCCTGTAGGTGTATTCTGCCTTATATGCCCTGTTATCGCGGTCAACGGCGCGGCGGTGCTCGGCTCTCTTGCGATGGTCCTGCTTGTTGCTTATATCTGCTATTTCGTACACATGATATTTGTATATTCCATTGCTGTAAAAACAATAGGCGGTATCAGCCCGCTGACATTCTTTAAAAATCAGCTTCCCGCAATGATATTCGCGTTTTCAAGCTCATCTTCTGTCGGAACGCTTCCGATCAATATGAAAGGCTGCGAGAAAATGGGTGCCGATAAAGATGTGACATCATTCGTGCTGCCGCTCGGTGCGACAATAAATATGGACGGTACCGCGATCTATCAGGGCGTCTGTGCTATTTTCATCGCCGCCTGCTACGGCATAGAGCTTACCCCTGCCCAGATAATAACCATAGTGCTCACGGCTACGCTTGCTTCGATAGGAACTGCAGGTGTACCCGGTGCCGGAATGGTAATGCTCGCTATGGTACTTTCATCGGTGGGACTTCCGCTTGACGGTATTGCACTTGTCGCCGGTGTGGACAGAATATTTGATATGGGAAGAACTGTCGTAAACATTACAGGTGACGCTTCCTGTGCTGTCATAGTATCGAATCTCGAAAGGAAGAAAGCGGCAAGGAAGGCTGCGAAGAAGAATGCTTCTTGAGTATATTATAATTTGTCCGCTTGTGTTCATAGCGGGATTTATCGACGCTGTCGCTGGCGGAGGCGGTCTTGTATCCCTCCCGGCATATATGATAACGGGGCTCCCTGTACATAGCTGCGTAGCAACAAACAAGATGAGCGCATTCATGGGGACGACTGTTACTACTGTAAAATACGCCAGAAGCGGATTCATTCCGTGGAAAACTGCACTGTTCTGCGTACCGTGTGCGATAGGGGGTTCAGTTCTTGGGGCTGATCTGTCACTCCTGATCCCCGACAGGATATTTACGATAGTAATGCTTGCTGTTGTTCCGCTCACCGGAATATATATCCTGACCAAAAAAGATGCGTTCGATGCCAAAAAAACGCACAGCGAAGCGGTCACTATCGTTATCTGCGCAGTGTCGTCATTTGTGATAGGCGTTTATGACGGTTTTTACGGACCCGGCACAGGGACATTTCTTATATTGATTTTTACAGGGCTTGTGGGAATGGAGATCACCAAAGCGAACGGTCTCACCAAGGCGATAAACTTCTCGACGAATATTTCCGCTCTTGTCGTGTTCCTGATCAATGGACAGGTACTCTTCCCGCTGGGAATAGTCGCCGGTGTATTCAATATAGCGGGTAACTATCTGGGAGCGTCACGCTTTGAAAAGAACGGTTCAAAGATCGTAAAGCCCGTGATATTGATCGTTTTGTCCGTTTTTCTTATAAAACTGCTTTATGAGCTGATATTTCAGGGAGGCTTTGAATAATAAAATAGGGGGATTATTTATCCCGCGCCTGTATATAGGGATTTATTGCAAATTACCCGCACAGGCGGATAACAAAAAGATAAAATAAAGCCACAGTTCTTTTCATTTATTATTCTTTCAGACCGCCCCGGCAGATGCAATGTCTGCCGGGGCGGTTATTAGGCGCTTTAGCAAGAAAAAAACCACCAGTTCAAGACACGGATGTCGTAAGGAAGTTTTCCAAAGCACCGCATGGATGCGGCGCCAAAAAGAAAACTTCCGAAACTGGTGGTTTTGATTAATGCATAATATGTACGATTTCATCATACAGGCTGTCAAAGTCCTGCCCGGTATAGTGTATCGTGCGGAAGCCGCATGCCTTTGCGCCCTCGATGTTTTTGGCGCTGTCATCTATAAAGACCGCGTCGGAGGGTTTGAATCCGTACTTTTGGCAGAGAATATTGAATATCGCCGCATCGGGCTTGATCTCATGTACAAAGCAGGAGAACACCCCGCCGTCCATGTGCGGGATAAAATCGAGGACTTCGGGAGCGACGTGCATCAGATACTCAAAATAATTCGAGAGATAATAGACTTTGTTCCCGGCGGATTTAAGCCGCTCAATGAGCGGTATTGCTCCGGCTTTCCGGGTAGGGCAGGAGCCGAGACGCGCGAATGTCAGCCGTATCTCTTTCTCGCAGTCCGGCTCTTTTGCGATGAACTTTTTCAGTATTTCCTCATCGGTCAGCAGCGCCTTGTCGAACTCTGACCAATCGGGATTGTGCCACATAGCACGGGTCACAGCATCGGCGGTGGGCTTGTCAAACATCTGCCCGACAAAGCCGTCCCAGTCGAAATGCACAAGCACTGCGCCTATATCAAAAACAACGTTCATATCTTCACCTCATACCATTGTTTGGGACATAACAGCATTATTTATGCGTAGTATTGAACATATACCCGGGTTGATCAGCACCATATTGAGCCAATGGCTCAAACCGGTATCTTGCAAATTGTGCAGCTGTAAATGCTTCGGCTGATACTCCGATATGCCGGGAACTAACTGTTTTCATACAAATTCTCCGCGCAATAATACGATCTGTCTCATTAACAAGCCGGCTTTTACAATATGATTATATTCCTATTCCCCGCAAATGTCAATACTTCGCGCTGTTTACAAAGCATATCGGCAGGATTTTATATTATCAATTCTATTGACAAATTCCGGACCCTATGATAAAATGTTTATCAAATAATGTTTATCAAATATAGACAATGGATCATCAAAAGGCGGTAAGAGTATGTGGAGCAGGGAATTTGATGCGGAACTGATGGCTGCAAGGCGGACAGTTCTGCTTGAAAAAGGATTTGAGATCTTTACAAAGAGAGGCATAGAGTCCGTATCTATGCAGAACATCGCTGACGCGGCAGGCTGCGGGATAGCAACACTTTACCGTTATTTCGATAAAAAACAGGGTTTTGTGATCGAGGTAGCTACAAAAAAATGGAATGAGATCCGGGAACTGGACAGCAAGAGGCGTGAGGAAGCAAACATTGACGGCATGACAGCGGCGGAAATGCTCGAATTCTACCTTGACGGATTTCTGATACTGTACCGTGAGAAAAAGGATCTTCTGCGTTTCAATCAGATGTTCAATATGTATGTGGACGGGGCAGGGATAGAAAAAAACGCTCTTGAAACATACTATGGCATGATAGATAATTTCGGAGAGTACTTCCGTCTGATATATGAGCGGGCAAAGACGGATAAGACAGTCCGCACCGACATACCGGAAACAGAAATGTTCTCAACAACGCTCCATCTCATGCTTGCGGCTGTCACAAGATACGCGGTGGGGCTTGTATATAAGCCGGAAACGGGGCCTGATGATATAAAGGAGCTTGAAACGCTCAAAGCTATGATGCTTGCGATGTACAGGCAGGTATGAAACGTGACAGTTCAGGAGATATTTATGTAACTGCATGATGCAGTAAAGAAGGCTCCCGAAACAGACAGCAGCTTGTTTCAGAAAGGATTGCTATATGGAAAAGTGGGTAATAGTTGTTGATGATGACATCTTAAATCTGAAGGTAGCAGGATATATACTAAGCCGGAACGATATGCGCGTTACGTCTTTGAGTTCGGGCAAGGAGCTTCTTGACTGCGTAGCCATGAACGGAACACCCGATCTGATACTGCTTGACATAAGCATGCCGGAAATGGATGGCTTTGAAGCACTCGAAAAGCTGCGCGAGACTGAAAAGGCAAACGGGTGGGAGGAGACCCCGGTCGTTTTTCTTACCGCTGCCGAGGGTGCAGACGCCGAGACTCACGGATTTGAAGCCGGCGTATCGGATTACATAAAAAAACCGTTTGTTCCGGAAGTATTTCTGCGCCGCATAAACAATGTCTTATCAAAGCAGGAAAAAATGCTGAACTTCAAGAACGAGGCGACGATCGACAAACTCACTGGCTTTCTGAACAAGGGAGCTGCCGGCGTGGAATTTTCACGGCTGTGTTCATCGGAACCGGGCTGTCTGCTGATGATCGACCTTGATTCGTTCAAACTTGTAAATGATATCTACGGTCATGAGACCGGCGATGAGGTGCTTATAAGCTTTTCGCGGATAGTTTCCGCCGCCCTTCCGAAAGAGAGCAGGGTGGCAAGGTTCGGCGGCGACGAGTTTGTTTCATTCTGCCCGGAAAAGCTCAGCCATGAAAAGCTTTCGGAGATCACGGCGAAAATAAATGAGGACATGATAAGAGACGCAAAGAAGCTTATGGGCGAAGATATGCAGATACCTATCGGCGCGTCGATAGGAGCTGTGGCGGTGCCGGATCACGGCAACGACTATGATTCTCTTGTGAAGCTTGCGGACAAGGCGCTTTACAGCGTAAAGCGGCACGGAAAGCATGGCTGTGCGCTGTACAGCGCAGATGATTTCCCGGACGATGAAGAAAATGATATCCTTGATATCCACAGTGTTTCGGAGATACTCGGCGAACGCTCTATACCGAATGTCGCATTGCAGCTCGACAGCGAATCTTTCGCGTATGTTTACAGATATGTTATGAGGTACATCATACGCAATAACCGGACAGCCTGCAAAGTGATGTTTACGCTGTCCCGGAACGATAGTACCGATGAAGACGAATACAAGGAGCTTTGTACCGAATTCGGAAATCATATAAGGGAATCTCTCCGGAAATCCGACATATTCATGCGAAACCGCTCGGACAGGTATTTTGTGTTTCTCACAGATGTCCGCAGGGAAGCGACGGAAAAGGTCATCGGCAATCTTCTCCGCAGCTGGTGTGAGCTGCACGGCGACAAGCTCCTTGCGTCGTTTGAAACGGAGTTCGTCGGCAGCACGGACGAACATGTGAAGCATTCCGACAAGATAAACATAGCTGTTGTTGATGACGATTACCCGAATCTGCGCATGGCAGAACATATACTGAACAAAGCAGGATACGGTGTCACCACGCTGAGATCCGGTCAGGCTCTGCTTGATCATGTCGAAAAAAGCATTCCCGATCTTATTCTTCTCGATATAATAATGCCCGACATGGACGGATTTGAAACAATTAAAAAGCTCCGCAGCATGGAGCGGGAAATATCGGAGATACCGGTAATATTCCTTACCGCCGATGATAATACGGAGTCGGAGAGCAAAGGTCTTTCCCTCGGCGCTATGGATTTTATCAAAAAGCCGTTTGCTCCGGAGATCTTTCTGCTCCGTGTAAGGCATACTATTGAGCTGACTACCCTTCAGCGCTCTCTTAGCGCTGAAGTGGAGCGCAAAACCGGTGAGAACAGAGCTTTGTTTCTGCACGTTGTAAAGTCTCTTGCCGACGCGATCGACGCAAAGGATACCTATACAAACGGACATTCCGGCAGAGTCGCGGAGTATTCAATGGAGATAGCAAGGCGCGCGGGATATCCGGCGCAGCGGCAGAGCGACATCTATATGATGGGACTTCTGCATGATGTAGGCAAGATAGGTATTCCCGACGCTGTGATAAACAAGCCTGCTCGTCTCACAGACGAAGAATATGAGATCATCAAGACCCACCCGGTAATGGGCGCACGGATACTGAAGAATATACAGGAGATGCCGAAGCTTGCGACAGGTGCAAGGTGGCATCATGAGCGCTATGACGGCAGAGGCTATCCGGACGGTCTGAAAGGCGGCGATATTCCCGAGGAAGCAAGGATAATCGCCGTAGCAGATGCTTACGACGCTATGACGAGCCGCAGAAGCTACCGTGGCGTGATGTCTCAGGAAAAAGTCCGCAGCGAGATCGAAAAAGGAAGGGGTACACAGTTTGACCCGAGGTTTGCGGACATAATGCTTGCAATGATAGACGAAGATGTGGATTATAAAATGAGAGAGGTATGACGTATGCGCGGCAGGGATCTTGAAACATCATTTCACATGATCTTACTCGGTATGTTTTCCGTGTTGACGGTGCTGTTTGATATAATAATCGTACTGTCACAGTGGGAACTTCCGGCTATACCCATCATAACCGGTGCGTGCGCTTTATGCTGGGTGATGCATTTTACGGACACGGGAAAGCCCGCGGTCAGACTGTACATGTATATCATCGTCATTCTCGGAGTTCTGATGTTCTATGCTCTTCACGGCATACCCATAACCGATATACCGATATTACTGTGCCTGCTTATAGTTATACTCTCGCGGCAGAATGATGTCAAGCTTGTTCTGCTGACGGCTCTGTCATACCCTATATACATCGCCGTGAATGTTTTTATAACCGGATATCTGAATGCCGATACCCCGACTACGGTCTATTCAAGAATAGCTCTCGGGATCTTCTGCCTTTCGTTCGCGGCGGGGATAGCCGTATATTTTATCCGGATCGGCCGCAAGGACGGGAATGAAAAGGACGAACTGCGCCGGGAAGCGGCAGACGCTAAAAATGATACAAAGCAGTTTCTTGCCAATATGTCCCACGAGCTCAGAACGCCCATAAACGTGATCTGCGGACTGAGCGAGCTGATGCTTGACGCAGGTCTTCCGGAAAAATACAGTGATGACCTGTACGCGCTGTACAGTGCCGGAAAACGCATACAGCGCCAGATAAGCGACATACTTATATTCTCCGAACTTCAGACTGACCGTTTCCGTATCGCGGAAAGCGAGTACGAGCCGGAGTCGGTGATCTATGACACGATACGGAACGTTTTTACCAAGTCATACATAGGCGCGGATTTTGCAGTCGATTTATCTCCTGCCGTACCGCGTGTGCTTATCGGCGATGCAAAGCGTCTCCGCAAGATACTCGAATGTCTGCTTGACAACGCGGTGAAATTCACGGAATCCGGCGGCGGATATCTTTATGTCAGCTCCCGTCCGCAGGGAGATGATATCAACCTCAATATAGACGTATATGATACGGGCGTGGGCATCGAGAACAAATACAGGAACCGCCTGTTCAGCGGCACTTTTGCTGCCGATGACAGCACCGAACGGCGCTGGGGCGGGCTTGGTCTCGGACTTGCGATAGTCCACGGGATAGTGCGTTCAATGCACGGTTTTGTAAAACTTGAAAGCAGCGGCAAGGGGACTCACGTTCACGTCACCGTTCCGCAGAAAGTAGCTGACCGGACTTGCTGCATAGGCATCTCGGGTGCGGGCAAATATCATGCGGTATGCTGGTTTGACCGCTCGAAATACGCACGGCGCGAGGTAGGAGAGTACTATTACAAGACAGTGGATCATGTCCATGAAGAACTGGGCGTTGACGTAACGGTTGTGACCTCGCTGGCACAGCTCAGAGAACGGGTGGAAAAGGGCGGCGTAACGCACATTTTTATTGCCGAAGCCGAATATGGCAGTGACCCGTCATATTTTGAAAGGATCGCAAAGCAATGCTGGGTATGCGTATTTTCGGGCGGTCAGTTCACGCTTCCCGCCGACAGCTCAGTCAGCATAATCAGAAAGCCCGTGTATCTTCCGGCGGTAGTGGGCTTCTTAAAGCGGTCCGGTCCCGGAGCGCAGACCGCAAGAATGGACGTTGAGACCGAAGAGGTACTGTCCCGTCTGCCGTCCGGTAAGAAGGCTCTTGTGGTGGACGACGAGCCGATGAACATAATGGTGGCAAAGGGCATGCTGCAAAGGTTCGGATTAACAGTATTTTCGGCGGCGAGCGGTCCGGAGGCTATCGGTATATGCAGCTCCGAGAACATTGATATCATATTTATGGATCACATGATGCCGGATATGAACGGTACGGACGCTATGAGAGCGATACGGAATTTAAGCGGCGGCTATTACAGGCACAGACCGATAGTGGCGCTTACCGCCAACGCCATGAGCGGCGCGAGGGACAATTTCCTCAGTATGGGCTTTGACGGATTCCTTTCAAAGCCGGTATCCATGAAGAATATGCACAGAGTTCTGGAACAATTTTTGCGGGAGGACACAGATGAGTGAAGAAAGGGAACAGCCTCACATACTGATAACCACCGACAGCGTCTGTGACCTGCCGCCGGAGCTTGTCAGGGAATATTCGGTCAGAGTCCTTCCCAACATTGTCAGGACGCGGGACGGGCAGTTTCTTGACGGCGTGGAGATAAGCCCCGACGATCTTCTTGATTATATGGAAACAACGGACGATGTTGTTATGTCGGACGCTGCTTCGGAAGAGGATTATCTGAGTTTTTTCAGAGAAAACATACGCGGCAATACCGCGATACTTCACATAACAATGGGGCGGTATGCGAGCAAGGGCTACGATAATGCGGTAAAAGCGGCTGAAAGCGTACCCGGCGTATATGTTCTCGACTCCGGACAGATCTCCAGCGGTCTCGGACTTGTCGTTCTCAGGGCGGCGGAGCTTGCAAGAGAAGAGCATAATATGCAGCAGCTCCGTGCGGAGGTCAGTGAGTACGCTTCAAGGGTATCATCGACATTCATAGTGCGCGAGCTTGAGTTTATGAACAGGAACGGCAGGCTCGGCAGCGGCATGCGCAAGCTGTGTGAAAGAATGCTGCTGCGTCCCATGCTTGTGATGAAGAAAAGCAGGATCGCCGTAGGCGGCATGGTGTACGGACTTCACGAAGCGGCGATGCGCTCCTATATACGCGGACAGCTTCACGGCAGGAATGACATTGAGACCGACACGCTTTTCATAACCTATGCGGGACTCGATGACACCGAGCTTGGAAAAATAGCGGAGACAGTCCGGAAATACGCGATATTCCGCAATGTTTATTTCGTGAAGGCTTCCTCGGCAGTAGCCTGCAACTGCGGCAGGGGCTGCTTCGGTCTGCTCTTTGCGTACAGTCCGAAGGAAAAGAGCAGGAGGGGAACGGAGCATATCCTTTCAAAGCGCTTCAATTATGCGCTGCTTGCGGTGTTCGCCGTTGCCATGAGTTTGGTGCTGGTATTCAACTTCCGGCTGTTCTACTCGATGATAAGCGGACAGGCAGACGCGATAGGACGCGCACAGCTCGAATCGGTATCGGGAGACCTTGAACAGACACTGTACGAAGCTGAGATACTCACGAGACAGATAGCGTCGGGACTGGAGCTGCTCTACAAGGAAAACGCTTCGGGAGACGAGATCGACGCCTATCTCAAAACAAACAAGGACTACAATTCCGTCGGAAGCTGCACGAACGTCTATGCCGCGGGCGAGGACTGGTACAGCATACCGGATTTTGTGATGCCGGAGGATTTTGACCCTGTTCAGCGCGACTGGTACAAGGGCGCACGCAAAAAGGGAAGCGGCAGTATCTATTATACTGCCCCATATCTTGATCTTGCGTCGGGAGAAATGTGCTTCACGGTGTCGGAGCTGCTGTCCGACGGAACGACTGTAGTCGCGCTCGACTTCAACCTGACAGGCTTGCAGGAGAGCGTTTCAAAGATAAGTATTGCGGGCGGTGACGCTCTTATTGTCAGCGGGAGCGGTCAGATAGTCGGTTATGCCGATGTTGCCGCGGTAGGTCAGCCTATTTCCGCAGCTCTGCCGCAGTACACCGCCGTATTCCAGAGAATACTTTCCTCCGGTGAGAGTTCGCTTAATTTCCACACAAAAATAAGCGATACCGACAGCGTTGTTTTCTACAACCGTACCGCGAATGAATGGTATCTGCTGTCCGTAGTCAGCCAGACCGCTCTCTACCGGAACAATATGACAGGTATCATTGCGAATACGGCGGTAAATCTCTGCCTTATTGCGGGAATGATACTGCTGTACATTTTCAGCATACGTTACAGGAGAAGGATAGAGCAGCGTCTTAAATATACCGAGAGCGCGGTCAGCGGAGCGGTCGCCAGAATAAGTGCGCCTATGGAAGACATAGTGAAGCGCAGCGATTACCGCCTTCTCCGGTCAAGCGACGAACCGGAAGTCTATATGGAGCGTCTGCGTGAGTCCTCGCTCAAAATGAAATCCGCACTTGCCTCGCTTTATACGGTAGATACCGATGCCGGCAAAAAGGAGCAGGAGAGCGGCAGGATAATAAAAGACGTACATGCCGATTCGGACATCTCCGACCGCACCAACAGGCATGCCTGCGCCGGTATCATAGCGCTGCTCACGGTAACGATGATACTGTGCATCGCGATATCGACGGTACTTATGATAAACTGGGGCAATACCCGTATGGAAAAGGAAACGGGAGATTACACATCGGAACTTGAGTCGTGGATAGTCGAGCAGAAAAGCGTACTGGATATGTTTGTGAGCTTTATTTCCGCCGAGCCGGAAATGCTCGGTGATTATGACAAATGCGTTGAATGGCTGAACGATATCACCGTGCAGTATGATGATATCTCGGTATCGTACATGACCGATCCCCGCGCGGAGCATACGGTTATTATGAACAACGGCTGGGAGCCCGATGATGACTGGCACGTTGAGGAAAGACAGTGGTACATAGATTCCATAGAGTCGGAAAAAGAGGACGGCTTCTCCGTATCCGCCCCGTATTATGACGAACAGATAGGAGCTTACTGCGTCACATTCAGCAAAAGAGTATATGACAAGACCGGCAATTTCTTAGGTGTTTTCGGAATAGATTTCTTCCTTGACAAGCTTACCGGCATACTTGATTCGAGCTATACCGATGAGGGGTATGCGTTTCTTGCGGACGCGGACGGGCAGATCATAAATCACCCCGCTCCGGAGTATCAGATGTCGGAAAGCAACGTGGTAACACTTGAACAGGCAGGTTATCTTGATGCGGTGCTCGCCGGGGACACTGTCGTCATCAAAGACTATGACGGCGGCTACAAAGCCTTTTATGCAGTTCCCGACCCTACCTCCGGCTTCACTATTGTCTGCGCGAAAAACTGGAATGTTATATACGGCAGTCTTGTAAGCTACATCATTGTTTTCATAGTGATATTCGGCGCGGGAATAGCGATAACAGGCTCACTGCTCCATATAATGATCGTGTGGCAGAAGCGGGTGCGGAAAACTCTCGAAAATTCCGCCGCGGAAGCCGAAAAAGCAGGTCAGGCAAAATCGCAGTTCCTTGCGCAGATGTCGCATGAGATACGCACCCCGATAAACGCGGTTCTCGGTATGAATGAGATGATAATGCGCGAGAGCGGCAGCGATGATATCAGGGAGTACTCCGAGAACATACAGAATGCCGGACGCACTCTGCTTACGCTCATAAACAGCATTCTCGATTTTTCAAAGATAGAGGACGGCAAAATGGAGATAGTGCCTGTAAGCTATGACACCGCGCTGATGATAAACGATCTGGTCAATATGGTACTTGAAAGAGCCGAACAGAAGAATCTTGAATTTAAGACAGAGATCGACAGGAACCTGCCCAAAACGCTGTACGGTGACGATGTGCGTATCAGACAGATAATCACAAATATCCTCACCAACGCGGTCAAATACACTCCCAAGGGCAGTGTCACCCTGCGTATGCTTATTGCGGACAGAAACGGAGACAGGATAACGCTGCGTACCGAGGTTCAGGACACCGGTATCGGTATCCGCCCCGAGGACAGAGATGCGCTTTTCGAGTCGTTCAGAAGGCTTGACAGCGAGAAAAACCGTGCGATAGAGGGTACCGGTCTCGGCATCTCCATTGTTCAGAAGCTTCTCGTCATGATGGGAAGCGAGCTTCAGCTTGACAGCGTTTACGGCGAGGGCTCACGGTTCTGGTTCGATATAGTGCAGGAGGTCGTTGACGACGAGCCTATCGGCGACTATGAGGAGCGTCTGCGCCTGTCCCGTCACAATGAAAACAGCCGGGAGTATATCTACGCTCCCGATGCGAGAGTTCTTGTCGTAGATGACAATATGATGAATCTTAAAGTTGCGAAAGGACTTCTCAAACGCACAGGCATAAAGGTCGATATCGTTGCCGGCGGCAGCGACGCTTTAAAGGCGGTTACACAGAACAGGTATGACATTATCTTCCTTGACCACATGATGCCGGGTATGGACGGTCTTGAAACGCGGAAGAATATGGAAACTGCAGGTCTGCTGGGCGAGAACACTGCGGTGATAATGATGACCGCCAATGCCATAGTCGGCGCGAAGGAGGAATACCTTTCGGCAGGCTTCGACGATTATCTGTCGAAGCCGATAGAAGTCAGAAGTCTTGAAATGATACTGAAAAAGTATCTGCCCGCCGAAAAAATCGGATATAAGACCGCCGACGCTGACATCAGGACCGGCGGGGCTTCCGGGGATCACGTTCCTGCTGCCGCGGCAGATGATACCGCCGCGGAAAAGCCGAGCGCGGAGGTCCCTGCGCCGGATATGCCGGAGGAAAGCGCAGATGACGGAAATGCAGGTCATATCAACACTGCTTCGGGAATGGAATACTGCATGAACGATACGGGATTTTACAAGGAAATGCTCGTTACATTCGTAAACGAAAGCCCGGCAAAGCGCGAAAATCTTGAAACCGCCCTTAAAAACGGGGATATAAAGCAGTACACCGTCAATATTCACGGACTTAAAAGCACATCAAAGACGATAGGTGCGGTTATGCTGCCGGACATGGCGCTGAGGCTTGAGCTTGCGGGAAAAGAGGAGCGGTTCGATGAGATACAGTCGGGTCATGCCGAAGTGATGAATGAATACGAGGCTGTCCTGTCCGCGGCGGAAGAACTGATAAAGACACTGTAAAACGGAGATGATGCAGATATGGGAATTCTGTTAAGTGCTGCGCTTATAATGATGGGAACCGTATCGACCGTATATGGCGTACAGTTTTTCAGACGTGAAAAGTCAGCCGGATATTTTCGTGCGGCTATACTGCTTATGGGACTTGCAGTCGGGATATGGGGATTCGGATATGGTTTTATCGGTATATGCGGCGATTTTGCCGTTTGTTCGCATCTGCGCCGTGCGGGCTTGCTTGGCGTCAACACATTCCCCCTTGCGGAAACGATAGTTGTGCTGCACAAAGCCGGAGTAAACCGGAAAATACAGAATATAGTTCGCTTCATTCTGATACCGCTCGCATTGACAGACTGGTGGCTGTTTTCGGGAGAAAAGGTCGATGAATTTGTCCGTGTCGGAAACTGGACTACATGGCAGGCGGTTGATTGCCCGGAGAGGACTTTCCATTCGATCTATACGGTGATCATTTTCCTTTCGGCGCTGACTTCATGGATAGTCTGGTACGGCAAAGTAAGGCTGAAGCGCGAAAAGGCACTGCTGCTCCGCATACTTGCCGCCAATCTTACGCTGATGCTCTGCTCCGGACCGGATACATTCCTGACAGCCGTTACGGGAGTTATATATCCGACATCGGGTCTTGGCGCGGGACTTGCATTTCTGATATGGATCATTGCCGTTGTAAAATACAACACCTTTACAGTCTCATCACGGGCTATGGGAGATTATGCACAGACGGTAGTGAATGTCGGTCTTGTTATATTTGATGACAGTTTCCTTGCGATGGAAATGAATAATTTCGCAAGAAAAGAGCTGGATATGGCGCCGGGCAGGCATCTCACCGAGCTTGTACGTCTTCAGCAGAGCGAGGAAGAAATATTCGGGTGCGTAAACGAAAGCGGCAGCTATAAATTCAAGTGCAATTCCGCAGACGGAGACAAGACCTGTATAGCAGACATAATCACGCTTCGGGACAACTACGGTGAAGCATACGGATATATCTTGACCGTAACGGATATTTCCAAAGAAGAACAGCTTATAGCCGAGGCAAGGCGGGCAAATGAAGCAAAGAGTGATTTCCTCACAAATATGTCTCATGAGATACGAACGCCGATAAACGCTGTGCTCGGCTTTGATGAGCTTATCCTGCGGGAGACAAAGGAAGAAGCCACAAACGTCTATGCTGCAAATATCAAGCACAGCGGTGAGACTTTGCTGTCACTGGTAAACGATATACTCGATTTTTCCAAGATTGAGAGCGGAAAGATGGAAATTGTCCCCGTGAACTACGACCCTGCGCAGATGTTCGAGGATCTTATCGTTATGATAACTCCCCGTGCGGAGGCAAAGGAACTTGCGATAGAATACGATATTGCCGGTGATATCCCGGCACAGCTTTTCGGAGACGACCTTCGTATCCGCCAGGCAGTGACCAATCTGCTCACAAATGCCGTGAAATACACGGAAACCGGCACTGTTACACTTTCCGCGTGCATAAAGGAAAGGAGAGCCGGCACGGTAATATTGCATATTTCTGTCAGAGATACCGGAATAGGGATAAAGGACGATGACAAAGCGCATCTGTTTGATTCCTTCAGACGCGTCGATATCAGCCGCAACCGCAACATTGAGGGTACGGGACTCGGACTTCCCATTACGCTGAGATGTCTGGAGCTTATGGGCAGCAGCCTCATGTTCGACAGCGAATACGGAAAAGGCTCGGATTTCTGGTTCGATATAGAGCAGAAGACCGGAAGCAGCAGTACGATCGGTTCTTTTGCGGAAAGAATGTCTCTTGCCCGCAGAAGTGTCAGCGTTTCGCGGGAATCTTTCACTGCACCCGGAGCAAAGGTGCTCGTAACAGACGACAATCAGATGAACCTTCAGGTTTTCAGAGGACTGCTCAAAAAGACGGAGGCGGATATAACCTCTGTCAGCAGCGGAGCTGACACGATCGCCGCAATGGAGAAACAAAAATATGATATAGTATTTCTTGACCACATGATGCCGGAAATGGACGGTATCGAGACACTGGAGAAAATAAAAGCAAGCCGGATCATCGACACACAGGGTACGCCGATCATCGCTCTCACTGCCAATGCCGTCTCCGGCGCAAGAGAGATGTATCTGAACGCGGGATTTGACGACTATCTCACAAAACCGATAAGATACGACAAGCTTGAAAAAATGATCCTTAAATATCTTCCCGAAGAGAAGATAATGTACAAAAAATCGGAAGTCACCGCCGCGGCACAGACGGCTCACGCCGGTCCGGTGCAGGAAAACACGCAGGACGAAGAGACAAATGATGTGATAGATAAAAATGTCGGGCTGGAGTATTGCATGAATGAAGAGGACTTCTACCGTGAAATGCTTGACACCTATATCAAGGAAAAACCGGAAAAGACCGCACAGCTTGAATCGGCATTGAAAAACGGGGATCTGAAACTATATACCGTGCTGATACATGGGCTCAAAAGCACATCAAAGATGATAGGCGCGGTCAGATTCTCCGAACTGGCTTACGAGCTTGAGTGTGCGGGAAAAGAAGGGCGGCTCGATGATATAAAGAAAAAGCATGATTATGCAATGGAAGTTTATGAGCGTGTTATAAGGAAAGCCGGATCAATGATATCGTGACAAAAAGAACTCCCCCGCAGGTCAGTATCCCGAAAAACACCGATTGCTCCGTCATCATGGCACCGCATAAAGATTCCGCCGCTGATACCGTAAAATGATACTTGCTTTATGCCGGCTGTTATGATATAATGAATGCAGAAGCATTCATTATACATGATCTGAATGCCCTTGCAGATTCGCAAATCAAAGATTTGCTCCCTGCATATCGGGCAATTATATCATAACGCTTCGCTTATATGATATAATAGATGTGTACAGTACCGCGATACCCGGCGCCCCTTCGGCTGTAACAAATACAGCGATGCCGGAAACAACCGGAGGAAATGATGATGAATTACGAAGAAGCAAGAAAAAAGATGTCCGATATCGGTCAGGAGCACGTTTTCCGGTTCTTTGACGAACTTTCCGACGCGCAGAAGCGATCGTTGATACAGCAGATCGCGGAAACGGACTTTTCTGTTCTCCGCAGGATAAACCACGGTGCAGGTGACGGACGAGGTGTATTTGCTCCGCTTGACGCGATGCAGAGAAGCGAGATCGAAGCGCGCGAGCGGGAGCTTCACGATATCGGCGTAAAGACGATAAAAGAGGGGAAGACCGCTGCGCTTCTGCTTGCGGGAGGAATGGGAACGCGTCTCGGCTCCGACGATCCGAAGGGAATGTACGACATCGGGCTTACCAAGCCGGTCTATATCTTCGAGCGCATTATCAGCAATCTTCTTGATGTGGTAAGAGAGACGGACACATGGATAAGGCTTTTCATAATGACGAGCGAGAAGAACCACGACAAGACCGCTGCATTTCTCAAAGAACACGATTATTTCGGATATAGGGAAGACCGGATCGTGTTTTTCCGGCAGGATATGGCTCCCGCCTGCGATTTTAACGGCAGGCTTTATATGGAAGCAAAAGACCGCATCTCCACTTCTCCGAACGGCAATGCGGGCTGGTATTCGTCGATGTGCCGGGCGGGTCTTGATAAGATACTTGACGATGAGGGGATAGAGTGGATAGACATTTTCGCTGTTGACAACGTTCTCCAGCGCATCTGCGATCCCTGTTTCGTAGGCGCGACAGTCCTTGCGGGTGTTTCCGTGGGCGCGAAGGTGGTGCGAAAGGCGGCGCCGGACGAGAAAGTGGGAGTGATGTGCCTTGAGGACGGCAGACCGTCCATTGTGGAGTATTACGAGCTTTCCGACGAGATGATGAACGCGAAGGATAAGAACGGCGAGCCTGCATACAATTACGGAGTTATACTGAACTACCTTTTCCGCACGAGCGAGCTTGCGGGCGTAGCGGACGACAAGATGCCGCTCCACGTTGTCAGGAAGAAGATACCGTATATCGACGAAAGCGGCACTCTGATAAAGCCCGCTGAGCCGAACGGCTTCAAATTCGAGCAGCTTGTTCTCGATATGATACATCAGCTTTCCTCCTGTCTCCCCTACGAGGTCATAAGGGAGAAGGAGTTTGCGCCGATCAAGAACCCTACGGGCATAGATTCCGTTGAAAGCGCAAGAGAGCTGCTTAAAAAGAACGGCGTTGAGCTGTGATGAAAGAAATGCACAATGCACAATTCACAATGCACAATTGTGGAGCGCGCTCTGCGCGCAAATCCGAATCGTGACGAAATTACTCGATTTTGTTTATGGATACTAATTCAGTATAAGATATCGGGGAGGAATATATATGCGAATACTCACAAATGTATCAAAATCGGAGCTGGATCATCTTACCAGCCAGCCTACTGCCAAAGCGCTGATCGAAAAAGTTGAGACCGAGGGCATTTATATTCCGGAAGGCGATGTAAAGGCAGCTGCGGAATTCTTAGCCATGCGGGAAAGCCGGAAGCAGGACACGCTTGATATTTCCGGCGAGGGCAGGGCTTCGCTGGAGAAAGAGCTTAAAGAAAAAGAGAGATCCTCGCAGGAAGAGCAGATAAAGAAGAAAATTGCCGAACTGCAAAAACAATTAGCTGAGATAAGGAACGGTCAGACTGTTTCGGACAGCGACGATGCCGGGCGGAGCAAGAAAGCGAATGCGATAATGCAGCAGATTTCAATGCTCGGAATGCAGCTTGCACAGGTACAGAAAGCAAAAAGCGAATCTGATATTTAACAAACAACAAAAATCTCTCCGATGTAATATCGGAGAGATTTTTTCTGTCATTATACTAAATCAGTTATCCATAAACAAAACCAATCAGTTTCGTCACGATTCAGATATGCGCGCACAGCGCGCTCCACAATTGTGCATTGTGCATTGTGAATTGTGAATTCGTTTACGCGTACTTATATCTCTTCTTATATCCGCGGAAGAACAGGAACGACATTAATGTCGCGAGAAGCTCGGAGAATACTACGGAATAC
Organism: Ruminococcaceae bacterium UBA3215; assembly: GCA_002363155.1. Lineage (GTDB taxonomy): Bacteria > Bacillota > Clostridia > Oscillospirales > Ruminococcaceae > Ruminiclostridium_E. Next base: position 30,686 of record DEWH01000006.1, on the reverse strand, counting down.
CATACGCCGTAGAATGCAGCTTCATAGCTCGAACCGAACAGATAGAAGAAGATGACCGGTACTGCAACAATGGTAGCAAGGTTGAATACCAGCGTTCTTACGATCGAAATAATGCCGGAGACCTTACCGTTGTTGAGGGCGGTAAAAAGTCCGGAAGCATAAGTCGGGATACCCTTGAACAGGAAGGACAGCGTAAAGATCGAAAGACCGTCGATCGTGATCTGCATGAGCATTTCGTCTCCGTGGGAGAACGCGCTTGCAAGCGGGTGCGACAGAAGCTCGATAATGACAGTGGAGACGACACTGAAAATGATAACGAGCAAGATGCTCTTCTTGTGCAGATCCTTAAGGTTGTCCGTATCCTCGGCACCGTAGTTGTATGAGATCAGCGGTGATACGCCGAGGACGAAGCCGGTAGCGATAGCGGTGAAAATCGCATTGACATAACCGACTGTACCATAAGCTGCAACGCCGACATCACCGATCATGTAGAGAAACAGGCTGTTGTAAACAACGTTGATGAGGGAACCGGAGATGTTTGTGAAGAATTCGGAGATGCCGTTTCCGCAGGTCTTGAGTATCATCGAAAAATCAGTCAATGGTTTTCCGAGACGCAGAAGGCTTGAATTCTTGCTGGCGAAATATATCATAGGAAGGAGTCCGCCGATGAAAAGACCGCCTGCAGTAGCAGCGGCAGCACCCTGGACTGCTTTGAGGGGATCGCCTCCGGAGAAAACTCCGACCAGAAGCGCATCACCTACGACATTTGTAATGCCGGCACAGATCGTGAAAACAAGTCCGAGTCCCGGCTTCTTTGCAGTCGCAAGAAAGCTCTGGCAATAGAACTGAAGCATGAAAAGTGTTATCGCCGGGATAATGATGCGGCTGTAAGCGATACAGTAGGGCATCATTGTTTCCGTAACTCCGAGTGCCTGGAGTATCGGCTCTATGGTAAACCACAGTATCACTGAAATGATAATGCCGACGGCGATCATGCAGTACGCGATAAATGAAAATGCGCCGTTCGCACGCTCATTATCACCCTCGCCTAAAATCTTGCCGACCAGTGCGCTTCCGCCGGTACCGAACATAACGCCGACAGCCGCGACGATCATGAAGATAGGTCCGACCTGGTTAAGTGCTGCGAAAGCGGCAGTTCCGCCGTAATTCGATACGAAGATACCGTCAACGATCGTATAGAGCGATGCGAGAAGTACCGCAAATATCGTCGGCAGTACATACAGGAACAGTTTTCCGATCGAAAAGTGCTGTGTAAGAGATGAGTTCTTTTCTTCCATAATAATCCCTTCCTTTTTATGAATCATTTCATAGATTTATGAAAGGCAAAGGCAGACTTATCCGTGTATCAACTCAGGATAACCTACATTCATTTTACCTTCCATATTTAGAATATCGGAAGAATTCTAAAAATCTTTAGCACTTTTTTCGACTTTTTTCTGCTCTATAACATATTTGTTGATTAACTACAATTAATTCTGCACTTTATTGGGCACAATTAACAAAATCAAGTAACTCCGACAGTCGAAATACAGGCGCTTATAACAAATTATCTTCTGTATGGAATATCCGGTAACCAAAGAGCCGATTGTGCAAATTGCATAAAATAATAAAAATTACAATAATGTATTGCACAAAAACGAAAAAAAGTGTATAATATATATACAGTAGAATTCGGGAACCCCTACATTTATTTTTGGAGGTCATTATGTCAGAAGAACTCAGCATTGAAAAGTTAAGGGAAGAAGTCAATCCTGTGTACAGCACAGCTCAGTCCTGTCTTCAGATCATTTCCGCGATCGGAGACGAAGACTCGGAAGCACTGCGCAAGACGCTCGGATTCACCGTTTTCGGAGCGGACGCGAAAGAAAGAGCCTCGGCGCTGCCGCCGCAGATAATCGAAGCGCTTATGAAAGCGTTCCCGGTATTCTGTTCACTTGTTGAAGCACGCTTTTTCTCCTGCAACAAATTCATTGAAAAGACCGGTGCGAAGCAGGTGGTCGATCTGCCCTGCGGATATACTGCGCGCGGAATAAAGCTCTCGAAAAAAGGGATAAAGTACTACGGCTTTGATCTTCCCGCGGTAATAGACGCGATGAAACCCGCTGTAAAGCAGACGATAGGGGATAACGAAAAAATCTCATACTGCGAAGTTGATGCCACGAACTATGCTTCGCTCAGAAGAGCGCTTGAAACGGCAGACGGAGAGCTTCACATCACGACAGAGGGACTTCTGATGTATCTTACCCAGTCCGAGATCGAGACCGTATTCGGAAATATCAGAAAGCTTCTGCTTGAATTCGGCGGAAAATGGGTGACAATGGACAACGAGCTTGATACTGCGGAAAGCAAGGCTCTTATTGCCGCTACGGCAGGACTTCCTCCCGAGATCGCCGCAAAGATCGGAAAAGTATCTGCGGCTAGTATATCCAAGACGACATTGGCGAACAACATTTTCTTTGACAAGGACAAGGAAAAGGCGAAGAAATTTGTTTCGGACATGGGATTTGATCTTGAACTTATCCCGATAAGAGAATATATGCCGAATCCTCTCGTATCCTTCAAGGACGTACCCGAGGACATACGCAGAGAGGCAACGGAAGCGTTTGCGAACGTTAATCTCTGGGTAATGACACCCAAGCCCGGTACAGTGGACAAATTCACCTGTAAAGAGGATAATTTCAATGCGGACGTACAGTTAAGAGATGATATCCTTAATGTATCTCTTACCGGCCGGCTTGATACTATCACATCGCCCGGACTTCTTGCTCTTTACAAAGAAGCGGAGGCAAAGGGCAAGATAACGAGTATATGTGTTGACATGAAGAATCTCGAATACATTTCTTCTGCGGGACTCCGTGTTCTGATGATAATGAGAAAAGCTCTTGCCGACGGCAAGAATTTCAGCCTTATCAATATGAACGAGAATGTAACTAACATCATTGAAACCACCGGTTTTGACACAATTTTCTGCTAATGCGGGGGGCGGCGGACGCGCCGCTGCGAAATGCGTAGCGACATTCTTCTATGGGCGGGTGCGCCACCTCGGTTAGTTATACTCTTCTATACATAGAAAAAGACTGCTGAAATCTGTTTGTTCAGCAGTCTTTTTGTTCTATTGTGATAACCTTCTCCCTTAACTGCGGGGAACGCCCCGCGGCGAAATGCGTAGCTACATTCTTCTATTGGCGGGTGCGCCGCCTCGGTTAGTTATACTCTTCTATACACAGAAAAAGACTGCTGAAATCTGTTTGTTCAGCAGTCTTTTTATTCTGTTCTGATAACCTTCTCCATTAACTGCGGAGCGATTATAGTTTTTTGAGGAGGGGGTCTGGGGGAAACCCCTTTTGTTCACAAAAGGGGTGCCCCCAGTCTCGAGCGTCAGCGACCCTCTCGAGCGCCGTGCGCGACCCTTCTCGAGCGCCAGCGACCGATCTCGCGCGCCGTGCGCGCTCCTCTTACACGAGTCTTTCGAGGGTCTTGATAAGCTCGGCGGTATCTGCGGGTTTGGAGAGGTGGGCGTTCATGCCGACGCTTGCTGTTGTTTTGGCATCGTATTCGATGCTGTTTGCGGTAAGGGCGATGATAGGCACGCTCCGGGCATCATCGCGGGGGAGACCTCTTATTATCCTTGTTGCCTCCATACCGTCCATTATGGGCATGTGGATATCCATAATTATTGCCGCGTAATCGCCGGTCTCGCTTGCTTCAAACATCTCGACAGCTTTCTGTCCGTTTTCGGCTATATCTGCATAAGCGCCGAGAGCCGCGAGCATCTGACGGAGCATCTCCGCGCCGATGATAACGTCCTCTGCAATAAGAAAATGCTTTTTGTATATCGTGGAATGACCGCTGCCGTCGGAGCTTCCGGGAACTGCAAGATTGGCAAGCTCGTTCTTGACATTTCCGATACTTCTGCGTATCTCCTCGGTGCTCATCGACATCTTGTTAGTGGCGTCCGCGAGACTGTTGGTAAGTTCACTTACCGCGGTGACTTCCGTTGAAAGCTGTTCCGCTCCCTTGATGATATTCAGCGCGGATTCATCAATCCTTAACTGGTTCTCATTGCTGCTGTTTGCAGTGTTCTCGGAGTTCGCGGCAAGGTTCTTGATCTCGGAAGCCACGACAGCAAAGCTCTTTCCTGCCTCACCGGCGCGTGCCGCTTCTATTGCCGCGTTGAGAGCAAGAAGATTGGTGTGGCTCGCTATGCTTACGACTTCCTTGTTGTTGTTGCCAAGCTCATCTATAAGTTCGCGTATCTCGCCCATGGAGACTTCAAGGTTTTCGGTGAAGTCGGAAACGCTCTGTATCTTCCGCGCGATATCGCTGCTGTCGGAAGCGTTGCGCTCATTTCCTGCCGCCATATCGTCGATAGACTTGTAGATATCGTCAACTTCCTTCTCCATACGTCCGATCGCGGACAGGAGCTTCTGATGCTCGCCGGTTTCCTGGGCGCGCTGGTGCTCAACTTCCTTTGCGAGATATTCAGCATGATCCATTTCCTGCTGGACGTGATCCTTCTGGTAATGAATGCAGTTCTCCTTGACGTTGAAGCCGTTGTAGATAGCTGTCGCCATCTGCTTGCAGGTCTCATATCCGCAGCAGGTGCAGTTTATGTTCTGCTGATGCTTCGTGAGCTTGCGCATGGAGATGAATATGGACTCAAGCTCGCTCTGTGAGGGTGTCTTATATGCGGTATCACGGGATCTGTCCGTGTATTTGCGGATATAGTCTTCGAGGTGAAGATGCCGGAACTGGCGGTTAAGAGCGGCAAGGCGTGCTTTCGGGGAAGCGTGCTTTGACCATGCGCTCGCGGGGCGGTTCTTTTTGGACGCCGCCTTGATCTTAAGCAGGTTGTACATAGCGTCGTCGGTCTCCGACATCTTCGGATCGACTGCGGTTCCGCAGATACAGCCGTTCTCGCAGTTGAGCGCGTCGATGAACAGGAACGGAGTTGTGCCTTCCTTTATGCGCTTTCTGTTCTTCTGAAGCCACTCATACATGCGCTTTTCGCCTTCGATCTGGCGGATAGCCACGTCCTCGCCCAGGAACCAGTACACATTTTCCTTGAGTCCGCCGGGAGTCGGGTAGATCGAGCCGAGACCGTATTCTATCTCGTCCGTGCAGTTCGGACCGCTTATCCTGTGCTCCCTGACGTACTGCATAAGGTGATCGAAAGTAACGTTGTACTGCACAAGACCTTCATTGTTCGGGTCATCTATCTCCAGCTTCTTTGCGATGCAGGGGGAGATAAACGCGAGCCTGTCCGTTATTTTAAGCTCCTTGCGGCAGTACACCGCCGCGCACATCATCGGGCTGTGTATCGGGAAGAGCTTCGGGAGCAGATCGGGGGTGTAGTCCTCTATGTATCTTACGACTGCCGGGCAGGGCTGTGAAATACCGCCGAGGTAATTGTACTTCTTGATGTAGTTAAGGTAGCCCCATGTTGTAATGTCGGCACCGAAAGATACGGAAATGATCCGGTTTACACCGAGCTGTTTGAGCCCGCCGAGCACTGAGCCGTACTGTGTCGGGTAATTTGCGAGGAATGCCGGCGCAAGGAGCAGTGAAATCTTCTGACCTGCTTTGAGATCGGCAAAGAAACGCTCTGTATCGTCGCGGAACTCTCGCGCGCCGTGAACGCAGGCGTCCATGCAGGCACCGCAGGACACGCAGTATGTTCCGTTGACGGATATGCGGCGCTCGTTTCCGTCAACATCGACGGACGTACATGCACCCATAGCCGGACAAACATTGATACATTTGTTGCAGCCTATGCATTTTTCGTTGGTATATACAAGTGATTCAAGTTTGCTCATGTTCACCTCGTCCTTATCTACACCATACTTTTCTTCAATAATCGTTATTTATTCAAACATTACACTATATTATATAACAACCGGCTGACTTTTGCAAGAAAAAAACAATATATTTCTCTGTTATTCTGCAAAATCTACAAATATAAATAGCCTTATTTGTGCGGTATTGCCTATATATAATATTGATTGACATAATCAGAGAAATGTGGTAAAATTACACTGATCGATACAACACTTATCGGAATCTCTTAAAGGAAAGAAACGAAAATGAGAAAAAGCAACAGAAAAGTCGATATTATCATTATCGCGGTGATCGCGCTGATCGTTATTGTTTCTGCTATCGCGGTAATGATGCCCAAACCGGAGGAAGCTCCGGAACAGCCGGCTCAGAACCCGGTATCCGCGCTCACCGCTGCTGACTACAACGGAAAGAAAATAGGCATACTCACCGGCGGTTCGTTCGAACAGCTCACGTTTGATCTCTTCCCGAAAAGCAAGTACGTTTATTACGACACCTTCGCCGATCTCGGACTTGCTCTTTCCAAAGGGCGGATAGATGCATTTATATGTGATGAGCCGATATTGAAGGAGATGTGCAGGGATAACAAAAGCCTGTCATATCTCCCGGAGTCCGTTTCAAAGGATTCATATTATTTCCTTTTCAGCAAGAAAAGCGAAGCTGTACCGAAAGCGGTCGAGCAGATGAACGAGATGCTTGCGAAGTACAAGTCCGACGGTACGCTGGAAAAGCTTGCGGAAATATGGTTCGGAACCGAGGAAAACTTAAAGACCGTTGACAAGTCCGGACTTGACGGCAGGAACGGCAGTCTTAAGATCGGCACATATTCCGGAGCGGGCGCGTTTTCGTATATCAAGGACAACGAGCTTGCCGGACTGTCCATAGACCTTGCCTACCGTTTCGCGCGGGAATACGGATATGAACTTGAAATCGACGACACGAGCGTCGCCGGGATCCTCACCGGAGTCGGATCCGGCACATACGATTTCATTGCCGGTGCGATAAGCATGACCGAGGAAAGAAAAGAGTCGGGGATTTATTCCGAACCCTACTATGAATCCGACATAAAACTCGCGGTGAGGGCGGAAGACCTTAACTCCGGAAGTTCCTCCGCGAATACAGGCGCAGCGGTGGAGGACAGACCTTTCTCGTACTACGCGAACAACAAGAAGATCGGCGCAATAACCGGCGGTCTGTATGAGGTAATGATACGCGAGCGTTATCCCGAAGCGGAGATACTGCAGTACAACAATCAGCCGGACATGGCGGTCGCTCTCGGTGCGGGCGTCATTGACGCATTCACCTGCCCCGAATCCTCGGCGAAGGACTTCATGAAAGCCGACCCGTCGCTGACATACCTGCACGAAGTCTTTACCGAGATACCATACGGTTTCGCATTCCAGAAGTCCGGTAACAAGGAATATCTCCGTGACCAGATGAATGAATTCCTGCAAAAGCTGCGCAGTGACGATACTTATGACGAGCTTGTGTCAAAGTGGTTCGGTGAAGACGACAGCGTTAAGGACGTCGATCTGTCCGGACTTACCGGTGAAAACGGCGCGGTCCGTTACATCACCGCCCCGACCATGCAGCCGTTCTCGTATATCGCAAACGGCAAAAATACGGGTTTTGAAGTTGAAATTGTCGCACGGTTCTGCCGTGAATACGGCTATTCGCTTACAATAGACAACGGCGAATTTGCTTCTCTGATACCGGGTATCACCTCGGGAATGTACGATATAGCTTCCGGCACGATAATGATAACCGAGGAGCGTGCGGAAAGCGTGAACTTCTCCGATGTTTATTACACGGCAAACGCTGTGGCGGTAGTTCGCAGGGAAGACGGGAACGGCGAAGCCGGAAAAAAACCGAAGTATTCCTCCGTTGAAGAACTTAAAGTACCCGGAAAGAAGATAGGCGTGGGAACAGGCACCTCTGCGATGTTCCAGGTAGAAAAGGAACTTCCCGATGCCGAGATCTGCCAGTATTCAGACGCATTCTCTGCGTATAACGCGGTAGCCAATGGTATTCTCGATGCATACGTGTATGACCGCAAACAAATTCAGCTCGCACTGGAAAACGGCGTTAAAGGAGTTGTGCTTTTAGACGGAAATTTCGGAGAGGGTTCTGAGGTGGCGGTCGGGATCCCGAAGGAGCCCGCTGTTCCGGATCTGAAAAAAAGGATCAATGAGTTTCTCTCCGAGATCAAAAGCAACGGAATAAACGATGATGCATTAAAGCGCTGGACTGTTGACCGGAATTACGAAATGCCGGAAATCCCGAAGGCGGAAAATCCCTCTTTCACATTAAGGGTCGGTACGACGGGACTTGTTGAGCCGTACAGCTTCTATAAGGACAACGAGCTCACCGGATATGATATTGAGATGGCAAAGCGTCTCGCGGCATACCTGAACGCGGATATCGAGTTCAAAATATACGATTACACAAGTGTAGTAATGGCATTGCAGTCCGGCGATATAGACTGTGTACTCGCAAATCTTTACAAAACCAATGAGCGTGCTGAAGTCATAGACTTCTCCGATCCAATGTATGTGTTACAAGATGCGGTTTTAGTTGCAGCCGTCGATGAGACGACACCCGAAACCAATGCCTTTACGGATTTTCTCAACAGCATCGCTCTGAGCTTTGAGAAGAACTTTATCCGCGAGAACCGCTGGGAGCTTATACTCGAAGGTATCTGCACCACGATCATCATAACGGTATTTTCGACGATTTTCGGTTCGATCCTTGCATTCCTTATCTGTATGTTCCGGCGCACCGGAAGCAGGCTTGCGAACTCGATATCGAACATCTACGTCAAGCTTCTTCAGGGAACGCCTATGGTAGTGCTGCTGATGATACTGTATTATGTGATACTGGGCAAATCCGGACTTCCTGCGGCATGGGTGGCGATCGTGGGATTTTCGCTGAACTTCGGCGCTTATGCGTCAGAGATAATGCGTTCCGGCATCGAGAGCATCGACGCAGGTCAGCGTGAAGCGGCACTTGCACTCGGATACAGCGAGAACCAGGCTTTCTTCCGCTTTATCTTCCCGCAGGCGGCAGTTCATTTCCTGCCGGTCTATAACGGCGAGATCATCTCGCTTCTCAAAGGCACGTCGATCGTCGGCTACATCGCGATACAGGATCTCACGAAGATGGGCGACATCATCAGGAGCCGCACTTATGAAGCATTCTTCCCGCTTATTGCAACAGCCATTATTTACTTCATTCTTGCATGGATGATCTCATTGATACTAAAATTTATCCTTAAAAAGGTCAGCCCCAAGCGAAAGGGAGGTACGGCGAAATGAGCATGATAAAGATCGAGCATTTAAGGAAGGAATACCCGAACGTCACACCGCTGGAAGATGTAAGTGTTGAGATAAACAAGGGTGATATTATCTCGGTCATAGGGCCTTCGGGAACAGGAAAATCCACGCTTCTGCGCTGTCTCAACCAGCTTGAAGAGCCGACTTCCGGCACAGTCACGGTTGACGGCGAGGTGATAACGGACCCGAAGTGCGACATTTCCGTTGTACGCAGGAAAATGGGAATGGTGTTCCAGTCCTTCAATCTGTTTTCAAATCTGAACATCATCGAGAATGTGATATCCGCGCCGGTGAATCTGCTGAAAACGCCGAAAGAGCAGGCGTATAAAGAGGGAATGGAGCTTTTGAAGCGGGTAGGACTTGCGGAGAAAGCGGAGAACTATCCCGACGAGCTTTCGGGCGGTCAGAAGCAGCGTGTAGCGATTGCGAGAGCGATCGCGATGCACCCGGAGATAATACTGTTTGACGAGCCGACTTCGGCGCTTGACCCGACAATGGTAGGCGAGGTACTTTCGGTTATCAGGAGTCTTGCTAAAGAGGGAATGACGATGATGATCGTGACCCACGAGATGAAGTTTGCGCGTGACGTATCGAACCGTGTATTCTACATGGACGAGGGCGGCATCTACGAGGACGGGACTCCTCAGCAGATATTTGAGAATCCCGAAAAGGAAAAGACGCGCATCTTTATCAAGCGGCTGAAACAGCTCTCTCTTGATATCACTTCGCTGGATTTCGACTTTATCGGCTTTACCTCACAGATCGAACTGTTTGGCAGAGAGAACTTTATCTCACAGAAGACGCTGCGTAACATCGAGCTTGCCTTTGAGGAGCTGGTGATGCAGAATATCATAGGAGCGATCGAGCATAACGACGAGGGGCTTCCGGTAAATGTCGTTATCGAGCATTCCGATGCAGACGAGACTGCGGCAATGACCATAAGCTACGGCGGAGCGAACTATGACCCGTTCACAGACGGCGACGAGCTTTCCGTGATGATCGTAAAGAAGCTCGCGTCCGAGATAAATCATAGCTACTCCGACCGCAACACGATCTTTATCAGATTCGCGTGAGAGAGACTGGGAGAGATTTGGAGAGAATTTGGAGAGAATTTGGAGAGAATTCAGAGAGGGGGCGCTGCCCCCCAACCCCCCGCAAGCCCCCTTTGGAAAAGGGGGCTTGACCCCCTAAACAAATGCAGTATTTCAGAGCGCTCTGCTATGGGCAGCCACCGACTGAAACGCAGTGGGGTTGGCAAAGACTCCATTCAGAAAATAACAAGAAAACAGCTTGCAGAAACAATCACTGCAAGCTGTTTTTTGTTCAGAAGAGAATAACTAACCGAGGTGGCGCACCTGCCGATAGAAGAATGTCGCTACGCATTTATTTAGGGGGTCCAGCCCCCTTTTTTAAAGGGGGTTGGCGGGGGGTTGGGGGGCAGCGCCCCCTCTCTGAATTCTCTTCAAATTCTCTTGAAATTCTCTTTTACTTCTTCTGAGAACGTCTGCTGAGGACGGAGATAGTGAACAGGACGGCGAGGAGGAGCACCACGGAAGCGCCCAAGACCACGAACACGTTCTGGACGAAGCCGGAGATGAGATATCCCACAAGGCAGACGCCTGCGACAAGGAGCGCATAGGGCAGCTGCGTGGAGACGTGGTTTACATGGTCACACTGAGCGCCCGTAGATGACATTATCGTTGTGTCGGATATCGGTGAGCAGTGATCTCCGCAGACAGCACCCGCAAGGCAAGCCGAGATGCATATTATTACCATTTCCGGTATAACTCCGCCCTCTCCGGCATTTGCAAGGCTTGTGGAGAATACGCCGGTAACGATCGGGATAAGGATACCGAATGTTCCCCATGAAGTGCCGGTAGCAAAGGAAAGTCCGACTGCAACCGCAAACAGGATAACCGGAAGGAGCATCTGAAGCGCGGTGAACTGCTCAACAAGTCCGGAAACAAATGCCGGCGCGTTAAGCATAGATGTCATTGTTTTCAGCGTCCATGCGAACATAAGTATCAGAATAGCCGGAACCATGTGCTTGAATCCCGAAACGACAGAATCCATGCAGTCATTGAATCTGAGGACGCCCCTGCACATATAGTAAGCCGTTATCAACAGAAGCGCGCCGAGTGAGCCGAGCGCAAGTCCGTATGAAGCGTCGCATTCCGAGAACGCGGTTATGAAGTCCGCACCGCTGAAAAATCCGCCGGTGTAGATCATTCCCATAACGCACATGAATATCAGTATTATAACCGGGAAGATTAGATCTATTACCTTTCCTTTCATGTTCACAGGCCTCTCGTCTTCGCCCCATATCTTCTTGCCGGAGGTAAAGAGATCGCCATTTCTGGCATTGTCCTCATGCCTCTTCATACTGCCGAAATCCACATCGCTCACAGCTATGAATACCACCATTACTATCGTCAGCAGCGCATAGAGATTGTACGGTATCGTGCTGATAAAGAGCTGTATCCCGTTTACCCCCTCAACAGTACCGCTTACCGCGGCAGCCCACGAGGATATCGGAGCAATTATACAGACAGGTGCCGCAGTCGCGTCGATAAGGTACGCGAGCTTTGCGCGGGAAACCTTATGCTTGTCCGTAACGGGGCGCATGACCGAGCCGACTGTGAGACAGTTGAAATAGTCGTCAACGAAGATAAGACAGCCCAGCAGGAATGTGGAGATGCAGGCTCCCTTCCGTGACTTTATATGAGCTGCCGCCCATTCGCCGTAAGCGCGGCTTCCGCCCGCCTTGTTCATCATTACAACGATTATGCCGAGTACGACGAGAAACATCAGTATTCCGGCATTGTAGGAGTCAGCGACATTGGCAATAATACCGTCGTTGACAACAGCACCGAAAAATCCCTCAAATCCGGTGCCGGAGGATATCGCAAAAAGAATGCCGCCGGTTATGATACCTGCAAAGAGGGAAGAATAGACTTCCTTTGTGATAAGCGCAAGACCGATAGCCACAATCGGGGGAAGAAGTGACCACATTGAGCCGATCGCACTTGTTATAGGCGTTGTAACGAAGCAGATAATGATGTAAACAAGAACTAACAGCGCAAAAATGATCTTATTGAGTTGTTTTTTCATCTGTTTTCTCCTTTTTTCGGAACATTCCTTTAATATCAAGCTGAGCCGCTATTACTGCCGCAAATACGAGCGCGCAGCCGGCAAGCTCTTTAAGGCTCATCGTTTCGCCGAGAAGAAGCCAGCCCGACAATGCCGCAAACACCGATTCAAGGCTCATCAGCAGTGTGGCGACGGCGGGATCGGTGTACCGCTGACCGAGGATCTGGAGCGTATATGCGACTCCGCAGGACATCACTCCTCCGTAAACTATCGGGAGCCATGCAGAGAGTATTGCGCCGATATCCGGCTTCTCGAATATGAACATACATATCAGCATTATCGTTCCCGCGGTGAAGAACTGAATGCAGGACATAATGGTGCCGTCTGTGTTTTTGGCGTTGAACCGGTCTATGACCGTGATGTGTACCGCAAAGAAGACAGCACATAAAAGAACGAACAGATCTCCGGCAGATACGGAAAATCCCTCTTTTATGCATAGAAGATAGAATCCTGCGACCGCAGCCGCGGCACATAACCACACTTTCAGCGTGGTGCGGCGGTACAGGATAACGGCGATGACCGGCACAATAACGATATAGAGGGCAGTTATGAATCCTGCTTTTCCCACTGTCGTCATACCTATGCCGACTTGCTGTAAGGAGCTTGCTGTGAACAGCAGAATTCCGCAGCATATCCCGCCTTTGACCGTGTTTTTAAGCGAAGGCTTGTCCGTTTCCCGCCGTTTTTCGGGATTTACCGCGCGAAGGAGCGCTATCACCGGGATAAGGACTATCCCGCCGAGAAGCGTCCTGCACGCGTTGTATGTGAACGGACCGACGTAGTTCAGCCCGTCGCTTTGTGCCACGAATGCGATCCCCCAGATCATCGCCGTGGCAAGCAGCATCAGATTTCCCCGGAGTTTCCTGCTCATACCGGCTCCGCCTTACAGCACCTTTGACAGGAATGCTTTAAGTCTGGGGCTGTCCGGATCTGCGAAGAACTTGTCGGGAGTGTTCTCCTCGGCAATGACACCGCCGTCGATGAACATTATCCGTGAACCTACTTCACGGGCGAATCCCATTTCATGTGTAACCACAACCATGGTCATACCTTCGCTTGCGAGCTGTTTCATAAGCTCAAGGACTTCGCCGACCATTTCCGGGTCAAGTGCCGATGTCGGCTCGTCGAACAGCATCACGTCCGGGTTCATCACCAGCGCTCTTGCGATAGCGATACGCTGCTTCTGACCGCCGGAGAGCATATTGGGGTAGCTGTCGGCCTTGTCGTAAAGACCGACCTTTTTCAGCATCTTTTCGGCGCTGTCCTCCGCTTCTTCCTTCGACATCAGCTTCAGCTTTACCGGAGCAAGGGTGAGGTTCTTCCGTATGGTAATGTGGGGGAAGAGGTGGAAGTGCTGGAATACCATTCCCATTTTCTCGCGCACCTTATAGAGCTGTTTGTCGCTCATCTGCGTAAGGTCTCTGCCTTCAAAGATCACGGAGCCGCCGGTAGGTTTTTCGAGCATATTGAGGCAGCGGAGAAAAGTGCTTTTTCCGGAGCCGGAAGGCCCTATCACAACGACCTTTTCGCCCTTTTCTATCGTGGTATCGATGCCCTTTAGTATCTCAAGGGAGCCGAAGGATTTTTTTAATCCCTTAACCTCGATCACTCTTTTTCAGCCTCCTTTCAAGTCTTCCGACAAGCGAGCTGAGCCCTACGACTATGATGAGGTAGATCAGCGCGACCGCAATGAGCGGCAGGAAAGCCTCGTAAGTAACGCTTCGTATGATATCTCCGCCCTTTGTGAGGTCTTCGAGGGCGATATATCCGGCTACGGAAGTCTCCTTCAGCAGCACTATACATTCGTTTGCAAGTGCGGGGAGAACGTTCTTGAACGCCTGCGGAATGATTATGTACAGCATCGTTTTGGTGTAGTTGAGACCGAGACTTGCGCCTGCCTCAAACTGACCGTTATCGATAGACATAATACCCGAGCGCACGATCTCTGCGACGTAAGCTCCGGAGTTTATACCGAAAGCGAGAATGCCGACGAGAGTCTTGTCTATTCGTACCGAAGCGAAAATGACATAGTAGATGATAAGGAGCTGCACCATTACCGGCGTTCCTCTTATCACGGTGAGGTATATTTTAGAGATGAAGTTGAGTATTTTAAGTCTGCCCGTTTTATCGTGAGTTGCGCGTATCACAGCGACAAGAAAACCGAGGAGCATACCTATCATCACGGCAAAGAGCGTGATGATAAGCGTGGTTTTAAGTCCGTTTGTAAGATACTGCCACCTGTTGTCAACGATAAACGTATCGTGCAGCTTCTGCAGAAATTCGTCCAATTGGTTTCTCCGCCTTTACAATTACTTTCTTACAACGATCACCTGTGTGGATACCGCATAGCCCTGTGTGAAGCTTACATTCTTCTGTCTGTCGGGGGTTACGGACATACCTGCAACGCCGACGTCAGCCTTGCCGGAGTTTACGGCAGCGATAATGGAGTCGAAAGCCATGTTTTCGATCTCAAGCTCCATGCCGATCCTGTCGCAAACGGCATTCATCATATCGACGTCGATACCTACGATAGCGCCGCCTTCCATGCTCTCATAGGGCGGGAACTCTGCATTTGTTGCCATAACGAGCTTGCCGTTTCTTACAACGGAGCTGTCGGGGGTATAGGGAACGTGGTCTGCATCATCGCCTATCCAGTGTGAAAAGATGTTGTCGAGAGTGCCGTCCGCCTTGAGTGCGGTGATAGCATCGTCTATTTTCTTGCCGAGCTCGTCGTTGCCGATCTTGTATGCAATAGAGTATTCTTCTTCTGCGAAGGGATCGCTGAGGATAGTGAGGTCATCATTCTTCTGTACAAAGACTTTTGCGGGCTCGCTGTCGATGATGACAGCATCTATCTTGCCCTGTTTGAGAGCCTGGATAGCGTCGGCAGCCTTGTTGTATGCCTCAACGGTAGCATTTTCGACATCGCCTGCGAAGATATAGCCGGTAGTACCGAGCTGTGTGCCTATGGTCTTGCCTACGAGGTCATCTGCGCTGAAAACGGTGTTGGGGATAACGGCGCCTGTGGGAGCCTGAGCTGCTGTTTCCGAAGCGGGGGTATTGGAAGTGGTCTGACCGCAGCCTGCGACAGCGAGAACTGCTGCTGCAACACATGCAGCTATAATGCCTTTGTTAGTCTTTTTCATAATTTGATCTCCTTTTCTGCGCAAAAGCGCTTTGTTTTTAATAGCTCTTTCCATTATAACGCATAGGGGAGAAAAATGCAAGCGATATTTGATAAAACATCACATTTTTTGCTGTTTTGTCTGAATAAAAAAGCTATACCCCACAAACAGGCGCATTCTTTGCACGCTGTTTATGCGGTATAGCCATAACCCTCTCACTTAACTGCGGAGCAATCAAAAGTCTTTGGAAAGGGGTTT
>DEWH01000006.1:8384-14818 GCA_002363155.1 Ruminococcaceae bacterium UBA3215 | reverse complement strand
CCCCAAGTCTCAAGCGCCGTGCGCGACTTTCTCAAGCGCTGTGCGCGACCCGTCTCGAGCGCCGTGCGCGACCCGTCTGCGTTACTCGTTCAGTGCTTCGAGAGCTGCGTTGATCGAGTTGAGGTTGGATTCGCGGAGGACTGTCCAGGAATCCGCATCGGGGTGGAAAGCGGCATCAACGAGCATATCGTCGATAAGCTTTGAAGTATCGGAATCAAGACCGCCGTAAAGCTCGGCAACAACATCGTAATCGCCGATATTCTCAAACGACTTCATGAACTCTATCTGTTCGGCAGTCCACTTCTCCTTTGTCATACGGCTCTCATCTACCACAGCGCGCAGATCGGGATCGATCTTGCTCTTGCGGCACATATTGATGAATGCGACAGAACCTTTGATGTTGTCGGCACCCTTGGGAACGAGATAGCCGAATGCGTCAAGACCGTGATAGTACTTGTCCGCGTCGGGATCTTTCGGGAACGGAACGAAGCCCACATGCACCTCGGCGTCCTTCTTCATAAGACCTGTGAGTGCGTATTGACCGGAAACGAGGAAGCAGGCTGTACCGTTCACTATCGGTCTTACGTCGTCGCCCCAGTAGCCGTCTGTCGCAATAGTAAGTCCGTCCCTGCGCAGTCCCTCCATGAATGCCGCAGCCCTGTCGATAGCGGGAGAACTCAGATTGTTCACGAGCTTTCCGTCCTTTATGCCGATAGAGGGAGTTCCGGTGCTTGCGGTCATGGCGTGTACCATTGTCAGACCGTAAATGCCGTAAACCTCGTTGTCGTTTCCGCGGGAGTCAATGAATTTCTGCATGGTGTCGCGCATCGCGTTCCAGTCCCACTCGCCCCTGTCGTAAAGCTCTCTCGGCGTGGTGATGCCGTATTCCTCAAAGAGCGCACCGTTGTAGAATACATAAGTCGGGAAAGCGGAAACATGCCACGGATAGTAGACATGCTTTCCGTTCCATTCGTACTGCTCAACAAGCTGTTCGTAGCCGTCCCACTGGGGCTGGGAGAGGTCAATGTAGTCGGTGAGATCCTCATAAACGTTCTTTGCCGCGAGCATCGGGAAAGACTCGGCTTCTCTGTCCACTAGATCGGGGGACTGACCGGAGCTTATGAGCACCTGGAGCTTCTCTATGCGCTCGCTCCATGCGCACTGGTCATACTCCACCTTCCCGCCGTAGGTCTCCTCGAACAGCTTTACCGCGGGCTTTATGTCGCCTGTGGTGCGGATATCGTAGTAGCCGAGGTAGGTGATAGTCGGGTCATCGAGCTTGTCGGTGTCCTCTTCGACGAAATCCGAGATATCTACCGGGTTTTCGATATCGTCGTCAAGCGTGTTCACTGTGGTAAGCTCGGTCGTCGTGGCTGCCGGTGCATTTGTTCCGGCAGGGGTCTGACGTGTATCGCCGCAAGCCGCACCGGTGAGAACCGCTCCGGCGCAGAGCACGGCAAGCATTGTTCTGCCTGTTTTCTTCATATTCTTGTCCTTTCCCGCGTTTTATGCGATCGTGATGTTATTTTGATTATAGCATATATCTGCCGTTGTTTCAATGATTTTTATGCCATTTTACATAATTTTTTTGCCATTTTCTATTATTAAAGTGTTGATAAATCGGCGGTTATGTGGTATAATGTTTTAGTATTATGTGACCGCAGTAAAGCGGTGATCTCCTTTTGCAGACCATGAAAGGATAAAGCAATGACAAGAAAGACAAGATTTGTTTCTATAGCAGCCGCCGCGGCGCTTATGCTGTCCGGCTGTTCACAGGGGCAGGACAGTGTTTTCTCCTCCGAAGGCACACAGACACAGGCTGCCGCGGAGCAGTCCTCTTCCGGCAGCACGGCTCCCGCTGCTTCCGGTGATACTTCCGCCGCAGATACTTCTGCGGCGCAGGGCGCAGCACAGTCGGGGGAGACAGCCGGCGAGACTGCCGGGGCAGCATCGGAAAGCGCAGTTCCTGCCGCTGCGGCAGTTACCGAAGCTGCGACAGCGGCAAAAGCTTCCGCTCCTTCTGTCCAGCCCGGACTGTCGGCGAATTCCGGCGAATACGAGGGCAGAAAAGCCCAGTCGCAGTTCAACTACGGTGAGGCGCTCCAGAAATCCATTATGTTCTATGACTTACAGCGCTCCGGCAAGCTCCCGGATAACTTCCGCTGCAACTGGCGGGGCGATTCCTGTCTTAATGACGGCAAGGACAACGGGCTGGATCTTTCCGGCGGATTTCTTGACGCGGGCGACAACGTGAAGTTCAACCTCCCCATGTCCTACACTACCGCGCTGCTCGCATGGTCGGTCTATGAGAACCGGGACGCTTACGAGGAAAGCGGTCAGTTACAGTACATACTCGACAATATCCGCTGGGGCAACGACTACTTCATAAAATGCCACCCGGAGCCGAATGTTTACTACTATCAGGTGGGCGACGGAAATGCCGATCACTCGTGGTGGGGTCCGGTTGAATGCGTTGAGGCGCAGATGTCCCGCCCGTCTTACAAAGTCGATCTCACCAACGGCGGTTCCGCTGTCGCTGCGGGAACTGCGGCATCTCTCGCTTCCTGCGCCGTGATATTCAAGGATACCGACCCCGCTTATGCGGAACTTTGCACCCGTCATGCGAAGGAACTTTACACCTATGCCGAGACCGTGCAGTCCGACAAGGGCTACACCGCGGCAAACGGCTTCTATACCTCATTCGGCGGCTTCAACGACGAGCTTTCATTCGCGTCCTACTGGCTGTATAAGGCGACAGGCGACTCCTCCTACCTCGTCAAGGCGAAAACCTACCTCGGCGACGGCGGGGATCCCACATGGGCGCTCTGCTGGGACGACAAGAGCTTCGGTACTGCATGCCTTCTTGCAAAGGAGACCGGAAGCGAGAAAGTGCGCAAGATCCTTGAAAAGCATCTCGACTACTGGACGGACAAGATCACCAGAACGCCCGGCGGACTTGCTTACCTTGACCAGTGGGGTGCGCTGAGATATGCGACTACCACTGCATTCGTGGCGCTTTCCTACGCGGACAGCCCTAACTGCCCCGAGGACAAGGCGAAAAAGTACAAGGAATTCGCAAAGACCCAGATAGACTACGCACTCGGCAGCAGCGGGCGCAGCTATGTAGTGGGATTCGGCGAGAACTCCCCGAAAAACCCGCATCACCGCACCGCTCACGGCTCTTACACCAACAACATCGGCGATCCTGCCGATAACCGGCATATCCTTTACGGCGCGCTTGTGGGCGGTCCCAACCGCGACGACACCTACTCCGATGACCGTAACAACTACATCAACAACGAAGTTGCCTGCGACTACAACGCGGGATTTACCGGTGCTCTCGCTAAGCTCTATGCCGAATACGGCGGAGAAACGCTGAAGAACTTCGGCGCGATAGAGACTCCGGACGACGAGCTTTACGCAGATGCGACGATCAACGTGAACGGCGAGGATTTTGTTGAAATAAAGGCTCTCGTCTATAACAAGACCGCGTTCCCCGCACGCGTTACCGATAATCTGAAGCTCTGCTACTTCTTCGACATCTCCGAAATAAAGGCGGCGGGCGGCAGCGCGGACGATCTTGTGGTCACCACGAATTATATGCAGGGCGGCAATGCCAGCGATGTTCTCTGCTGGAATGATGCAAAAGACCTGTACTATGTGGCGATAGACTTCACCGGCACAGACATCTACCCCGGCAGCCAGGACGCATACAAGAAGGAAGTGCAGTTCCGCATACGAAATACCAAGGGCGTCTGGGACAACTCGAATGACCCGTCTTACATAGATGTGGCGCAGGTCTCCTCCGGCACTCTCACCAAGGCGCTGAATATGGCGCTTTACGAGGGCGACAGGCTTGTATTCGGCACCGAGCCGAACGAAAGCAACACCGGCGATGCGATAAAGGACATCAAGCCTGCCGCAAACGCGGGCAATAACGGCGGAAACAGCGGGAACGGCGGCGGATATACAGGCTCCGGCACCGCCAACACATCTCCCGCTGTGCAGATATCCGACAAGGGAACGGTGAGCGTTTCCCTTGAACAGCAGCAGGCTTCCGGCAAAGGCAATACGATCTCATTCTCTCTGAAGATCACGAATACCGGCGATACCGGCATAGATCTGTCGAAGCTGACAGCGGACTACTTCTTCACCAACGACGGCGGCGGTGATATCGTATTCGAGTGCGATTATGCCGACATTCAGGGCAGCAGCTATCAAGCCTGCACCGACACGATCTCCGGCAGCTTCTCCGAAGCATCGGGTGACAACACGGACACTAAATGCACGATAAAGTCCTCCGGAACGCTTGCGGGCGGAGATACGCTGACGGTGAACGTGCGCATACACAAGTCCGACTGGACGGACTTCGATCTCGGCAATGATCTCTCCGGCGCAAATGCCGACAAGGTCACGATAACATATAACGGAAAGAAACTATGAATATAGAAGATTTTAAGAACGACTGGCGCATCACGGGGCAGGAGGACTTCCTCATGAGCGCCGAGCTCGAACGCAGGAAGTATGACGGCGACGATCACGAGCACTGCGTTTTCTGCTGGCACAAGTTCATGAAGGACGCGGACGGCACTCCGGGCTGTTCCTCGGAGGGGTATGTCACGTCGGACGGGCAGTACTGGGTATGTGAGAAGTGCTTCAACGACTTCTATAAGCAGTTCGGGTGGATACTTAGAAATACAAGGATAAACGGAAAGGGAACAACATGAAAATTTCGGAATTATTCAAAAGCGGCAAGCCCGTACTCTCGTTCGAGGTCTTTCCGCCCAAAAAAGACAGCAGCGTCGAGTCCATAACCGCGGCAATTGACGAGCTTGCACAGCTCAGACCCGCCTACATAAGCGTTACCTACGGTGCGGGCGGCAACACAGCAAACACCTTCACCCGCGACATCGCCGCGCATATCAAGAACGACTGCGGGATCGAAGCTATGGCGCACATCACCTGCGTCAACAACTCGAAAGAGGAAGTCCTCACCGTTATGGACAGCTTTGCCGAAGCCGGCATTGAGAACATTCTCGCCCTGCGCGGAGACATAAACCCGAATGTTCCGCCCAAGACCGACTTCAGGCACGCAAGCGAACTGATAACCTTTATCCGTTCCGATCCAAAGTACGATAACATCGGCATTTCCGGTGCCTGCTATCCCGAGGGTCACACCGAAGCGGACAGCCTTACTGCGGATATCCTTAACCTGCGGAAAAAGGTTGAAGCCGGCGCGGAGGAGCTTATCACCCAGCTGTTCTTCGACAACGCGTTTTTCTACGATTTCCGTGAAAAATCCGTTATTGCGGGGATAAATGTGCCAATATCGGCGGGGATAATGCCGGTCACCAGCAAGTCGCAAATAGAGCGTATGGTGACGATGTGCGGGGCGAGCCTGCCGCAGAAGTTCGTGCGCATGGTGACGAAGTATGAGAGCCGTCCGGAGGCGCTTATTGACGCGGGCATCGCCTATGCCGCAGATCAGATCACGGACCTGCTTTCCAACGGCGTTGACGGAATACATATCTACACGATGAACAATCCTTACGTTGCGCGCAGGATAGTGGAGATAGTAGGGAAGCTGCTGTGACGGACATAAAGAAAGAAGCGCTCCGGTATCTCGGCTATCGCGGGAGAGAACCGGACTCTGCCACCGCGGAGCTTGTCGAACGGGGATATGAGGAGCTGAGTGCGGCTGCAAGTCCGAGGGAAGTGCATAAGCTTGTAAGCACTGCGGACGCGGAGTTCCTGCTGAAAGGCGGCGATATTCGCGGTCATCTGCGGGACAGCGGGCGCGTGATATTTTTCGCTGCGACGCTCGGAAGCGAAGCGGACAGGCTGATACGCACCGCCGAAGTGCGGAACATGGCGTATGCGCTGGTACTCGACGCGCTTGCGAGTGCAATGACGGAGGCGTACTGTGACGAGCTGGAGGAACAGCTTCACGGCGGGATCGGCGGCTTCTTCACATGGCGGTTCAGTCCCGGCTACGGGGATTACCCGATAGATGTCCAGCCGGAGATAATACGGTTTCTGAACGCTGACAAGCTTATCGGGCTTACGGTAACGGAGAGCAATATTCTCATACCGAGAAAGTCGGTTACTGCGCTTATCGGCGTTTCGGACAAGGAGCAGAGCAAGGGAGTGCGCGGCTGTGCGGCGTGCAGTATGCGGGACAGGTGCACTTACAGAAGCTCCGGAAATACTTGCAGAGGATAGAGAGTTTTTGAGACGGGGCGCTGCCCCGGACCCCGCCAGCCCCCTTTGAAAAAGGGGGCTGGACACCCTAAACTGATGCAGTATTTCAGAGTGTACAGCTATGGGCAGGCGCGGACTGAAATGCAGTGGGGTTGGCAAAGACTCCGTTCGGAAATAGCAGAGAATAACTAACCGTGGTGGCGCACCTGCCGATAGAAGAATGTCGCTACGCA
>DEWH01000006.1:0-8338 GCA_002363155.1 Ruminococcaceae bacterium UBA3215 | reverse complement strand
AAGAATGTCGCTACGCATTTCGCCGCGGGGCGTTCCCCGCCGCTACGCATTTCGCCGCGGGGCGTTCCCCGCTACCGCCGCAGTAGGGAGTGTTAAAGATGAATGATAAAGTAAAAAAACTGCTTGAAAACCAATATGTGATACTCGACGGAGGATTCGGGACCGAGCTCCAGAAGCGCGGAATGAAGCCCGGCGAGACTTCCGAGATAATGAATTTCGTCAGACCGGACGATGTTGAAGCAATACACCGCTCCTACATCGAAGCCGGCGCGGATATCATCAACGCCAATACTTTCGGCGCAAACAGGCTGAAGCTCGCAAAAACGCAGTACACCACTGCCGAGGTAGTGAGAACCGCGCTTTCAGTAGCAAGAAAAGCCGCGGAGGGTACAAATGCCCTTGTTGCGCTTGACATAGGACCCACAGGACAGCTTCTCGAACCTGCCGGAACTCTCTCCTTCGAGGACGCTTACGACATATTCAAGGAGATCGTTGAAGCCGGAAAAGATCTTGCAGACCTTGTAATGATCGAGACAATGACCGATCTCTACGAGATAAAGGCGGCACTGCTTGCGGCAAAGGAGAATTCCGATCTCCCGGTATTTACGTTTATGTCTTTCGAGAAGAACGGGCGTACATTCACAGGCTGTCTGCCCTCCGCGGCGGCTCTTACGCTCACGGGTCTCGGCTCCGACGCGATAGGTGTGAACTGCTCACTCGCACCGGACGAACTGTACGGGATAGTCGAGGAGATAACGCGCTATACCGATCTGCCGGTAATGGTAAAGGCGAATGCGGGACTTCCCGACCCGGCTACCGGCGAGTACAGCGTCTCCCCGGCGAAGTACGTTTACGACTGCATCAAGTACACGAAAATGGGGATCAAGGTGTACGGCGGCTGCTGCGGAACAACGCCGGAGTACATAAGCGGGCTGAAAAAGATGCTCGAAGGTCACATACCTGCCGAAAGAGCGGTTCGCCCGGAGATCTCCTCCGTGTGCAGCTACAGCCGGACTGTTGACATAACCTGCCCGAAAATAATCGGCGAGCGAATCAATCCTACCGGAAAGAAGTTGTTCAAGGAAGCGCTGCGCAATAACGATATAAACTACATACTCAATCAGGCGCTTGAGCAGATATCAGCGGGAGCCGATATACTCGATGTGAACGTGGGGCTTCCGGAGATAGACGAGAAAGAGATGATGGTGCGCGTTGTCAAGGCATTGCAGGGCATCACCGATCTCCCGCTCCAGATAGACAGCACGAAGCCGGACGTTATAGAAGCGGCACTTCGTGTTTACAACGGAAAGGCGATAGTGAACTCGGTGAACGGAGAGACCGCGGTAATGGAGCGCATTCTGCCGATAGTGAAGAAGTACGGTGCAGCGGTAGTCGGACTTACTCTCGACGAGAACGGCATACCTCCGAAGGCTGCGGAGCGCGTAGCGATAGCGGAGCGCATTGCCGCCAAAGCCGCTGAATACGGCATACCGAAGAGCGACATTTTCATAGACTGCCTCACCCTTACCGTAAGCACGGAGCAGAAAGCGGTGTATGAGACGCTTAACGCGGTGCGTGAAGTCAAGGAAAGGCTGGGAATGCACACGGTACTCGGCGTATCGAACATCTCTTTCGGACTTCCTACCCGCGAGCTTATCAACAGCACGTTCCTGTCAATGGCGCTGGAATGCGGACTTGACCTGCCGATAATCAACCCGAATATCACTGCGATGTCTGGAGCGGTCTTTGCGTACAGAGTGCTTGCCGCGCACGACGAGAACGCTGTGGGATTCATAGAGCGCTTCGGCGGTGAGACTGCGAAGAAGCCGGTAGTTCCGAAAGCGGAAGTAACGCTGTCATACGCGATAGAAAAGGGGCTCGACAAGGACGCGGAGCTGCTTACAAAGCAGAGACTTGATGCGGGCGAGGACGCAATGGACATAGTGAACGGGGAGCTTATCCCTGCGCTTGACCGTGCCGGTGACGATTTCGGCAAGAACCGCATCTTCCTGCCCCAGCTTATACTTTCGGCAAACGCGGCGCAGGCTTGCTTCAGGGCGATAAAGGAGAAGATGAGCGGTACCAACCGCATCAGCAAGGGAAAGATAGTGCTTGCGACAGTCAAGGGCGATATCCACGACATCGGAAAGAATATAGTAAAGACGCTGCTTGAGAACTATGGCTACACGGTCATTGATCTCGGCAAGGACGTTCCCGAGCAGAAGGTAGTTGAAGCCGCGATCGAGCATGACGTAAAGCTTGTGGGATTAAGCGCGCTGATGACCACCACACTGGGAGCAATGGAGCAGACTATCCGGCTTCTCCGCGAGAGCGGGCATGACTGCAAAGTCGTGGTAGGCGGTGCAGTCCTCACGCAGGACTATGCCGACGCGATCGGAGCCGACTGCTATGCGAAAGACGCGAAAGACACAGTAGATTTCGCCAAGAAGATTCTCGGGTGAGAGAGGCTTGAGAGGTTTTGAGACTTTTTGAGATATCAGAGAGGGGGCTCTGCCCCCCAACCCCCCGCAATCCCCCTTTAAAAAAGGGGTCTTAACCCCCTAAACTGATGCAGTATTTCAGAGCGCACAGCTATGGGCGGCTGCCGACTGAAATGCAGTGGGGTTGACAAAGACTCCGTTCAGAAATAACAGAGAATAACTAACCGTGGTGGTGTCGTTGCCGTTTTATATGCGCGCTCTTGACGACAACCACAATTGCTTCGTGCAAAGCACCCGCCGATATAAGAATGTCGCTACGCATTTCGCCGCGGGGCGTTCCCCGCGGCGAAAACAAAAAGGTACGGTTTTGCCACCGTACCTTTTATTGTGTATTCAGATTGCTGATTACTTAAGGTCAACCTTAGCGCCAGCCTCTTCGAGCTTAGCCTTGATCTCTTCAGCTTCTGCCTTGGCAACGCCTTCCTTAAGGGTCTTAGGAGCAGCTTCAACGAGCTCCTTAGCTTCCTTAAGTCCGAGTCCGCAGATATCCTTAACAGCCTTGATAACGCCCATCTTGCTGTCGCCGAAGGATGTGAGAACTACATCGAATTCTGTCTTCTCTTCAGCAGCTGCTGCGCCAGCGCCTGCTGCGGGACCTGCTGCAACCATAGCTGCTGCGGATACGCCGAATTCTTCCTCTAATGCCTTTACTAAGTCGTTAAGTTCGAGAACTGTGAGTTCCTTAACGTCTTCTACGATCTTTAATACTTTCTCTGAAGCCATTTTATTTTCCTCCTGATAATAATGATTGTGTTGATTTTAGGCGGCGGTGCGATTATGCAACCTCTTCGCCTTCCTTTTTCTTTGCGATCTCGCTTGCTGCGATCGCGAGTCTCTGCATAGGAGACTGGAGCATAAAGAGAAGCTTGGAAACAAGAACTTCCTTGCTCGGGAGCTTTGCGTACTCCTCTACCTCCGCTACGGAGATAGCTTCCTTACCGATGAAGCCTATCTTGATGTTGAAGCGTTCGCCGGAATCTTCGGACTGCTTGAACAGGATCTTCGGTGCGGAAATGATGTCACTTTCGTGAATAGCGATAGCTGTTGTACCTTCGAGATGATCTTCGATGCCGGTGATGCCTGCCTTTTCGGCTGCTCTTCTGAGAAGTGTGTTCTTTACTACGAAGTAATCAACGCCTGCTTCTCTGAGTGCCTTACGGAGCGCGGTATCTTCTGCAACGGTGATACCCTTGTAGTCAACGATAACGCCGCCTGCTGCATTTTCGAGCTTCTTTGCGAGGTCTTCAACGTACTGCTGCTTCTGCTGAAGTATCTTTTCGCTTGCCATTTGGTTGGTTTTCCTCCTTTATAGATTTTGCTGTCATAAAACAAAGGGGAAATATAAATCCCCGTTCAAAGACAGAACGGGGGAATAATCCTATGATCTCCCATTCCTCGGCAGGCGGTTTCCCGTTAGCTGTATGCTTTTTAACGGCACACAGACCTGCTGTCTTTAGAACAGCGAATATATTATAACACACCACCCTCTGCTTGTCAATAGTTTTTTTTATTTTTTTGCATTTTCTTTTCTGCGTTATCTGAAGCTGATCGGTTTTTTGAAGTAAATCTTGTTTTTTGCTTTTGGGTATGGTATAATAAAAGGAGAAAAGGCGCATTTGTTAATGACAGTTTGCACAAAATTGCATACCGGCACTGCCACAACAGCACAACCGGACGTATAAACAAGTAAAGCTAATACCGAGAAAGGGGTAATTACCATGGATAAGGAACTGTTGATGCAGGAAATAGGCGATGATGTTCTGGAGACTGTCTCCGGCGGAGCTTCCACAGAAAAAGCGATTTCGATTTCGGATTTCAAAACGAACGGAAAGTGCAAGATCTGCGAACAGAACAAGAAGCTCAATGCGGCACAGCTTTGCTATGACTGTGCCTGCCATATGCTGCGCAGATCGGGCTGAACGGGCTGTAAGCGAATAACGTAATACCGCACTGATCCTGTGCGGTATTATTTGTATGCATGGAGAAAGGGAATGGAAGAGAAACACGTTACCCACGGCTTTCCGCCGGTATTTGACGAAAACAGCAGGGTGCTCATACTTGGCAGTATGCCGTCGGTGAAGTCGCGGGAAGCAAGCTTTTACTACGGACACCCGCAGAACCGTTTCTGGCGTGTGCTGTCGGCAGTGACGGGAGAGGTGTTCCCGGAGGAGATAACAGGGAAGCGGGAGCTTCTGCTGCGCCGCGGAATAGCTCTCTGGGACGTTATAGCGGAATGCGACATAACGGGCTCGTCGGATTCGAGCATAAGGAACGTAGTTCCGAACGATCTGTCCGTGATACTGACGCAGGCGGATATAAGGGCGATATTCACGAACGGAGCAGCGGCTTCCTCTATATATAGAAGGTATCAGCTCCCGCAGATAGGCATTCCGTCTGTCGCGCTCCCCTCGACGAGTCCCGCAAACGCATCATGGTCACTGGACAGGCTCGTGCAGAAGTGGTCTGCGGAGATCTGTCCGAGACTGGCTTGAGAGGGTGGAGAGATCGCTAAGAGATTTGAGAGACTTTTAGAGATTTTTAGAGATTTGAGAGAGGGGGCTCTGCCCCCCAACCCCCCGCCAGCCCCCTTTAAAAAAGGGTGCTGGACACCCTAAATAAATGCAGTATTTCAGAGCGCGCAGCTATGGGCGGGCGCAGACTGAAATGCAGTGGGGTTGGCGAAGACTCCATTTGAGAAATAAGAAAGACTGCTGAAAATTAACACTTTCAGCAGTCTTTTTATTTGTGATGAGAGTAACTGATCTCCGTATTACGGGATCAGTTTAGGGTGTCCAGCCCCCTTTTTTAAAGGGGGTTGGCGGGGTCCGGGTCACGGCAGGAAGCCGTGAGTAGGCTGCCAAAAGGCACGCACGATGCGTGCATATAGAGCAGCCGAAGCAGAGCCCCGTCTCTCAATTCTCTTGAAATCTCTAAAGATCTCTCAAACCGAGCTCTTATTCAGCAGCGGGGGTGTAGTAATCAACGAGTCTTACGAGATCGTCGTACTTCTGCTTGCTGTTTTCGATAGCGATGTTGAACAGCTTCTCAGCTCTCTCCGGGTTGGAGCGTGCAAGAGAGTTGTAACGAACTTCACGCATCATGAAGGTCTTGTAATCGCCTGTCGGAGCCTTGCTGTCGAGAGTGAACTTCTTGTCAGCATCGGGGTTGAATCTGAACAGATGCCAGTAACCTGCCTCAACAGCTTCCTTTTCAACCTGCTGCGCGATCGTAAGACCGCCCTTGATACCGTGGTTGATGCAGGGAGCGTAAGCGATGATGAGCGAAGGTCCGTCGTAAGCTTCAGCTTCTGTGATAGCCTTGATGCACTGGTTTCTGTCTGCGCCCATAGCGATCTGAGCAACATATACATAACCGTACTTCATAACGATACCTGCAAGATCCTTCTTCTTGACGCTCTTGCCGGCTGCTGCGAACTGTGCAACCGCACCGATGTTCGTAGCCTTTGAAGCCTGTCCGCCTGTGTTGGAGTAAACCTCTGTATCGAATACGAGAACATTTACGTTCTTGCCGCTTGCAAGTACATGGTCAACGCCGCCGTAACCGATATCGTATGCCCAGCCGTCGCCGCCGAAGATCCAGTTGGACTTCTTGGAGAGGTAGTTCTTGAGCTTGAGAACCTCGAGCTTCTCGGGTTCGTTGCAGTCGCACTTCTCAAGAGCATTTACAAGAGCTGTTGTAGCTTCAAGGTTAGCTGCACCGTCCTTGTCTGTCTCAAAGTACTTCTTTATAAGCTCCTGAGTTTCGGGCTTAGCCTTTTCGCAGAGAGCCTTGAGCTGAGCCTGAGCTCTGCCGCGGAGTGTATCCTGTGCAAGGAACATACCGAGACCGTATTCTGCGTTATCCTCGAAGAGGGAGTTGCCCCAAGCGGGACCTCTGCCTGCCTTGTTTGTGGTGTAAGGAGTCGAAGGCTCGGAACCGCCCCAGATAGAGGAGCATCCTGTTGCGTTGGCGATATACATTCTGTCGCCGAAGAGCTGTGTAACGAGCTTAGCGTAAGGAGTCTCACCGCAGCCTGCACAAGCGCCGGAGAATTCAAGCAGCGGCTGCTTGAACTGCGAACCCTTTACTGTGTTGGGCTTGAACTTTTCGAGAACTTCGGGCTTGTCGGAAGTCTTGATAGCATAGTCGAATACCTTCTGCTGACCTTCCTGTGTTTCGAGACCCTTCATTGTGAGAGCCTTTGCACCCTTCTTGCCGGGGCATACATTTGCGCAGACACCGCAGCCTGTGCAGTCCATAACGGAGATAGCCATTGTGAACTTCTTGCCAGCAAGTCCGGTAGCATCGAGTGTCTTTGTGCCTTCGGGAGCGTTTGCAGCCTCAGCCTCGTCAAGGATAACAGGTCTGATAACTGCGTGCGGGCAGACCATAGAGCACATATTACACTGGATACAGTTCTCGGGATTCCACTCTGGAACGTCAACAGCTATGCCGCGCTTCTCGAATGCAGCAGTACCCTGCGGGAATGTACCGTCAGCGATGTCAACGAATGTGGATACAGGGATCTGGTTGCCGCGCATTGCATTTACGGGAACCTGAACTTTGTTTACGAAGTCTATGAGGAACTTGTTGTCACCCTCGAAGTGGTGCTTTGCAAGCTCACCCTCTGCGTTTGCCCAGGAAGCGGGAACGTCAACCTTGATGACTTCGCCTGCACCCTTGTCGATAGCGGCGTAGTTCATGTTGACTACGTCATCGCCCTTCTTGCCGAAGGACTTGAGAGCAGCAGCCTTCATGTACTTGATAGCATCTTCAGCGGGTATGATTTTTGCAATAGAGAAGAATGCGGACTGGAGAACAGTGTTGGTTCTGTTGCCGAGACCGATCTCTCTTGCTACCTTGATAGCGTTGATGATATAGAAGTTGATGTTGTTCTTTGCGATATAAGCCTTAACGGGAGCGGGGAGCTTCTCGTCAAGCTCGTCAACTGTCCACTGGGTGTTGAGGAGGAAGGATCCGCCGGGATTTACGTCCTGAACCATATCATACTTGTCGATGTAAGACGGGTTATGACATGCAACGAAGTCTGCCTTGTTAACGAAGTAAGTGGACTTGATCGGGGACTTGCCGAAACGCAGATGCGAGATTGTAACACCGCCGGACTTCTTGGAGTCGTACTCGAAGTAAGCCTGAGCGTACATATCGGTGTGGTCGCCTATGATCTTGATAGAGTTCTTGTTCGCGCCGACAGTACCGTCAGAGCCGAGACCCCAGAACTTGCAGCATGTTGTGCCTTCGGGAGTTGTATTCGGATTTTCGGTGATCGGGAGCGAGAGGTTTGTAACATCATCTGTGATACCGATCGTGAAGCGGGGCTTCTCGGTATTGTTGTAAACGGAGATGATCTGTGCGGGAGTGCAGTCCTTGGAGCCGAGACCGTAACGGCCTGTGAATACGGGAACATCCTGGAACTTGTTCTCCTGCTTGAGAGCTGCTACTACATCGAGGTAGAGAGGCTCGCCTATGGAGCCGGGCTCCTTTGTTCTGTCGAGAACTGTGATCTTCTTTACTGTGGACGGGATAGCAGCGGCAAAAGCGGAGGAAACGAAAGGTCTGTAGAGTCTTACCTTTACAAGACCGACCTTCTTGCCCTGTGCGAGCAGATAGTCGATAGTCTCCTCTATAGTGTCGTTTACCGAACCCATAGCAACTATCACCTGCTCAGCGTCGGGAGCGCCGTAATAGTTGAAGAGCTTATAATCTGTGCCTATCTCGGCGTTTACCTTGTCCATATACTCGGTAACGATATTCGGGATATTGTCATAGTAGGTGTTTGAAGCCTCTCTTGCCTGGAAGAAGATATCAGGGTTCTGAGC
>DEWH01000007.1:24337-39273 GCA_002363155.1 Ruminococcaceae bacterium UBA3215 | reverse complement strand
ATTATGCGGCATTCATGAAGCTGTATATCGAATGGCTCACAGGAATGACAGACGTACTTCCATCAAAGCTGAGCGATATGTTCAACGAATATCGCAGAAAAGCGATCTCCGAAAAAATATCCGGTCTCGGAAGAACCGGCGACACGCTTGCATGGCTTATGGTCGGTAGCTGCTTTTTCGCAGACTTTATGCTTGAAACGCATTCTTTCTCGGATCAAGAATGTGCAGGATTCAAGGCGATGTCATGGAAGATACTCACCGAGCTTGCACGGGTGCAGTTGGAGAAGAATGAGGAAGATGTTCCGACGAAAATATTTACGGACACCGTTCACGAGTTATTCATCGGTGAGAAGATCTACGCCGAAAATATTTTGCAGCCGGTTGAGTATCCGCGCGGCGAAAAAGTCGGATACTGCGACGACAGGTTTTACTATTTTCTACCGAATAAGATATACTCGGAAGTATTGAAAGCCTGCACTGCACGGAATGATTTTTTCCCACTCTCGGTGCAGCGCTTGATAAAACAGTTATCCACCGAAAGGATCTCTGTTTGCAGCGGCGGGAGGAATACTTTACAGAAAAGAATAGGCAATGTGAACGCAAAATTTCTGTGTATTCCAAGAGCATTTATTGATGAAGCCGCCGCTTGAAAACGGCTCCGTAATTGAAAAAACTGATTATCTGAAAAAATGGGTTTTGGAAGATAGCAAGCACTGAATTATGGTACCCAAATTCGGTTTGTTGGGCATATCCCAAACCCTGCTGTCGGGCTTCGCCCTCGGAAAAATGAAAGGAACTTTTTTATGGGAAAAGAAAAAAGATACAGAGAAAAGCAGTTGAAATTTCGCGTCACAGATCAGGAACTTGCTACAATAAAACAGCGCAAGGAGATGATGAATTTCAAGAGTATGGAGCAGTATCTGCGGAGAGTCGCTTGTGGTTCTCCGCTGTACACAATCACCACAACGTCGATCGATAATATCGCGTCTGACGTGTCAGGAATTTCCCGGAACATCAATCAGATAGCCAAGCGGGTAAATGCAACCGACACGGCTTACGTGGAGGACTTATGGCAGATAAAAGCAGCGCAGGAACAGCTTACGGAAATGATAAAGCAGGCATTCAGTTCGCTGCTTAGAATAAAGGATTGAGAGGTGATCTTATGGCGGTTACAAAAATCCACTCGATAAACGAAACGATGAATGCAGCGCTCGACTATATCATGAACCCGATGAAGACTGACGACGGATTCCTCGTTGACGGCTTTCACTGCACTCCGGAAGTTGCGGCGGAGCAGTATGAGCTGACACGCAGAAAATATCATAAGTCGGGCGGCAAACTCGGTTTCCACATCATACAGTCGTTTGCTCCCGGCGAGGTGGATTATGACACCGCTCACCGCGTCGGAATGGAGCTTGCAGACAAGTTGTTCGGCGGCAGGTTCCAGTACGTTTGTGCAACGCACATCGACAAGGGTCATGTGCATAATCACATTGTAAGCAACTCTGTCAGTTTCGTGGACGGGAAAAAATTCTACGATCAGAAAAAGACTTTGTGGCAGCTCCGAAAGACGAGTGATGAACTCTGCCGTGAGAACGGACTTTCCGTGATAGAACACCCCGGTGAACTTGGAGTTTCGCAGTACGAATATGCGATGCGCCGACAGGGTCAGAGCTGGAAGCAACTGCTCCGTGAAACAATCGACCGCTTTATCATTCAGGCGCGGTCTTGGGAAGAATTTCTCGACCTTATGCGCAAAGCAAAGTACGAGATCAAGGAGGGCAAGTATATTTCCTTCCGTGCGGAGGGAGAGGAACGGTTCATTCGTTCCAAAACTCTCGGAGCAGACTACACCGAGGGGCAGATTCGCAACCGTATCTCCGGCGCTCGACGTCTCGACCTCTCGGAGAAAAAGAATCTGTCGCTGCTTATTGATATTGAGAACGCTTTCAACGATGTTCAGGGAAACAAGCGCGGACTGGAACAGTGGGCGGTCACGGAGAACCTGAAACGTATGGCGAACACCTACAACTATCTTATGGTGCACGGACTGACTTCTCAGGAGGCTCTTGACGAAAAAATCATGCTTACGAAGAAATCCAAAGATGACAGCCTGACCCGTATCAAGGAGATCGAAGCACGGCTGAAAGTCATCAAAGAGGATATTGAAAACATCGACAATTACCGCAGGACAAAAGATGATGCGGACGGTCGGAAAAAGGCTGTTGACAAAGATAAGTTCCGACGCGAGCACGAGTCTGAGCTTATTATTTACGATGCCGCCGTGAAGTATATCCGGAAACGGTTCCCGGACGGGAAGCTGCCGCTTATAAAGTCTCTCCGTGCTGAAGAAAAGGAGCTGAAAGCCGAGAAGAACAAGCTGTATGAGTGCTACTACAAGGCAAAGGACGAGCTTTCGGAACTCAGGACGGCGGAGAAAAATCTTGCGGAGCTTCTCGGTCAGACACGGAATGATCCGGACAGAACCGAGGACAGGAAGAAGAACGACGAACTTGAGTAAAAAATTCTCATTTCCCCGGATATTTTTTCAGAAAACTATTGACAAATACGCTTGTCGAGTATATACTTTAAAGCGCTAAAGATGACTCTTCACCAAAGGATTTCAAGGACGGAGGAATGATCTATGTTGAACGAAAAATATCTCGGAAAGTACGGACGAATGAGGGAGCGGTTCCTCAAAGAAAACAGACGGGAGCTTTACGCCGAACTCGTGCGCAGTGGTAAACTTTTTGACCACTGCGCCGAGATCGATGACACGGCTTCTGAACGAGTAAGCCGTATCGTAAAAAGTATGGCACAGTCGGAAGGTCTCACCGAGCAGCTGAAGAACACCGATCCTATGAAATGGGTAGGCTTGATGAATAACTTTAAGGCTTGCGCCGAGGAAGTAATCTACAATGAACTGATTTTTGTTTGAACGGAGGGATAGAATTGGCAGTAATAGAAGAACGCAGGAACAAGACCGGGGACGTTACGAGCTATCGAATCAGGGTATCACTTGGTTATGATGTCAACGGCAAGCAGATCATCAAATTAAAAACTTGGAAGCCTTTACCGGGAATGACTAAGACACAGATACGCAGGGAGCTTGACAAGCAGTCCGCTATGTTCGAGAGTGAGTGCTTACAGGGCTTGTGCGTGAATGATGATATCACTTTCAAACAGCTCTATGAAATGTGGTGGACTGAATACGCTGTCCTTAATCTGAAAAAGTCAACTCTGGAAAGCTATGAGAAGATGAAACCGGCAATAATGGAGGCTATCGGACATCTGAAACTCAGCAAGATACAGCCGCACCACCTTAATGAATTCTATGCCTCTCTTATGGGCAGAGATATAAAATGCAACGAGGCAGTCGTACCGATCATTGATTTCTCAGAACTGATACTTGTACACAACGGAAAGAAATGCAATAAAAAGCGTATGAAGCAGATCGACATTTCTACCAAAACCGGTGTAGGGCTTACCACAATCAGAACTATGCTCGACGGAAAACCGATCAGTGTCAGATGCGCCAAAGCCATAGCCGAAGTCATGGGACTGAATTACAAAAAGTCATTCGAGCTGGTCAAGCGCAAGTCTGTCTCTGCCGCAACGGCGAAACGTTATCACGCGCTGATCTCGACTGTATTTACCCACGCTGTCTATCAGAATATCATTCCTGTCAATCCCTGTACCCGTGTCAGACCTCCGAAGGTAAACCGGGACGAGGCGCAGTACCTTGAAGAAGAACAGATCCATAAGATGCTTGACTTGCTCGACTCTGCTCCGGAGCCGTTCAGGACTATGACAATGATCTGTATGTTTCTCGGTCTCAGGCGCGGCGAGCTCTGCGCTCTGGAATGGGATAACATCGACTTCGGCAAGTGTCTCGTAAGTGTCCGGAAGAACCTTATCGCTTCCAAAAACGGCGGTATGTTTGAGGACACACCGAAGAACAAAACCTCAATACGCGATATCCGTGTGACGGAGAGTATTCTCGATATGCTCCGGGAGTATAAAGACTGGCAGGACGCGTACAAGGAGAATGTCGGCAGCCTGTGGGAAGATACCGGAAAGCTGTTCACGAATGCTACGGGCGGCTGGCTCAATCCCTCGACCTTCTCCGGTTGGTTCTCCAAATTCTGCAAAAAGAACGGCTTTGAGGACGTCCATGTCCACACCCTTCGTCATACCTCGGCAACGATAATGCTGATGAACGGCGTTCCACTCCGGGTAGTGTCGCAACGCCTCGGACATCACGACAGTTCAACGACGAATAACATCTACGCCCATGTGATACGCCGTGCCGACGAGTTTGCAGCCGAGGCTCTCGACAAAGCGATCTTCACCAAAAATGCCGACGGTAAGGCGAGCTGATTATACAATTATTGCCCTCTTGCACAGCGCAGGAGGGCAATTTTTATTTGTCATATCCGATGATATCCGCAGGCGAACAGTCGAGAACATAGCATATCCGGGCAAGTATATCAAGATCGAGCTTTTCGACTTTATTCTTGTACCACTTGTCGATAACCTCGAACCGTGTGCCGATTGCTTTGGCAAGCGTATTTCTGTGCATTCCCCGGCTGTCGAGCATTTCTTTCAGCCTGAGATTCACCTTTCCATAGCTGTTTACAGTAAAAACGGTCTTTGAATTATCCAATGGTATCACCTCTGATAATATTCTATTATTAAAGTTACCCATTGACAATACACATATTTACTGTTACTATGTATATAGTAATTATTGGAACAGGGTGATACTATGCTCGATATTTTTACTGTAAGCTTCTTCGGTCATCGTCAGATAGAAAACTCCCGTCAGGTTGAGGAACAACTTGACGGGCTTGTGCGCAGGTTTATCCGCGAGAAGGAATATGTGGATTTCCTTGTAGGCAGGAACGGCGAATTCGACCAGTTCGTTTCTTCGGCAGTACGCAGGGCAAATAACGATATAGACGACGCAAACAGTTCTCTGATACTTGTCCTGCCGTATATGACAGCCGAGTATGCCAACAACAAGGAGAGCTTTGAAAAATACTACGATGAAGTAGAGATATTCAGCTCCGGACACTTCAAGTCGGCGTTTCAGACACGCAACAGATCAATGGTTGACAGATCAGATCTTGTTGTACTCTGCATTGACCGCAGCGATGGCGGAGCATTTCAGACGGCGAAGTATGCCAAACGGATCGGTAAAGAGTATATCAATCTTGGCAGCCTTGACATGTGATCTTAGACTTTTGGTGAGTAATAACCAAATCTGTACCAAATTGTGTGTTCGGGAGAGTTTTTCATAAAATGAAATTAACCACGCAGTTGATAAACCGCGTGGCTAAGCCATTTGTATGGAGCTGGTGAACGGACTCGAACCCCCGACCTGCGCATTACGAATGCGCTGCTCTACCGACTGAGCTACACCAGCGTATTAAATTGTGAAATTTTGTAAAGTCTATGTTTTGATCCGACCGATGCGTCGCTTTATAACCACTCCACGACCTGCGCATTACGAATGCGCTGCTCTACCGACTTATTGAATTCGCTCTGTATGCGCGCGTCCTGCGCGCTTTTGGCGAATTTGCCGCTGCATCGTGCAGCTGCTACACCAGCATATTAAATTGTGAAATTTTGTAAAGTCTATGTTTTGATCCGGCTGATGCGTCGCTTTATCGGTAGTCTGTGACCTGCGCATTACGAATGCGCTGCTCTACCGACTTATTGAATTCGCTCTGTATGCGTGCGTCCTGCGCGCTTTTAGCGAATTCGCCGCTGCATCGTGCAGCTGCTACACCAGCGTATTAAATTGTGAGCCGAGAGCCTCGGCACGCAAAGCTGTATTTAACAGATCTGCTTATGTAACACTTTCTGCGAGATGCAGATTTTTGCTTAATTGTGAAAGTGTTTTTGCAAAGTCTATAATTTTAACCCGTTCAGCATCGCTTTACCGGCGATGCATTCCTCCTCACTAAAAGGAGCTTGACACTTACTGCACAAAGAGCCGAAGCTGCCGGACGGCAGGACTTTCACACAACATATTGTATCACGGAGAAGAAAATATAGCAAATAATGCGAAAAAGTATTGCAAAAAGGAGAATAATATGTTAAAATAAAGTAGGTGTTGTTTACACCTGCTCTATTTATTATACACATTTTTTCGGATTTGTCAAGAGAGGTTTTGCAAAATGAGCCTTAAAAATAAAACTTTTCAGATAATACTGCGGATCCTGTGCGGTCTGTTTTTTGTAGTTGCAATATTCCTGAGCGTTACGGCGGTAGTTTACTCCATGAGTGACGGGACGCCGAACATCTTCGGATCGAACATATATCTCGTCAGGACGGACGCATTCGGCTTTCTGACTGACGGGACGGCGCTGATATCGAAGCAGGTCCCTCCGTCGGAGATACAGCGCACGAACATTGTCATCTTCAACCTTGAGAACGGCAAGCCTGCACTGGCGCAGGTACTTGACAGCGAGCTTTCGGACGGTGTTTACAGCTTCCGGGTGCTGACGGAGAACAACTCGGAGATCACGCTTACGCAGAGCCAGGTGGTAGCGAAGGGCATGAGCTATTCGGACATACTCGGCATGCTGATAAGGTTTGCGGTATCGCCGTTCGGAATGATGATAGTAGCTATCGTACCGTGCATTATCATCATCATACTTGAGATAGTAAAGTTTGCGGGGAAGATAATGCCCCAGCCGGAAATTGAGACGATAAAGAAGCAGTACGAAGTCCCGACGTATATACCGGACGCGGACAAGACTCCCCGTCTTGAAAGGCGCGGGAAAGCGGAAGCTGCGAAAGCATACCGCACCGCGTCGCTTGACAGGAGCATCGGCATTTACGACACGGGCATAAGCGAGACAGGTGCGAACCGGAAGCGCCAGCCTGCCGACACAAGGAACGAATATGCGGA
This sequence comes from Ruminococcaceae bacterium UBA3215, assembly GCA_002363155.1. Classification (GTDB taxonomy): domain Bacteria; phylum Bacillota; class Clostridia; order Oscillospirales; family Ruminococcaceae; genus Ruminiclostridium_E. The sequence continues at coordinate 32,351 of DEWH01000007.1, read as the reverse complement.
CATAGCCGCACGCCAGCAGCAGTCACCGCTTTTCACGAATCCGACGCGCAAGCCGCAGCAGAAGGCTGCCGCGAAGAACACGATGCCGTTATCTGCGAAGAAGCTTACGGAAGCGATAGAGGCGACGAAAGCGGAGCACGAGCTTGAGGACATGAAGAAGATGCGCGAGCAGGTAGTCCGCGACATACAGAGGACGCGCGGAGCTGCTATCGAAGCGGAGAAGGCATTCGAGACAGGCGAGCGCCAGATAAGCGCGGAAGCGCAGAGGACAGCGAAACTTGCGCGGACGACAGTTATCGGCGAACTTTCGCGTGAGCGCACCTCGGAGTTCACGGAAGCTGCGGCGAGAGCGATAGAAGCGCAGGAACAGCGCCGCAGACAGGCGACATCGGGCATACCCCCGGTAACGGAACAGCCTGCACAGCAGAAGAAGATACAGCGTCCTGCGCTCCGTCTCAGCCAGGACGACACAGCGCGCCAGAGCACCGGCAATACCGCGCCGATAAATGCCGCCGCACCTACCCGCCGCAATTCCAACACAACTACCTCTATACCGCGTCTTGACTCACTTCTGAGCGAGGACAGCGACTCGGACACAAGGTACAACATCGACGAGATTCTCGCCGGACTTGACCGCGGCAGACAGCAGAGATAATTGACAATTCACAATGCACAATTCACAATGCACAATTGTGGAGCGCGCTTTGCGCGCATATTTGAATCGTGACGAGATTTAATGCCTCGCAAAAAGAAACAGAGTTTTTATTTTTGTCACAATTCAGATACGTCCGAGAAGCGGACACAATAATTGTCAATTAAAAAATGGAGTGCCAATATGAAACACATTCTTAAACTTTTGCTTCTCACAGTAATTTCAGCAGTAATTCTATGCGGGTGCGAGTCTTTGCCGGACGCAGATTTTGAAAGCCCTGACGCCGTTATTGATGCCACACTTGCGAACAATCCCATTCAGGAGGGCGAGATCAACGGAATGTATGACGATCTTGCAGGAAAGACTCTGCTGGTCAAGACAAACAGCAAAAAAGAGAACGATATCGCTGTTCTCTATACCGGCACATACGGCACCAATTCTGTCAGTGTTTTCATCGGCGGTCTTTACGACGACAGCGGAAAACCTCTCACAAATTTTGACTACAACAAGGGCGATTATGTTGTGGTCAAGATAGACTTCGTATCCTTCCGCGGCACCAAAGACGGCAAGTTAAGGGAATATTTCATCTTCACCGGACTTAATAATTGACAATTGATAATTGATAATTGACAATTATTGTGTCCGCTTCGCGGACATATCTGAATTGTGACAAAATTTAAAGCCCTCTTCCCTTTTGCGGAACGCGGATTTTCGTCACGATTCAGATATGCGCCGCAGGCGCAACCACAATTGTGCATTGTGAATTGTGCATTGTGAATTGTAATCAAAGTTTTTTGCTGACCTCGATAACGGCGCCGACAACGCGGACATCGTTTGCGGATTCCTTTTCAAAGCGCCTTACCGGATAGTACGGATTAATGGAGTGGAGCTCGATCCAGCCTCGTCCGTACTTTATTTTTTTGACGAATGCCTCGTCCCCGATCATCACCACAGCCACACTTCCGCTGTCAACACTGTCGCGCCGGCGGACAAGGATCCTGTCCCCGTCCTCGATCGTGGGCGCCATGCTGTCGCCTTTGACATTTATCCACAGATACTCGTCATTTTCGACATTGTGACCGATGAAAGTCGGGATATATGACGCGACACGGCTGTCGGCATAAGCACCGAATCCTGCGCTCACGCTGTCGAACACCGGTACATTGTAAATACCGCTGCTGATGAACTCGGCATTTGTCGGTTCCGTCTTTCCGAGTATGAAAAGCGCAGTCGTCTGCAATCCCTCCGCAAGCACATCAAGCTTGTCCAGCGGGATATTTTTTATGCTTCCCGTCTCATACCGCTGGAGCGTGGATTTGCTGATGCCGGTGACAGCGGCAAGTTCCTGGTACGACAATCCGAGTTCCTTTCTTCTCTGCTTTATCCGTTCCGATGTAAGTACAGTTTCCATAGCTTTCCTCCGTATGTCTCTTTCTCCCGGTTTTGACCGGACAATTACATTATATGATGCCCTTAATGCAATTATATCACAAAATTCCCAATATTGCAACATATTTTGCAAAAATTTGGAAAAAGTTGCAGATATGAGTTGACAAATGCAAAAAGATGTGGTATTATAAAGTTGTCCCAAAAATGCAACAAAGGAGCAGATTTCCCTCTTTTGCAACAGGAAGGAGGAACGGTGTACAGATGTAATAAATGCGGAAACGAGAGCAAAAATGCCGTTAATGTGTATGAACAGGACGGAAGCTTATCGGCGAAATGCGCGGAATGCGGAAGCACGGACGTAAGCCCCGGAACCGAGAAATGCAGTATATGCGGCAGGGTACTGTACAGATCGGAACGCGCCTATGAAGCGGGCGGACTGCTGATCTGCGGGAACTGTCTGACGGAAGTAATGATTGGATAGGAGAGGAGCATGAACGTTAAGAGATTTCTTGAATCGCATAAGGAAACGGACGACAGGATAAATGTCGGGCTTGAAGAGATAGCCCAGCTCCGTGCGCTTGCGGAGCGGACTACGCGGTATATATCCTTCGACGGCGGGAGCCGTCCGAAAGGCGCGGTATCGGATAAAGTCGGGAACTACGCGGTAAAGATCGCCGATCTTGAAGCAAAGATAGACCGTGAGATCGACCGGCTTGTGGATATCCGGGAGCAGATAGAGGAAATGGCATCAAGTCTCGGTGATGAAACGCAGAGAAACGTGATAATGCGGCATTACATACTGCATGAACCGTGGGAGCTTGTCGCGGAGAAGCTTTGTTTCAGCCCCCGCCACGTCATGAGACTTCACAGACAAGCGCTGGAGAAGCTCACGGAGATGTGCGGGGAACGCCCCGCGGCGAAATGCGTAGCGACATTCTTCAATGGGCGGGTGCAGCACCTCGGTTAGTTATATTCATCTGAATACAAAAACAGCTTGCAGAAATCTTCTCTGTAAGCTGTTTTCTTGTTATTTTCTGCGTGGAATCTTTGCCAACCCCACTTCATTTTGATGAGAGTTTCCCATAGCTGTGCGCTCTGAAATACTGCATCGGTTTAGGGTGTCCAGCCCCCTTTTTCAAAGGGGGCTGGCGGGGGGTTGGGGGGCAGCGCCCCCTCTCTGAAATCTCTCAAAAGTCTCTTCAAACTTCTCTCACTCCGCTGCGGAGAAGCTGTCCTTACCTGCGCCGCAGAGGGGACATTCAAAATCATCGGGGAGATCCTCGAATTTTGTGCCGGGCGCAATGCCGCTGTCGGGCGCACCTACAGCCTCATCGTACTCCCAGCCGCAAAGATCGCAAACGTACTTCATTCCTTCATCGCTCCTTTCGTGAAAAATTGTTATATTTCTGTCTCTCCCGCTGCTTCGCGGAAAAGGCATTTTTACCGTGAAGAACGGTCTTTCATTCTTTAATGAAAACTTTCCGGTCTCGTCACGATTCAGATATGCGCGCTTGCGCGCTCCACAATTGTGCATTGTGAATTGTGAATTGTGCATTGACGAAGTGCATTGTAAATTGTGAATTATTTCTCGGTGATGGTGCGGTATCTCTCCGGGCGCCGGTCACGGAAAATGCCCCAGCTCAACCGCATATCATAAACCGCGTCGAGATCGAATCCCGCGCAGATGACCTTATCTCCGTCTCGTCCCGCGTCTGCGATAATTTCGCCGGTATCGTCGGTAATGAACGACGAGCCGTAGAACGTGAGCGCGGACTTCTGACCGCCGTTCTCGTCACAGGGCTCCACAGTCTCGGTGCCGAAGCGGTTCGCCGCGATGACCGGTATCACGTTCGCAGCCGAATGCCCCTGCATAGCCCGTCTCCAGTGCGGCATACTGTCGCATTCAAGCACCGGCTCGCTCCCGATAGCTGTCGGATAGAACAGCAGTTCCGCGCCTTCGAGTGTAAGGCATCTCGCGGTTTCCGGGAACCACTGATCCCAGCATATCCCCACACCGATACGCGCGAACCGCGTCTGCCACACCTTAAAGCCCGTATCACCGGGGGTGAAGTAGAACTTCTCCTGGTAGTAGTGATCGTCGGGGATATGGGTCTTGCGGTAAACGCCGAGCACTTCCCCGTCCGCGTCTATCACCGCGCAGGAATTGAACAGCCTGTTCCCGTCCCGCTCGTAGAAGCTTATGGGAAGCACAACATTCAGCTCTTTTGCAAGTGACGTGAAATGCAGGACCGCGTCGTTTTCGGCTGTCGGCTTTGCGAACGCGTAGTATTCGTATCTGCGCTCCTGGCAGAAGTACTGCCGCTCGAACAGCTCCGGGAGCAGTATTATCTGCGCGCCGTTTTTTGCGGCTTCGCGGACGAGCCTGTCCGCAAGCGCTATATTCTCGTGTATGTCTGTCGTGCAGTGCATCTGTACTGCCGCAGTGGTTACTTTTCGCATTGTCCCTCCATAAAGATCAGATGAATGGTATATTTGCTTTCACAAGCATCGCGTGTTTCTTTTCCGCCTTTTTTCCAGTGAAAACGGTAGCCGTGCCGTCTGTGAGAACTGCGGCTTTTATGCCGCGTTTTGCAGCTCCGAGAGCTGTTGCCGTGACACAGCCGTATCTGTCAAGTCCGCAAAGGTGTAACTCGTCATATTTCCTGTTCCGGACACACTCCAGCAGTTCCTTGCAGGTCAGCGCGTCACCGAACAGCTTGTCGAATATCAGCCCGGAAACGATATCAAGCCCGCTGTACAGTTCCGCTCCCTCGGTGCCTGCGATAGAGTAGCCGAAAAGAAGCCGGTTCGTCGGAAGGTTCTGTATCAGATGCCTGATGTAGATAACATCGCACCCGCTGTCACTGTACTTGTGTATCAGTCCGTTCACTGCCGATACCAAAGCCGGCGTGTCGTACGCAAACATCGGTTTGCGCTTCTCATACAGATAGTCGTTCTGCATATCAATAACTATAAGCGCTGTTTTGTCCGTCATGGTGCAATTCCTTTCCTGCTATTCCGGTATCTGCTGTGTGATGCAGTGAATATTTCCCCCGCCCTTGATGATGCCGATAGCATCAACGGGGACTATCCCGCGTTCCGGGAGGAGCGAGCGCATTATTTCAAGCGCGCGTCTGTCGCTCGGCGCATTCTCACCGCCGAACTGCGGGAGAAGAACGATATCGTTTGCGAAGAAGAAGTTGACGTAAGACGCGGCGAGCCGTTCCCCGACTTCGCGGGTATCTTCGCCGTCCTCGAACTCGTAGTCCTGCATATCGCTTTCGGTGACGGTGACGGGGATATCGGGTATCGGGAGCTTATGGACGGTTATCCTGCGCCCCCTTGCGTCGGTGCAGTTTTCAAGCGCTTCAAGGCACGCCGAGGACAGTGCGTACTGCGGGTCACTTGTGTCGTCAGTCCACGCAAGCACAACTTCGCCGGGGCGGATAAATGCGCACACGTTGTCAACGTGCTCGTTCGTCTCGTCGTTGTAAATGCCCCGCGGGAGCCATATCACCTTTTCCGCGCCGAGATAACGGCAGAGTGTCTGCTCTATTTCCGCCTTTGACATGGCGGGGTTGCGTCCGGGGCTCAAAAGGCAGGCTTCTGTGGTGAGTATCGTCCCTTCCCCGTCCGAGTGTATGGAGCCGCCCTCAAGCACGAAATCACCTGCGCTTATGCAGTCAAATCCCGCTTTTTGGCAGAAAGCTTCCGCGAATGCGTCGTCCTTTGCCCAGTCCGCATAAAGCCCGTCATACTCCCCGCCCCAAGCATTGAACCGCCAGCTTATCCCGCGGACATCGCCGGTATCGGGGTTTTTAACGAATGTGGGAGCGACATCTCTCGCCCAGGAATCGTCGGTGGGAATGTCGAGGAGCTTTATCCTGTCCGACTTGCGGAGAAGCCGTCCGGCATTTGCACGGGAGCGTTCATTTACCGCGACATAAACGTCCTCGTGTTCGGAGATGGTGTTGATTATCTCTGCGAACGCGGACGCTGCGGAGACGGACTTCCCCCACGAACCTGGGCGCTCCGGGAATATGAGTATCGCTGCTCTCTGGCGGGAAAACTCGGCGGGCATATAATATCCGTTCACGACAGTCTCTCCTTGAAATCGGTGTAGCCGAACCGCTTCACAAGCTCATAGGAGCCGTCGGCGTGCAGTACCCCGATATCCGGCAGCGGCATACCGTTGAATGTGTTGTTCTTGACCATTGTATATAGCGCCATATCCTCGAAGCAAAGCCTGTCGCCGGCTTCAAGGGGCATATCGAAGCTGTAATCGCCGATGATGTCACCGGCAAGGCAGGTTCGCGAGGAAAGGCGGTATGTGCAGTTCTTCTCCCCTGCTTCACCGCTCCCGAAAAGGGGCGGGCGGTACGGCATCTCCAGCACGTCCGGCATGTGGCAGGCAGCGCTTGCATCGAGTACCGCGATATCCATACCGTTGTGCATCGTCTCCATAACTTCCGTGACGAGCCAGCCTGCATTCAGCACCACGGCTTCTCCGGGTTCGAGATAGACCTGTACCCCGTACTTTTCCGAAAACCGCCGTATCAGCTTTATCAGACCGCCGGTGTCATAGCCGGGCTTTGTGATATGATGCCCGCCGCCGAAGTTTACCCATTTGCATTTGTGCAGATACTTGCCGAACTTTTCCTCGACAGCGGAAACTGTCTTTTCGAGGGGCTCGAAGCCCTGTTCGCAGAGGGTATGGAAATGCAGACCGTCAACGCCCTCAAATGCAGTCTCATCGAAATCCGCGGCTTTCACGCCGAGCCGCGAGAACGGCGCGCAGGGGTCATATATCGGCTCGTCCTGTGTGGAGCATTCGGGGTTTATGCGTATGCCTATGCTCTTTCCCTTGCAGCGGTCACGGAATTTCCGGAGCTGTGTGAAAGAGTTGAACACGATATGATCGGAAATCTCCGCGATCTCATCGAACTCGCTGTCCTTGTATGCCGGGCAGAAGCAATGCACTTCGCCGCCGAACTTTTCTCTTCCGAGCTTTGCCTCATACAGTCCGCTTGCGGTAGTTCCGGACAGGTATTCCGCTATCAGCGGATATACTGCGAACATCGAGAATGCTTTCTGCGCGAGGAGTATCTTTGCGCCGGACTTATCCGACACACTGCGCAGTATTTCGAGGTTGCGCACCAGAGCCTTTTCGTCGAGAACGTATGCGGGTGTGGCGATCTCACCGAGAACGTGGTGAGCAAGCAATTTATTGTTCATAGCAATAGTTCCGTTAAATCTGTTTTTTCTCTGTAATTTCTGCACGGAGTCTTCGCCAGCCCCAGCGGAGGACGCCCCGCGGCGTTTTGCGTAGCGACATTCTTCTATTGACGGGTGCGCCGCCCCGGATAGCTTTACTCTGCGATATTCCTGCCCCGAAAGAACCGTCCCTCAACAGGCGCAGAATCTCAACAGACCCCTTTACAAGCGTGAGCAGACGCTCTGTGCCGGGCAATTGATAGATTGGGAGGACATCGCCCTCTGATACGGTACAGGACTAACAGGAACAAGCACCCCGCAGCGGCTGCGACGGCACTCGCCTGTCGATTTTGCCCTTTTCCGCGAGTTGTCAAAGAGCCTGCCTATGCCGTACTCGATGACAGGTTCGACATTCGGAAAAAAGCTGTTCTGTATGACGGGGCGCAGCTCGTGCAGGCTACTTTGATCATCGAGCGGTACGCGCCCTTTGGTTACTTTCCGTCGCTACGGACGGAAAGTAACTCGCCACGCCGGCAGAGAGCCGAAAAAGGAAAGCAAAATATCTTGCGGGCGAAAAGAACGAAAGTCTCTGCTATACCTGCTGCCTTCGGCTGATGGGGCTCTGCCCCAAGCCCCGCTGGCCGCGCCGCGCCAGACCAGGCCAAGGCTCCGCCTTGGATCCATGGGTGCCTTTGACGAGAGACTTTTTAAAAGAGTTTTTGAGACGGGGCGCTGCCCCGGACCCCGCCAACCCCCTTT
>DEWH01000007.1:21750-24278 GCA_002363155.1 Ruminococcaceae bacterium UBA3215 | reverse complement strand
AAAAAGGGTGCTGGACACCCTAAATTAATGCAGTATTTCAGAGCGCACAGCTATGGGCAGCTGCCGACTGAAACGCAGTGGGGTTGGCAAAGACTCCGTTTGGTTATAGCAGAGTCAGTGCGCAAGAGAGGGTAAGAGTCAGTGCGTGCGCAAGGGAGGGCGCGTCCGCCGCCTCCCCTTATTCTACAAGAACCGGGTTCTCGTTCACCTGCCACGGCAGACCGTACTTGTTCAGCGCGTCCATATACGGATCGGGATCGAATTCCTCCACGTTGAACACGCCCGCTCCGCTCCATGTTCCGCTCGCTATCATCGCCGTGCCGATCATCGCCGGTACCCCCGTTGTATATGACACAGCCTGCGCGCCCGTCTCCTTGTAGCATTCCTGGTGATCGCACACGTTATAGATATAGATATTGCGCTCCTTGCCGTCCTTGATACCGCGGAAAATGCAGCCGATATTCGTCTTTCCCACAGTGCGCGGACCCAGTGATGCCGGATCCGGGAGCAGCGCTTTCAGAAACTTTATCGGCACTATCTCCCTGCCCTCAAAGTGGACAGGCGTAGTTCCCAGCATTCCCACATTCTGTAAGCATTTCATGTGCGTAAGGTACGACTGGCCAAACGTCATAAAGAAACGTATGCGCTTTACATTCGGGATATTCTTCGCAAGCGATTCGATCTCTTCGTGGTGGAGCAGGTACATATCCTTCATTCCCACGCCGTCAAAATCGTACTCGCGCTTGATCTCCATGGGCTTTGTCTCTACCCAGTGACCGTCCTCCCAGTAGGAGCCGTTTGCGGATACTTCACGCAGATTTATCTCCGGGTTGAAGTTCGTTGCGAACGGATAGCCGTGGTCACCGCCGTTGCAGTCGAGAATGTCGATATAGTGTATCTCGTCGAAGTAGTGCTTGAGTGCATAAGCCGTGTAAACGCTGGTAACGCCGGGGTCAAAGCCCGTGCCGAGAAGTGCGGTCAGACCCGCAGCCTTGAACTTCTCCCGGTATGCCCACTGCCACGAGTAGTCGAAGTACGCGGTGAAGCCCTTTTCCTTGCAGCGCTTCTCGTATATCGCACGCCACTCCGGGTCATCGGTGTCCTCCGCCTCGTAGTTCGCAGTATCGACGTAATTCGCACCGCATTCAAGGCACGCGTCCATTATCGTGAGATCCTGATACGGCAGAGCCACATTCAGCACGGTATGAGGCTTGAACTGCTTCATAAGCTCGCAGAGGGAATCGAAGCTGTCCGCGTCAACAGCCGCCGTTGTAAGCACAGCCTTTGTCTTGTCCCTGAGCTTGTCTGCAAGCGCATCGCACTTGCTCTTTGTACGGCTTGCAATAAGAATTTCCGTGAAAATGGGGTTTTCGCAGCACTTGTGAATTGCGACAGTCGCTACTCCGCCGCAGCCGATAACCATTAACTTCATTTATTTATCCTCCTGTATTTGCAGTGTATTTATTTTCTTTTCCGCGCCCTCTTCTTCCATGAGCATATCTTCAACATACTTCGGAAGCATGAACGCGCCCATGTGCAGGTGGGTGGTGTAGTACCACGTCTTTATCCCGCGGTCATTCCACCTTTTTGCGTCAAGGTCCTTGAGCGGGTGGTACTTCTTTGACGCAAATCCGAACAGCCAGTAGCCCGACGGGCAGGTGGGTATATGCGCCTGATACACACGGCTTATGGGGAATGACTTGTACGCCTTTCGGTGCATTGCACGGCAGGTCTCCTCGTCCTCATCGAAGAACGGGCTTCCGTGCTGATAGACCATGATGCCGTCGTCGCGGAGAGCCTTGTAACAGCTTCCGTAGAACTCTTTGGTGAACAGTCCCGCGGTATGTCCGAGGGGGTCTGTGCTGTCGTTTATGATGAGGTCATACTCGCCCTGCATACCGCGCAGGAACCGCAGTCCGTCACGGTTTGAGACTTCAACGCGGGGGTCATCGAGACCGCGTGCGTTATCGGGGAAGAACTCCCTGCACACATCAACGAACATCTCGTCCGGCTCCACAACGTCGATATGCTCGATCTCGTCGTAGTAGGAGAGCTCGCGAGCGACACCGCCGTCACCTCCGCCTATGACAAGGACGTTGCGGACATTCGGGTGGACTGCCATAGGGACGTGAACGATCATCTCATCGTAGGTGAACTCGTCCTTTTCCGAGAAGATAACGCTTCCGTCGGAGGTGAGGAACCGCCCGAATTCTTCCGATTCAAACACGTCGATGCGCTGGAAGTCGCTTGTTCCGCTGAACAGCTGTTTTTCAACGCGGATCGACATTTTCACATTGCTTGTATGCATTTCCGAAAACCAAAAATCCATATAAAAAACTCCGTTTTTTAAATGCAAAATGCAAAATGCACAATGCACAATTTTGGTATCGCCTTACGGCGATAATATTTTAATCGTGACGAAACACGATATTCTTTTTTTCTGTTATTGCTTTGGCTGAAAACCCATATTTGTTGCAGATACTCTGTAATTCTGTCACAATTCAGATCCGCGTGCGAAGCACGCACCA
>DEWH01000007.1:1136-21622 GCA_002363155.1 Ruminococcaceae bacterium UBA3215 | reverse complement strand
ATTGTGAATTGTGAATTGTGAATTTATTTCAAAACATTCAGTTTTGAAATATCCGGGTCTTCCGGTCCCTGCATGGAACAGCCCTTTTCCTTCGCGTACAGAATGTAGTCTATGATCTCCTCAGTGATCTGCTCACCCGGCGCAAGTATCGGTATTCCCGGCGGGTAGCACATTACGAACTCCCCGCAGATGCGCCCTGCCGTCTCGCGTATCGGGATAAGCTCCTTCTCGGAATAGAACGCTTTCTGCGGTGTCGCGGCAACGATCGGCGCGATGTACTCCGCGTTGTGGAGCATCGAACTCTTCCGCGAATACAGACGCTTGATGTCCTCAAGCGCTCCCACAAGACGCTCTATGTCCTGTATGCGGTCACCTATGGAGATGTAGGCAAGTATGTTGCCGATATCACCGAACTCTATCTGAATGTCATACTCGTCGCGGAGCAGGTCATACACCTCGATGCCGGTCAGCCCCATGTCGCGGGTATATACCGACAGCTTCGTAACATCAAAGTCGAAGATGCTTCCCCCGTTTACTATGTCCTTTCCGTAGGCGTAATATCCGCCGATCGAGTTTATCTCCCTGCGCGCGTACTCCGCCATTTCCGACACTTTCCCGAATGATTCATGCCCGCGGAGCGCAAGGTTCCGGCGGGAGATGTCAAGGCTCGACAAAAGCAGATATGACGCACTCGTGGTCTGCGTGAGATTGATTATCTGCTCCACATAGCGGGTGTTGACGGTGCTGTTCAGCAGGAGCAGCGAACTCTGGGTAAGGCTTCCGCCCGACTTGTGCATTGATACCGCAGCCATATCCGCGCCCGCTTCCATGCCCGAAACAGGCAGTGCCTCGTGGAAGTAGAGATGCGTGCCGTGCGCTTCGTCCGCAAGCACCAGCATACCGCGGTCATGAGCAAGCTTCACTATCGAGCGCAGATCGGAACAGATGCCGTAGTATGTCGGGTTGTTGACAAAGACTGCCACAGCGTCCGGATTCTCGTTCATCGCTTTCTCAACCGCCGCAGTCTCCATGCCGAGAGCGATGCCGATATGGTTGTCAACATCGGGGTTGACATAGACAGGCTCGGCTCCGCAGAGAACAAGTGCATTTATGACGCTCTTGTGGACGTTGCGGGGTAGGATTATCTTGTCGCCGGCTTTGCAAGCGGTAAGGATCATGCTCTGCACCGCGGAAGTGGTCCCGCCGACCATGAAGTATGCGTGAGCCGCGCCGAAAGCATCGGCTGCAAGCTGTTCCGCGTCGTAGATGACGGAAACGGGGTGGCAGAGGTTATCCAGCGGTTTCATCGAGTTCACGTCAAGACTGACGCACTGCTCGCCGAGAAGCTTCACAAGCTCCGGGTTGCCGCGTCCGCGCTTATGGCCGGGTACATCGAAAGGTACCACGCGCTGTTTTCTGAATCTTTCGAGCGCCTCATAGACGGGCGCAGCTTTCTGTCTTTCAATATCCATAGCAATACTTCCGCAAACAAAAAAGTGATACGAACCGTATCACTTTAGAATAGTCTTTTTCCGAATGGGTTAAGATCTTACCTTAATGTTTTCGGACAGTGCCGTTTCTTATTGACCGTTTCACAAGTGATTCGATTATGAAGTTATCATCTTATAAAATTTGAGCTTCTAACTCAATCAATAACGCGGCTTTACCCGCTGTTTCGGCATCTGACCCGCCTGTCCGTATGGGCGTTTTTTATCGGTCAGTTTGTATTATAACATATTTCCCGCTTTTTGTCAATATATAGCAGGCGCAGAATGTCATTGTTTGTCACTCCGGCGTGTGGTAAACTTGTATTATCCGAAAGGACAGGAGGGAACGAGATGAGTGAGAAAAGGAAAGGGTTTCTGATGTACGCGGATTACTGCGACTATTTCGAGATGCTGGAGGACGAGGAGCTTGGTGCGCTTATCAAGCAGTTCTTCCGCTACACGTCGGGCAAGGAAGCGGATATTTCGGGGTTTACGCAGGGTATGAAGTTTGTTTACACGATGATGAAGAACAACTATGAGCGGGATACGACAGCTTACAAAAAGGTATGCGAGAATCGTGCTGCCGCTTCAAAACAGCGAAAAATATACAAAAAAGAATCCGATGATAAACCTTCATATGACGTACAAGAAATTGAAGAAAGTTCATTGGATTTTTATAAGGACATACTTTAGTCGGTTAATACACAATTGATATCATTTGATATCAATTGTTATCATTTGATATCATTTGTTATCAATTGATATCATTTGATACTGATATAGATATAGATACAGAGAAAGATAAAGAAATTGATAATGATATTGATATTGATATTGATAAAGAGAAAGAGCACCTCTTGTGAGGTGCGTGACGCACACGAATAAAAATAACCGCCCCTGTGTTGACAAGAGCGGGAAACTGTGGTATAATAGCTTTAGCGACAGAGCAAGAGGTACTTTTGATCAGAAAGTACAGCTCTCGGAGCAGATCAGTGCTTATAGATAGCCACCAATCCGTCGGAAAGCTTGGTGGTTATTTCTTTTTGCAAAAATAACCGCCGGCGCCATGCAAAACGCTTGACACCGGCGGGAAACTGTGGTATAATAGCTTTAGCGACAGGGCAAGAGGTACTTTTGTTCAGAAAGTACAGCTCTCGGAGCAGCGATTATTTCAGATTAAGAATAACCACCGCAGAATCGAAAGCACGGTGGTTATTTCTTTTTGCAAAAATAACCGCCGGCGCCATGCAAAACGCTTGACACCGGCGGGAAACTGTGGTATAATAGCTTTAGCGACAGAGCAAAATGTTTGCTCTCGGAGCAGTATAGTAGTTAAAGAGTAACCACCAGACCGTCGAAAGCATGGTGGTTATCTCTTTTTATTTGCGTCCGGTGTTAATCCATTCGCGAAAAAGAGCTAACAATGCTCCGATAAGCGAAGCATTGAGAATAATAATGTGTACGATCTCACCAAAATAGGCGAGAACCAACGATATCAGTCCCACTTATCGCCCTCCTTTCACAGACTCGCCCGAATAGGCGGAGTACTGCTCCGAGAAGCGATATTCACCTTGCTTTATCCTGCGCATAGAGCGCCACGGTTTCACGCCAATTATACCACAGGCGAGCGGGAGCTGTCAATACTCGGCGGACGGCAGATGCAATATTCCCCGGCACATTTTTCTTCCCGAAAAACCTTGAAATCTCGCCGGGGCTGTGCTATAATTATTATATTCAATGCAATTATCAGAAAGGAAAATGTGAAATTGAAAACTGCCGTCACGGACAGGACGCTGTCATATATGAAATACGATCCGGAGCATACCTCGGCAAGCGAACTGAAAGCCTACGCCCGTGCCGTGTTCAACTGCGGTGCCGACTATATGGAGATAAACACCCGTACCGCCTCGCTCATGGCGCTTGACGACTACACCGACAAATACATGCTCACCATAAACAGCGCCTTCGACTGCGGATTCTGCACAAGCAATCCTTTCGCTTACGCCGTTGTGCCGTTCGGGAAAACATGGCTCATTGATTCTCTTCCGCAGGAACAGCCGATAATCATCGAGATAAATGCCGACGAATACAGCGCTCCCGCGGTCATTCTCTTCCTCCACAGCTTTGACTTTATCCGCCGTGTCTCCGCTATCCGCATAACCGGACTTTTCGGCGACAGCATAGATACCCTTGTTAAATGGTGCAGGTCGAACCTGTTCCTCCCGGTGGATATCTGTCCGCTGAACACGATGATGACCGGCGCTTCCGACGCGATAATCGCGCAGAACGCAGGCGCTTCCATGCTCACCCTCTCATTCGGGCGGGGCTACTATTTCACTGCCCTCGAACAGTACATAATAAGCCTTAACATCACCCGGCGCACCGTCCTCCACAAAGACGTGATAAAGGCTATCTGCATCGCAAGCTTCATCTTCACCGATCTTTTCTCCGTAATACCGGCGGGACTTGCGAGAATGCTCGATACCGACGGCGAGGTGACCGGTACCGTCTATGACCTTGAATCCGGCGTGCTGTACCGCCCCTACCGCGTGATGCAGCGTCCCCCGAAGCCACAGGGAGACAGCCTTATCGACAGAAAGATAAAGAGCATCGGTCTTGAACACGAGATCGAAACTGCGATAATAGATATGCTGAAAAAAGTCAATTTCAGCTTCTACAAAGAAATCACAAAAAGAAACCTCATAGACTGAACTAAACGTAATTGATAATTGATAATTGACAATTGACAATTATTGTGTCCGCTTCGCGGACGAATCTGAATTGTGACAGAATCAAAAGCTATGTTTCTTTTCGCGGAGCATTGATTTTCGTCACGATTCAAATATGCGCGCTTCGCGCGCTCCACAATTATCAATTATCAATTGTCAATTATCAATTATAGACGGAGATTGCTATGGATAACGGAACAGTATCGTATAAATGCCCGTCCTGCGGTGCGGGTCTGACCTATTCCGCGGAATCAAGGGACTTTCACTGCATCTACTGCGGATCGCATTTCAGCGCGGATATGCTGGACGCGCCCCTGCATGAGGACTCCCAGCCCGCTTACGGCTCGCAGACGGATAATGACCCCGCTATCGAAGAAAAACGCCGGAAATTCGGTGACGAGAGCCGGCTCTATATCTGCCCCAGCTGCGGTGCGTCAATATTCACCGACTCGGAGGTAGCCGCTACCGCCGAGTGTTACTACTGCCACAGCCCCGCGGTGCTTTCCGGACGGCTCTCCGGTGAGTTCCGCCCCGATCTCATCATACCCTTCAAACGCTCCCGCGGTGAAGCGATCATGAAGTTCAACGAGTGGATAAAGCCGAAGAAGTTCTTCCTTGCAAAAGGCTTCGGAAGCTCCGAATCCCTCAACAAGATACAGGGCATCTATATCCCCTTCTGGCTGACCGACTGCTGTGTTGAGGGGAAGATGACCGCGGACTGCTACAAGACCGTAGGCTCCGCAAGAAAGGGCGACTACATCATCGTCACCGAAGATCACAGCTTCGCCGTGCGCGACGGGAGCGTAATTTACAGGCAGGTCCCTGCCGACGCTTCTTCCCGCGCGGACGATGCGCTCATGGACAGCATAGAGCCGTTCGACTACAAGGAGCTGACCGAGTTCGATATGTCCTACCTCTCCGGTCACAGCGCACAGCGCTACGATATGGAAAAGTACACCATTATCCCCCGCATCACAAACCGCGTGACAGAAGCCACGGAGGAAGTGTTCAAGTCCAGCATCATCGGCTACAACCGGATAAATGTGACATCAAAGGAATTCAGGATAACAAACATCAATTTCAAGCAGGCTATGATGCCGATGTGGTTCCTCACCTACTTCTACAAGGATAAGCTGTATTATTTCGCAATGAACGGGCAGACAGGCAAATTCGGCGGAAGGCTTCCGCTCAACAAGCCGAAGCTGATATTCTTCTCATTCGGGATCCCAATGCTTGTCGGAACTGCGCTGTTCCTGCTCCTGCGGCTGGGAGGAATGCTATGATGAGGAAGAAGATAACCGCCGTTTTCGCCGCATTTTTTATCTGCATTGCCGTATTCTGCTTCCCGTCCTTTGCGTCCTCCGCGTCGGTGCATATCATTGACGATGCGAGAGTTATGTCGGAGGAGAACGAGCGCAAGCTTGAAAGCAAGGCAAAGGAAGTTGCATCAAAGACCGGCTTCAACATCGTGATAATATCATCAAATGATATCGGCACGCCCAAGACCGATGCGCACGTTGTGGAGTTCGCGGACGACAAGTACGAGGAGCTTTGCGGTATCGACACGGACGGCATACTGTTCCTGATAAACTGCGACACAAAGTATGATTACATATCGACGAGCGGCGACTGCATAGAGTATTTCAGCGATTACCGCATTGACGAAATTTTCGACGAGATATGGGACGATATGAAAGCGGAGATGTTCTCACAGGCTGCATACGGGTTCCTTGAATGCGTCGAATATTACTATGAGGAAGGCAGAGACAATCACGATATGCACCCGGACTACGGTGTAACAGCCGAGCCCGATGACCCGCTTTCCCGCCTTACAAGCATAGATCCGATAGAAATGCTCCACATGCTTGGTGTGATAGCGTTTCTTTCATTGCTGATAGGAACCGGCATCTACTCGGGAAATGCAAAGCAGTTCAAAGTCGAGAAGCCCGGCACCCGCAATTACATTCTCGACAACTCCCTCGTGTTCGACAACAAGAGCGATGTGTTTGTCGGACGTGTCGTGAATAAAACCTACTCTCCGCGCACCAGATCGTCCTCCGGCAGCAGCAGCCGCAGCTCTCACCATAGCTCCGTCCACCACTCCCACAGCGGCGGTCACCATGGCGGCGGCGGGAGACATAGATGAGAGCGGGGAGAGAGTTTAAGAGAGTTGAGAGAGAGTTGAGAGATTTTAAGAGATTTTAAGAGATTTTTGCCCTACGCGGGCGGCGGCGGGGAACGCCCCGCGGCGAAATGCGTAGCGACATTCTTCTATCGGCGGGTGCGCCACCTCGGTTAGTTATACACTTCTATACATAGTAAAAGACTGTTGAAATCTGTTAGTTTCAGCAGTCTTTCTTATTTATCGAACGGAGTCTTTGCCAACCCCACTGCATTTCAGTCGGCACCTGCCCATAGCTGTACGCTCTGAAATACTGCATTTGTTTAGGGGGTCAAGACCCCTTTTCCAAAGGGGGATTGCGGGGGGTTGGGGGGCAGAGCCCCCTCTCAAAAACTCTCTTAAAAAATCTCTCGTCAAAGGCACCCTTGGATCCAAGGCGGAGCCTTGGTCTGGTCTGGGACGAAGTCGCCAGCGGGGCTTGGGGCGGCGCCCCATCAGCCGAAGGCAGCAGGTATAGAACAGACCCGCCCTATACAGGCTGCAATCTTCTAATACGACACCACGTCACCGTCGGTCAGACCGCTCAGGATCACTGTCAGTCCGCCGGAGGAATGCCCGGCTTCGACAGGAACACGGACTCGGTTCCCGTTATCGTCAAGATAGCAGTATGTGCTCCCGGAATAGGTCAGCACCGACTTGTCCGGTACACAGAGCGCGTTCGGGTCATTGAACGTCTTGACAACTACCGATGCCCAGCCAGCCGAAACAATGCTCCCCACTTCCTCGTTCGCCCGCTCCAGCTCGCCCTCGTCCAATGCGATGACAACGCCGTTTATACCGCCTTTCGCACGGCTGTCCGGCATCATCACTACCCGCCCGGAGAACTCGCTGTTCGTGCCGAATTTCAGCCCCACTTTCCTGCCGAGAGCAAATGCGTCATTGCTCCCTTTCACCACGACATAAACCTCGCTCCGGTCAGCTATCGTGCATATCTGCGTTCCCGCTTCCATTGCCGTTCCCGCGTCCCAGAACTTTGAATCCCACACCACACAGTCGTAGGGCGCGCGTATCGTGTAGCAGTCGATCTTGTACTGCACCAGCTCCAGCTTCTTCGCCTCGATCTCGTATTCCGCCTTTGCAAGCGCACTTCCGGAGGACTGATACCGGGCAAGGGCGCTGTCCGTCAGTATCTTCTGGTTCTGATAGTCGTAGTCGAGCCCGGACGAGTCGAATACCGCGATAACATCGCCTTTCTGCAATACATCGCCTTTCTTGACATTGTACGAAAGTATGTTGGTATCCGCAGGAGCATAGATGCCCTCGGCGTAGGGGTATGCGACTTCCGCGCCTATGGTGGAGTATTCGGAAAGCTCGTACCTCTGCGCTTCGGCAGTGGTGTAGCTCCCGTTCGCATTGCCGTCAAGTATCGGAATCTTGATCTCGGCGGAAACGTCTTTATTCGCGCACCCGCACAAAAGCAGTGCCGATGCGGTCAATGCGGTAATTGTAATCAGTTTGTTCTTCATCATATATTATTCTGTTCTGAAAGCCCTCTAATTTAATTGCGAAGCGAATAAAGTTTTTTGGAAAGGGGTTTGGGGAATAACCTTTTGTTCACAAAAGGTTTTCCCCAAGTCTCTCTCACGACAAATCTCCAAAGAAAGTCTCATACGCCTCTCGCGTTGAGAGATAGAGCATCTTATACACGCCGGTGTCGTCATTCACATAATAATTGCAGTGGTTAGACATCACGGCGATGCCGGTATGGTCAGACCTGTCGTAGAAGATGCCGGTGATAGCGCCGAGGGCATTGCCGGTGTGACCGTACATCACACGCCCCGGAACAAGCGTCCCGTCATATATCCGCACATTCAGCCCGACGCTGTACTGCTCGGTGCTGATGCGCGGTTTGTGCATCTCGGCAAGCGAATCCTCCGAGATTATCCGCACATTCCCGCATTCCTTCACTCGCCCGTCCCCCGCAAGAGCCGTGCCGAGCCTTGCAAGGTCGGGGGCGGTGATAAGAAGCTCACTCTGCGCCTGAAGATAGGAATTGCCCAGCCCGAAGGACTCGTAGTAATACGCTGTGCGCCCCCAAGTCGCCGGGTCATAGATCATTCCGTCGTAATCGTATATCTTCGCGCAGTTCTCTTTTCTTTCAATATAATCGTTCGCATACCCCGCGTCCATTCCGAGAGGCTTGAACAGGTTCTTGTCCGCGTATTCCTGGAAATACTCGCCGGTGAGCAGCTCGATCACCGAACCTATCATGCCCGCGCCGAAATTCGAGTAGTTGTAGAACTCGCCCGGCTCGGTGCCGATAAGCGCACCTTTGAGTATGTAATTCGTTTCGTAGCGCTCAGTTATGCCGAGCTCGAAGCGCGAAGTATCGGTTATCCCGGCGGTGTGGGAGAGGAGATGCCACAGCTTCACGCGCCCCTTTGTATAATCCGTGTTGAACGGCAGTCCCGTCACTTCCTCAAGGTCGCTCTCCGGCGATATAAGCCCTTTGTCGCAGAGCTGCATAAGAAGCACGGTGGAGATCGTCTTTGAGACGCTGGCGGCGCGGTAGATCGTATCGGCTGTGCAAGGCACCTCGTTCTCCGTGTCCGCAAGCCCGAATCCGTCGGCGTAGATTATCTTCCCGTCCCGGAATACAGCCGCGCTCATTCCATAGACTCCGCATTCCTCCCGTATCTCCTCAAGGCGGGCGCCGAATGCGTCAAGCTGAGCCTGTGTATATACCGGCTCCGGCGCGGAGACCGGCACAGCCTCGGTATCTTCCGTGACAAGCTCGGCTATGATATCCGGCTCCGTTGTTTCCGGCGGGAGTGAGGTATGCACGAAATCCATATCCGCGCCGTCCGAGATATCACTGCACCCGCAAAGGAGCGCGGTAACGATGAGTGCCGCTGAAAAATAAACTCTTTTCTTCATGTGTGTTACGGTTTTATCAGTCCGGCAATTTACGCGCAGTAAACTTTAACAGCTTAACCACTGCCGTTCCTTTTGACATGGTTTATCCTCCTGTAAGGTCAGTTATCAGCATATACCGAGGTCGCATCTACGCCGGTTCCTTATTCTCTTGATCTCATCGTAGTCTATCGGGGGGTGTTCGGGCAGGTTATTCTTATCGCAGTAGTGGGACTTCTTGCACCAGTCGCCGTATTCCTTCTGGTCATCGTATTTGAGGTTGCAGATAGCACAGCCGTATTCATTTCCGTCCGGGTCTTCCTCGCTCGTCCACGCGGAACCTCCTGCCGCGCCTTCGAGTTCCTCTGCGGACAGCTCGTCGGACTTCTGCGCCATTTCTGCTCTGAACTCCTTCTCGGCTTCGAGCATTTCCTCAACGGTAACGTCATAACCGTTCTGAACGGCGATCTTAACAAGCTCGTCCTTGTCCTTGATACCGGCGATCTTCGCCTGTAATTCTTCGTTTGTCTGTAATTCAGCTATAAGCTTTTTTGCGGTTTCTTTTGACATTTTATGTACACTCCTTTTCGTTCAGATAAACAGTCTTGCCGATGTCATCTCACTCTTCTGTATTTTCCGCTGATGACTCCATTACGATTTTTACTGCAATAATAAGCACTGTTGCACCACTCTTCATTTTCCTGTTGGAATTCATAATTCAGATTGCAGGCAAGACAGTTGAATTCCATTCCGTCCTTATTATACTCACTCTGCCACATTTTACCTCCCGCCGCGGTTTCGAGTTCCTCTGCGGAGAGTTCGTCCGACTTCTGCGCCATTTCTGCTCTGAACTCCTTCTCGGCTGCGAGCATTTCCTCAAGCGTAACGTCATACCCGGCTTCAACGGCTTTCTTCACCATTTCGGCTTGGTCTGTGATACCGGCAATCTTTGCTTTGAGTTCTTCGTTTGTCTGTAATTCAGCTATAAGCTTCTTTGCGGCTTCCTTTGACATAATTCTGTCCTCCTTTAAAGAACGCGGCTGTCAGATCGAGCCCTTTCTATTGCATATTGGCTTTCTACTCGGCCTGGGCTCCATATTGGGCTTTTCGGGTATGTTATTCTTATCGCAGTAGTGGGACTGCTTGCACCAGTCGCCGTATTCCTTCTGATCATCGTAACCGAGGTTGCAGACAGCACAGCCGTATTCATTTCCGTCCGGGTCTTCCTCGCTGAACCATACACCGCCGCCTGCCGCGCCTTCGAGTTCCTCTGCGGAGAGTTCGTCCGACTTCTGCGCCATTTCCTCTCTGTATTCGTGTTCCGCTTCGACAAGTTCTTCAAGTGTAACTTCATACCCCGCTTCGACAGCCTTCTTCACAAGCTCGTCCTTGTCGGTTATCCCGGCGATCTTCGCCTGTAATTCTTCGTTTGTCTGTAATTCAGCTATAAGCTTTTTGGCAATTTCTTTTGACATGGTCACATTCTCCTTTCAGTAAGTTCAGGACTGCTTTTTTTCCTTGATATATCTTTTTGAGCACCAGTCACTTTTTTCTTTCTGATATCCTTCACCGTGATATGATGTTTTACAAGCAATTTCGTGACCGTCACGGGCGTCGTCACTCATCCACATGTCACCACCCGCCGCGCCTTCGAGCTCGTCCGCGGTAAGTTCGTCGGACTTCTGCGCCATTTCCGCTCTGAACTCGTGTTCCGCTTCGATCATTTCTTCGAGAGTAACGTCATACCCGGCTTCAACGGCTTTCTTCACAAGCTCGTCCTTGTCGGTTATCCCGGCGATCTTCGCCTGTAATTCTTCGTTTGTCTGTAATTCAGCTATAAGCTTCTTTGCGGTTTCTTTTGACATGGTTTTGTCCTCCTTTAAAGAACGCGGCTGTCAGATCGAGCCCTTTCTATTGCATATTGGCTTTCTACTCGGCCTGGGCTCCATATTGGGCTTTTCGGGTATGTTATTCTTATCGCAGTAGTGGGACTGCTTGCACCAGTCGCCGTATTCCTTCTGATCATCGTAACCGAGGTTGCAGATAGCACAGCCGTATTCATTTCCGTCCGGGTCTTCCTCGCTGAACCATATACCGCCGCCTGCCGCGCCTTCGAGTTCCTCTGCGGACAGCTCGTCGGACTTCTGCGCCATTTCCGCTCTGAACTCCTTCTCGGCTTCCGTCATCTCTTCAAGCGTAACGTCATACCCGGCTTCAACAGCCATTTTCACAAGCTCGTCCTTGTCGGTGATACCTGCGGTCTTTGCCTTTAGTTCCTCGTTTGTCTGTAATTCAGCTATAAGCTTTTTTGCGGTTTCCTTTGACATGGTAGTTCTCCTTTAATGTTATTGCTTTGCCTGTTGGGGGGTTAATCCAGATAGTCATCATTCTTACAGTGTATCTTATAGGTGCTGGCGCAAAAATAATTTCTTTGGCACCATTCATTGTTTTTCTCTTGATCTGCATAGTGCAGATTGCAGAAAGTACAGCGAAATTCTTTTCCTTCCTTGTTGTCCTCGGCTTGCCACATTCCGCCCCCGGCTGCGCCTTCGAGCTCGTCGGCGGTAAGCTCGTCCGACTTCTGCGCCATTTCCGCTCTGAACTCCTTCTCGGCTTTCGTCAGCTCTTCAAGAGTAACATCATACCCGGCTTCAACGGCTTTCTTCACCATTTCGGCGGGGTCTGTGATACCGGCGATCTTTGCCTTTAACTCTGTGTTGGTCTGTAATTCAGTGATAAGTTTTTTAGCGGTTTCTTTTGACATGATTTTCCTCCTGTGAAGTCCGTTGTTCCGTTACCTTGATATCTTTTTCGTGTACCCGCAGAGCCTGCATTTGTACTGGTCATATTCCTGATTCCAGATCCAGAAGAACCATGTTGTCTCACGGGTGATATTCCACTCATGCTTCGGACCGTTTGTATCGCCGTGGCAGTAGAACTGCATTGCTTTCTGATTTGCGTCGGTATTGCCCAGATTCTTTTTGAGATACCGCTGTCTGTATGCCTCATTGTACTGCGTTCTTGAGTTTCCTCCCGCAGCCGCTTCGAGATCGTCCGCGGAAAGTTCCATATCCTCGTTCATAACGTCGGCAAGCTCTTCTGCCGTAAAGTCATATCCGAGTTCCTTTGCGATAGCCACTACTTTTTCCGGCTCTATCTTTGACGTGCGCTCACGCAGCTCATCATCTTCGAGAGCCGCCAGTGCGAATTCTTTTGCTGATTCTTTTGACATGGTTTGTCCTCCTCTTTTAATAAACATTGACTCCGGTACAGCCATCAGTTCCAGCCGCGTTCATCTTCCCTGTAAAATTTGTCCGCGCACCAATAATTATCTTTGCACCATTCGTTATGCTTCTTTTGATAATCATAATCAAGTTCGCAGTAACCACATGCAAATTCTTTTCCGTCCTTATTTTTATCGTTAAACCACCAGGTACCTCCTGCCGCACCTTCGAGTTCGTCTGCGGAGAGTTCGTCCGCCTTTTTCGCCATTTCCGCTCTGTACTCGCGCTCCGCTTCGATCATTTCTTCCACGGTAACGTCATAGCCGTTCTGCACGGCTGTCTTCACCATTTCGGCGGGGTCTGTGATACCGGCTATCTTCGCTTTGAGTTCCTCGTTTGTCTGCAATTCGGCGATAAGCTTCTTTGCCGTTTCTTTTGACATGGTTTGTCCTCCTCTTTTAATAAACATTGACTCCGGTACAGCCGTCAGATCCAGCCGCGTTCATCTTCCCTGTAAAATTTGTCCGCGCACCAATAATGATATCTGCACCATTCGTTATGCTCCTTTTGATATTCATAATCAAGATCGCAGTAATCACAATTAAATTCTTTTCCGTCCTTATTTTTATCGTTAAGCCACCAGGTACCTCCTGCCGCACCTTCGAGTTCGTCTGCGGAGAGTTCGTCGGACTTCTTCGCCGTTTCCGCTCTGTACTCGCGCTCCGCTTCGATCATTTCTTCCACGGTAACGTCATAGCCGTTCTGCACGGCTGTCTTCACCATTTCGGCGGGGTCTGTGATACCGGCTATCTTCGCTTTGAGTTCCTCGTTTGCCTGCAATTCGGCGATAAGCTTCTTTGCCGTTTCTTTTGACATGGTTTGTACTCCTTATCAGTGATAGTCCTTGAAGCAATACTTCGTTTGTGACGTTGAGGGGCAGAAATACTTGTCCTTGCAGTATTCCTGCCTTGAAGTCTGATAACCGAAATCGTGGTAGGAAGTAACACAGTCGTACTCATGACCGTCCGGAGCGGTTTCGTTCATAAACAAACCGCCGCCCGCCGCGTTTTCAAGTTCTGACGCGGAAAGCTCCTTGCCGATGCTGTCGGTCTTTGCGGCGATCTCCGCTCTGCATTCTTCCTCTGCCGCGATCATATCCTCGGCGGTGATGTCGTAGCCTTCTTCCCGTGCCTTTTTGAGAAGTCCGTCCTTGTCCTCGATATCCTTGAATTTAAGACGGAATTCCTCGTTTTTCGCAAGGTCTGCGATAAGCTTTTTAGCGATCTCTTTTGACATATTTTATCCCCCTGTCTGTTCCGTTTTGTTTGCTTTATCCGGAAGTACAGCAGCAGCTTGACCGGCTTCAGACTTTACCGCGGCTGTCGGGCGAGTCCATGCCGGGCGCGCCTCAATTTCCCATATTGGAGCCATTATTGTAGCAGTCGGGTTCATATTTGCCGCGGGTGCCGTTACAGTACCAGTCATTTTTGCACCAATAGTTCTTTTCCTTCATTTCGCCATACTTATAATTACATATCTCGCATCCCAATTCTTTTCCGTCGGGTGCATTCTCACCCTGCCAGTGAGCGCCGCCGGACGCAGTTTCAAGCTCATCTGCGCTAAGCTCCACGCTCTGTGCATCCGTCTTTTGGGCGATCTGTTCTTTGAACTCGCGTTCTGCTTCGAGCATTTCTTCGAGAGTAATGTCATAACCGTTCTGAACGGCTATTTTCACAAGCTCGTCCTTGTCCTCGATACCGGCTATCTTCGCTTTTAATTCCGTGTTGGTCTGTAATTCGGCTATAAGCTTTTCAGCGATCTCTTTTGACATTGTTTTGTCCTCCGTTCAATAATGGTGTAACTGCTGTCCGGCGCGGTTCAGCAGTAAAGATAAACTCCGTGTTTCTTGCCGTCTTCGTCGATGTACTGGTATCTGCACATGACTGTCTCCGGGACATATTTGCCGAGAAGCGTAGCGCATTCCTGCATAGCCGGTCTTGTTGCCCTGTCGATAGCCTCTTTTTTGGTACACCAGTCGTTATGTTCTCTTGAATAATCCCAGCCGTGGTAAGATGAGAGGCAGAACAGCTCGTGACCGTCCTTTCCCTCGTCGCATATCCACATCTCACCGCCGGACGCAGATGCAAGCTCGTCAGCCGAGAGTTCATCGCTTGTGCTGTCGGTCTTTTCGGCGATCATCTTCCTGTGCTCGCTGTCAGCTTCTATGAGTTCGTCGAGCGTCACGTCATATCCTTCGTCGTTGAGCTTCTTCACCAGCTCGTTCTTGTCCGTGAAGGCTGCCGCCTGCATTCTGAGTTCCTCGTTTTCCTGTAATTCAGCTATAAGCTTTTTTGCAACATCTTTTGACATTGTAATATTCCTCCTGTTTGGTTCATGACATACATTCATCTCAAATTTGACGCACTCTGTTGCCTCCGCTGCTTACGACTTTATCTTTCCAAACGTGATTATTCTTTTCACACCAGCTCGCTGACTTGCACCATTCGCCTGTTTCTTTCTGATAAGAATATTGGTGATACGATATTGAGCAGTCAAATTCGTGCCCGTCCTTCGCTTCTTCGCTTGTCCACAATCCGCCCCCTGCAGCGCTTTCAAGTTCGTCCGCGGAAAGTTCATCGGACTTCTTCGCCATTTCGGCTCTGAACTCTTTCTCGGCTTCCGTCATTTCTTCGAGAGTAATGTCATAACCGTTCTGAACGGCGATCTTTACAAGCTCGTCCTTGTCCTCGATACCGGCGATCTTCGCTTTTAATTCAGCGTTTGTCTGTAATTCAGTGATGAGTTTTTTAGCAATTTCCTTTGACATGATAGTTCTCCTTGAATGTTATTGCTTTATTTGTCCGGGGAATCCGGCTTAAACATGGTTACTTATAAAAACTTTCTGCGTCTTTTATACAATATCCTTTAAATGACTCTAAGCATATCTCGTTTTTTCCATTAACATTGGTTTCCGCGCAATAGTGTTTGTGCTTGCAATATTCACCGGTTCTTCTCTGATAGTCTTCATCGAGATTGCAGGAAAGACATTTTAATTCTTTTCCGTCCTTGCTGTACTCGGAGTGCCATATAGAACCCCCCGCCGCGGCTTCGAGTTCGTCCGCGGAAAGTTCATCGGTCTTTGAAGCGAGTTCTGCCCTGTACTCCTTCTCGGCTTCGATCATCTCTTCGAGAGTAATGTCATAACCGTTCTGAACGGCGATCTTTACAAGCTCGTCCTTGTCCTCGATACCGGCGATCTTCGCCTTTAATTCAGCGTTTGTCTGCAATTCGGCTATAAGCTTTTTAGCGATCTCTTTTGACATGGTTTTGTCCTCCTTAAAAATGCGGGCATTTATTTGCAGTGATCGGATCACCGTTTAGTCTTATCATTATACTCGTTTTTGCAGAGATAAATGATATCTTTCTTGTCGGGCTCTTTTTTGTCCTTATCGCTGAAATATTTCATCTGCTTTGTGCACCAGATGTTGTTATCCTCGGAATAGCCCGTATCGTGATAGCTGGCAATGCAGAAAAGCTCATGTCCGTCGGGTGCGTCATCGTTCAGAAGATCGTCATACAGACCGCCTGCCGCAGCTTCAAGCTCTTCCGCGGTAAGCTCGTCGGTTCTCGTCACGACTTCCACTCTGTACTTCTTCTCGGCTTCGATAAGTTCCTCAACGGTAACTTCATAGCCGTTCTCAACGGCTTTCTTCGCCATTTCGGCGGGGTCGGTGATACCGGCGATCTTTGCTTTGAGTTCCTCGTTCGTCTGTAATTCGGCTATAAGCTTTTTTGCAACTTCTTTTGACATAGTTTTATACCTCCTGTTATTTGACGTAACCGCCGCCGCCACCGCCTGCGGGGTGGGGATCATACTTTATGTTATTCGTTTCACAATAACTTTGGCGCTTGCACCAGTCGCCTTTTTCCTTCTGATCGTCATATTTCAGATTGCAGACATTACAATTATACTCTTTTCCGTCGGAGCGCTCTTCGGCTGCCCAGAACCTGCCCCCTGCCGCGCCTTCGAGTTCGTCCTCGGAAAGCTCGTCTGCCTTCTTCGCCATTTCCGATCTGTACTCTTTTTCCGCTTCGATCATTTCTTCTGCGGTAACGTCATACCCGTTCTGAACGGCTATTTTCACAAGCTCGTCCTTGTCCTCGATACCGGCGATCTTCGCTTTTAATTCCTCGTTTGTCTGAAGTTCTGTGATAAGCTTCTTTGCAGTCTCTTTTGACATCTGTATTCCCTCCGATGACGATCATTTAATATTCAATCGGTGTGAAATTCGGTTTCGTCGGCTTATCCTTGTAATAATTATCAATACACACGGCTTCACTTTTGCACCAGTCGTTGTTTTCTTTTTCATAGTCTCTGCCGTGATAGCATATAGCGCAGCGGTGTTCATGACCGTCCTTGGCTATGTCGTTATCTACTCCCCCTGCCGCGCCTTCGAGTTCCTCCGCGGAAAGCTCGTCCGACTTCTGCGCAAGTTCGGCTCTGTACTCCTTCTCTGCTTCGATAAGGTCATCGAGCGTTACGTCATACCCGGCTTCGACAGCTTTCTTCGCCATTTCGGCGGGGTCATTTATCCCGGCGATCTTCGCCTTTAATTCTTCGTTTTCCTGTAATTCGGCTATAAGCTTTTTTGCAATTTCCTTTGACATGGTTCAGTCCTCCGTTAATCGGCTAAAGTTGATATGAATCTGTAGTTGCAGTAGTAGCTCTTCTTGCACCAGACATCTCTGTAAATCGAATAGCTTGAGTTATGATAGCTCTCGAAACAGCCCATCTCGTGACCGTCGGGAGCGTCCTCGCCGTTCCATACCTTACCGCCTGCCGCGCTTTCAAGCTGATCGGCGGAAAGTTCGTCCGACTTTTTCGCAAGCTCGGCTCTGTACTCCTTCTCGGCTTCGGTAAGTTCTTCGAGGGTTACGTCGTACCCGGCTTCCACGGCTTTCTTCACCATTTCGGCGGGGTCTGTGATACCGGCGATCTTCGCTTTTAATTCCGTGTTGGTCTGTAATTCAGTAATGAGCTTCTTTGCAATTTCCTTTGACATGATAGTTCTCCTTGTGTATGATTATTTATTTGTTTGATGTATTCCATTAATGTTGGTGCCCGCGCAATAGTGTTCATATTTGCAATATTCGTTATTTACCCTCTGATATTCTTCGTCGTGATAGCAGGCAGTACAGAAAAATTCTTTTCCGTCCTTGCTGTACTCGGAAAACCACATCTGCCCGCCCGCAGCGCCTTCAAGTTCGTCCATGGTAAGCTCGTCGGACTTCTGCGCCATTTCCGCTCTGAACTCCTTCTCGGCTTCGGTAAGTTCTTCGAGGGTAACGTCATACCCGGCTTCGACAGCTTTCTTCGCCATTTCGACGGGGTCGGTGATACCCGCGATATGTGCTCTGAGTTCTTCGTTTGTCTGAAGCTCTGCTATGAGCTTCTTTGCTGTTTCTTTTGACATAATAAGTTCTCCTTGTATGTTATTGCTTTGTCAGCCCATGATACGGTATAAAACGGACTCTTTTTTCCTCATAGTAGATCCGATCTTGCTCCATTGCACATCAGGAATTATTTAACGGACAGATGTCATATCTTGGATTTTCTCCTGCAACATTGACATTCTGACAGTACCATCTGGCATTGCAGTTTTCGCCGGATTTTGCCTGATAGTCTGCACCGAGATTGCATATAGCACAGTGAAATTCTTTCCCGTCCTTGTTTTCATCGTCTTGCCAGTATTTTCCCCCCGCCGCGGCTTCGAGCTCGTCCGCGGTAAGTTCTTCGGACTTTGCCGCAAGTTCCGCTCTGAACTCCTTCTCGGCTTCCGTCATTTCTTCGAGAGTAACGTCATAACCCGCTTCAACGGCTTTCTTGACCATTTCGGATTTGTCTGTTATACCCGCTATCTTTGCTCTGAGTTCTTCGTTTTCCTGTAATTCCGCGATAAGCTTTTTTGCAATTTCTTTTGACATTGTTTTGTCCTCCTCAGATATTATAAATCGGTACTGGTTTCGCTGCAATACCGGGGATTCTTCATATACTTAAAGCAGTCATCTTTGGTAATTTTCTCAAAATTAACAGCATAGCAATGGTACGTTTCTCTGCACACATCGCCTTTCTGTTCCGTCCACGCAACATCATGATAGCTTTTTCTGCAGCCCAGCTCGTGACCGTCGATCTCCGAATTGTCGCCGTCCCAGTACATACCCCCTGCCGCGCCTTCGAGTTCGTCTGCCGAGAGTTCATCGCTTGTGCTGTCGGTCTTTTCGGAAAGCTGTTTCCTGTACTCGCGGTCTGCTTCAATGAGTTCTTCGAGAGTAACGTCAAATCCTGCCTCATTAGCCATTTTCACAAGCTCGTCTTTATCCGTGATACCTGCGGTCTTTGCTCTGAGTTCTTCGTTTTCCTGTAATTCGGCTATAAGCTTCTTTGCGGTCTCTTTTGACATTGTTATACCTCCGTCCTGACATGAGCGGTCATTTGTGTTTTACACTGCCGCCGCCGCTGCCTGTTGATTTCGGTTTCTGCTCTTTATAGTTCTGTTCGCATGTATATACTTTATTGCACCATTCCTTGTTATCGACCTGATATTCCTCATTGAGGTTGCAGTAAATGCAGTTGAACTCTTTGCCGTCCTTATTCTCTTCACTGCTCCAAAAGATGCCCCCTGCCGCGCCTTCAAGCTCGTCCGCGGAAAGCTCGTCCGCCCTTTTCGCCATTTCGGCTCTGTACTCCTTTTCGGCTTCGAGCATTTCTCCGAGAGTAACGTCATACCCGGCAGAGGCGGCTTTCTTCACCATTTCGGCGGGGTCTGTGATACCGGCGATCTTTGCTTTGAGTTCTTCGTTTTCCTGTAATTCTGCGATAAGCTTCTTTGCGGTTTCCTTTGACATTGTTTTTTCCTCCGTATAAAGATCGGTTTAATTTTTATCTTCTTTCCAGCTTATGCGGTTTTTATTGCAGTAGTATTTATTATGACACCATTCATCGTTTTCCTTATGGTAATCGAAGTCGAGGTAACAGCTGAAACAGTCGAATTCCTTGCCTTCCTTGTTATTATCGGATATCCAGAACATACCGCCCGCTGCGCGTTCAAGCTCCCCGGCGGTAAGCTCGTCGGACTTCTCCGCGGTCTCGGCTCTGAACTCCCGCTCCGCGCCGATCATCTCCTCGAGGGTAACGTCGTACCCGGCTTCGACAGCTTTCTTCACCATTTCGGCGGGGTCTGTGATACCGGCGATATTTGCTTTGAGTTCCTCGTTTGTCTGCATTTCAGCGATAAGTTTTTTTGCGGTTTCTTTTGACATTTTTATACCTCCGTCCTGACATGAGCGGTGCGGGATATGCGGTCTGCCGTTTCGGGCGGGAACGCAATCTCACTGTATTTATACGGGATACGCCGGTTTATGTCAGCGCATCATGACACCCATTATTTATTATAATATAAAAGCATCGGTTTTTCAAGCATTTTAACAAAATATTCAGCGACCAGCACGGTCAATTTATGCAAGTTTCCGGTTACTGCACTTGCAGCGGAAAGAGAAAGTGTAACGCATCTGAAAAGTTAGCAGGTGCAAACCACACAAAATTACGGGAAAACTCTTGATTTTTTTGGATAAGTTTGTTATAATGTACACAGACGGCAGGTTTGCCGCTGATAACGAAAAATTTTCCGGATATAAAAGGAGGAACTGACCCATGGCTTACAAGATCAATGCTGAAGAATGTATCGCTTGCGGCGCTTGCGCAGACGGATGTCCCGTAGAGGCTATCTCTGCCGGTGATGCTTACTCTATCGACCCTGAAAAGTGCATCGACTGCGGAGCTTGCGCAGATACATGTCCTGTTGGCGCTCCCAAGGCTGAATAAGCGGGGAACGCCCCGCTGCGAATCCGCCTATAGTTTCATCTATGGGCGGATTTTTGTGTCGTATCACACAAGTTTTGCAAAAATCCAAAGCGTTCAGTACAGCCAGCGGGGAACGCCCCGCTGCGAATC
>DEWH01000007.1:0-984 GCA_002363155.1 Ruminococcaceae bacterium UBA3215 | reverse complement strand
CCTATGGTCTTGCATAGGCGGGTTTTTTCGCCCGTATCACAAACTTTTTCAGAAAACTCCACAGTAACAAAAAACAGGCTGCACTGAGCAGTCTGTTTTTTAATGCGGAAAATACACCAAAACTGTAACCGAAGATTTGGGCAAAATGCCGCTAAAGTTCGGGCGGTTTCAGCCGATAATATAGAAAAGAACACAGGCAAGGATGCCGAAAGAAGCGACAGAAACAGGAGGTGAAAGACCGTGAGCTTCCCGACAGCAGCCAGAATGAATACTTACAAATGAACCCCCGCCGCAACAGTGGCGAGGGTTCTCACAATTTCAGTCGTATCACGCTATTCTCTGCCAAAAAATCACGCTATTCTCTGCTAAACAATCCGGTTATGCCGACTCATCTTCATCGTCGTCAACGATCTCGACCGGGGGGAGAACCGAGACAAGGTGGTCGAAGATCTCACTTATCCCTGCATTGGTATTGGTTTTGATAAATCCGATCATGTGATCTATCAATTCATTGCAGACTTCACCTTCACTGTCGAACGAGCTTGCCACTGCGAGACCGAACACCTCATCATCGGAATTATCTTCATTTGCACGGGACTTTATCAGATTCATCAGTTCTTTCATATTTTCCGGCAAAGTAACATTATTCTCCATTTTCAGACAACCCCTTTCTTAACAGATCAATATAAGGCTTATTCTCTTTTGTGAGCGCTATCCTTGCTTCAAAGGAGTAGCTGCCGAACTCACGGACTCTGACGATATAGAAATGGTTTCTGTTTTCATAGCCGAACCTGTCACCGGGCTTTTTTAAAGGGAAATCGGTTGCGATCTCATGTGACAGTCTTACCCGTTCCTTATATGACAGCTTAGTCGGTCTCAACGGAAGTGAAACATTACTCATAGTTCTGTCTGCACCTCCCCGTACTCCAATTATACCACGAACCCCGCCCCCTGTCAAGGCGGCGGACGCGCCGCTCCGAATGC
>DEWH01000027.1 GCA_002363155.1 Ruminococcaceae bacterium UBA3215 | reverse complement strand
TAAAAAATGATGTTAAATTTTCCCTTATAGTGAGGGGTATTGATTCCGTAGCACATATACGTCATATACAAACACATGCCCCAGCATCTGAATATTGCACAACTCAGCATCGGGTTTCACAAATTTGTATAGTGATTCCTACGAAATCGTCAAAAAGGCAGATAAAAAAGCACCTGGAAAACCCCTATATTATTGGAACAATAAATTTTCGAGACCGAAGGAGATGATCTTAACTGTTAAAATCTGAAAAAAGTAGAAGGTCCCCCATAAATCTAAAACAGCCGGTATACGTACACCGGCTTAAAAAAGTAACTCACGCAAGCAGAGAAAGTATACGTATACTTTCTGAAATTTTTGAGGAACCCCCTCAAAAATTTCCTGCACTTTCCGGGGACGGAAAGTGCGAACCCCGCAGGGTCAGGCTGCCGCCTGAAACCGCAACCCGGCGCTAACCGCGCCATAGAGAAATAGACAGAAAGCCATAGGGCTAACCGAAAATGAAAAATAAAGGAGAGTGAACTAATGCCGATCTTAAAGTCAATCGCAATACACGACAACGTCAAGGCAACATTGAAGTACATATTAAATCCCGAAAAGACGGAAGGACAGTTTCTTTGCAATTCCCATAACTGCTTCACAAATGCTGATGACGCTTATTTGAACATGAAATATGTTTACGAACAATGCACGCATCACAGATTTAACGAGCCCTTAAACAAAATTGGTAAGAACCGTGTTAAGGCGATACACTATATCCAGTCGTTTAAGCCCGATCCCAACCTGACTCCGGAACAGGTACACCGCATGGGTTTGGCGTTTATCAGAAAAGCGTTCGGGGATAACGTCCAAGCCGTAATTGCAACTCACGTTGACAAGGAGCACCTACATAACCATATCCTGATAAATACATACGGCATCGACCGTCACAAGTTTAATGACAACTATACAACACGTCGCAGGCTACGTGATCATTCCGACAGGGTGTGCCTTGCTTTTGGCGTGCCGTACATCGAACCGAAACACAAGAGGGGTATGACTTACGGCGAATGGAACGCGCTTCGGAAAGGTACGTCGTGGAAAGAAAAGATACGCCGCGAGATCGACACGCTTGTGTTAAGCTGCAAGAAATTTGACGAGCTTGCAGCCGCGCTTGAAAGCAAGGGGTACGCGATAAAATACGGTGCCAAGTCGTCGATAAAAGCACCGGGGCAGCAGCGTTTCACACGTTTCGCAACACTCGGCGATGACTACACTATCGAGAATATCAAGTCGCGTATTCTGTGGAAGGACGACTTGGGTAACGCTTCCCGCGAGGACGCATACAACAAGGGACAAGCCCTGACTATCTGTTTTGCGAGCACCATAACTCAGCTTGCAAAGCGCATAGTTGACGGAACTAAGAAACCGAACAAGCGCGATGATGATCTGGAGTACTTGCCGAACAACGACCGTGATGTGTTTCAGTTGGGAGCGCAGCTTGCGCTTATCAATAAGCTGAAAATCAATTCCATAAGCGATGTCAGAATAAAAAGGGAGGAAGCACAAAAGGAGCATGACAAGGCAGTCAAGGAGTTTAATGCACTTACAAAAGAACAGCACCGACTCGATGATCTGCTAAAACAGTACGACAATTACCGTGAGTTAGAGGACAAGCCCGACAAATCTCTCGCGGAAAAGATGAAATTGTCACTTGCACGGCAGTCGCTTTCCCGTCATGGTATCAATTCTCCGGAAGATGTACGTCAGCTCGAATTGCAGAAACAAGAGTATGATGACAAAATCGCGGAAATTCAAAGAACGATAAACGACAAGGATTATCTTGTCAAGGCTCTCCGTGAAATATCTGATACTTACTATGATATATCACAGGGCGACTACATCAGTAAAATGATCGTTGAGAAGAAAGCGCAGCAGGAGACCCCGCCGGAAAATTCGGTGCAGGAAAAGACGACACCGGTGCCGACACAGACTGTTCCTGTTCAGAAACGCGACGAGCCTAAACCGATAACGTCGGAACCTGTACAAAAGCAGGACGAGCCGGAGAAGGAGAACCCTGCACAGAAACCTACCGAGCAGAAAAAGCACCGCAGTCGCGGGCGCAGATAAAAGGAGGTGGAAATCCATGCACAACATATTCGGCGGTGTCCCGCCATAGGCTTTGTTGTGCCGTTTGCGGCAATTAAGGCATACAGAAAACTGATAAACAAAAATGACAATGAAATTTCAAGGAGGAAAAGGAATGAGAAGAATACTTACAATCAAAGAAGCAGCTAAACTTATTGAGGGGCTCACGGAATACCGTATCCGCCAGATGTGCAAAAGCGGTCAGCTCCCATGCTTTATGGCGGGGAAGAAATATCTGATAAACGAAAAGGCTCTGTACAAGGCGGTGTTCGGTTATGTACCCGAAGATGTGAAGTCTGCATAAAGAAAAAGAAAAAACAAGGGTCAAATGCAAAAGTAAATGCAACACTTTCGATATTTTTGCAATCATAAACCATAAAAATGGACGTTTTCGGGTTCCAAAA
The DNA here is from genome assembly GCA_002363155.1 of Ruminococcaceae bacterium UBA3215. GTDB lineage: Bacteria > Bacillota > Clostridia > Oscillospirales > Ruminococcaceae > Ruminiclostridium_E. Next base: position 93,082 of record DEWH01000027.1, on the reverse strand, counting down.
CGGTGAATTTATTGAAGAATCCACCGAAAACAGCCTAAAAATGGTACAGCAAACAGGGCATAGCATTTTTATGTGTAAAATTTAATGCAACACCCTATTTTATGATTCAAAATCCGACCGCATTTATTCCACGGTCTATTGACAATGAGCCTCTGAAAACGTGGTATTCTGGCAGCACCCACCTAAAGGCGTATGCTGCCTTGCTTCCAGCCTACCACATTTTCTCCTCATTGTCAATAGCTTTCGCGGCATAAACGCTAATTTTGTGTGCAAAGGTTATTGCAACAGCAAGCGCGATTTTTGCTTTGTTTTTACAAACCTTATTGCAACATTTTTGACCCAAGTGTTTCATTTAACTTTTCAATTGACCAAGAAAAAACAAGCAATGAAATGATGTGGCATATCTCAAAAAAGTCTTGACTTTAAATTGGTAAAGTGATATAATAGATAATAGAGATATGCCATAATGTAGCAGGAGGATATGATTATGGCAACTATTCAGAAAAGAAGTAACAGCTATTTAATAAGAGTAAGCTGCGGATATGACAGCAAAGGCAAACAGGTCATCCAGTCAATGACTTGGAAGCCCGAACCCGATATGACACCCAGACAGGTGGAAAAAGAGCTTAATCGTCAGGCGGTCATGTTTGAAGAAAAATGTCTCAAGGGTTATCAAGGCAAGGCAATCAAGTTCGAGGAGTTCGCAGAGCAGTGGTTCGAAGAATATGCAAAGCCTAACCTGCGTAATACTACATACGAACGTTTGTTACAGCTTCGTGGAAGAGTATATGCCGCTATTGGTCACTTACGAATGGATAAGATAACACCCAGACAGATACAGGCGTTTGTTAACACGCTCTCGAAAAATGGTGCAAACGAACGCACGGGTAAGCCACTTGCACCAAAGACTATACGACACAATCTGAGTTTGATCTCCGATGTGTTCACCTATGCAGTCAAGGTCGGTGTTGCACCCGAAAATCCCTGTCCCAAGGTCACACTTCCCAAGGATACACCCAAAGAGAAGAAAATCTACACTCGCGAAGAAGTCGAACGCTTTCTCAACCTTCTGAACGAAGAGCCTCTTAAATACAGAGTTTTCTTTAATCTTTTGATATACAGTGGTTTTCGCAGAGGTGAGATGCTTGGACTGGAGTGGAAGGATGTCGATTTTGAGAACAGTATCATAAGTGTTAGGCGGACATCCAACTATACTGGGAAAAAGGGGATCTATACTGATACGACCAAGACTCGTAAGTCCCAGCGCACCTTGAAGTTTCCGAAAGAGATAATGGATATGCTCAGGGACTTCAAAGAAGAGCAGGATGCCGAGGCGTTACGTCTGGGTGATAAGTGGCACGAAACTGACAGGCTCTTTGTGAAGTGGGACGGTCGACCCATGCACAACAATACACCATATTTCTGGCTCGGGGAATTCTGTGAAAAACACGATCTTCCGTTTTATGGATTACATTCATATCGTCATTTGTTCGCTTCCTTACTTGTCAATCAGGGTGTGGATATAGTCACGGTTTCCGGTGCATTAGGTCATTCTGTCGTTTCGACCACGAGCAATGTGTATTGCCACATGCTTCAGGAAGCGCGTGCAAAGGTCTCCGAAGCTGTATCGAACGCACTGGATTTTAACAGGAATAAAGATACGAAAAACAGTGCTTGACAGGCTTTCCCGCAAATAAAGAACAAACAAAGAACAAAACGGCTTTAAGTGAAAAATAAAAAGCTCATAAATGGCTTCATTAAGCCATTTATGAGCAACTTCGATGGTGACCCGTACGGGAATTGAACCCATGATTCCGCCGTGAAAGGGCGATGTCTTAACCTCTTGACCAACGGGCCGAAATGGTAGCGGCAAGTGGACTTGAACCACCGACACCCTGGGTATGAACCAAGTGCTCTAGCCAGCTGAGCTATGCCGCCAAATCAAGTCACAAATCTGTGACGAATATTAGTATATCACAAAACTCATCATTTGTCAACAATTTTTTGAAAAATTTTATAAATAAATGTAAAACCGGGTGAAAAGCATATATCGGTGCTATACGCCCGGTTTTGGAGTAAGGCAACTCACATATCTGCAGGAGGACCATTTCGCGGAGCACCCTGAGGGGGACCGTTTCGGGAAGCACCTTGCGGGGGACCGAACTTTTTCATAAGAAGCTTCATATAGAGGGGCTGAACGATGAGGATAACGACATAGCCGATAGGGTAGCACCAGAGGAGGGAAACGAGGATAGACATACCCATAGGGGGCTTAGCGGCTTCCATACCGGATCTCTGACCGTTAATTTCAGCAATTTTACCGTTGAGCTCGCCGATCTTTGCCTGCAGTTCGCCTGCTTTCTGCGGTTCGGCAGCGGCATCTGTCTGCGAGAGTTCTGTCTGGACTGCGGAGAGTTCGGAAGAAGCGGCATCTATCTGTTTGGTGAGTGCATCTATGCCGTTCTGGATACCGGCATTGGCTGAACCTACCATGATGAGGACCATAACTACCGACATTAAAGGGGTATAGATCGTATTTGAGATAAGCGCGGAGAGTGCATTAGCGGGGAATGTATGGGGTTTCAGTCTGAACTTTGCGCAGGCAGCTGCTTCGAGTTTAGGCATAGGGACGATAAGACCGATGAGCAGACTTATTACGAAGCTTATTCCGAAGCTTATCAGCCAGGAACCGACCGTGAAATGCCCGGAAGTGAGAGTTCCGACAAGCGACATAACTAAACTCAGAGTGAAGCCCATTAAAAGGGTCATAAAAATACCGATTTTCTTGATAATTACCAGTCCCTTCATATTCGTTTCTATTATTATAATATAAGAACATCAAAAAATCAAGTATTTGCCCGAAATAAACTGAAATATTGCAAATTCTGCGTCTTTGTGGTATAATGTCAGTATCAAAAACAGGAGTGATAGAATGACATTATACGTTTCCGATCTTGACGGAACGCTGCTCGGAGATTCGGGGAAACTGAAACCGAGGACGGCGGATATGCTTAACAGCTTCATAAGCGGCGGAACGCTGTTTTCGTACTGTACGGCGCGGGGACTTGCGACAGCCGGGGAGATAATGTCCTCGGTGCATCTGAATGCGCCGGTAGTACTTATGAACGGCGTTTACATATACGATCCGGTGACTGGGGAGTACCCGGTGCGCTGCTCATTCGGTGAAAAGCAGTGTGAACTGCTGAAACAGGCAGTGACCGAATACGGCGAGAAGCCGATGATCTTTGCATTTATCGACGGCAGGGAACGGGTAAGTTTTATTAAGGACGCTCCGAATCTAAAAGCATTTCTTTCCCGGCGCAAAGGCGACAACAGGAGAAGACCCTTGAAAAGCACCGAAGGAATGTTTGACGGGGAGATGTTCTATGCGGCATTTATAGATCCCGGAAACCTGTCTGTTCTTGAAAGCATTTTCACACAGGAAAACGGCTTTATGACCGCAAGCTATACGGACACATACCCTCCGCACCAGCGCTGGTTCGAGGTATTCCCGGCGAGTGCGGGCAAGGCAAATGCGATACGAAGGCTGAAAGAGCTTACCGGAGCAGATGAAGTGGTTTGCTTCGGCGATAACGGGAACGATATTCCGATGTTTAAGGCGGCTGACAGGTGCTATGCGGTCGAGAACGCGATACCGGAACTGAAAGAAGCTGCGACAGGAGTGATAGGCTCCAACGAGTGCTACGGAGTGCCGGAATTCATACAGAAGGAGATCTATCCTGTGTTTGCGTATGAGCCTCCGTTTGCAGACGGACCGGACGCGGAGCGTTTCAGCGGATCTGTGGCAAAGGCACTTGAACGTGAGCGCACAACGATCGGGACGCTGAACGAAAAGACGATACACAATGCGCTGAAATGCTATTATTGTGACGAAGCCGATCACGAAGCGAAGATAGGTGATTTCTACGCGGACGGGGCAGGGGAGAACGGCATATTTGAGATACAGAGCGGCAATTTTGGGTATCTTGCGAAGAAACTGTCGCAAATGCTTATGCTGAGCCATGTGACTGTGGTTTACCCTTATGAGAAAAAGATTCACAACTACTCGATAAACGAGAAGACGGGAGAGATAATGTCGGTCACACAGCGCACCGACAGTTCATATTCAAAGCTGTTTCTGGAACTGTACAGGATAAAGGCTTTCCTGACGAACCCTAATCTTACTGTCCGCATAGCGTTTCTGGAGCTTGACAAGAAAACGTATTACAGGGACGAGCGCCGTATAAGGCGAAAGGGAATGAAGAAGGAGAAATGTCCGACAGCTTTGCTGAAAGAGATGATACTTGAAAGACCGGAAGATTATCTTGCATTTCTCCCTGCCGGGCTTCCTCCGCAGTTCACCCGGGCGGAACTGCAGTCACTCTGCCGCACCACTGACGCGGCTCTGATGCTTTCCGTTCTGGAGTTCACAGGTACAGTCGTGCGCTGCGGAAAGCGCGGAAACAGTTTTCTGTACGAAACACGGTGAAAGCAAGGCAGAATATCTTTGCCCGCAAAAACTCCCGCTGCTGTTGGCAGCGGGAGTTCGTGTTTCGGGTGAAAGGGCTTATTTGACCGTTCTGAACAGATATTACTTGTCGTCGTCTTTCTTGTACGCCTCGTTCTTTTCCCAAAGTTCTTCGAGCTTTGTAAGGGTCTGTTCAAGCTTGGCGCTGTTCTTCATTCCGACTTCCGCAACAAGAGCGTTGATAAGGCTGAGCGGAGCCGCAAGGCTGTCTGCGTAGCTTATGATATCGCTTCTTGCGAGCAGGAGCTGATCCGCGTATTCGGCGAGGGGTGAAGCCTCGGAATCTGTGATAGCGATGATATCGGCACCGCATTCCTTTGCGTAAGCTGTGGCGGTAAGTGTATTCTTGAAATAACGGGGGAAGGATATCGAGATAAAAACGTCCTCCTTGCCGAGCCGGATAAGCTGCTGTAAGATGCCGCTGGAGTTAATGGGCTGAACGTGAATGACGTTGCCGCAGGAGAGATTCAGATAATTGCCGAGGAAGCGGGCGAGAATGTCGCTGCTCATAGCGCCGAAGATGTAGATGCTCCGGGCTTTTATGATCTTGTCAACTGCGGCATTGAAGCTTTCCTCGGAAACGTGTTCAAGGGTGTATCTAATACGCTCGATGTCCTGCGTCATAACGCTTTTGAGCATATTTTCGCCGTCAAGCCTGTCCGTTGAGATATCAAGGCGCTGGAGCGTTGTAAGACGGTTCCTTCCGTAGCTCTGGAGAGCCTTCTGCATCTCCGGGTAGCCGTCGAATCCCATTTCGTCCGCGAACCTTACGACGGTGCTTTCGCTGACGCCGACAGCTGCGCCGAGCTTTGCCGCGGTCATGAATGCGGCTTTTTCGTAGTGCTGGGTGATGTAGTTTGCAATGTATTTCTGACTTTTGGAAAATTCAGGCATTCTTTTTTCGATATCCGCAATAAGATTAGACTGCATTTTCTGTTGTTCCTCCAAGTTGTGCGATAATAGTGCGGTTGCTTATAAAAAGCGCACTTTATGAATCGATTATACTACATAAATGCAAAAAAATCAAGTCCGAAATGCAATTTTTACAGTTTTCGGCTGCAAAATTTGCAGGGCTTGAAAGATTGCGGGAAAAACAAGCGCCGGAGTATTGTACATATACCCGAAATTTTAAAAAAAGGTTGACTTTTATGGGGAAAAAGGTTATAATATAGGATAAGATTTTTATATGAAAAGGAGAAAAAGATATGGCATTCATTTATTCGGAACCCTCGCATACCTTCGGCGAGTATCTTATCATTCCCGGTTATTCTTCCTCGCAGTGTATTCCCTCAAATGTTTCGCTGAAAACACCCGTTGTAAAGTATAAGAAGGGTGAAGAAAGCGCAATAAGCATGAATATCCCTATGGTGTCGGCTATCATGCAGTCCGTCTCCGGTGAGAAAATGGCGATCGCGCTTGCAAAAGAAGGCGGAATTTCTTTTATATACGGTTCCCAGTCCGTTGAGGACGAAGCGGCAATGGTTGCCCGCGTAAAAGCTCACAAGGCAGGCTACGTTACAAGCGATTCCAACTTAAGCCCCGATATGACGCTTGCCGATGTGCTTAAGCTCAAGGAAAAGACCGGTCATTCCACAATGGCTGTAACAGAGGACGGAACGATCAACACAAAGCTCGTAGGACTTGTAACGAGCAGAGATTACAGAGTTTCGAGAATGGAGAAGGACACAAAGGTAAGCACCTTTATGACCCCCTTTGACAAGCTTATCACAGCTCCCGCCGAGACAACGCTCAAGGAAGCAAACGATATAATCTGGGATCACAAGCTCAATTCTCTCCCGATCATTGATAAAGACGGCAAGCTCCTGTACTTCGTTTTCAGAAAGGACTACGATTCCCACAAGGAAAACAAGAACGAGCTCCTCGATTCGCAGAAGCGCTATGTTGTCGGCGCGGGCATCAATACCCGTGACTATGCCGAGCGCGTTCCCGCTCTTATTGAAGCGGGCGCGGACGTACTGTGCATAGACAGCTCCGAGGGATTCAGCGAGTGGCAGAAACTCACTATCGAGTGGATCCGTGCAAAGTACGGCGACAGCGTAAAGGTAGGCGCCGGAAACGTTGTTGACAAGGAAGGTTTCCGCTTCCTTGCAGACTGCGGTGCCGATTTTATAAAGGTAGGTATCGGCGGCGGCTCTATCTGCATCACCCGTGAGCAGAAAGGCATAGGCAGAGGACAGGCCACCGCGCTTATCGAGGTATGCGCAGAGCGTGACAAATACTTCGAGGAGACCGGTATCTATGTTCCGGTATGCTCTGACGGCGGTATCGTACAGGACTATCATATCACTCTTGCACTTGCAATGGGTGCTGATTTCGTAATGCTCGGACGCTACTTCTCAAGATTCGATGAATCTCCCACAAACAAGCTCATGCTCAACGGTACATACGTCAAGGAGTACTGGGGCGAAGGCTCCAACAGAGCGAGAAACTGGCAGAGATACGATATGGGCGGCGACAAGAAGCTTTCGTTTGAAGAGGGCGTTGACAGCTACGTTCCTTATGCAGGCTCGCTGAAGTCCAATGTTACACAGACGCTTTCAAAGGTTCGCTCGACAATGTGCAACTGCGGCAGCCTTACTATACCGGAATTCCGCGAGAAAGCAAAGCTCACCCTCGTTTCTTCCACAAGTATCGTGGAGGGCGGTTCTCACGACGTTATTCTCAAAGAGAGCAGAGCAGGCCGTGTAGAATAAGCGGTCTCTGCTTGGTCTTCCGCGCTTGGTCTTCTGCGCTTTCGCGCTTGTCCTACGCGGACGGCGCCAGCCTGCGCGGCTGGATCGCGCAAGGGCAAAGCCCTTGACCCGAATGACCGTAAAACGGAAATAAGAAATTCTCATCACATAATAAAGATAACCGCTGAATGTGTTTGCATTCAGCGGTTTGTTCTGTTAAAAAGTCTGATCTTGATCTATGAAGCATCTCTCAAATTTCCGTGTCACGGGATCGGTTTAGGGGGTCCAGCCCCCTTTTTAAAGGGGGCTGGCGGGTCTGGGCAGCGCCCGGGTCTCAAGCGGAGCGGTTTTTATGACGGACGGGAGATTTTTTATGAAATATGTTGATTTTGTTATTAAGATATGATATAATAATGCTGTGATTTATCACCGTTTCACTGTATGAAATCATTAGTCGGAAAGGAGAGATGATACAAATGAAAAACGATATGAAGAAAATATTGTTATCGGCAGCTCTTGCGGCGATAGTTGCCGGCTCGGCTTCCTGCACACAGACGCAGGCTCCGGCTTCTTCCTCCGCGCCCGGAGAAACATCGGCGGAGAGTACCGCGATACCCGCGGAAGAGTCGGAAAGTGAAGACAGTAGCAAAGACGATGCTGCAAGCTCTTCGGAAGAATGGAACTGGGATTCACCCGCCGGCGAACAGACGGAAGCTGTTGTCATAGATCCAAGCACCGCGGATTACAGCAAGATAGATATTACGATAGAACCCGACAGCGGGGAAGAGATCGTGAATTTCACAAATGATATGCTTGCCGGGAAGTATGACGGCAAGATCGTGAAATGCACCGGTGAAACCGGAAGACGTATGTTCGGAAATGCTATGATGCAGAAGCAGGCGGACGGCTCCTCGCGCGGATTTACATGGATACTGAGCGACACGGACTCTCCCGACGCTTATCCGCCCGATGATGCAGTCGCGGAGATAACCGGAATAGTCGGTATCGGCGAATACGACGTGCGCTATCTGTATGTCCCGGCAGCGAATGTCAGGATAATTTCTCCCGACGGCGAAGGAAACGCAGTCACATCAGATGAGACTGCTGCATCTGCCGAAACAACCGCTTACGAGAAAGTTTCAAAAGCCGGTTCTTATGACGAACTTCGTATGCTCGTCGAGGCTTACTATTCCGGCAATCACGACGGATATGTGCCGTCGCAGATAGACTTTGAACCGCAGGAGGACGGTACTTTGGCGATACATCTGTATGATATCGTTGACGATCATACAGCCACGGTAGAATGGTACTACATAGACCCATGGACGCTCAAAGGCACCGATTTTGCCGGAAATGCGATAAATATGGATATGTCTGCAGGAAGCGCGAGCGATATGCTCGGCTGGCAGGAAGGTACTATCACACCTGCTCCGTGGTCACCTGCTGTGATACAGCGTCAGCTTCTGCTTGATCATGATGAGTTTTTCGGCGTAAGATATCTCGGCTGGATCGACCCGTCGATAACCGATCTGAACGAAAAAGTGCGGGAGATCCTCAAAAGTACCGGCACAGCGGAGGATTTCGAGTTTACAGCGGATATGCCGGCTGACAGGTTTGTTTCGACTGCAAGTGGACAGGAGCTTTATCTTGTCATTCCGTTTGACGAAGCGGGAACTGTATCTGTTGTCCCGCAGTCTGAACCCGGCGGCTATATCGGAGAAGTGGATTTTCTCTATCACAGTGAGGACGGAGAGCCGTTCCTGCTGAAATGCAACGTAAGCGAGATATATCCGGACGCAAAGGTTATCTTCACAGACAGCAAAGGCGAGCACGCGGAGTGGTATCCCGGTCTGAGCGGTAAGGACGGTACTGTGATAACTTCAAACGACACCAATAAGAAAGTGCATGATTTTACGGATTACGGCAATATTTCCGGATATGATCCGGCAGTTGGATAACAGGAGGAAAAATAACTATGGGACTTTTTGACAACATCGGCAAACCTGCTGCGCAGACCGCACAGCCTTCCGGCAACAAGAGCGTTGATGTGGTATTTTCTTCGCTCCCCGACACTTTTGAGCAGTTCACCGCTCTTCCGCAGGCTTCGCTTGCAACCCCTTTCGATACAGCGGCAATGGTTGTTCTTGCGCTGTGCTTTTATCCCCAGGACGCGGAGCTTTCAAAGAAGATGTATGAATTCGTGAGCGGACCGCGTACCATAAATCCCGCGGAATACAGCTTTATAAAGGACAGGTTCCGTGATGCGGATTACGTTCCGCGCTCATATTTCAAGGGTGCTGTTCCTGCCAACGACTACAAGCCTTCCGAGCCGTACACGGTTACGGTAAGCGAGAACCCCTATTCCTATGAGAATGAGGGATACGCGAAGATGTTCCTTACTTCCGGCGGCGCTGACAGCCCTCGTTTCGTACAGCTTCGCAAGGCAAAGGACGGAAAGTGGTATCTCTGGGAGCAGTTTATCCTTGTGGGCATCAGAGCTCCAGAAAGCAGCAATCCGTGGGCATAAGCGTGACAGAAAGGCAAAAGATATCATGGTATGAAACGATCCCCGGAGCAGTTAAGTCTGCTTCGGGGATCATTCTGTATCATCGTGGATTATATGCCGGAACGCGGATTAGCAGACCCGGCAGACGAATGAAAAATGCTGAACGGTTGCTGTTTTGGGGGAGCGATGTCATTCGATGCCGAAAATATCGCTGAATCCGGTCACATTGAGTATTTCTTTGACTTCGTCATTATAGTTGATGACCCGGAATGCGCTCTGATCCTTGAGAGATTTGCACATTATCAGCATAACACGCAGACCTGCCGAAGAGATATACTCTGTATTTGCAAGGTCAACAGTGATCGCGGAAACGCTGTCTTTGTCGGTGTCGTTGAATTTTTGCAGGAGTTCGGGAGCGGTCATGGTATCGAGACGCCCGGACAGTGCGCATTTCAGCTCGTTTCCTGTTACCGACATATCCACAGCGAATTTACCGCTTCCCGTCTTTTCGGGCTTTACAGCAGCGGATCTGTTTGCAGTCATAACGAGCTGCGGAATATCGCGGTATGCTGTGCGAAGTCTGTTCATTGCTTCTGTATTTCCGCCAAGACTCAGCATCATCGGGAGCTTATCCGCGTAATTGACCCGGTCAACATCAAAGCCGCGCTGTTTCAGATATTTTACGGCATCATCGGGGTTGCCGGTCGACATTGCATTCTTGTCGGAACTTGTACCTGCGGTTTTAGCGCTTCCTTCGTTCATAGTCTTTATTATATCTGCTCCGCCGCTGCCGAGTATTGTTGTGAATACCGTGGTAATTATCTTGTTGATGTAAGGATCGGGTGTGGTCCAGATACCGCCGAACTCGCTCAGCAAACGATGTATATTGGCAGTAAGGGTATCAAGCTCCGGGTCTGTGAAGAATCCCACAAGACCGTCCATTACGATACAGATCTTTCCGGTAACTCCGTCAAGAGCCTTGCGCAGCGAATTATAATTGGTAGCATCGACTGCTTCAAAGTGAATGAACTTTTTCTCTTCCTCTGTTGCTACTTTTTCAATTGCGGGAGCCATCTCGTTTATAACTGCGGGAAGATCGAACCCGTAGTACTGTTTGCCGGCTCTTGCCGCAGCCAGCGCTCTCGGAGCATAACCGCAAGGGAGATCGACTATAACATCACAGCCGGAATTGAACGCGATAAGGTTTGTATAATTGAAACGAACTTCAACATTCAGGCTGTATGCCTTTATGATCTCAGGCGGCGTATCGGACTTTTTTCCACCGTTAAGTGCCGACATATCTATGTACGGCATAAGTCTTTGTGCATCTTCGATGCCGGAGCCTGCCATAAGACCTATACAGCCCTTTGCCGTAAGGAAAACCGGATTTACCTGCAATAAAAGCTCTTCGTTTGTCATATCGTATCCTCCTGAAAGTAAGATAGTGAAAGTATTTGCTTTATTATTATATCACAAAATCAGAAATTATTCAAGGTAAAACAGCATTTATTTGAAAATTTCGGACAGCGAAGTATAAAAATCGTCTCAAGATAAACAAGGGACGGGATTAGGAGGCTCCGTCGCGTACATGAGCTTCAAATTTGCTGATATAATTTGTGATACGGGTGAAAAAATAACCCGCCTACGGATTACCATAGGCGGATTCGGGGGTGCTGTCGCGCCCAAGAGTTTCAAATCTGCTGTTATAATTTGTGATACGGGCGAAAAAATAACCCGCCTACGGAAAACCATAGGCGGATTCGTAGCGGGGCGTTCCCCGCTGGGGTGGGAAGTGGGATTCGACGGCGCATAAGCGCCTAACCCTTGTGGGTTCTCATTCCTATTCCCACCAGCCACAAAACAAAAACCGTCCTCAAAATGAGAACGGTTTTATTTTGTGGGGTGGGAAGTGGGATTCGAACCCACGATCTTCAGTGCCACAAACTGACGCGTTAGACCAGCTACGCTATACCCACCATATAACTTGCTGACTAAAATATTATATCACAGATGTCACACTTTGTCAATAGTTTTTTTATAAATTTTTACGGTTAATCTTCCTCATTAAAGAAATCCCATATCTTCTGCTTATAATCCGGCGCTTCATCATAGACCGCGTGACCGTAGCCCTCGTACATAAACAGCTTGCAGCCGAGTTTTTCTGCGATCTCGTGAGATGCCGCGCCGCCGAGCACCTTGTCGGCTTCCGATCCGATAACCAGCACAGGGCATTTTATATTGTCAAGCTCATCGGAAGTGTCGAGACCGCGGCAGGCTTCTGCCATTATCCGGAACCTCTCAACATCTTCCGGTGATGCAAGCTTCCCGAACTCTATGATCGCGCCACGGAATCTGGCAAGAAAATCAGCCGAATAAACGCAGTCCGCAAATTCTCCGCACAGCGTATCGAGATCCCGTTTTTTCGCAAGTTCAGACCACCGCAGGATACTTGCGGTATTTTTCTCTGTAAGTTTTGCGGAAGTCGAACCGAGTATTGCCTTGTGTACAAGTTCCGGGTGACGGGCAGCGAGATACTGTAATATCATACCGCCCTGTGATGTGCCGAAAAGGTAAGCGTCGGAGATGCCGGCAGCCTTCATAGCGGAAGCGGTATCCTCTGCCATTCCTTCAACTGTATAGCCTTCCGGCATATTCTTCCGCCTGTCGAATACCCAGACGGTGAATCTCTCGGCAAACATAGAGTAAGCCGAAGCAATGCTTTCGGCGGAGCCGAGTATGTTTGTAAGACTTATTCCGGGCAGAATAACGAAAGCTTTGCTGCCCGAGCCGAATTTAGCGTATCCTACCTCGTCTGTTCCGATGTTGACATATCCTGTTTCAGAACGTATTCCCATATATGTGCCTCCTTATCAAAGCATGCCTGTAAGCCGTTCCGCAAGAGCGAAACGAAGAGTGACAGGTGCGCTGTCCGTCAGTATTTTCTGCTGATCTTTGGTTACTGTAAGCGTGATGATGCCGTCAGAAATGTATGCGTATATCCCGGCGGAGCTCAAATCTTCCGAGTAGAGGACTTCTGCCGCTCTGCGCTCGGTCTCGTAGCATCTGTAAGTATCTTCGTCGTTAATTGCACCGAAAATATGATTATTTTCGCCGATTCGCGACTGTACTGCGATCATTCCCTGGCACGCTGACGGAACGAGCAGTTTCCAGCTTATTGCAGCAAAATCGAATCTTTCGTCGCGCATTACTCCGGAACGCAGAGCACCTGCTTCACCGAGAACGATCCCGTCATACTGCCCGTCGTACAGCATGCGAAGTCTTACGTCTATATTTCCTGTTATGCCTGCGATCCTTGCGTTCGGGTTGAGTTTTTTTATTCCGGCGGCACGGCGTTTGCTGTTAGTGCCGACGGTCATATTATCCGGTAACGGCGCACCCCGCTTTGTGACGAGCACATCTCTCGGTGAGCTGCGTTCGAGCACTGCCGAAATGCAGGTTCCCGCGGCAAGCGTGAGGGGAAGATGCTTTGCGCTGTGTACGGCAATATCTATCTCGCCGTCCAGAAGTGCTTTTTCCATGCGGTCTGTGTAGATGTTTCCTCCGCCCGACTTCTCGAACGAGCGCTCGATCATCTCATATCCTCGGGTATCTATGTACATTATCTCCGTTTCGATATCGGGATAGTGCTCCACAATACCTGCGGCGACAGCTTTTGCCTCTCTTAAGGCGAGTCTGCTGCCCTGTGTACCTATCTTTATCTTCATTTCAAATGACCTCCGTGTTCGTAAACAAGTTTAGTGAACACTCCTGTCTGGCTGCTGTCCGCAATAGACAGCTTGTCATATTTTACTGCCGGCTGAATAGAATGTAACAAGTCAGGAGGTATGCCGACATGAATAAAAAACTTAATATAACGGATCTGCTGATCTTTATTCTTTCCGCCGAACTTGGCGGAGCACTTTCAGCCATTGCAGCGGGAGGGGATCTCGGCGGGTATTACGCGACGCTCGCAAAACCGCCTTTGTCGCCGCCGGGCTGGCTTTTTCCTGTGGTATGGGGCGTGCTTTATGCTGTAATGGGCATAAGCGCGTATCTTATCAGCGAGAGCGGTGATATACACAAGAACTCAGCGCTTACTCTGTATATCGTTCAGCTTTTCGCAAACCTGCTGTGGAGCCCGGTATTTTTCGGGCTGCGTTCCTCCGGCGGCGCGGCTGCTGTCGTGATCGTCATGCTGATACTTGTCATCTGTATGACAGCTGTATTCGGCAGGATAAACCGCTGTGCGGCACTTATGAACATACCGTACATTCTGTGGACGGCTTATGCCGCGTATCTGACTGCCGGCATCTTTGTGCTGAACGGCTGAGACCGGGGGAACCCTTTCTGAAGAAAGGTTCTCCCCCGAACCCCTTTCCAAAGACTTCTGACCGCTTCGCGCTTATTTACGGAGAAGCTTTTCTGTTTTTTCTTACCAATAGGACGATGATGACAGTTATCACAGCGATAACCGCAATTCCTGCCGCCGCGCAGATAAGCACGAGCCGGCGCACCGCGTCCTCGTCCGTTACTTCAACTGTCTTGGTATAAGAGTAGGTATATTTTCTTACCGCGGAATCCACTTTTCCGGCAATGACCTCGTGACCCGATGCGTTAGGGTGTATATCGAATGAGTTTATGTTCGTCAGATCGGTGCAGCGCCCGTCAAATGCGCCGGCAACATCTACCGTTGTGTAGAGCTGCTTTTCACCGTCGTAAGCACATTCCTCCACTATCTTGTTGAACGTGTCGATCTTATCGTCGGAGAAGTTCACGAGCACCTTGATCTTCTTGAAGTATTCGAGAGGATTATAGAGAGTCTGTATAAAGATCCTGCCGTTGGTCTTGTCGGACAAGCCTGCCGCGATCTCCTTGAGATTGTTTCTGAAGCCGCCGAGAGCGCTGTCGATGTCACTGTCAAGCGACAGAAGATCGAGCGCGGCGCTGAGGATATCGGTCTCGGAGAATTCAATTTTACCGCTTTCATAGTTATATCCTGTGTCTTTGATTATACCGAACAGCACGGAAAGCAGATCGTTTCCGCCTATCGATACAACTACCGCGTCACTGTCCGCAAGCGCTTCGTCAAGCTCACCGCTTTTGATGCTTTCGAGAAGCTCTGAGGAAGTTGCACCGGACACTGCCTTATTCACCATAACGCCGGTGCAGTCCTCCGGCAGTTCTTTGTCGTACATCTCGCCGATTATGTTCGCGTAAGAGCGGCAATTGTACAGATCGCTGGCGGTGTAGCCTTCAAGCCCGAATCCTGCGGCAATGGAGTCTCCGAGGAATACGATCTTAGGCGGGACTGCTGTTTCTTCGGTAACGTCAACGAACTTTGTAAGCTTTATCCCGGAGCATGAGCCGCAGCACAGCAGTATTACCGCGATCATCAGCAGAGACATTATTCTCTTTGTCATTAAAACTCCTCCTTGTCAGATGAGAGTTATGATAAATCCCGCAAGATATGCCGTTCCTGCGGCTGCGATCGCAACTACTATGAGCGGCATTCCCGCATAAGCGAGTATAAGCGCGGCAGCTGTGCCTATCGAGGCAGTGACAGTATTGCCGGTGCTGAAGAATATCGCCGGAAATGTCATCGCGCTCAGCACGGTGTATGGGATATAGTACAGGAAGCTGTTCAGAAAGCGCGATTTTATCCGCTTTCTGACAAGGGTCAGCGGGATCATTCGTATAAGGTAGGTGACACCTGCCATAACTGCGATATAAATTGCGATAGTCATGCCTGCTCACCGTCCTGTTCTTCCGGGATCTTAACCGGGAAGATAAGCGCGCAGAGAGCGGCGGCTGCCGCAGCGCAGATTATCACGGCAAATCCGGAGGTTATGAACGGCGCGAGGAAGTACATCGCAACGCTCAGTGCGGCAGCTGTAAGGACTCCCACAAGTACGCTGTGTTCCTTTTTTGCCGGCGGAATGATTATTGCGATAAACATTCCGTACAGCATTATTCCCAGCGCGTCGGATATATCGGCAGGCAGAACGGTTCCTGCGGCGGCACCGAGTGCGGTTCCGAGCACCCAGCCGAATGTTGATATAAGTATAATTCCGTACATATACCAAGGCGTTATCTTACCCGGCTGAACGGAGGCTATGGCGAAAATTTCGTCGGTGATGCCGTAAGATGCGGCGAGGCGGTGTGGAATGGTAAAGCTTTTGTCGAGCTTCTGCGACAGAGATAGCGACATCAGCGAATACCGCAGATTTATTACGATCTGTGCAAGTATCATCTCCGCCAGAGAACCGTTAGCGGCGATAATGCCGACTCCGGCAGCCTGACCGGCGGAAGTGAGGTTGAACAGCGATACGGCAGCCGCTTCTGTGACGGATAGCCCGGATTTTACAGCGAGAATGCCGAAGCCGAATGAAACGGAAAGATACCCGAGAAAGATAGGAATGCCGTGCAGCAGACCTTTCAGAAAATGCGAACGCTTCAATTCTTACTCCATTTTTCATATTTTTCCCATATTATATCACATTTTTTTCAGAAATACAATACTTTAAATTCATTGACAAAAAACGCAGAATAATATATAATAAAAATTGAAAAAAGAACTGCCACCTTTTCTGTTTTTTCGTATAAATAAACAGAAAGTCAGTTAACGAAAGGAGAAATCCCTATGAATAAGGAATTGAATGAAGAGATCAAGAAGACTGAGGAAATGTCTGAGGTTGCCGATAATCAGCTTGATGAAGTAAACGGAGGAGCTGTACGTTTCTCTGATGCACCTAAGGGAAGTATTGTATCCGGCGGAAAAGCTTCTACAAGCAACAGTATTGTCAATATTCTCGGCAGAGACAGGGTTGCAGCTAATGCTCCTGCCGGCAATTCAACAGTCAGGAGGAAATCTATTTATAAGAATACATGATCCCGGATCGCGTATAAGTCATGATATTGATATAGCCCGTGCATTTATATGTGCGGGCTTTCATTCTGTCGTTTCTATTCAATGTGACAAAATATGAGCCTTGATTTTATACAGTTTGCACAAATATGCGTTTTGACCTGATTGGCGATTGATTAAATCGCGATTTTATGATAAAATAAAAAGATAAGAAAAAAGGAGATATAAAAATGAAGAACAAAAGATTTTATGCTGTTTTTTTCACAGCGGCACTGTTTTTAAGCTGCTGCTCATGTTCGGGAGCAGGTGAGAGTGTAACAAGCACCGCTTCCGATACTCCTGCCGCAAGCGTAATGGAAGTACAGCCGGAGACTTCTGCGCCGGAAACCAAGGCTGAAACAACGACTGCCGAAGAAACTACTGCATCGGAAGCTTCCGCCGCGGTCCCTGCCGATCCGGTATTCCCGGTAAATATGGAGACAGACCGTCCCGATACATCGGATTACAGTCTGAAAGAAGTTGTTGTGATGAGCCGGCATAATATACGCTCGCCCCTTGTGAGCAACGGCGCGGCGAATGTCATCGCCACACCGCACGAATGGTTCAGATGGACTGCGAATGCAAGCGAATTGTCACTTCGCGGAGGCGTACTTGAGACCGAAATGGGGCAGTATTTCAGAAAGTGGCTCGAATCGGAGGAGCTGATACCGGAAAACTATATCCCGGAGGAAGGCGAGGTCCGCTTCTACGCTAACTCCAAACAGCGCACGATCGCAACCGCGCAGTATTTTTCGAGCGGATTTCTTCCGGCAGCGAACGTAAAGATAGAGCATTACGGCGAATTAGGTTCTATGCAGCCGACTTTTGATCCCGCTATCACATTCTGCAGTGAATCCTATGCGGCCGCGGTGCAGGAGCAGTTTGAACAGCTCGGCGGAGCAGAGATAGCAGCCGAGCTTGCGGAAAATTACAAGCTTCTTGGCGACACAGTGGATTACACCGAGTCGGAGGGCTATCTGAGCGGAGAGCTGAAAGACTTTGTTACCGACGACACGGCGATACTGCCGGAAGCAGGCAAGGAGCTTACCATCACCGGTACGCTCAAGACAGCCTCCTCGGTCAGTGATGCACTTATCCTGCAGTATTACGAAGAGCCGGATCCGGTAAAGGCTGCGTTCGGCAAGACACTTACATACGAACAGTGGGGAAAGATCGCCGATATTACCACAAAGTACACTAAAGTACGCTTCGGTATCCCTCTTATTGCGGTAAATTCCGCAAATCCGCTGCTTAAAGAGATAAGGAGCGAATTCACGGATAATGAGCGCAAATTTACTTTCCTCTGCGGTCACGATGCAAATATAATGGGCATACTGACTGCTATGG
Source organism: Ruminococcaceae bacterium UBA3215 (assembly GCA_002363155.1). GTDB lineage: Bacteria > Bacillota > Clostridia > Oscillospirales > Ruminococcaceae > Ruminiclostridium_E. Next base: position 75,104 of record DEWH01000027.1, on the reverse strand, counting down.
AAACGGAGGATTATGAGCTTCCTTATACACTTGAAAAGAAAACTCCTATCGGAGTCAAGCTTGTTTTTGAAAAGTGGGAAGACAAGGACGGAAATGAATTTGCGGCTGTCGAGCTCGTATATCAGAGCACGGAACAGCTTCGCAGCAAGTCATTCCTCACTCTCGACACTCCGCCGGCGGTATATGCGCTGTCTTTTACGGGAATGGAGAAGAACGGGGACGGGCTCTATGCCTATGATGATGTTATAGCAAGGCTTGACAAGGCGATAAGCGCTTATGATGAGATCAAGGCTGAATATGGTGATACACTTGATGATGCAGCGTAACTCTTACAGCCTGTGTATCGTGAAAGATAACGAAAATAATAAGCAAAACGGAGATTCAGATGAGCAATAGCAGATCCGTAACCGGGAAAAAGAAGATCAAGCGGTCACTGACTTCGCGGACGACACGCTCAACAGTTATAGGCTGTATTATCCTCGGACTTGTGGCGGAGATCATCGGACTTACACTGTATTTCATAGCCATAACCGGTCAGTATGTCCGGCAGGCGTCCGATACCTCACGCCACGCGGAAATGGCTGTGGTACAGACGATAGATACGGTAGGTCTTTCCAATAAAGTTATGAGCATATACCGCGGTTTGACCGGTGATGAACTTGCGGAAAACGGAAGTGAAGAATACCGTTCATGGTTTGACGCGGCAAAGAACAGCGAAGAATACACGGCTCTGCTGGAAATGCTCGACAAGTTCATTCATACCGATAACGTTGACGATGTTTACATAGCAATGTATGACTGGAAGACCTGTGCCATGGTATATATCGTTGACCCGGATCCCGACATTGAGAACAGGCTGATGCCGGGCGAATGGGAGTCCGTTACGGAAGTGGGAATGAACAAATTCCTGGACTGGAACGGCGAAGGAATGCTTTACGATATAGATCAGACCGAGAAGTACGGCTGGCTCTGTACCGCGGGAACGCCGATAAGGGACGAAAGCGGTGAGATATGCGCATTCCTGCTGGTTGATGTGGCTCCGAGCAATATTGCGGGTTCGCTGATAATGTTTGCGCTCCAGACGGGTATTGCGATAGTGGTTGTGACCACGCTGATAGCGCTGTTTCAGATAAAGCACATGAGAAAGACGATCGTCGAGCCGATAGACGCTATCGCCGATTCAGCCGCAAAATATGCCGTTGACAAACAGTCCGGCGCCGATGTGAGCAGCCATTTCAGTTCGCTTGATATACATACCGGTGACGAGATCGAGAATCTTGTGCATATAATGTCGGATATGGAGCTTGATCTTGCGGAACATGAAGAGCGCATTACCAAGATCACAGCGGAGAAGGAGCGCATAGGCGCGGAGCTCCACATGGCGACACTGATCCAGCGGAGCATACTTCCGCATACTTTCCCGGCATTCCCGGACAGAACGGAGTTTGATCTGTATGCGTCGATGTGTTCGGCAAGAGAGGTAGGCGGCGATTTCTACGACTTCTTCTTCATAGACGACGATCACCTCGGACTTGTAATGGCGGACGTAAGCGGAAAGGGCGTACCTGCCGCACTGTTTATGATGGTCTCTAAAGTAATACTTCAGAGCTGTGCTATGCTCGGTCAGTCCGTAGGGGAGACGCTTACAAAGACCAATGACGCAATATGCTCAAACAACCAGGTCGAGATGTTCGTTACCGTGTGGTTCGGCATACTTGAAATATCCACCGGCAAGCTGACTGCCGCAAATGCGGGACATGAGTTTCCGGCATTGAGAAGAGCCGGCGGTGAGTTCGAGCTTCTGGAAGACGAACACGGATTTGTTATAGGCGGGATCGCGGGATTGAAGTACAACGAGTATGAACTGTTCCTTAAACCCGGCGACAAGCTGTTTCTCTATACCGACGGGGTACCGGAGGCCACCGATGCCGGAGAAGAGCTTTTCGGGAACGAGCGCATGCTTGACGCGCTGAATAAAGATGTGTCGGCATCTCCGGAAAAGATACTTGAAGAAGTAACACAATCTGTAAATGCGTTTGTAAAGGACGCTGAACAGTTTGATGATATGACAATGATGTGCCTTGAATATAAGGGCAGATAAGAAAGGAAAATAATTATGACGATCAGCAAAACGGAAAACGGAAAAGAAGTAACGGTATCGGTAGAAGGAAGGATCGACTCGAAAACCGCACCGGAATTTGAAAAGGAAGTAAAAGACTGCTTTGAAAGCTATGATTCTATGGTGATAGATCTTGCGCAGGTAAACTATGTTTCTTCCGCGGGATTAAGGATCCTTCTCACAGCGCATAAGGCGATGTCGGCAAAGGAAGGGCTCAAAGTCAGAAATGTCTGCAAGGAAGTAATGGCTATTTTCAATGTGACAGGATTTTCCGGAGTGTTGGATATAAAATAAAAGAGGACTTATTTATGGAAATTATGATGAAGGAGCTTGAGATATCGGCTGCGGTTGACGAACTGGATACGGTGATCGGCTTTGTCGATGAACAGCTTGAAGCTGCGGAATGTCCTATGAATATCCAGATGCAGATAGAGCTTTCTGTCGAGGAGATCTTTGTTAATATCGCAAGCTATGCCTATGCGCCCGGTACCGGAAATGCGGTGATAAAGATGCGTATTTACGGAGAGCCTCTTACTGCCGAGATAGTCTTTGTGGACAGCGGCGTGCAGTATGATCCGCTTGCAAAAGAAGATCCCGATGTGAATAAACCTGCTGCCGAAAGAGAGATAGGCGGGCTCGGCATATTCCTTACGAAGAAGAATATGGACGAAGTCGCTTATGAGTACAGCGGGGGAAAGAATATTTTCACGATGCGGAAGGTCATAGCGTAACTGACCGGACGGATATTCAACGATAAGAACAGACGGAGGTATGTAAATGGCAAAGATAATCGAAACGCTTGCCGGATATGCACGGGAGTGCGGCAGTACGGCGATATTGTTTGACGATGCGCACTCGAAGGGTATCACTTATTCACAGCTTGATGATATCACCGCAAGAATTTACGGCTGGCTTACCGAAAAAGGCGTCGGAAAAGAAGATTTCGTGCTGATAGATCTTCCGAGAGGCGTTCTGCCGATCGTGGCCATGCTCGGAGTATGGAGAGCCGGAGCTGCTTTCGTGCTTGTGGAGGAAAACTATGCTCCCGAGCGTACCGAATATATCCGCCGTGACTGCGGCTGCAAGATATGTATAACCACCGCGGAATGGGACGGGATAATGCAGACTGAACCGCGTGAAGGATATGCCGTAACGGACGATCACGATGCCGCCTATGCTATTTATACTTCCGGTACATCGGGAAAGCCGAAAGGCGTTCTGCATGAATACGGAAGCCTTCAGATGAGCGTTGATTCCATAAAGCTCAACGGAGAAGTTCCTTTCGGGAATGATGAACGGCTTGCTCTGCTGGTACCCCTTAACTTTGTGGCTTCCGTAATAATCCTGCTTGCAGCACTCAGCACAAAGAACAGCAGGATATTCGTGGTGTCATATACAACGCTGAAGGATCCGGTGCTGCTGAGAAAGTTCATCATGGAAAAACAGATCTCGGTAACATTCCTCACCCCGTCCTATGTACGCGCTTTCGGAGATAATACAGGTCCCTATCTTAAAACACTGTTTGTAGGTTCGGAACCTGCTAACAACGTATTTGTTAAGAACGTAAGACTCATCAATGTTTATGCTATGAGCGAGAGCGGTTTCGGCATAAGCCTGTTTGAGATAGACAAGCCGTATAAGATCTGCCCCATAGGAAAGCCGTCGGTAAAGACATCGCTCATCGACGAAGAGGGAGAACCTGTCCCGGACGGCGAGATAGGCGAGCTGTGCTTTGAAGTACCGTTCGTGCGCGGATACATAAATCTTCCGGAAGAAACCGAAAAGACGTTCGTAAACGGTATCTGCCATACCGGAGACCTTGCAAAAACAGATGAAAACGGCGATCTTCTGCTCCTCGGCAGAAGCACCGATATGATAAAGATAAACGGCAACCGCATTGAGCCGGCGGAGATCGAAGCCGCGCTGTGTGACGTGCTTCATATAGAATGGGCGGCGGCGAAATGCATCGAGGACGGCGATAAGGCATATATCTGCGCTTACTATACCGATAACATAAGGATAGACGCAAATGCTCTCCGTGAAGTGCTGCTTGAATACCTGCCGTACTATATGATCCCGTCATACTATGTCCGCGTGGATCATATCCCGCTGCGCCCGAACGGAAAGCTTGACAGAAAGTCTCTGCCGCTTCCGGATCTCAGTGATGCGGCAAAAGCTTATGCCCCGCCGGCAAATGAGACGGAAGAAAAGCTCTGCGCAGCAATGGCAAAGGTGCTCGGTATCGAACAGGTAGGTGCGCATGACGATTTCTATGAACTCGGCGGAGACTCCCTCGGCTCGATACAGGTGATCGTGGAGAGCGGACTCCCCGGACTGAACGCCTCAGAGATTTTCAGAGGCCGCACGCCGAAGAAGATCGCAAAGCTCTATACAGCGCTGCATAACGGTTCCGGCGGTGAATCGGACGAGGCAAAGAACGCAAGATCAATGAAAACACCTCACCCGCTCACTCCCGAACAGCTGTACATGGTCGATTATCAGCTGTACACGCCGGACTCCACGATGTACAACCTGTTCACCATGCTTAAATTTGACAAGAACGCTATGAGCGCCGAAAAAGTCGCGGCTGCGATACAGGCGGCTATACATAATCACCCGGCGCTGCTCACGACCCTTGAATTCAATGAAGACGGTGATATCGTACAGAGATACACGCCCGGAAAGATGAAGAATATTGTGGTGGAGCAGATACACGACTGGGAATTCGACACGGTCAAGGATACGCTTGTGCAGCCGTTCAGGATTATCGGCGAGCTGCTTCACAGGTGCAGGGTATTTGAGACGGAGACTTCCGGATATCTGTTCTTTGATGTTCACCATACGGTTTTTGACGGCACTTCATTCAAGGTGTTCATGGAGAACGTAATGCGGGCGATGACAGGCGCTGCGCTTGTTCCGGACAATTACTACCTTATGCTGCAGGATCGTGAGGACGTTATAAACAGCGGGTTCTATGAAGCAAGCAGACAGTATTTTGAAGAGAAGTACGGCAATACGGAATGGAGCACTTATCCTGTGACTGACCGCGATTCCCGCGAGAATGAGATGGGCGAGCTCGTGTGCAGTCTCGGCATCGGCTCCGCCGAACTTATGTCGCCGGAGGAAAGACTGCGCATATCGAGAAATGAGTTCTTTATCACAGCTGCCGGTCTTGCGGTGGCAATATACAACAACACCGACAATATACGTCTTTCCTGGATATATAACGGACGCGATGACATGCAGATGATGACTACGGTAGGACTTCTTTTCCGCGATCTGCCGGTAGGTTTCAGATTCAGCGACGATCTTACAGCTGCCGCGCTGTTTGAAGACGTGCATGAGCAGGTGCGCGGAGGAATTGAGCACAGCTGTTATCCGTATGTGGATATGATATCGCAGGTGGGTGACGTTGAATCGGCTTATGTGCTGTATCAGCGCGATATCCGTGATATGTCGGAGATAAAGTCTCTCGGCATTGAGACAGTCGATATACGTCAGAATCAGGCGGCTTCACAGACCATACTCGATATGGAGATCCTCGACGGCGAGGAAGGGCTGCAGCTTATGATCGACTATGCAGCAAGCAGATACAACGATGAAAGCATACAGAAGTTCAGCAGACTGTTCGTGAATACCGCGAAAGCATTGGCAAAATGCGGCGATGAGCCGGATATCACGGTAGGGAAACTTAAAAAGCGCATCGCAGACAGTGCGGAGAACAGCGGAAACGCTGCGTTCTCCAGAAAGAAGTAAGGGGGTAGTACGTTATGTTATGTTATAAATGTGACCGCCCGCTTCCTTCCGGTGCCGAATACTGTATTTACTGCGGAGCAAAACAGGTTTTATCGGGAGTATGCCCGAGATGCGGTTCAAAGCTGCTTGACGGCGCGTTTTTCTGCATGAAGTGCGGAACAGATGTCCGGAGTTCAGATAAACGGCAGACGTATAATTCCGAAGAACCGTTCTATAAGAAATGGATCGCCGCACATAAGCAGCTTGCCGAAGCAAAGCATATAACATGGATAAGCGAGTTCAGCGACGGATACGCGGTAGCGATAGATGACATTGCTCCCGGAAAAGAACTTCGCCCGTTCCTTGTCAAAGGCGAGGACAGAGCGGAGCTGATCTGTTATATGAACTGGACAGGCGCAAATGTGGCAAACGGAGTTTTACAGCCGGAGGGAGACTGCTTCCGAAACGGAACGCGTTATCTGAGCTTTATCCTGTTCAGAAGCAAAAGCGTGCTCGGTCCCGAGGAGTTCAGACATATCCTGAAAGCATTCACCGGTCTGACCATGCCTTTTTCCACTTCCGGTATAACAGTTCTCATTTCCCGCGACAGCCGTATCGTATTTGCAGCGCAGTACCAGGAAAACATAACGGGTATTGCCGATATTTTCCCGCTTCGTGTAATAGGCAGCAAGTATTGCCTTCACACGCATCCGGAAGACTATAACAGAATGACCAATCATGTGCGTTACATGGCAGGTTCCGATGAGATAAACACTTCTCCTCAGAGAATCGTTGACTGCGACAGCGGTGCGTGCATTCTTGACAACGTTTTTGTACCGAAATATGAAGGTGATCCGAGCGGGTACTTTGTTGAGTTCTTCTTCTACAACAAGGATATAGCCGCCCTGCTCCGCAGCCGCCCGGAAATGGACAGACAGAGATGCATTCTTAACCGGAAGACGGGAAAGATATACCTTCCCGAAAATAGTTTCAGATTCAAACCGATCGCTGTCAGCGGAGATAAAAGCCGTACAGGCTATTTCCTGCTCAAGATATCCGGTATAACCACCGGAACCGGTGCCAGAAGCCGATCCGAATACGGAAATATCGAGCTCATAGATGAGAATGACCGTGTCGTTACCGATCTTGGCAAAAACGATCTGCGCTATATTCCGGAGATCGCTGCGATCGGCGGAAAAATCTTCGTAAGCATCCGCTCTCATTCGGCAAGCGGCGATACAGCCGAAATAGCAACAGATGTTTACTGCATCGAAAAAACGGCTGACGGAGAATATGTAAGCTCCGGACATATCAGTCTGTCATCGGACGCAGGCTTTTCCGACGGCCTTGTGTTCAATCATGCTCAGGATAAGACCGAACAGCTGAACAGCGTTTTCAGTGTGAACGGAAAAACGTATATCGCGCTGCTGCAGGAACGTGACGATTATTCGGAAGAGTATGACAAATGTCTGCTGTATGATGAAGGATTCAATGAGATCTGTACGTTCGGATACAAACAGCACTACGGCGATCAGATGCCTTACGGCATACATATATTCGACGGCGTGCTCTATTTACTCACAAGCGAGGAAGACGAGCTCGGAGATGTAAAGGCTGTACTGAAAAACGTATCAACAGGCGAGACAGTGCTCACTGCGGAGCCGGCACAGCTCATTTCCGGGGCAAATGCGGAATTCGGAAAGAACCGTATCCGCACGAAATACGAATTCGGCAGTTACAGAGCAGGCGGAAAGATACATTTCCTTGTCGGAAAACAGGGCAGGGGAACGGGTATTATCGACTTCCGCGGAAAGACTGTCATACCTGCCGACAGAGAGAACTGCTTTATCGTATCGTCCTCCGCGCTCGGAATGATCGGAGAGGGTCAGTCATACGCAAGACTTCCGGCTGATACATTCCTTGTCGTTCTCGGAAGCTTCGACAGCGACAGATACAAGGTATGCGACATAAACGGGACCGCCTTGTTTGAGGGAAATATGAAGGCTCTTGCGGAACATTTCGCCTGAAAATGAGAGGGCGGATATATGGAGTGTATCAATTAAATGGATAAAAGTGAGACAGCTGTAAAGAAACTGACGACAGAGCTTATGGAAGCGCTTGCGCGCACCATAGACGCCAAGGATAAGTACACAAACGGACATTCCGAACGTGTTGCGATCTATTCAAGAATGCTAGCGTTTAGAATGGGTCTTTCCGAAGAAGAGCAGGAAAAAGCTTACTATATGGGACTTTTGCATGATATCGGTAAAATAGGCATTCCGAACGAGATCATCAACAAGACCACAAAGCTTACCGACGAGGAATTTGAGCTGATGCAGTCCCACCCTCTGCTCGGATACAACATACTCAAGGATATCAGCAGTATGCCGGAGCTTTCGCAGGGAGCGCGCTGGCACCATGAATTCTATAACGGAAAGGGTTATCCGGAGGGAAAGCTCGGAAGCGAACTTCCTGTTCTCGTGAGAATAATCTCTGTTGCGGACAGCTATGACGCAATGACATCGAACCGAAGTTACAGAAAGTATCTTCCCCAGGAAACAGCCAGGGCGGAAATAGAAAAGGGAATAGGGATCCAGTTCGATCCGGACGCAGCAAAATGTATGCTTGAGATCATAGATCTTGACCATTTTTATGCGCTTCATGAATGATCGGGCAGAGACAGCGGCAAGGAGTTTTTCATGAACGGTTATAAAGCGGATATCCTCAGCAGCGATCTTAATCCGACTGTTTTTACAGCCCGTGCCTCACTGATGGGCGGTGCCGCCAACGGGGACAGGAACGCGGAAAAGCTGATAAGGCTTATAGATAAAGAAGAACAGATATCGGAAAGAATAACGAATTTTGACATCAAAGAAAAAGAGAAGCTGTACCGGTTTTCTTCCGTCTGCGGAACTGCGGCATGGGTAAGAAGTCGGATCACCGAAAAAATATTCGACACGGTGAAGATGACAGTTTTCGCAGATCTTGGGTGCGGTCTGAATCAGCGCGGACTTTCTTTTGCGGACAGAAAGTATATACGTTATTACGGCATCGATCTTCCGCCGGTAATAAACAGAATGAAAAGGATCGTTCTTCCCGAGGTAAGTTCCGACAGCAATATAATGTACATTCCGGCGGATGTTACGGATCTTAATGCGCTGAGATCGGTATTCACCGGAAGAGAGCCTTTGTTCATAGCTACCGAGGGACTGATGATGTATCTTACCGAGACCGAGGTGCAGACAGTGATCTCGAATATTTCGGCGCTGCTTTCCGAGCACGGCGGAGTATGGCTCACCGGCGATACAGAAGAGCGCTCGGTCTATGAGTATATTATCAGAAGCCTTTTCGGAAACGATGAATCTGTGATAAACGGGATCCTTGGTTCGGAATTGTCAGAGAAGTGGCGCAGCCTTCTTTACGATAACAGCTTTGTGACGCTTAAAGGGCAGGATTTTACGGAGCTGCTCGGAAAGTACGGGCTGAAAAGCAGAAAAGTCCGTGTAAGTTCGCTGATCAGAGATCTTGACATTCCCGATCATATAAGGAAAGCGTATGAAACCACGCATTTTCTTGAAATAACATCTGTCGCTTCAAGGTCAAACAGACCGGAATCGTCAGGAACAAACGCTTTCAGCATTACCCCGGAAAGTGACGGCGGAACGCTGATATTCCATATAAACGGACGGCTTGATTCGATAAACTCACCGAAGCTTATCGGGGAATATACAAAAATCTTCCCGGAGAAGCAGGATAAGCCGGTTATACTTGACTTGGCTGACTGCTTATATATTACCTCTGCGGGGATCCGCGCAGTGCTTATGATCTATAACAGGGCTGCCGGGATAAAAAACGGTCTCTCGTTAAGAAACATAAATCCGGACGTTCTGGAAATACTGAAAACTACCGGATTTACAAAATTCATCTGAAAAAACCTCCTGTGCTTTCATGCACGGGAGGTTTCTGTCTTATATCATCCGGGTTTCTTCATACCCCACAAGCCGTAGGGATCTTTTCGCAGTTCGTTTTCGTAAAGCGAAACTACCTGCCATATATCAAAGAACATCGCCTTGCAGCTGCCTATCGAAGCTTCCTTTATAAGCCCTTTATTGTACGCCGTATCCTGTATCTTGTACCATGCTTTTACCGGTGGGTGACCGGCTTCGCACAGCCACTCTTCCGGCGGATATATGCGGTTTAATCTCGTCAGTGGGTGCAAACTGAGCGTTTATATCTTCCGGTGTGATCCCTTCGACGTAGTGCATCGCTGTGAGTTTGTAGATATCCACTCCCAGCATCAGCGCTTTCCCGCCGTTATGTATAGGATAATCAAGCCCGCCGATCAGCGCTTCCTTTCCGTGCTTTCCCCAGCCTGCGGTGCTGATCGTGTCGGTCCCGCAGTAGGTATCCGGGAGTTTCCGGAATGTGTCGGCAACTATGCCCATTGCTGTCCTTTCCGCATCTGGCGGGAGCTTTCTGATCTTTACGGTCAGTCCGAGTTTCTTATCGGATTCGGTAAGCTCAAGCTCCGGGCTGAATCTCAGCGCCGGCATAAAAATGCTGCCCTCTTCTGTCACAAGTTCCTTGAGGGTGTCTAATACCGTGGCAGCACCGCCTTCGAGTTCACCGAAACTGCTCAGGGAGCAGTGTACTTCCAGTGTCATGCCTTTTGTGATCCCAAGACCGGCAAGTGCCTCTTTAAGTTCATTTTTTGTTACCATAGTTTTCTCCGCTGTTATGACCGCATCTTCGCTTGATCTCAATCCGTAAATCTCAGCAGATAGCCGTCCGGGTCCTGTATCAGAAACTGTTTCTGCACGATATCTGTACCGCTGCAGTCATAACGGTCAGTGCTTAACTCGCGGAACGGTTTTATGCCTTTCTCAATGATATTCCGGTACATACTTTCTGTATCGGAAACGGTTATTTCGAGATTTATGCCGCGCCCGTAGGGGTATTCGAGACTGCCGGTGTTCCAGTGTCCGTTTTCCTGTTCAAGCATTATCTGACTGCCTTCCAGCGACAGGAATATGAACTTGTTTTCCGGGCGCTCATATTCTATTCTGAAACCAAGTATATCGACATAGAATTTCCGTGATGCTTCTATGTCGCGGACAGTAAGTTCGGGTATCAGTGAATTGAATTTCAATGCTGTCACCTCAGTCATTATCTTTTGCGTGCATTTCTTCTGTGAATGCGGTAAGCTCCTTTTCGATAAGTCTGAACACATTAGCGATAAGGAATCCGTCTGCAACGGCATGGTTAAGCCGTACTGTCACAGGCATCATAAGCCTTCCGTTTTCCTCTCTGTATCTGCCCCAGTTCACGATCGGCAGAAAGTACAGATAACCGTCCGGCAGTTCGACATTCAGACTGTCGTATGAGAGCCATGAAACATAGGAAGCGTCGAACCAGTTCGGGTGATTTTCCGCATCAAGACCGTACTCTCTCGTCTGCTTTGCTTTTTCTATATCGTCGAGCGCACAGCGGTAAAACGTTTCGTAATCATCATAATAACGGGAGTAAACGGGCGTGCAGGTCTCGGTATCTTCGTGGAAGATGTACTGTGTGGGATTAATCACATCGTAGCAGATAAGCTCATCTGACTGCCACAGATACGACATTTTATAGTCGTCACGGGAGTTGAGAACTTTGGTGAGAACGTACAGGAAATCTATGTAGAATTTGGTGTTTCTCTGTTTTGAGAGCCTGACCGTATCTGTGACATCTATTCTTGCTGTCATTGATACAGAGCATTTGCAGTCTTCGGTGAAATGCCTGTACACACCTTTCCGGTAGTATTTTTCCTTGTCGATTATTCTGTAATTCATATTCTCCTCCGGTTTTTTACTCTGTCGGCTTTATAAACGGGCAAAGCGGGTCGTCATAGAACTGATCATCGGCGGTGCATAAATATGCATTGATTATACTGCCGTAAGGGGAATTGGCGCAGATATGAGCGTATCTCGGCTCCCCGTTTTCCGGTTCAAGCTCATAATAATAATCATAGCCGGTCTGGTTGAAGAATTTCTGCTCTGCGTTTGCTTTCCCGATTTTTTCTCTTACTTCCGGAGCATAAAGATCCCGGTACTCTGTCAGAAGTTCTCTCATTTCGTTTTCGGTGAGCTTTGGAGTATCGGTATCCGTCCATAAAAATGCATTGCCGTTAATGAGCCGTGCATTGACCTCGCCGCTGCTGCGGATATCGCACATCAGATGAATGTCATCGTAGTGCAGGCAGTCACGGCTGTAGATATCCTGATGCACAGCCATAGCTTCGAGATTCATTATCATAAAGGATTCGACGCCGACATTTTCCGGTTCGGCGGTATTTTCGCAGCAGAAGGACAGTATTATATAGAACCATTTGCCGTTCAGCATTAATTCGGAAGACGCGGAACCGCCTTTTCTACTGTTTCCGTCTCTGTAAGAACCTCCTCCGGAGACCGGTCCGTCATTTCGTTCGGCTTCTGACATTCCTCCGGGGTATGATGCGAAGAAATCGTCTATAAGCTTGTCGAATCCGCTACTCCCGCGCAGACCGGAAGTGAAATTCTTCGCAAAAGCTTCTTTATCTCCGGCATCTGCCGAAGAGAGCAGGGCGTCCATTGCCTGTTTTGCCGCCGTATAATCGGAGACGTGTTCGTTCCGCCAGCGCTCCGGTATGCTGTCATATTCCTTTTCCTCGTGTGAGAAAAGGCTTTTTGTAAGCCCGGAAGCGCTGTCTATGATCTTTCCTGCATCGCAGCCCGTTATCATAAAACACGATGCCAGCAGCGCACATATCATTGTTTTTCTTTTCATTGCTTTTCCTCTGTCTGTGGGCATATCGTAAAGCTATTTTATCATATAGCCGCGGGATTGTCAACTTACACATTTTTTCCGTTTATGCACACCGCAGCGGACAGACTGCGCGGAGCCGCACCGGTCCGGGCATGCGTTTTCGATCCTGTTATATTCTTTATCCTGCTGATGCCGTTTAAGCTTGTCGGTGCAGGGGCAATACTGCGGGTCCGCTGACATTTCTCGGACTTGTGATTTTTATGTGATTTGCGTCACTCAGTAAGCTGATCTTTCCGGAAAACGTTAATTCACATTTCTGTCACAAAATATTCAGATAATTGTCACTAAAGAGGCTGAAATTTGAGCGGTTTTTGAACGGTTTATATGCTATAATGTTAATGAAGTATAACTTTTTTTCTGTACATGACCTTCCGGCGGGGAAGTGCAGGATTATTTAAAGGCAATACCGCACAAAGAAAAAGGAAAAGAAAATGGAAGAATTTATACAGCGTATCGGAATACTTGATTACACACAGGCAGTCATAGAGCTGTGGAACAGTGTTTTCCTGCTTATTATGATATTCTCGCTTTTTCTCGGCAAATATGCGGTCAAGGAAGGCGGAAGCAGGATACATATCCCGCTTACAAATGAGATCATCACGTTCTACTGCGCTATCTTCCTGTACAATCTGTTCGATGTTGGCTGTGCATTGGGAAGCGGAGATACAAGCCGTTCGGGAATAATTCTGAAATCTGTTTCCGAGCTCGGATATTTTTTTGTCGGAGCTTTCCAGACACTATTTTTTCTTCAGCTGATAAAGAATGAGATCGCAAAGAAAAACGGCATGAAGAAGCTCGCCTATGCCGTGACAGGAGTTCAGCTTCTTCAGATACCGTGTCTTGCGCTTCTGTTCACAACTCCGTTCAATAAACTGCTGTATTATTTTGATGAAGACAACCGCTATCACCGCGGAGAGCTTTATAATGTGTGGTATTACACTACGATAGTTTCCTTTTTGTTCATAATCGTGGTTGCAGTAATCAACCGGAAAAAGATCGACAGCTTTCTGAAAAAGGCTGCTGTAACAGCCTCGGTCATTCCGCTTGTTGCGTTCATATTCAATTTTGTATATACGGGCGTAAGCTTCAACAACATCTCGGCTTCGGTCACCGCGCTCATACTCTATATCATGTATGAGAAGTACAAGGCGGAAGTTACTTTGCAGGCGGCGATGGATCTTGAAGAAACGAAGCGCCGGCTTGCTGAAAGTGACCTTGCGCTTGAACAGAGCAAGAACGAGACGCTTATGGCGCAGATACAGCCTCATTTCATCAACAACTCGCTTATGGCGATACGCTCACAGTGCGTGAACTATCCGGAAGTGTACGAGAGCATCACGAATTTCTCGCTTTATCTGCGTTCCAACTTTGAAGCGCTGGGAAATACGCAGAAGATAAGCTTTGACCGCGAAATGGCATCTATCGAAGCGTACCTTTCGCTTGAACAGCAGAATTTCGGTGACCGGCTCAATGTCGAATACGATATCGAGAGCGATGATTTCTTTATCCCGCCGCTTACAGTCCAGCCGCTTGTTGAGAATGCGGTCCGCCACGGCATAGCTACCCGTGAAAGCGGGGGTACGGTGTGGATAAGAACACGCCGCAAAAAGGACACGATCATTATCGAAGTGCAGGACGAAGGATTCGGCGAAAGCAACATCACTCCTCAGCAGAAAGCCCGCAAGGGGATCGGCATAGGGAATGTCCGGGCGCGGCTCAGATCAATGAACAATGCGGAGCTTGATATAACGCCGTCAAAGAACGGAACGACTGCGACAATAATATTCAGGGAGAGAGGCATCATGGAAAATGGTGACGATATCAATTGACGATCAGAAGGGCGCAGCGGAGCTTATGCAGGTGATGCTGACGCATATAGACCCGGACGGCACGCATATTATAGCAAATAATATGACCGAAGCGCTCGGACTTATAACCGATGAGACACAGATAGCGTTCCTTGATATAGAAATGCCGGGAATTGACGGGATAGAAGGCGCGGAACTGCTTCAGAAGCGTTTTCCGATGCTGAACATAATTTTTGTCACCGGTCACCCGGAATACGCTTTCCGTTCTTACGATGTGGCTGCAAGCGCATTTCTTGCCAAGCCGGTGTATGAGCGTGATATAGAGAAAGCTCTGACACGGCTGCGGGTACCGATAGAAAAGAAGAAAAGCCCGGTATTGGTACGATGCAGCCCGTTTACCGTATATGTGAACGGCGAGACTTTTACATTCAAGCGCAACAAAACGAACGAGCTGTTTGCATACCTCGTGTACAAAAACGGCGCATACTGCACCACGGGAGAGCTGCTTGGCATTCTTTATGACGGTGATCCGGACAAGGGCGGTGCGCTGCGCCAGCTCACTATGGATATGAGGGACTGCCTTACCGAAGCGGGTGTAAGTTCCGTTATCGTGAAGAAGTACGGCAAGCTCGGGATAGAGATGATGCGGATAGACTATGAAGGTTCGCTTGAAAGCATTCCCGACGAGTTCGGCTGGCTGTAACATTAAGATAGGGTGCAGCGTCACGCTGCCGCAGGTCAAGGGCGCGCAGCCCTTGTGCTGTCTGCAAAGACAAGCGCGTAAGCGCAGCAGGGGAGGCAGAGATGATAACGATATCGGTTGACGATCAGCCGGCTGTGACCGGGTTTATGAAAGATATGCTGACGAGGATCGATCCCTGCGGGACGCATCTTACCGCGCGGAATATGAACGAAGCATTTTCGCTCATAACCGACGATGTTCAGGTAGCTTTTCTTGATATAGAGATGCCGGGAATGGGCGGGATAGAAGCGGCGGAACTGCTCATGGAGCGTTACGGCAGGCTGAATATCGTGTTTGTCACGGGACACCCGGAATACGCTTACCGCGCGCATGACGTGTTTCCGAGCGCATTCCTCACAAAGCCGGTGAACGAATCGGATATCCGCCGGGCTCTTGCGCATCTGCGGATACCGCCGGAGATGCCCGTTGAGCGTTTCACGGTAAAGTGCAGTCCGTTTTCGGTGCGAATAGACGGAAAACTGCTTGATTTCAGCCACCGCCGTACAGACGAGCTTTTCGCCTGCCTCGTTTACAGGGAAGGCGGATTCTGCACGAACAGCGAGCTTATTAGAGTGCTGTGGAACGGCGCGGAGGACAAGCAGATATCTTTGAGACAGCTTGTGATGTATATGCGGGCAGAGCTTCGCAATGTCGGAGCGGAGAGCCTTCTGATAAAGAAATACGGAAAGACGGCGGTAGATTTCAGAGAGCTTCGGATAGTAGGGGAGCTTTCCGATATACCTAAGTATTTCGGCTGGGAAAAATAGAAGCCGTTTCACTTGAAATACATAGAATATTCACATAAATTTCACATAAAGTAACGGTTCAATAACGATGTTTGAGCGGTTTTTGAGCGGTTTATATGCTATAATCTTTGTAGTATTTAGATTTATTAAAAGACAAGATATTCAAGTGCGCCGTTAAAGCTTACGTTGACGGAAAGTGGACGAATGTCGCTGCAGGCGATATTGTAAACGTCAAGGTAAAATGACCGACACCACTCTTTTCTTCAATATTAGGGCTTTCCCCGGCAGGATTATCTGTCGGGGAAAGTTCTTTAAGGCTGTTTATCGAGGGGGTCTGCTATGAAACAGGTTCGTCCGCCACAGGAAAAAAGGGAAGTGCTTTTGTCCGAGCATCGTATCATTCTTGACAGCGTCAGGAATATCCGCGATATAAGCGGGTACAGGAATGCGGAGGGCAAAAGGCTTCTGCCCGGAAAGCTTATCCGTTCGGGAACGCTTGCCGGTGCGACAAGCGAAGATCTGCGCCTTCTTACGGACAAGTATAAAGTGCGGACGGTCATAGACTTCCGCTGTGCCCGCGAATCCGCGCATTTTCGTGACCCGGATATACCCGGTGTGAAGTACTACAATCTTCCGGTGCTTGTTCCGGAGACCGAGAAAAATAGGGAATCATTTCCGAGCGAATCCGCGGTCTATGCCGATATGCTGTTCGGGGAGCTTGCGAACCGGGCGTACAAGCGGTTCTTTGAGCTGCTTCTTGAACACGGTGACAGGACCGTGCTGTTTCACGATGATCTCGGCAAGGACGAGACAGGGGTAGCTGCCGCATTGCTGCTTTCCGTGCTCGGATTCCATGAAAAGCTGATAATCGAGGAGTATATGCTTTCCGGCAAGGATCCGGAAAATCATAAGCTTACGGAAATGCGTCCGGGACTGGCGACTGCCGGTATCATATCTTCACACCCGCTGGAATATGCACTTACCCGTGTGAAGATCGAATACGGCAGTATCACCGAGTATGTCAGAAATACACTCTCCGTCAGCAATGAGGGTATCCGGCGCCTGAAAAAGATGTTTCTTGCGTGACGGTAAAATGCATGGAATGATAATAAGTTCAGAATATAAAAGACGCAGGATCACAGTCCTGCGTCTTTTTTGTGTGCAGGAAAGGAGCTGTTGACATTTTGCCGGAAACGACATCAGAACCTAATTTTTTTCAACATAGCCCCCAAAAAATATGAAAGACTACAAAAATGCCGGCAAGACGAAAATAATCCTTGATTATGGGCATGTGCAGTAGTATAATATGAAACGCATCAAAAAAGGAGATAAAAGAAATGGGAACTACTGTAAACAAACCTACCGAGGAAAAGCTCAAACCGAAACTTTTTTCGGTTATCAAGAATTACTCAAAGCAGCAGCTTATCAAGGATATCACTGCGGGTATAATCGTTGCTATTATCGCGCTCCCGCTTTCTATCGCACTTGCGCTCGCTTCCGGAGTGAACCCGGAGCAGGGTCTTTATACTGCGATGATCGCCGGGTTTATTGTCGCATTCCTTGGCGGAAGCCGTGTTCAGATCGCCGGCCCTACTGCGGCATTCGCCACTATCGTCGCGGGTATAGTCGCGCGGCAGGGAATGAACGGGCTTATAATCTCTACCGTAATGGCGGGACTTATCATGGTAGTGATGGGATTCTGCAGATTCGGAAATCTGATAAAATACATTCCCGGAACTATAACGGCAGGCTTTACATTCGGCATCGCCGTTACTATCGCTATCGGTCAGCTCAAGGATTTTATGGGGCTTACATTCACCAATTTCCCAATAGAAACAATAGATAAGCTTAAAGAGGCAGTAAGCTGTATCGGTACGTTCAACTGGCAGGCGTTACTTATAGGTCTCGTCTCCCTTGCCATTCTGATATTATGGCCTAAAAAGCTTGACAAGATACCTGCTTCTCTTATCGCAGTCGTGGTCTGTTCGGCAGCAGTTGCGCTTTCGGGCATGGAAGTGAACACTATCGGCGATCTTTATACGATATCTTCCGCTCTGCCTTCTCTCACTATACCGGAGATCACCTTTGACAGCGTTCGCGAGCTGATACCCGATGCGTTCACCATAGCTATACTTGCATCGGTGGAATCACTGCTCTCCTGCGTAGTGTCGGACGGTATGATAGGTTCAAAGCACCGCCCGAATATGGAGCTCATAGCACAGGGGTGCGCGAATATAGGTTCGGCTCTTTTCGGCGGAATACCGGCTACCGGCGCGATAGCGCGTACAGCTGCGAATGTCCGCAACGGCGGGCGCACACCTGTTGCGGGAATGGTGCATTCCGTCGTCGTACTTATCATCATAATAGCGCTTATGCCTTATGCGTCGCTGATACCGATGCCGACAATGGCGGCGATACTTTTTGTTGTGGCATACAATATGTGCGGCTGGCGCAATATCAGAAACCTGTTCAAGACTGCTCCCAAAAGCGACATCTTCGTGCTTGTCGTGACCGTGGTACTGACAGTTGTATTCGATCTTGTCGTTGCAATAGGCGTAGGTATGGTGCTTGCCGCGATACTCTTCATGAAGCGAATGGCAGATGTTACGGAAGCACACGCGTGGGTTGATGTTGATGATGAGGAAACGGACGAGGACAATATCCTGCGGAAGAAGATACCTGCACATACGCGCGTTTACGAGATCAACGGTCCTATGTTCTTTGCGGCTTCGGAACGTTTTAAGTATATGCTTGACGATACGGACATCAGTGTGCTGATAATCAGAATGAGAAATGTTCCCGCTATCGACGCTTCGGGAGTTGAAGCGCTCTCCAGCATAGTAAAGCGCTGTGAGCGCGAGGGCGTGAAGGTAGTATTTTCCCATGTGAACGAACAGCCCATGCACATAATGCAGAAAGCGGGGCTTTATGCCGAAGTCGGAGAAGATAATTTCTGTTCCCACATAGATACCGCGCTTGTAAGGGCGGACGAGCTTGTCAACGCTTGAATGACCGGCGGACATAAACGGAGAGAACGATCTTCAGTGCCATATCCGGAGGTGAATTTGCCGGAAGCATATACGGAATGTATGGATTTGAAAGACAGCGGCTTTACAAATAATTTACATTAATACGGTAGAAGATTTGTTTTTTTACTGCTATACTAATTAAAATGTAAAGGAGAGATGTTTTCATGGAAATACTGCTAAACTGTCTGCTGCTTGCTGTCGGTTTCGCGGCACTGATAAAAGGCGCTGACTTCTTTGTTGACGGAAGCTCCGGTCTTGCAGTAAATTTCAAAGTTCCCGGTGTTATCATCGGACTTACCATTGTCGCAATGGGAACGAGCGCACCGGAGCTTGCGGTCAGCACTTCGGCTGCTATTGCAGGCTCAAATGAGATCGCGCTTAGCAATGTGGTAGGCTCCAACATATTCAATCTGCTCGGAGTTCTCGGTGTCTGCGCGCTTATCCACCCTATCCCGATAGACAAAGCCATAATGAAGCGCGACTATCCGATATCCGTGATAATATCAATCATTACACTTCTCGCTGTCGGTCTTGGATTTTTCATTTCGGGAAATTTTGCGGGAACGGGAATGCTGGACAACGTAGGAGAGGTCAGCCGCATTTACGGCATTGTCCTGCTTGTGATGTTTGTTGCGTATATTGCAATGCTTATCATACAGGCGCGCAAAGACCGTCAACAGGAAGAAGCTGCTGTACCGATGCCGGTATGGAAATGTATTCTGCTGATACTTGTGGGGCTTGCCTGTATTATCATCGGCGGTGAGCTTGTTGTTGACAATGCAAAGAAGATAGCTGCCGCAGCGGGAATGTCGGAAACACTTATAGGGCTTACGATCGTTGCGATAGGCACTTCGCTTCCGGAGCTTGTGACTTCGATAGTGGCTTCAAAGAAAGGCGAGAACGGGCTTGCAGTCGGAAATGTTGTCGGCTCGAACATCTTCAATATCCTTTTCATTCTCGGCGTGTCCTCGACTATACACCCGATAGCGGTCAACCTCGCTTCTGTGCTTGACCTTGCTATACTGATAGCTGTCAGCATCATCACATACCTTTTCGCAAGGAGCGGAAAGCTCGGCAGACCTGCCGGAGCTGCTATGGTCGCACTCTACGCGGCAGATGTTGTGTTTGCGGTAATAAGATGATATTTGCCCGGCAAGTATATGCTTGCCGGGCATTTTACAAATATTTTACAGTAGAACGGTATCTTTTTTTACAGGTTTGTGTTATGATATATAATGGCATGGTTTGAAGATTTTCTGTACAGAGGATCATGACGCAGTGAACGGCGGCACAGGTATCGGCTGTTCGCTGAGAGAGAAAGACAAAGCAGAAGAAAGATAAAGAGACAGGAAAAGTTATGAATACGACAGACGTTATTACAGCAATACTGCAGCTCGCGGCAGGCATAGGTATATTTCTTATCGCCTGTTCTATGATGAGCTCGAATCTTGAATCACTGAGCAGCAGCAAGTTAAGGTCGCTGTTTTCAAAGGCCTCCGGAAGCAAACTTCTGGGCGTAGGCATAGGCACGGTAGGAACTGCCGCGATACAGAGTTCCGGCGCAACAACGGTAATGGTCATCGGTTTCGTGAACGCCGGGATAATGACGCTCACCCAGGCGGCAACTATCGTTTACGGTGCAAACATCGGTACAACTATAACCGGACAGATAGTTGCCCTCGGAATGTTCGGCGGGGATATGCTCTCCACGACGGTTATTTTTTCCGCGCTGGCGGGAGTGGGCGCCTTTATAGTGACATTTGCAAAGAGCGATACCGTGAAGAAATCCGGCGGCATTCTTGCCGGATTCGGTATGCTGTTTGTGGGTCTTGAAATGATGAGCGGCTCTATGGAAAGCTTTGCAAAGCTGGACAGCGTGAAAAGCTTTCTTGCCGGGATAGACAACATAGTGCTGCTGATAGTGATAGGAGCTATACTTACCGCGATAGTGCAGAGCTCTTCCGTTATGACATCGGTAGCGATCACTATGGTAGTTTCGGGACTTATCACCCTTGAGCAGGGCATTTATCTCACAATGGGATCAAATATCGGTTCCTGCGCAGTGGCGCTCATGGCAGGTCTTACCAGCGGCAAGAACGCAAAAAGAACGGCTCTTATACATCTCATCTTCAACATCAGCGGTGTTGTTCTGTTCACGATCGTCGGCGGACTTACAGATCTTCTGTCAGGCGGCACGATAAACTTCGGAACTATATTCGAGAGCCTGTTTCCGAGTGCTCCGCAGACACAGCTCGCAATGTTCCATACGGTGTTCAACGTGCTGACGGTAGTGCTTGTTCTTCCGCTGACAGAGGTGCTGGTTCGTGCCGTTACGGTAATTATCCCGGACGAAAGGGAAGTGGTGCAGGAGGACAAGAATGCTCCGAAACTCCATTATATAGACGACCACATGCTTGCAACACCTCCTGTCGCGGTTCAGCAGGCAAAAAATGAGATAGTCAATATGGCAGAGATAGCAATGCAGAATTTTTCGCTTTCCTGCCGTATTATATGCAGCCTTGATTTCACGGATATCGAGCAGTTCCGCGCCAACGAAGAGGAACTGAATTTTCTGAACCACAGGATAGTTGATTTTCTTGTAAAGCTGTCAAATACACAGCTGAACGCCCGTGATGTGAAGTATATTTCTACCGCTTTTCATGCTGTTACCGATCTTGAACGCGTCGGTGACTATGCGGAGAATATCGTGGAATATGCTGAACACCTTAAAGCAGCGGACGAGAAGTTCTCGGAAGAAGCGGTAAGCGAAATAGAGGCGGTGCGGGAGCTGATAGAGAAATTGTTCGGACATATTATCAAGGCATATATCACCGGAGACGGCGAAGCTCTCGCGCTTGCTTTTGAAGCGGAGGACGAGGTGGATATCATTACTTCCGAAATGGCGGATAATCATATCCGTCGTCTGAGCGAGGGAATATGCACTGCCGACGTCGGAGCGCAGTATCTGTCACTGTCGTCCGATGCGGAAAGGGTTGCCGATCACTTCATAAATGTGGGAAAATCAATAAAAGCGTGAGCGTAAGCATCAGCACCAATTGTGTTAAGTTACTTTCCGTCTCCGGCGCCGGTCTCCCTATAAATGCTGTTTCCGTCCCCCATACCCCAAAAATATTGACAAATCCCGCAATATATGCTATAATTTGATTTGTATAGCTTCACAATCCATTCATGTGAAGGGGAGTGACCGGAATGACAGTGCGTGATATATCCGCAACAGCACAGCACAGCGGTTGTCTGCGCTTTTTTGTCATGTCCGTGATCCGATACAGGCTATATCGCCCGTGACCTTGGTATAACTGTGGTCACAGGCGTTTTTGCGTCATAAACGATCCCGTACTGCGGGAAATATAAAATGAAAGGATAACAGCAATGAAACGAACAAAAAACAGGATTCTGAGCGTATTCCTGTCGTTCTGCATGATTATTTCATGCATGGCGGGAATAAACGTGACTGCGGGTGCAGAGACAACTAACGCGCCCGTCTCCTACCTCGACGAAACCGGCGCGGAAAAGACCTGCTCGGACTACATCGCCGTTACGGGAGAGACCGAGGATTTGACGGACGGCAATTGGTACGTTGTCAACAACGATGTAACGCTTACTGGTGGTTTGTATGTCTTCGGCGACGCGAATCTCATTCTCTGCGACGGTGCAACGCTGACCGTTAACAAAGGCATCAGTTGCTATAACAACGGCGGCTTCACAATCTATGCCCAGAGCACAGGCGGGAACATGGGCAAACTGATCGCAACATACGGCGAGGACGCATACGGTATCGGCATCGAAGCCAGTAAGAATTACATAATAACGATCAACGGCGGCGATATTCAGGCGACAGGGCAAAACTTTAATTCCGCAATTTATAGCCCTGTAGGAATCGAGAATTATGATAACTCTGTAATTATCAACGGCGGCAAAGTGACCGCAAGCGGTTATACAGACGGCATTGGTGCGAAGAATTTAACGATCAACGGCGGTGAGGTTGTCGCAAGCGGTAATAAATATGGCATTAATGGCACGAATGGCATAACGATCAACGGCGGTGAAGTTATCGCAAGCAGCACCAAATCTTCGGCTATCCGAGGCAAACTGACCGTTGCAGACGGTCTTACGGTTTTCGGCGACGACAGCGCAGACCCGACAACCGAGCGCACCGATTACGCGGAAACACGCTGGAAGTATATGACAGTAAAGCCTGAGCCCGTCTCCTACCTCGACGAAAACGGCATGGAACAGACCTGCTCGAAATACATCGCCATTAAGGATGCGATCGGGGAACTGACGGACGGCAAGTGGTACGTTGTCAACAGCGATGTACCGGTTACTGTTAATAACGTTTTGTATGTCGACGGCAACGTGAATCTCATTCTCTGCGACGGTGCAATGCTGACCGTTAACGGAGGCATCACTTGCTCAGGTGACGGCGGCTTCACAATCTATGCCCAGAGCACAGGCGAGAGCATGGGCAAACTGATCGCAACATTCAGCGAGGATTGCGCTTACGGTATCGGCAACAATGACAATCATTGTGATCGCACAATAACGATCAACGGCGGCGATATTCAGGCGACAGGGTCACCCACCGACACGTATGAACCTGACACAGGAATATATAATGGCGACAACCCTGTAATTATCAACGGCGGCAAAGTGACCGCCAGCGGTTATGACGGCGGCATTGAGGCGGAGAGTGTAACGATCAACGGCGGTGAAGTGACCGTAAGCAGTAATAGTTATGGCATTAATGTCACGAATGGCGTAACGATCAACGGCGGTGAAGTTATCGCAAGCAGCACCGAAAAAATGGCTATCGACGGCAACTTGACCGTTGCAGACGGTCTTACGGTTTTCGGCGGCGACAGCGCAGACCCGACAACCGTGCGCACCAATTACGCGACAAACCGCTGGAATTATATGACAGTAAAGGCGGCAGTATTATATTCGGTAACCCTCACCGGCGGAGCGAACGCGACACCCGACCCCGCGGACGGAGTTTCGCAGACAGACGTTTACGGTGACATGGCAACGGTAGTTTATACCGCGAACTCCGGTTATTATTTTGAGGAATTGGCCGATATTACCGTTAACGGCATTACGGCAACAAGAATAGACGCGGAGACAGTAAGGGTTTCCGGTACTCCCACAGGCGACGTGGTGTTCACCGTACCCGACGCGACAGCGACAGCGACATTTTCCTCGACCGTGAATGTTGTCTGGAGCGAAACTCTGGTAAAACCCGAAAAACTTACCGCGACGCTCGCCGGTGTGGATTCTTACACGCTCAACGCAGAAAACTCGTGGAGCAATACCGTGACAGGGCTTACGCAGGCGAACAACAACTGGAGCATAGATTGCCCCGTGGGTTATTCGTTTTCTTCTTCGACCGTGGACACGGTCACGACCTTCACTTTCACTTATATTCCGATGCCGAGTCCGGAAAGCGTGACAGCGGACAGCATCACGCTTGAAGAAGTCACCGGCTATGAATACAGCAAAGACAACGGCGAAACATGGCAGGACAGCCCGACTTTCACGGGACTTGCGCCCGGAACGCATTACCAGTTCGTTCAGCGCCCGAAAGGCACGGCTTTCAAGAGCCGGACAAACGTATTTTGCATTGTGGCTGTTTATGTAAAATTCAATGTAGTGAACGGCAAATGGGACGACGGGACGAATGCAGAGAAAACTGTTGTTCTGGTTCGCACGACTAATGAAGATTTAGTACTTACGCTGAAATCCTCGGACATTCCCGCTGTCGGTTCAAACCCGGACAACGGTTATAAGGCGGGTTCGTGGGACACCGTTCCCACAACGGAAGCAGAAGTAAGTGCCGATAAGACATTTACCTACACCTATGCGGAAAAGACGACACCCACGATCACAGCCGTTCCGACAGCTTTGGCTATCACATACGGACAGACACTTGCGGACAGCATGCTTACCGGCGGTTCGGCTGATGTCGACGGTACTTTCGCGTGGACAACAAATACGATAGCTCCCGCAGTTGCTGACAGCAACACAACCGAGTATGATGTAACATTCAAACCCAATGATACAGACAATTACACAACAGCAGCCTGCAAGGTAAAGCTGACTGTAAACAAGGCAGAACCGGCGATCACAACTGCTCCGACAGCTTCGGCTATCACATACGGACAGACACTTGCGGACAGCTCGCTTTCGGGCGGTGCGGCTGATGTCGACGGTACTTTCGCGTGGACAACAAAAACGACAGCTCCCGCAGTTGCTGACAGCAACACAACCGAGTATGATGTAACATTCAAACCCACTGATACAGACAATTACACAACAGCAGCCTGCAAGGTGAAGCTGACTGTCGGCAAGGCGGAACCGACGATCACAACTGCTCCGACAGCTTTGGCTATCAAATACGGACAGACACTTGCGGACAGCAAGCTTTCGGGCGGTGCGGCAACATTCGGCGATGAAGCGGTGCAGGGAACGTTCACATGGACAACAGATACGATAATTCCCGCAGTTGCAGACAGCGGCACAACCGAGTATGATGTAACATTCACACCCGAAGATAAAGACAATTACACAACAGCAGCCTGCAAGGTGAAGCTGACTGTCGGCAAGGCAAAACCGACGATCACAACTGCTCCGACAGCTTCGCCTATCAAATACGGACAGACACTTGCGGACAGCATGCTTACCGGCGGTTCGGCTGATGTCGACGGTACTTTCGCGTGGACAACAAAAACGACAGCTCCCGCAGTTGCTGACAGCGACACAACGGAGTATGATGTAACATTCACACCCACTGATAAAGACAATTACACAACAGCAGCCTGCAATGTGAAGCTGACTGTCGGCAAGGCAGAACCGACGATCACAACTGCTCCGACAGCTTTGGCTATCACATACGGGAAGACACTTGCGGACAGCAAGCTTTCGGGAGGTTCGGCTGATGTCGACGGTACTTTCGCGTGGACAACAAATACGATAGCTCCCGCAGTTGCAGACAGCAACACAACCGAGTATGATGTAACATTCACACCCAAAGATACAGACAATTACACAACAGCAGCCTGCAAGGTGAAGCTGACTGTCGGCAAGGCAAAACCGACGATCACAACTGCTCCGACAGCTTCGGCTATCACATACGGACAGACACTTGCGGACAGCAAGCTTTCGGGCGGTTCGGCTGATGTCGACGGTACTTTCGCGTGGACAACAAAAACGATAGCTCCCGCAGTTGCTGACAGCGATACAACCGAGTATGATGTAACATTCACACCCACTGATAAAGACAATTACACAACAGCAGCCTGCAAGGTGAAGCTGACTGTCGGCAAGGCAGATCAGGAAGTTCCGGCGGTCACTGCGTTCGCAGAGACCATAAAGGGCAAGGCAGACGGCAAGATCACCGGCGTGAACGCGACAATGGAATACCGCGCTGACGGCGAGAACGACTACAAGCCTGTTACCGGAATCGTGATAACAGATCTCGAATCCGGAATATACCACGTTCGTGTAAAGGGAGACGACAATCATTTTGCTTCACCCGATACGACAGTTACGGTGGAAGCAGGCTCCATGCTGACAGTAACATTCATGATTGACAGCACAACTGTTTACTCAACAGCGGAATGCGAGTACAAGGGAACTGTTTCGGCTCCCGCAGCTGATCCCGAAATGGGAGGGAAAAAATTCAAGTACTGGCATCTTGGCGGTGAGCGTTTTGATTTCTCGACAGAGATCACGGAAGACATCGAACTGATAGCAAGATGGGGAGATTCTTACTCGATCAAGGTTATCCAAGGTAAAGCTGACAAGACTTCAGCGGAAGCCGGCGAGACAGTCAGAATAACGGCGGACGATTGGGGCGGTATGTATTTCTGCTACTGGAATTCAGATGTAGTTGTTGAATTTAAAAACAAAGGAGTCAGAACTACAACATTCACGATGCCCGCATCAGACGTTGAGATCACAGCAATCTTCACGTCTATCACACCCGTTATCCCCGAGCCCTCCGGCGGTTCGTCCACAAGCATAACACCTTCTCCGACATGGACAGAGCCTTCCAAGGATACGGAAGCGGACATTCCCGTTCTCAGCATTACCGGCGTACAGGACGCGCGGAATCAGAGTGCGCTGTCGTGGAACAATGTTCCCGGCGCAACGAACTACTCGCTTTATGTCAAGGTCGGCGGCAAGTATGCGTTCGTCCAGGATCTCGGAACGTCCACTGCTGTCGATGTAGTTCGCTCCACAAGCGGAAAATACTATGTTTCCACAGGCGGCAACTACAATATTTATGAGTATAACGAAAAGACAGGTAAGTTTGGCAAGACCGGAACTCTGGAAGCCTCGAAGATCGACGATGTCGTAAAGGCGAACAACGTGACCAACGACTTCATGATAAAGTACAAAGTGAACGGCAAGGAATCCGCAGAAAAGGATTCATACAAGGTTTCCGTGAAGATATACTACAAGCCCGCTCCCAAGGCGACAGTCAAGGACGGAAAAGTAACGATCAAGTGGGCAAAGGTAGAAGGCGCGACAATGTACAGAGTGATGAAGAAGACATCGCCCGGCTATGAGCTTGTTACCGAGACCGAAAAGAATTCCGTTCGCATAAGCCATCTCAAGAGCGGCAAATATACATACGCTGTTCAGGCACTTGTTGACGGCGAGTGGACGAAGGTTTACAAGAGCGACTTGGCAAGTGTTACCGTAAAGTAAAAGAATAACAAAAGGCGCAGAGTTTAGGCTCTGCGTCTTTTTTGTGTGGTTCAGAACGGACGAAAAATGCGCTCTGAGCAGTTTTTTGATATGCAGGTATGGACCGGGTATCATGACCTGCGCTATACGATAAACGCTGATTTGTAAAGCGATTTTTGCAAGTTTCAGAAAACTATCACCAAACTATCGTCAAATCATCATAAAAGTGGGCATTTTGTAACTGTTTTTGAACGGTTTGTATGATATAATAAAACAGGTTAGAAAAAAGGTATTGAAATCTCTTTACAAATTCCGCGTTTTTTGCTATAATATAATATATATTTTGATAAATTTCACAGAGAGGGTCTTGACAAAATGGCTATGGTGCGCTACGCTCAAAGCAAGCAGAGGTAACTCTCTCTTTTTGTCATACCCGGAATTCAATACAGGCTATAACGCTCGTGACCGCTGTATCAATGGTACAGTAGGTTACGGGCGTTTTTGCGCTATAAATTATCCCGCACACACGGGAAATATAAAACGAAAGGATAAAAAAATGACAAAGACAAAACGCAAAATTCTAAGCATGTTCCTGTCATTGTGCATGGTAGTTTCGTGCATGGTGGGGTTCAGCATTACGGCAAGCGCAATATATGAGGCAAGCGGTTTAGAAAAGTTTATACCTGTTTTGGACAGTGAGGGAAATATAGCTTCCTATGATGTATCGATCAAAGTGAATGACGATCATAAAAACTATCCAAGAATGGCCAGACTTTTATTTTCAGAACTCAGTATTTCACAAATAAAGGAAAAATGGTCTGATATACAGACTGGGTGGAATTATATTGAGGGCGATTCTCCGGTGCGTCTGGAAGGATCTAAGATCAATATTTCAGAGATAGGCGTAGATACAGAGGATATTTCTTATAATTCACCAGTTTCAGGCGGCGTTAATACTTTGGATTTTAGTTTTGATGCTGTTCCTCTTGATGCAAATAAAAACTATAATGTGTATTTCGTATTAAGATATGGAGAATGGGGCGGCAGATACACAATATATAGAATAATCGGAGATTCACTCGGAACGCTACAGCAGATGAAGATCAATTACAACAGGCAAAGCGAGTCCGGTGCTTATGATATAACAGTTATAAACACTCACTATATTAGTGGAAAAGACTTGGATGTTTCTAAGCTTGGAACAATACCGACCGGTTATTGTCTGAATACCGCCAAGTCATCAAGCAACGGAAAATGGAATGGAACCAGTGACATAAACATCTATTATGATATTGCTGTCGCAAGCGTAACAGACGGCAGCACGACGACAAATTACTCCGACTTTGCGGCAGCCGTGACAGCGTGGAATTCGGCGGCTAACGGCTCTACACTCAAACTGCTCGCAGACGTGACGACTGCAAGCACTGTCACTGTCTCCGGTACAAAGATACTCGATCTCAACGGCTGCGGTATCAGAATGACCGGCAACAGCAGAGTAATGGATGTCGGCAGCGGTGCAAACCTGACACTTATCGACAGCGATACAACCAAAATACATAAATATACTATTGCTGATCCCAAAACTAATGGTGCGGGACTTGCGACTGTTGATGATACCAACGGCACAACGGCCTTCACCGGCGGTTACATCACCGGCGGCAATATATCCGGTGACGGCGGCGGTGTGAGAGTCATTGCCGGCACCTTCACCATGAACGGCGGCACGATCATTGGAAACAACGCAACCGGAACGGGCGGCGGAATCTATATTGATGACACCGGTAACACTATCGGTAAGTGTGTAATGAACAGTGGTGCCATTATTGGCAATAAGGCAGGCAGCGGCTTTGACCCCGGCGGCGGAGCAGGTGTTGCTATACGTAATGGTTACGCCAATAATGAAGCCGCATGGAATACATTCGTCATGAACGATGGAGATATTTGTTATAACTATACTGAATGTAGAGTTGGCGGCGGTATCAGAATTTATGAAAACTCGAAATGTGAAGTTAAAGGCGGAACAATCGCAAATAATTACGCAAAGGAATGCGGTGCCGGAATCGGTGAAGGGCATCTCTATCTCAGCGGCGCACCTGTTATCAAAGATAACTATATAGGTGGTAACGAACAGCGAAACATCGCTTTATACAACAGCAGTTACCAGATTTTTGTGACAGGTGAACTGAATAATGCTGACCCCTATGGTGTAGCATTTTCGACCGGAGTATCAGGCAAGTTCACGAGCAGCACTAACACGGCTTTAAACGATATAAGCAAATTCAAAAGCGATATTACAAGTTACACAGTAGGCAAGTATCCGACCGGCAATGCCAATGCGGGTCAGCTGTTTCTCGGTACTGCCAGAACGCTTACATACGACGCTAATGAAGCAACAAGCGGTACCGTACCGGTTGCTTCCGAAACCTATGCTTCTGGAAGTTCTGTTACCGTCCTCGACAATACCGGTACCCTTACTAAAACAGGATATACTTTTGACGGTTGGAACACAAAGGCTGACGGTACAGGAACGAGTTATGCGGCAGACGATACATTCACGATCAGTGCCGATACCACGCTTTACGCAAAGTGGACTATCAATCAGTACAAGATAACCTTTGATACGGACGGCGGTACGACGATAGTGCCTATCACACAGGACTACAATACCGCGGTAACGGCTCCCGCAGACCCGACCAAGACAGGCTACACCTTCGCAGGTTGGGAACCGGCAATACCCGAAACGATGCCCGCCGAGAACGTAACTGTCAAGGCTACATGGACTATCAATCAGTACACGATAACGTTCAACACGGACGGCGGTTCAGCAATAGCTCCTATCACGCAGGGCTACAATACCGCGGTAACGGCTCCTGCAGACCCGACGAAGACAGGCTATACCTTCAATGGCTGGGATAAGACCATACCGACTACAATGCCCGCCGAAAACACCACGATCAAGGCAAAGTGGACTGTAAACCAGTACACTATCACCTTTGATACAGACGGCGGTTCTGCAATAGCGGCAATTACAAAGGACTACAATACCGCGGTAACGGCTCCTGCTGACCCGACCAAGACAGGCTACACCTTCGCAGGTTGGGAACCGGCAATACCCGAAACGATGCCCGCCGAGAATGTAACAGTCAAGGCTACATGGACTATCAATCAGTACACGATAACGTTCGATACCGACGGAGGCACGGAAGTTGCGCCTATCACGCAGGACTACAATACCGCGGTAACGGCTCCCGCAGACCCGACAAAGACAGGCTACACCTTCGCAGGTTGGGATAAAGCGATACCTACAACGATGCCCGCCGAGAACATCACAGTCAAGGCAACATGGACTATCAATCAGTACACGATCACGTTCGTTTCGTTCGGCAAGACCGTAGAGGAATATGAGCTTGATTACGGAACGAATGTGCCTGTTCCGGCGACTCCCTCTGTTGAGGGATTGCGTTTCGTATGCTGGGGACCGTCAATCCCGGCAACAATGCCCGCGGAAGACCTTGTGATAACGGCACGCTGGTCGGACGATGCGACACATGACAGCTCGAAGCCCGCGGCATCGGGCGGTTCTTCCTCTTCCTCTGATGTAAGCGGAACAGGCGAAAACAAGAACGACCAGTCCACCGTAAAGATGTGGGCGAAGCTCAACGACGATCATTCCGTTACCGTCGGCTGGGATAAGATATCCGGCGCATCGAAGTACATTCTGTACTACGAAAAGGACGGCAAGGAAGTTCAGGTCACCGAGACCGCAAAGACGAAGATCACGATGAAGACCGCAAAGAACGGCTTTACTTACAAGTTCAGGCTGAAATACATCACAAGCGGTCAGACACTTGACGCTCCGACAGACTACACGGCAAATCTCAAGGTTTACTACAAGCCGATCGTGAAGCTCACGCAGAAGGACGGCAAGGTAACGGCTAAATGGGCTAAGGTACCTGGCGCCGAGTACTACAAGGTTTACAAAGTAGTCAACGGCAAGCTGAAATATGTCACCAAGACGACAAAGACAGCAGTACGCTTCACCGTCAATTCCGGAAAGACCTACACTTTCTCTGTATCGGCGGTAGTAGGCGGAAAGGAAACAGTGCTTACCAAGAGCGACCGCAAGAGCATAAAGGTCAAGTAAAAGAATAACAAAAGGCGCAGGGCTTCGGCTCTGCGTCTTTTTCTTTGGTTCAGACCGAACAAAAAATGCGCTCTGAGCCGTTTTTGATATGCAGGTATATGCGCAAATGTTTCAGGAGGCACAGGCGAGAACAAGCGACATCATTGCAAATGCACTCGATTTCAGCAAGGCGTCAGACAAAGCGGAAGAGAAAAAAGCGAGCTGAAATGTCCATTCTCGAAAAATAATGTCCAAACAATGTCCAAGAACCATTTTCAGCATAAAGGAAAAACCTCTTGAATGGCTTAATAACGCCATTCAAGAGGTCTGTGGATTGGTTGCGGAGATAGGACTTGAATTGCATTTGACTCTTTTCGCAACTTTTGGTAAAATCCCGCAAACCGCGGTATAATGCGGTATTTTGGCGTTTGACGTTTAGTAACTTTTGGTGTCTTTTAGCCTGTTTTTGCAGGATTAAGCACCAAATAAAGACCAAAATCAAGGCATTTCCTGTTGAATAACAAACTAAACAAAATCTACTAAATTTTACAGGAGAATACCGCAATGAAAAGTGTTATAAGTAAACTCTACTACGGCGAGATTTGCCCGTGCGAGAAACCCGCGCCTAATACAAAACGCTGCATTGATAACCGTGAGCTGATATGTTCCACCGAGGAGCAGTTACTTGACCAATTTCCGGACTGTAAGGAACTTCTTGACCAGTACACAGATGCACTACACGTCGAGACCCAGCTTGAATGTGAGGCAGACTTCGAGCGTGGCTTCCGGCTTGGAGCAGCTTTGATGCTCGATATACTCAGCGAATAACGCTCAGCCGCTTGTCATTCTTTGGCAGGCGGCATTTTAGTCAAGACTATTGACAAATGAACGACAATGTATTATAATTGTAATATAGAATATATGCTGTAAAGGAGGTCATATTATGGCAACATCAGTAGTACAGTTCCGCATCGACGATGATCTGAAGGAACAGGCAACGGAGATTTACGACAAACTCGGTCTCGATCTCTCAACGGCTATGCGTATTTTCCTTAAGCGCTCGGTCGCGGTCAGAGGGCTTCCGTTCGGTATGACGCTCAGCGACGAGGAATTCGCTTCCGACACCGAGGTCATGAAGCTGTCGGCAAGCATTATGGATAAAAACGACCGTGTTTACAAGGAGCTTGCAAAATGAAGAAGCTCACAAAAGAACAGATAAAAATGCTTCACTCCGCTCTCGTAGAAAGATTCGGCGGTCAGGACGGACTGCGCGACGAGGGTATGCTTGACTCTGCTCTTAACACTCCATTCCAGACCTTTTCCGGCAGCGAGCTTTATCCCGATTTGTTATCCAAAGCCGCGAGGCTCGCTTTCGGACTAATCGCAGATCATCCGTTCATTGACGGCAACAAGCGTATCGGCACTCATGCAATGCTGATATTTCTTCGGCTCAACAATGTCGAGCTGGAATATGACGATGATGATCTGATTGCGCTGATACTTGGAACAGCCGCGGGCGAGAATGATGATAAGACTATCCTTGAGTGGCTGAAAAATCACATAGTTTGAATTCTGCCGGACAGGTTAAGACTGTTCGGAAGCTATTTTTTGTACCAAGATATTTATACCATTATTGATTTAGGCACCGTATTCTTCTATAAATCTCTTTAAATGCATTTGAATTTCTTCATCATCAGGAGAAAGTTCAGCTGCTTTTTCCATATCAACTAATGCTGCTTTATAGTTCTGTAACTTTATATAACAACAAGCTCTATTAAACCAGTATTTTGCATTGTCAGGTGAATACAGAATAGCTCTACTGTATAAATCTATTGCTTTTAAATAATCATTATTAACATACCGATTGTATCCATGGGATGAAAGTGCTTCGCTAACACGATTCCAATTTGGTGTAATTGTATTTCCAGTTGATGGATCTCTAAAAATACATTTTTCACTATCACATTTATATCCATACTTTTCTTCTAATAGATTGCATATATCCTTGATAAACTTTTGGGTTTCTTCAAAGTTTTTACATTGTGGTACTTCATCAGCAAGAGCGTATACTATGTAACTGATGTATTGTTCGACGTTATCAATAGGGATATTAATTGCTTTTGGAAGCGCAAATACTAATTCTGTATCTAATAACATCATTTGCATATCATGAAAATAATAATCGTATATATCTGATATGTCGCTCATATTACCGATATTAATTATGCCGTTACTTTCTTCGATATGTTCCAAAATACTGTTATTTTGAGTGTTTAGCACAAATCTTATTTCGCTTTGATTTCGAAAACGGTCTGATTTAAAGAATAACTCTGTAGGATAATTATACTTAATAATAAAATCTGAATTCATATCAATATAATTTACAGGAGATACTATTAATTCTTTTGGATCTAAACCTAAATTCGTAAAGTAAGTTATTATTCTTTTTACAAGAATCTCAGGCTTTTTTATCATTATTACTACTGGTTTTTTATCTTCTGATAATTCGTCGTATTCATCTTCTGACACATCGCCAAAGAAATCGCTAAAATAATCAAGCGATATTGTACCACAGGGCCGTTTTTCGTGCTGTGGAGACCACCCGTAAGTGGTAAACATATCATCGTTTATCCCAAATACACAAAAAGTCCTTAAATCCAATGCTTGTTCTCTTTTGAAGTAACATCTGTTTGAAATAGTGTGGCATATCAGGTTATTATTTTGAGAACGAATAACATTAATAAATTCAGTATTAGTTTTATCACAGGACGCAAAAGTCCCTTCTAGATAATCGCCCCTACCTATGCCATTTGTGCTTGCGGCTTTTATCCATTCATTAGGTTTACCGAATCGTAAATTCCCTGATTCCAAAAAAGATTTAGCATATTTTAATGTGGTACACCTTAGCATTATGTAAGTCTTTCTTACCATTACAACCACCTATTTATATATTTCGTTATCTAATATAAGTATTATTGCAAGAGATTAAGAAAACTTTAAGAAATGTACTAACAGAACATAGTGCATTTTTATATTTGTTTTATGCTTATATGCATTTTAATCGTTATACTTCTTGAAATTCTCGGTCTGCTCCAATATGTCATTATAGACCTTCTCGTATATCTCCGGAGGCGTAGGCGGATAACCGTGCTTTGCCAAGATTATGATAATATCAGCTTGCATTAGAGCCTTTATCTGTTCGCTATTCGCCCAATCTGCATATTTCTCCTTGTCGCGCAGAGCAGCTCTGATCTCTTTTGCAAGTTCGATATTTTCTTCTTCCGGAAACTCGAACTTGAATTTATCCGCAACGGCTGTCAGAATATCGAAGAACGCCTTTTCCTCATAGTCTATACCCATTGCGTTAAAGGAATCCTGTTCTTCTTTCAGCTTTTTCAGGAGATCAATTAACTGGTCGGATACATCGTCAAGTATGCTCTTAACATAGTTTGCGTCGGTCATTCTGCTGTTATAGTTGTCAAGGACAGCCTGCAAGCGCTCCTCAAATGTCTTGGCTTTGATCTTGTTGACTTTCTTGAACTCCTTGACCTTCTTTTTCAGCAGTTGAGTCAGTACCTTGATCTTCGTATTCGGGAGCATTATCCTGCTGATACGGGTGAGGTAGTCATCGCTGAAAAGGTCAACAGCCTCGGCATCCATATCCTTGTCTGTCGAGAAGACTTCCTCAACGCCTTCGGATTTTATTGCATCCTCCAGCATCTTCTGAACATGGGCATTCATCGTGTCCGTGTCGGGAGCGTCACCCTTTGTCAGCTTGAACAGAATGGAACGAACAGCCTTATAATAGTGTATAAGGTCAAGCTCATATTGTGAGAAGTCTTTACCGCTGTTGCAGAGGTTGAACGCTTTGGACATACGAAGAACATTGGACATGAAACGCTGTTCCAATTCCTTCGTCTGTTGTACGAACTCCGCAGCTTCATTCAGACATTGTAGCTTCTCACCCGGTGTGCCTTTGAAATACTTGTCATTATCAAATCCGTGCATCATCGCGTCAAGCACTTCAAGCTGATTGCGGACGATACGGATAGCAGCCTGAACACTGTCCTCATCGAAACCGTCCTCGCGGAAATCTGTATATGTACGCAGAGCTGCAAGTAACCCGAGCTTTATGCCGATGAAATCAACAATAAGACCGCTGTCTTTGCCAGCATAAGAGCGGTTTACACGCGATACTGTCTGTATCATCGTATGACTTTGCGAAATTGGCTTGTCAATGTAAATAGTATCAAGGAACGGCACATCGAAGCCGGTAAGCCACAGGTCAACAACTATAGCAATCTTGAAATTGCTGTGTATATTCTTGAACTGTATTGCCGCATTCTTTCGCACGGAATCGGGACCGAGCAGGTCATACATATCCTGC
Source organism: Ruminococcaceae bacterium UBA3215 (assembly GCA_002363155.1). GTDB lineage: Bacteria > Bacillota > Clostridia > Oscillospirales > Ruminococcaceae > Ruminiclostridium_E. The sequence continues at coordinate 38,863 of DEWH01000027.1, read as the reverse complement.
TCATCGTCCTTTGACCGTGTAGCCACGAACTGGCACATCGGCATAGGGATAAGCTCCTTCTTGTCCTGCTCCGAAAGCTCCACACCGTCCGGTGCGACCTTTTCCTCAAACCAAGCCGGGCGCTTTTCTTTGAGTATCTTGTAGAACTTGAACGCTATCGGACGGTTAAGGCAGACAAACATACACTTGCCCGCGACTGTTGAGCCTTCACGGACACGCGTCTCATAATGGTCGATAAAGTAGTCGGCTACGGAATTTAGCACATCATCATCGCCCACTATCGCCGCCATGTTCGTAACAGCCTTTTTGCTTGCCTCTACCTGATACTCGTTACTTCCGGCAGCAAGGCATTGATTGTAGTATTCTTCTATCTCCTTGACCTTGCTGTCGTCAAGCGTAGCCCGCGCGGGTCTCCCGTCATAGACAAGACGGACAGTAATGCCGTCCTTGACGGAATCAGTCATCGTGTACTGGTCGATAACGGGACCGAAAACATCCATTGTTGCATCGACGGGCGTTCCGGTGAAACCGATATATGTAGCCTGCGGCAGAGCCGTATGCAGAAACTTTGCAAATCCGTAGCGTTTCAGCACCTCGTCAGACTTCACAACAAGCTTAATATCGAGGTTGTTGCTTGTCCGGTGTGCTTCATCGGAAATGCAGATGATATTCTGCCGCTTGCTCAGCTCGCCGAACTCGTCAGCGAACTTCTGTATCGTAGTCAGATACACGCCGCCGCTTGCTGTTTTTGCGAGAACATCCTGCAATTGATCGCGGCTGTCCATTTCGACCACGGTATTATCGCCAATGAACTTCTTTGAATTAAGGAACTGCCGTGAAAGCTGGTCGTCAAGATCGGAGCGATCGGTAATAAGCACGACTGTCGGGGAATGCAGGCTTGGCTCGTGCATGATAAGCCTTGTGAGGAACAGCATGATAAATGACTTGCCGCAGCCGGTAGTGCCAAAGTAAGTACCGCCCTTTCCGTCACCGGCAGGCTTCTGATGCAGCAGAACATTTGCAAGCAGCTTCCGCGCTGCGAAATACTGCGGGTAGCTTGCGACTACTTTCAGGTTCTTTCCGGTGTCGGTATCGGGAAAATAAATGAAGTTGTGGATAATATCATACAGTCGTTCTTTCCGGAACATACCGCGCACCATAGTATCAAGCGCGTCTATACCGTCGGCGGGTCGGTCATTGGCTTCAATTCGCCGCCATGAAAAGAAATGCTCATAGTCGGAGAATATGCTTCCGGCTTTGGTATTCACACCGTCGGAGAGGACAGCGAAACAGTTATACTTGAAAAGCTCCGGAATGTCACGCGTATATCGTGTGGTTATCTGCACATAAGCGTCGTGTATTGTGGTATCTTCCTTTATCGCGGATTTGAATTCCATTACCACTACAGGCAGACCGTTGACATAGACGACAGCATCAGGTCGGCGCGTAGCGTTTGCGCCCTTAACGGTCAGCTGATTGACGATCTTGACGATATTCTTGTTGTTCTCAGTGTCGAAATCTATCAGGCGCAGGTGAAAATCCTTTGCACTGCGATCTTCGCGGACAAAAGTCTCGCCCTCGACCATGCGTATGAACATAGCCCTGTTTGCGCTGTATAGCGGCGTTGACGAGGCATATCGCAGATTACGGATAATGCTGTCTATCTCGGACGCAGTGATATTCTCCGAAGCGTATTTTGTCGCAAGGAACGCGGAGAGATCTTCTTCGATAAGAACATCGGTAAGCTCGCGGTGAATGTCATCGCCGGAAACATACTCGTAACCCTCTGCTATGAATTTGTCTATGATAGCCTGTTCGAGAACGGCTTCGGAAAAGATCGTAGGCATTTATTTCACGCTCCTTTAAAATTTATGCTTTTTAAGCAATTAATCTCTTTTTCAGAGCTGATTAAAAGTTGATACAACGGTTTAACAGTTTTAATAAATAGCTGAAGATCAGAATCTAAAGGAATAATAACCGGCATTTTTCTTAATGCCTCTAAACTCACATACGATTGGGTACTACCGGATACGAATGATGATAAATATCTATTTACAAAGCTACTATTTAAGTACGCAAACAAATATAACCACACATCTTGAGGTAACAAAGATGATTTGAAAAGAGCAACATTTTTTATCGCAAAATCTACTGGCGCATCCGTAACCAACGATAGTCTTCCGACAGTTCCAATCATACTCATCAATATATCCCATGTATTAACAACGCTTCTCTTGTTAATTTCATTATAATCTTTGTCGGAAATTGCATAAGCTTCAGATTTATTTACAGAGTAGGAATTGAGATGAACAGAAGTTATAAGTTTGTGACCTGTCTCAACGGCAGATGGAGAATCGTGCGTACCATCTCTAACATCAACAATTTCACTCATTTTCTTTATTGAACAAACAGAAGGATATTGGCCAAACTCAAATACAGTATATTCATTATATTTTTTGTTATTTATAATAATATTATAGAAAAGGAGATTGACTATATCTTCTATAGTTTTGTTTATTTTTTGCAGCACCTCAATCCTATCCGTAATGACCTTATAATCGTGAACGATCTTGCGCTGTTCGTCGATTGGCGGGACAGGCAGCTCTACGCCGCACATACAATCCCAATCAAAAACCTCACGTGCACTTCCGTTAGACATAAAACGAGCGTAGCGGTCAAACTCCGGACGCATAAACCACAGCATAAGGTATTCGGGGAGCAGTTCGTCAGGCTTAAATACCTCAAACGGTAAATATGAACTTGATATGATACAATCTTCACCTTTGAGAAGTGCGATTGATACCTTGTCACCGTTTCTTGATGTAACGGGACCGTAGGCAAACTGTCCGGTTCTGACAATTTTGTATGTTGAAAGATCAGTTCCGATGATATTGGCAATCGACGGAACAAACTCTTTTGTAATGCTTACGCCTTGCAGATTAGTGATTGACAGATCGCTGTTTCTCTCGTCCACCTGACGGATATATTCACCGAGCTTTTTATAATTTGATCTCATATCCCAGTCCTTTCATTACTTCCAGCAGGTCTTGTCTGGACTGTTGTTCCTGAATAAGCAGTTCTGTAAGCTCACCCTGAAGCTGAGTCATTTTTTCTTCATAACCCACAGACTCGTCCCGGTTTATAAACTCAATATATCTGCTCGGAACAAGACTGTAATCTTTTTCGGCTATTTCCGGCTTCTTTGCTGCATAACAAAACTCCGGAACATTCTCATAAGGGGACTTGTAACCGTCAAGTCTCCACGATTTGAAACGGTCAACAACGACAGCTCTGTCCTCTTCGGTCAGCTCTATGTACTTCTTCTCATACGGATGTCCCATTTGCCGCAGATCCATAAATAGTATCTCGTCGGTACGGTCGCGAAAAGTCACATCTCCGTCGGGACGCTTCTCAACACGGGACTTTTTGTTCTTGTTCAATATCCATACGGTAACAGATATATCGGTGGTGTAGAACATATTGCGTGGCAGAATAACGATAGCCTCAACGCGGTCGTTCTCGATAAGGCGCTTGCGTATCTCGTATTCCTCGCCGCCCGCAGACAGCGCACCGTTCGCAAGCAACACAACACCGACACCGTTCTGTCCGAGCTTGGACAGGGTGTTGAGCAGCCAGCCGTAGTTTGCATTACTTGTCGGCGGTGTGGGATAACCGTCCCAGCGCGGGTCGCTGTTGAGCTGATTAGCTTCGCGCCAGTCCTTCTGATTGAAAGGCGGGTTTTCGAGGGAGAAATCGGCTTTCAGATCTTTGTGCTGATCGTTCAGGAATGTGTTTGCAGCCTCTGCACCGAGATTTGCGGATATGCCTCTGATAGCGAGGTTCATCTTCGCGAGTCGCCGCGTGGTATCGGTGAGCTCCTGCCCGTAAATCGAGACATTCAGACGGTTGCCCTTATGCTCGTCAACAAAGCGCATTGATTGCACGAACATACCGCCGGAACCACACGCACCGTCATATACGATACCGGAATAAGGCTCTATAAGCTCGCACAGCAGAGCAACAACGGTGCGGGGCGTATAGAATTCGCCCTTACCTTTGCCTTCCTTCAATGCGAACTGTCTGAGACAGTATTCATAAACCTTTCCGAAAACATCCTTGTCCCCGCCGACCTGGAGCTCCAAACCGTTGATAAGGTCGAGTAGTGAAGAAAGTCCGCTCGGATCCATGTGCAGACGGGAGTAATAGTTATCCGGCAGTGCTCCAGCAAGGGTTTTGTTCTTCATCTCTATTTCGTGCAGCGCGGTATCTATCTTTATAGCAATATCGGGCTGCTTGGCATTTTCCATGATAAAGCTCCAGCGGGCGCATTCTGGTATATAGAAAACATTATCTTTCTGATAAAATGGGAGCATTTCGAGGAACGCATCCTGTCCATTTGCTTTCATCTTCTCGCGGTGTTCGTTGAAGCGATCGTTTGCGTATTTGAGGAATATCATAGATAGTACAACATGCTTGTATTCCGACGGCTCAACCTTTCCGCGCAGCTTGTTCGCTGCGTCCCATAAGGTCTGTTCTATAGGCTTCTGTTCCTTTGGTTTTGCTGTTCCTCTTGCCATTTTGAAGCTCCTTTGAATGTATTGAATCATATATATTGTATTTTGATTACTAATTACGCGGTAGACCGCTCGGTTATGCACCACAAACCGAGCGACCGCACGGCTTACATTGCCTACCAAATATTATACCATGGAAATCCTTTATTTTCAAGGGGTTTCGGGCGAATTGTACCGAAAACGATGCAGTAACGAATCGTTACCCCATAAGAGGAGTATCCAAAATGGATACCCCTACGATGAGGGTGCGAAACACGACCCCATCCCGTGATGATATCAAAGGGAGTCACGCGCCGTTACGCCCTTCGGCGCCGACCGAAAGAAAAACGCGCTCTGAGCCACGTTTGATATGTGGGTAGGGTAATATCATTGCCCGCCTGTTTTGAACGGCGTACAGCGCGAAAAAATGCTGATTTTCTACCCGTTTTCGCCTGTTTTATCACAGTACCGGAAGCACCGGAAAAGTCCCAATTTTACCATTGAAGTAGTGATGCATAACATAGCAAATATAGCATAACCACGCCCTGATAACAGGGCATTTCCGGCATCGGAGCATCAATAGAATATCAGATCAAGGCTCGGTTATCGGGAGAATAAAACTCCCTGTTAACTGAGCTTTTTTGATACCAAAACACAACAGCATATCCAGCGCCCTGCGTTCTATGGAACAGCGGGGCTTTTTCTATGCCACAAAAGCTAACGTTAGAATGCACAATCAAGCGTCTGTAACGAGCCTCAAACCATACAACACTAACGAATTTTCAAAATACTTTTCAAAACGCCCTTAAAAAGGGTTGAAAAAAAGGCACTTTTTTCGCGTTAAGTGAAAGGCTTTTTATTCGAGTATCATTCTACACAATACGATTCTATTATTTATGTGCAGAACGCTGAAATATCTCAAAAAAACAAGTTTTCATCCGGAGGCAGGGATAAAACAGACTCGAAAAAGGTAGTGAGTGAAAGGAGTTATTGCAAGATGAGACAATGCACAAAAGAGAGCTGCAAATCAGCGCTAAAATGTACATAATAAACAAATTTTCGAAAAATCTTCAGATTTCTTCAAAAAACACCCCTCGAAAACGGCAGAAAAATCACGTTAAGTGAAAGGAATTTTATTCACTTAGCAATCTGCACAAAGTTGTTTGTGTAGAATTAACGAATTTGGCCTGAGAGGGGGAATTATCGGGGACAAAAAAGACGATAGGTGAAAGCAATTATTTTATGCTGCTATTTTGCACAACGCAGCAGTTTGTAGCAAGGCGCATTTGTGCATTATTAACAAATTTACAAAAAATCTTCAAATTTCTTCAAAAAATACCCCCAAAAACGGGCTGAAAAATGGTAGTGAGTGAAAGGTATTTTTCACTTCATCATAAAGCGATCAACAACTTTCAATAACGGAGCATTGCTCCACGACAACAGGAGGAACATTATGACAAAGAAAAAGGTATTAACGATCAAGGAAGCTGCACAGCTTATCGACGGTATCAACGAGTACCGCATCAGGACGATGTGCAAGACCGGACAGCTCCGCTCTTTCAAGGCGGGCAACAAGTTTCTGATCTCTGAGAGCGACCTTTACACCGCAGTTTTCGGAAAGGACTTCCCGGAGGAAGAGAACGGCGGTGCAGCTTGATTGATTTCGAGCAGATACGGCAGCTTGTCGATATCCGGCAGGCTGCCGAGATGTACGGACTGGAAGTGAACAGGTCGGGAATGGCGCGCTGCATTTTTCATGCGGACAAGAACCCGTCAATGAAGATTTACGACGATCATTTCCATTGCTATGCCTGCGGCGCGCACGGTGATGTGACCGACCTCACGGCGCAGATATTCGGTGTTCCCAAATCCGATGCGACGCAGAAACTTTGCGCGGATTTCGGTGTGTCGGCGGTGTGTAACGGGCGTGTAGGCGCTGTGCAAAAGAATGGCTCAACCAAGCGAATTTGCGCGTCAAACACAGCAAACACACCGATTTTCAAGTCACTTGCTGATAATAAAAAAATGCAGCTTGCGTTCGATGTTCTCACCGACTATATCGCTATGCTGCGGGAGTTCCGGGTGCTGTACGCGCCGACAGATCAGAACGAACCACCAAATCCTCGCTTCATGCTGAGCTTGCAGCAGCTCGAATACACGGAGTATTTGTGGGAGGAGCTGCTTGACAGTACCGAGCGCGAACGAGCAGAGTTTATCAACGCAAATATCACGCAGTTCCGGCGGTACTACGACAGCTTGAAAAAGTACGGAAAGCTGCGTCCGGCAATGCAAAAAACACATTCAGAAAGGACAGAAAATTATGGAAGAAAAGCAGGTGCGGCATAATGCCGCAGTTTCCGAAAGCACACAGAAAATCGAAAATAATTGTGTATGGTTCGACGGTAAAAACATCTTTGAGGTGTCGTTCTGCAATGAATTTCTCGCGGATTACCCGATGATATTCGTTGACGGAGTTTTTTACAACACGGACGGCGCAGTTGACATTCAGACTGTCCGGAAGATGATCTCGGACAAGCTACTGAAAGAGCGCGTGCAGAAGGATTTTGCAAAGAAAGTAAACGCGCTCACTGGAGCGCTGCAAAGCATCTGCTATTCTCCCGACTTCGAGGGGAATGATAAAGAAATTCATCTTCTCAATGGTATTCTGACAACAGACTTTGAGTTTAAACAGGACGAGCGGAAGATATGCGGGAATCGTCTGAACGTGAATTACGAACCCACAGTGCCGGAGCCGGAACGCTGGCTCTCATTCCTCGATGAACTTCTCGAACCGGAAGACATCGTGACCTTACAGGAATATATGGGCTATTGCCTGATACATTCCACGAAAGGACAGGCGATGTTATTCATCACCGGTAACGGCGGCGAGGGTAAGTCGCGCATCGGAGTTGTGATGTACAGCATCTTCGGCGAAGCTGCATACTTCGGCAGCATAACCGACCTCGCGGGCGATAAGTTTCTGAAAGCAAACCTTGTCGGGAAAATGGTTCTCATTGATGATGATATGAATTTGGAGGGGCTGAAAGATACGAGCTTTCTGAAAACTCTTGCAACATCGGAAACGCCTATCACGTTGCAGGCGAAAGGCAAGCAGGGTCATCAGGTCAAGCTGAAATGCCGCGCTATGTGCTTCTCCAACAGCGCACCGAAGTCGCTTTATGACAAGACCGAGGGCTGGGAGCGCAGACTGATAATTTTATCTGCAAAACCCGTGCCGGCAGGCAGAGTGAACGATCCGTTCCTCTCGGAAAAACTTATCGCCGAGAAAGAGGGCATTTTCCTTTGGGCGTATCGCGGACTGCGCCGTCTGATCGCGAATGATTATAAGTTCACGGTAAGCGAAAAGTCGCGGGAGAACCTGTTGCAGATGAAAGAGGACAACTGCAATATCATCGGTTTTCTGAAAGATGAGCAGCTCATAAAGTTCGGCGCTGGACTGGAATGCTCGACAGCAGATTTATACTCCGCATATTGCTGCTGGTGCAATCTCAACAGCGTGACCGCGCTCAAACGTGAGAGCTTCAATTCGTGGCTGAAACAAAACCACGGGCGCTACAAAATCACATACAGCGACGCGGTGATAAATCACACGAGCGGAAAGAAAGCGAGAGGTTATCGCGGCATCGACACGACCTACCGTACAATAGTGACGTAACAGAATCAAAAAGTGCTGTGTTTGGTGTGTCGGACGTAAAGTCCCCGCTCCACAACAGCGATTGCGGTGTGTGGAGCGCTGTGCTTTCAATGTGTATGCGGCGTGTAAATTCACACGGTACAAACGGCGTGGTTATCGACTTTACACATCAAACACATCTATTTTCAAATCAAAATCTTTACAGGAGGAATCGACAATGAACGAACAGAAAAATCTCAACAGCGCCGAGCGTAAGCTCAATGATTACGAGAAAAGAAAGGTACAGCTCGAACATCAGATCTTTGAAGCGGCTATGAAAAATACCGAAGAGAAAAGGAAGAAAAGAACGCGCCGCCTTATCGTGCGCGGGGCTATGCTCGAAAAGCTGATACCGGATGCGGAGTTCCGCTCCAATGAGGAAATGAAACATATTCTCCTCTCGTTAATCAGTGCGGTGCCGGAGAAGCTGCGCGAAGAAATATTCGGGACAAGATTGGTCGATGACGAATGATTTTCTGGAAAAATTTATTCACAAGAAAGTGTCCCCTTGGGACAAGGGCGCACTTATATACCACAAAAGTGGTATCGCGCGGTTCCTGCGGGAACGGGCTACCTCGCACTGCTGCTCAAAAGGAAAAAACAGCATACGCCGAGAGAAATGAAAGGGGGAATTTTTATCGCGATCTATCACTGTTCGATAAAAATAATCAGCCGCGGCAAGGGTAAATCCGCTGTTGGGGCGGCAGCATACCGGAGCGGTCAGAAACTCACCAACGAGTATGACGGACTTACTCACGATTACACGCGCAAGGGCGGTGTCGTTCACACGGAGATACTTCTTCCGGAATACGCGCCGCCGGAATATGCAGACCGCTCAACGCTTTGGAACGCTGTCGAGAAAGTTGAGAAAGCACGGAACTCACAGCTTGCCCGCGAGATAGAAATATCACTGCCGAACGAGCTGTCACGAGCGGAAAATATCGAGCTCGCGCGGCGGTTCGTGCAGCAGAATTTTGTCGATAAAGGAATGTGTGCCGACATCTGCATACACGACCCTGATCGTGAGCAACCGAACATTCACGCGCACATTATGCTTACGCTCCGCCCGTTCAACGAGAACGGAACTTGGGGCGATAAGCAGCGCAAGGAGTATATTCTCGACGCAGCCGGAAACAAAATATATGACAAGAAAAAGCGCATCTATAAATGCCGGACTGTTCAGACAACCGACTGGAACGACAAGACCAAAGCCGAGGAGTGGCGGGCAGCTTGGGCGGAATTTCTCAATGCCGTTCTCGCTGAAAAAGGTATCGCCGACCGGGTAGATCATCGTTCATTCGAGCGTCAGGGAAAAATCGAACAGCCGACCATTCACATGGGTGTATCTGCTACGCAAATGGAACGCAAGGGCATCCGCACCGAGAAAGGCGACATCAATCGTCGTATCCGGGAGCAGAACGCCGAGCTGCACAGGTTACAGGCGGAGCTTGAACGGGTCAATGCTGCTATTGCTGAATTGCAGAAACGCCCGCAGGAAGAAAACCTCGTTTCTATTCTTATGCGGTTCTACGGCAACGGAGAGAAATTCGCGGAGGCTCGCGGGTTGAAACTCGGCAATCTGAAAAAGGCACAAAAGCTCCGAGATGTGTCGCAGGCGGTGGCTTTCCTGCAAGGAAATCATATCTCCACGATGACGGAGCTTTCCGAGAAACATTCAGCGCTCGAAACAGAATACTCGGAACTGAAAGCGAAGATCATCGCCCGTCAGAAACGTATGAAAGAGCTGTCGGAATTGCTCAACAACTATGAGCATTACAAGCCGAACAAGGCGGTCTATGACCAGTGGAAAGGCATTACAAATCAGAAGAAAAAGGACAAGTTCTATGCCGAGCACAGCAGTCAGATCAACGCTTACAAGGCTATGCGGTCATACTTCAAAAATACTCTCGGTGAAGGTGAGAAGATCGCTCCCAAAGCGTGGCAGTCAGAGCTTGCCGAGCTTGAAAGCGCCGACAGTGCAGATATGCTCCGGCTGCACAAGTTAGAGGACAGCACCGCAATAATGGCAACAATACTCTACAATGTCGAACACTTGCTGGCTTATGAAGATCGTGAGCAGGACATTCAGAAGAAACGGAATAACGTACTGGAATGACAATGAACGGGGTGTCCGTCCGGTGGACACCCCAACGGAAAAACAAGGCATTTCCCTTGAAAAACACTTGACTCCATACGGACAAAAGTATATAATATAAAGTACAGGAAATGCCTTGCGAATTATCAGGAGGAATAATTGCAATGGCTACAATTTCAAAACGTGGCGACAGCTACAGAATAAAAGTATCGTGCGGATATGACGTGAGTGGCAAACAGGTAGTGCAGACAAAAACTTGGAAGCCCGAAGAGGGTATGACCGAGCGTCAGATAAAGAAAGAGCTTGATCGTCAGGCGGTTCTGTTCGAGGAAGAGTGCAAGCGCGGTCAGATCACGGCAGCAATAAAATTTGAAACTTTCGCAGAGCAGTGGTTCGAGGAATACGCGAAGCTCAATCTCCGCAAGAGCAGCTACACGCTTCTCAGATCACTGACCAAGAGAGTGTACCCGGCGATAGGGCATCTTCGCCTTGATAAGATCACAAGCCGCGATATTCAGAAGTTTGTCAATGACTTGCTCATCAACGGCAGGGGTAAGCAGAATGGAAAACCTCTTGCGCGTAAGACGGTACTGCTTCACCTCAGTTTTATCTCGAACACGTTCAGATACGCGATCAAGATGAATATGCTGACAGACAATCCGTGTTCTCGCGTGACCGTGGCAAAGCAGGAGAAGAAAGAAAAGCAGATCTACACCATTGATGAAATGAAGCAGCTTTTCAAGGCTCTTGAAAATGCTCCCCTCAAGTACAGGGTTTTCGTGACGCTCGCCGTTTACAGCGGTTACCGCCGCGGGGAAATGCTCGGACTGGAGTGGAAGGATATCGACTGGGAAAACAACGTCATCAGTGTCCGCAGGACTTCCAACTACACCAAGCTGCACGGAATGTTCACCGATACTACGAAAACGAAAAAATCACAGCGTTCGACCAAATATCCCGCAGTCGTTATGAACGTGCTCCGCGAACTGAAAGATGAGCAGGACAAGCAGAGGGAGTTAATGGGAGACAAGTGGGTGGAGAGCGACAGGCTGTTCATTGCCGATGACGGTTCGCCGCTCTTCGTGAACAATCCCTACAAGTGGCTTCAGAAGTTCTGCAAGGATAACGGATTACGTTTCTGCGACATTCACTCTTACCGTCATTTTCATGCTTCAGCCTTAATTTTTGCAGGAGTTGACCCCGTGACCGTATCCGCTGATTTAGGGCATAGCGCCGTTAGTACCACGACCTCCGTCTACTGTCACCTGTTTCAGGAGGCTCAGGCGAGGACGAGCAGCGTGATCTCACAGGTCCTCGATTTCGGAAACGACGGAAAGACCGAGATGAAGCCGGGCGCTTGATGAATAAGTACCAAAATAAAGACTAAGATCGGCTCGGCTGTTCTTTTGACGCGAATTTGAAGATTTTATACCCGGAATTTGGAAAACCTATGGTCAAAAAAACATCACGCACTGTGTGACGTTTCCGACAAAAAATCTCAAATTTTTCAAATAATGGTGAACTCTTGGTACTTGATTCTCGAAGAATAAAGACCAAACAAAGACCAAACCCGTATTTACTGCAAAAAGCAAAACCCGCGAAGCCGTTCTACAAGCGGCTTCGCGGGAATTGAAATTGGTTGCGGAGATAGGACTTGAACCTACGACCTTCGGGTTATGAGCCCGACGAGCTACCACCTGCTCCACTCCGCGATATTGTCTATTTCCATAACGCTATATTATTATAGCACAACGTTATAAAAATGTCAATACTTTTTTAAAAAAAAGTATAAGAACAGGGAAAAATCTGCCGGCAGCCGGATTATGTATTCTGGCTGCCGCAGTCTTTAGCGAAGAAATCGCTGATACTATCGAGGACTTTGCTGTCATCGGAAATGAAACCGAAGCCTTTGAGCCTGTAAAGCTGTCTTTCGTCATCAATATCGAAGACAGCCTTATCTATCCCGCGGATATTGGCATAAGCGAGGACAGTACGGCAAAGCCCGTCATAATAGAGTTCCTTTTCGCTCTCAAGGTGTGAGATCACGACATCGCCGTCCGGGGAAAGCTGAGCGGTGATACCTCCGATACGGGTACCGTCCTCTTTCATATCGAACACGAGCTTATCTGCAATATCGGGATTTCTGAGAATAGTGATCATCTGCGTTTACCTCCGTTGCCCGATCTGCGTCCGGGTTTTGGTGAAGCTGAATTATCTTTGGTCTGTGCAGCACCCATGGCATTGCGAAGGACCTGCATTTCCTGTTTAGTGAGATCGGCGTGATCGCCGGGGGAGAGCATACCGAGTTTAACGCCGCCGACATTGGTACGGCGCAGGCGCTTGACCGTGAGAGAAACGGCCTCGCACATACGGCGGATCTGGCGGTTTTTGCCCTCGAAAATGGTGAATTCGAGAACGGTGCGTTCCGGCTCTTCCGTTACCACAGTGACGGTGCAGGGGGCAGTGATCGTGTTTTCACCGATATCTACGCCGTTCATAAGGGTATCTATTATATCCTCGGTGACTTTTTCCGCGACAGTAACGCGGTAAGTTTTGGAGATATGCTTTCTCGGGTGCATGATATCATTTGCGAAAGCGCCGTCGTTTGTGAGGAGGAGGAGACCTTCGGAATCCTTATCGAGCCTTCCGATAGGGTACACTCTTTCGGGTATATCTCCGAGCAGCTGAGTGACGGATTTTCTGCCGAGATCATCGGACATAGTGGTCACATAGCCGCGGGGTTTATAGAGTTTTATGTAGCGCAGAGGAACTCCCTCTGCCTTTATCTTTTCGCCGCTGACAGTTATCAGATCGTTTTTGGGATCTGCCTTGTCACCGAGAGCGGCGGGGTGACCGTTCACTTTTACTTCACCCTCTGCTATGAGCTGTTCGGCTTTTCTGCGGGAGCAGTACCCACTGTCTGCAATAATTTTCTGTATTCTTATTTTTTCCATGGTATATCCGTTCTTCGTGCGCCTGTTACTGTCCGATGATCAGAGCGCCCGTGATCTTTCGTATAAGTCTTTCAAATTCACCGGAGACCGGTTCTGCGCGTTCCACATCTTCATCTGCGCGAAGAGGAACACGTTTCAGCAGGGAATCTCCGAGCTTTACGTCCGCGTATCCTATTGTATCGCCCTTGCATACCTCCGCATACACGAAAGCGGGCATATTGTATGATACAGTCAGGCGGTCTGCTTCATCGGCAGTAAGTCCGAGTACAGGGTTTTCACCGGCTGAAACCGAGACCGTATCGGAAGTACCGCCTGCCGTTTCCACGGCGAATGCTTCGGTCTGCACAGTAAACGGCTTTACGCGTGAGAAGCCGAGATCCAGCAGTTCCTTGTGATCGTTCCAGTCGTCCGGAGCGTGCAGGGTAACGGCGATCACAGTGCAGCCGTTTCGTTCTGCCGCGGTCACAAGGCATCTTCCGGCATTGTCTGTAAAGCCTGTCTTTACGCCGATACAGCCGTCATACATGGACAGCATCTTGTTCGAGTTGCGAAGGGTATGTGCTGCTGCCGGAGAACCGAACTCCACCTTTGCGGATTTAAGCCCGCAGATCTCACGGAAATCCTTGTTCCTGAGGGCTTCGGAAGTGAGCAGTGCCATATCATAAGCTGTGGTATAATGCCCGTCTGCATCGAGTCCGGAGGGAGTCACGAAATGTGTGCCGGTCATACCTATCTGTGCGGCGCGCCTGTTCATAAGTTCTGCGAAAGCAGACAGGCTTCCTGCGATATTGACGGCTGCGGCATTTGCCGCGTCGTTGCCGGACGGTAGGAGCATACCGAAGCACAGAGCGCGCCGTGTCACGGTATCTCCCTCTCTGAGTCCCATAGAAGTGCCTTCTACGCGCACAGCCATACTGTCAACTGTAAAAGGTCTGTCGAGATCGCCGGATTCGAGCGTTATCAGCGCGGTCATTATCTTGGTCGTACTTGCCATTGCGTGCTGTTTCTGCTCATTTTTGCCGTAGATGATACCGTTTGTATCTGCGTTTATCACCACCGCGCATTCTGCCGAAAGAACCGGTCCGTCATCGGCAGGCAGGGCTCCGGCATTTGCGGTCAGCATTGTGAATGCAGTCAGCACGGAAAGAAAAGCGGGAAGTTTTTTCATTACACGTTCACCTCGTTACTATTCTGCGCGGTAAAATGCGGAATATACGGGCAGAACGTGCATTACGGGAACATTATTCCTCTTCTGCGTCCTCGGAGCTTTCGTCTCCGCCGGCTTCTTCGCCGTCTTTCTTCTTGCCGAACAGCTCCTTGACTTTATTGAGAAGTTCGGGGGCATTGTCGATGAGACCGTCGATCGGGCTGGACTTTCCGCCGAGTTCGAGGATCTTCGCATTGCCGTCCTTTGATATAACGATGAATGCCTGGGGCTTTATCGTGATTCCTGCGCCGGAACCGCCCGCGAAAACTTCTTTTTCTACCTTTGCGGGGATATCGGAACCGCCGGAAACGAATCCGAACGATACCTTTGAGATAGGTATGATAGTTGTTCCGTCGGGGGAGCTTATCGGGTTTCCGATAATGGTGTTTACGTCAACGAGATCTCTGATCTTCTCCATTGATGTGCTCATAAGTCCTTCGAGATGCTGTGCCATAATATTCGTCCTTTCATCTTGCTTTGACCCCTGCGGGTCTTGCTTTTGGTTTATTTCCTGCTGCGGGATTGTATTTAAGATATGTTTTCAGAACTCTGAAAGCGAGCCATATCACACAGCCGAGGGCGGTGGAAATCCGCAGTTTCAGAGTGATATAAGCGAAGATATCGTCTTTTTCCGCATCGAAATCCGCTTCTATATTGATCTCCTTGATCTTTGCGTCGAGGTAGGTATCTATCCACTCGAACGCGGGATAGAGCGCAGCGCACACTCCTCCGTATTTGAGGGCGGTTACTGCCGCGTCACTGCTTCCGACTACCCAGTCGATATAAACATCTCTTATCCTGATCTTCTTGAAGAGCCTTCTGACCGGCGGAGAAGCGCTTTCGATATAATCTTTTATCATATCGAGGCTGATGTCCGGGAGCTTCGTTTTCTGCTTCGGCGGTTTTCCGGCATGCCCGGCTTTTTTCCGTTCATTTTTGTCCGGTTCTGCCGGAGCGCTCTCCACTGTATCGGCTGTACCGGTAGTTTCTGCCGTACTCTCCGCCGTTTCCGCAGGTCTGCTTTCCGTCACGCCTTTTTTCTTTGCAGCTTTTTCGGCTTTTCTGCGTTCCTTCTCGGCTTTTCTGCGTTCTTTTTCAGCCTTTTTTCTCTTGGCTTTCTCGTCCTCCGGCACTTTAACGATCGTGAAGCAGAGTATCTTTATCCGCACTTCCGGGTTCTTGTCGTATATCGCTGTGATCGTGACGGACTGCACGAGAGCAAGTATCAGGACAAGCAGGATGCTTCCGAAAATGATCCAGCCTGTCATATTCCCAGCCTTTCGGTATTGGTTTTATTCGTCATTCTCTGCGCTTTCATCTTCGTCCGCAGAAACAACATCTTCTTCATCAAGTCCCGCGTCCTGTGTGCTTGCGGGATATTCGAGCTCCTTCTCGCGCTCCATTTCCTCCAGCTCGTCGAAATCAAGCTGACCTTCGCGGTCGGGCAGGGGAGGGAGCTCTTCGATACGGCTGAGCCCGAAGCAGCGCAGGAAGTTATCAGTTGTCCGGTAGGAAATAGGTCTTCCCGGAAGATCGAGCCTTCCTGCTTCCTCAAGCAGACCGCGCTCAACGAGACTTCGCACAACGCTGCTGCTGTCGATGCCGCGTACCTGTTCAACGAAGCCGTTTGTTACCGGCTGATTGTACGCTACTATCGCGAGAGTTTCCATAGCCGCCTGTGACAGGGGCTGCTGCTTTCTTGTCTCAAGAGCTTTCTTGATGCTGTCCGCAAACTCTGAACGAGCCGCGATCTGGAATGCTCCGTTCACCCGAAGGATCCTTAGTCCGCTTTCACGGACATTGTACTGCCTTTCAAGCGTATCAACGAGCTTTACGGCGGTCTCCTCGTCGATGCCCGAAGCCTCAGATAGTTTTTCTATGGTTATCGGCTCGCCGTAAGCGAACATTATCGCTTCGACTGCCGCAACACCTTCCGTGACTGTCATTCTCCGGTCACCTCCGTGTTTTCGGTAATAGTTTCTTCTTCTTTTCCGACCCGTGTCATTTTGATATGCTCACCGTCGTCGGAGAACTCCACTCTTCCGCGCTTTGAAAGCTCAAGGAGCGCGAGGAACACCGCGACCTGTGCCGAGCGGGTCTGTCCCTTGTACAGCGAGCGGACTTCGATATCCTTTCCGCTGCGCAGATTGCGCAGAACGAATATCAGCTTTGAGAACACGCTCACATACGTCTGTGCAACGATGGGCTGGAACACCTGTTTAGCGTCCTTTTTGAGCTTTTCGCTCTTTGTGCTTACTGCGGTATAGTTTTCGAGCAGCTCATACCTGTCGTGGCGCAGCTTGTAAGTGTTGTCCACCGGCAGTTCCAGCGGTGCGCGGACGAATACGGTATCTCCGCAGTAATGCCGTCTCAGGCGCTCTGCGGCGGCTTTGCACATAGCGTATTCTATCAGTCTGCCGGAAAGCTCCTTTTTGAGTGCTTCGACTTCGTGCTTCGGGAGCAGTTCGGCTGTCTTGATATAAATAAGGTGTGCCGCCATCTCGACAAACTCGCCCGCAACGTCGATGTCGGCTTCCTGCATTTTATCGAGGTAATCGAGGAACTGATCGAGAAGGATCGAAATTTCGATATCGCGTATATTGAGCTTATGCTTTGAGATAAGATTCAGCATAAGGTCAAGGGGTCCCTCAAATATCTCAAGTCTGAAATTAAGCTCTTCCATATCAGCAGATGAACTTCGTTATAAGATCGAACAGGCTGTACAGCGCGTTTGAGAGGAATGAGAAAGGTATAGAGAGTATGCCCGTCCACATGAGCAGAAGCAGGGCGATCATTATATACTGCTCATATTTCATTATCGCAAAGTAATATTTGTTAGGCAGGAATGCAAAGAACACTCTCGAACCGTCGAACGGAGGGACGGGGAGCAGGTTGAACACACCGTTGAAAAGGTCGATGTCGATTATTATGCGGAGCGCCATTATGATGTAGTAGAGAGCGTCTGGCGCGCTGTCGCTGCCGGAATAGCTTACTATCAGCACCTTCATTATGATCATGAATATCAGCGAAGATACAAAGTTCGCCATAGGACCTGCGGCAGCGGTTATCGCCATAGCGGCTTTCTGGCTGACTTTGCGGCATCTTGCGGGATTGACCGGAACGGGCTTTGCCCAGCCTATACCGAAAGCGAGGATACCGATAGTACCCATAAGGTCAAGGTGAGCGAAAGGGTTAAGGGTGATCCTGCCCTGTCTTTCGGCGGTATCGTCTCCGAGAAGCTTTGCCGCGAGAGCGTGGGAGCATTCATGCACCGGAAACACGACAAACAGCATCACGAGCAGTGAGAAGGCAGTAAGTATAATCTCTATCATACTTCCTGACCGGATTGCGTTTAACATAGGAAACCTCAATTCTCTTGTTCTGTAATTGCAGCAATATATCCTTATTATACTATATATTGTGATAATTTGCAAGCTTTTTTTCATATTATGTGGTAAAACAAAGAATAAAATTCGCAAAAAAGCACTTGACAAATGACAATGAATGTGTTATAATACATACACTTAATGTAAAAATGACGTGAATAACGGTACATTTGAAAATTCAGAAGTTATAAGAGGAGGTGCTTAACCCATGGCAAAATGCGAGATCTGCGGCAAGGGTGTCACTTTCGGTATCAACGTTTCCCATTCACACAGACGTACAAACAGAACCTTTAAGCCCAATGTTCAGAAGGTAAAGGCTATTGTTGACGGAACGCCGTGCAGAGTATATGCCTGCACAAGATGCCTGCGTTCGGGTAAGGTACAGCGCGCTCAGTAATAGCGCACAGTATCCCGGCAAGACACCGTAATATGTCAGACTGACAGCGTAAGCCCTCTGGTTTTCAGAGGGCAGTTTGTTTTTAGAGGGTTTGTGATGCAGAAAACTGTCGAGGAACGCACAAAAGAAATAATGCACCTTTCCGGCTTCTCCGGCGATATAACGCAGAAGCGCATAGAACACAGGCTCCGTCTCGTGGATCTCTGGAAGATCTATTTCGGGAGCAAGGTGCTTGAGATAGGCTGCGGACAGGGCGAAACAACTGCCGCACTTGCTTATACCGTAGGCGAAAACGGGTTTGTTTACGCGGTCGATCTCGCAAATGAGAACTACGGCTCACCGGAAAATCTCGGCATGGCGCGGGAAAGGCTCATGGGTTCGCACTTCGGGGACCGTATCAACATTGATCTCGGCGTGAATATCCTGAGCCCGTCGTTCGATTTCGATGTGAACTCCTTCGGATATGTTGTTCTGTCACATTGTCTCTGGTATCTGTCATCGCAGGAAGAGCTGCGGGATATCCTGTACAAGGTGCGGAAATGGGCGCCGCGAATCTGTATCGCGGAATGGGATCCCTGTCCGACCACCTTCGGTCAGTACAAGCACTTCATGGCCGCCGATATACAGGCGATATGCGAGTCTTACCATATTTCCGATCACTTCAATATTAAGACGATGTTCTATCCGCACGAGATCGAGAATGCGCTCTGTGCCTGTGGCTGGGAAATAGGAACATCGGCTCGGATAGACGCGTATGATGTCCAGGACGCGCTCTGGGAGATAGATATTGTAAAGGATATGTTCCCGAGAAAGATAAGCGAGCATAAAGAAATGCCGCCGAAGCTTAAAAGACTGCTGCTTTCGCAGATATATACGCTCGGCGATGCCGAAGCGGCGGAGCCGCTGCCGGTATTTGCGGCTGCGGCGGAGAGGATAGGAGAGGTGTTCTGATGAAACAGATGGATCCGAGACTTGCAAGAGCGATAGGATACGCGGCGATGTTCGGGGGATTTATCGCTGTAGGCATAGGCACTGCGTGCTTCAATATCCTTGAAGGAGTCGTGAGTCTTATCCTGTACGGCATTGCCGGACTGTTTCTGGCATTTTCGATTATCTGGATGATAAGAAAGGTACGGTGTCCGCACTGCGGTCAGCTTCTCCATCTCAAGCTGTACGATATCAGCGTCTGTCCGTACTGCGGAAGAAGCACGGACCCGGATTCACGCGGGTTATAAACGGCTTGCAAAAAGTTGGCGTATGTGATATAATAAAAAGTATTCGAGAGGTAATATATGACCGAGAAGCTCAGCGAAGCTGAAAAGCGATACGAGGATATAAGCGCGAAGCTCTCCGATCCGGACGTGATAAGCGATCAGGAGCAGTACACGAAGCTTATGAAGGAATACAAGAGCCTGCTCCCGCTGGTGGAGAAGTTCCGTGAGTATAAAAAGGCTCTGGCTGATCTTGAAGAAGCAAAGGAAATGCTTGAGGACAGCGGCGGGGACAGGGAGCTCAAGGAAATGGCGCAGATGCAGCTTACCGAAAGCCGGGAGCTTGTCACAAGATTTACCGACGAGCTGAAAGTAATGCTTCTCCCGAAGGATCCCAACGACGAGAAGAATGTTATAGTCGAGATAAGAGCCGGTGCGGGCGGAGAAGAAGCCGCTCTGTTCGCAAACTCACTGTTCAGAATGTACACTATGTATGCACAGCTCAAAGGCTGGCGAACGGAAACAGTGAACTCGAATCCTACGGAACTCGGCGGTTTCAAGGAGATAAGCTTCTCGATCGAAGGTGACGGTGCCTATGCCAAGCTCAAATACGAGAGCGGTGTACACCGCGTTCAGCGTGTACCGGAGACCGAGGCGCAGGGCAGGATACAGACTTCTACCGTTACAGTGGCAGTACTGCCGGAAATGGAAGCGGTGGACGTTGAGATAAACCCGGCCGATCTTGAATACCAGACTTACCGTTCCAGCGGAGCCGGCGGTCAGCATATCAACAAGACCGAATCCGCGATCCGCATTATCCATAAGCCCACCGGCACGATAGTCGAATGCCAGGAGGAGCGCAGCCAGTACAAGAACAAGGACAAGGCAATGAAGATGCTCTATACGAAGCTTTACGAAGCGAAGCTGAATGAGCAGACAAGCCGTATCGCCGAAGAGCGCAGGATCCAGGTAGGCACCGGAGACCGTTCCGAGCGTATAAGGACCTACAATTTCCCGCAGAGCCGTGTCACTGACCACCGGATCGGGCTTACACTCTACAAGCTTGACCAGTTTATGAACGGAAACTGCGACGAGGTATTTGACGCACTGGCGATAGCAGACAGGGCGGCAAAGCTTGCCGGCAGCGAAAATGCGTAAGCGTACATTAATGATACAAATATGAACAAAATTGAAACGAAGCTCGCCAAAGCGGGCGATGAGATACTTGATGAAGCAGCAGAACTGCTGAAAAGCGGCGGAATTGCCGCAATACCGACAGAGACCGTGTACGGACTTGCGGCGAACGCTTACAATGTGGAAGCGGTGCGATCCGTTTTCCGCGCAAAAGGCAGACCGCAGGACAACCCGCTGATACTGCACATAAGCTCAACGGAGATGCTCTACGATATCGCCGAAAGAGTGGAACCGCTTGCACTTACGCTTGCGGAAGCATTCTGGAGCGGACCGCTGACCATGATATTTCCGCGGAAAAAGCATGTCCCGGCAGAGACCTGCGGCGGACTTGATACTGCGGCAGTGAGAATGCCGCGGAACAGGTTCACACTTGCGCTTATTGAAAAGTGCGGATTCCCGCTTGCGGCACCGTCTGCGAACACCTCCGGACTTCCGAGCCCCACATCTGCGGCTCATGTTTACGAGGATATGAACGGGAAGATACCGCTCATCATTGACGGCGGTGAGTGCAGGTACGGCGTTGAAAGCACAGTTGTCTGCATCGAAAACAGTGATACGGTGCGCATACTGCGTCCCGGCGCGGTAACGCCCGAAATGCTGCGGGAGTACTGCCACGTCGTGATCGACAGCGGAGTGCTGGAAAAGCTCGATGCCGGAGCAAAAGTATTGTCGCCCGGTATGAAATACAAGCATTATTCTCCCAAAGCGGAGGTATATATAGTAAAGGGAACGGATAACAGCATATCTTCGTTCTTAAATTCCCACGGTGTGAACAAAACCGGGTTTCTCGGTTTTGGCAGTGAAGATCCGGCTGACTGCGTTATCTCCTTCCCCTATGGAAAGACCGCTGAAGAGCAGGCGGAAAACCTGTTCTCAAGTCTTCGTGAAGCCGATGCGGCAGGCTGTTCAGAGGTTTATGTGAGAATGCCCGATACAGCCGGAATGGGGCTTGCGGTATATAACAGGCTTCTTCGCTCGGCTGGATTCAGAATAATAGATACTGAGAAATAAGGGGGCGCTGACCTTGCTTTACCGCGGCGATAATGTGCATATTACCGGGCTTACCGGAATGTCCGGCGCAGGAAAAACCACCGCCTGCGGTATTTTCCAGAACGAAGGCTTCTGCGTTATCGACTGTGATATCGTAGCGCGCCGCGTTGTTGACTGCGGAAAGCCTGCTCTTGCGGAAATAGACCGGAGCTTCCCGGAAGGCGTAATTACTCCGGAAGGCGCTCTTGACCGCAGAAAGCTCGGAAGTATAGTCTTTTCCGACAGGGAGAAGCTTGCTCTTCTTGACAGGATAATATACCCCTACATAACGTTTTACATAACCGCGGCGATCAGGGAATTAGCGCGGATCGGCGGGAACATGATAATGCTTGACGCGCCGACTTTATTTGAAAGCGGAGCCGATGTGCTGTGTGATGTCATAGTAAGCGTCACCGCGGACAGGGAAAGCTGTGCCGAACGAATAATGAAGCGCGACGGGATTACCCGTGAACAGGCCGAACAGCGGCTCGGTTCACAGCATGACGCCCGGTTCTTCCGGAGCCGTTCGGATCACTGCATAGAAAACAACGGCGATACGGCGGGATTTGAGGAACAGCTGAAAAAGACGGCTGCGGCTGTTAAGGAGAGTTTTCTTGAGAAAAAGTAAAAAATCTGCGATCGGAGTATTTATCGGTCTTGTTCTGGCTGCAGCGGCGATAGCAGCTGTGGTGATCGGATATCGTATAGCCGAAATTGAGATAAAGCGTGCGACACACCCGCTGATGTACTCGGAATATGTTGAGAAATACGCGGAAGAATACGGTATGGATAAGTATGTGATCTATGCCGCGATAAAGACGGAGAGCGGATTTGACCCGAATGCGGTTTCCTCCACCGGAGCCCGCGGACTTATGCAGCTCATGGAAACCTCGTTTGACTGGGTGAAGTTCAGGCTCGGCGACGGTGAAGATGTGACATTTGAAGATATGTTCGATCCGGAAACGAATATCCGCTACGGCGCGTATATGCTCGACTATCTGAACGAGTATTTCGGCTGCACAGAAACGGCGTCCGCAGCGTATTTTTCCGGTGTAGGTACGGTAAGCGAATGGGTAAAAGACCCGGAAATATCGTCCGACGGCATTCACCTTGACAATATACCAAGCAAAAACACAGCACATTATGTAAATAAAATAAAAAATGCACTTGACGCATACTATGAACTGTATGCGACAGAAAGGAAGTAACGATATGCCCAAGAAGGAAAAAGAAAAGACAAGCGAAGCGTCCGCACTCAAAGAAAAGCTCTTTATGAAGCGGAAGAACACCGGTTTTGAGATGTCCGAAGCCGAGACAGCCAAAGCCGACAAGTTCTGTGAGGGCTACAAGAGCTTTCTCGATACCGCAAAGACTGAGCGTGAAGCCTGCGCCGAAGCAGTAAGACTTGCGGAAGCAGCTGGATTTGTTCCCTTTGACAAGGGAGCTTCGTATAAGCCCGGAGACCGTGTTTACAGCGTAAACAGAGGCAAAGCGGTAATTCTTGCGATAATCGGCAAAAAGCCTGTATCCGGCGGAGTGAACATAGCTGCCGCGCACATTGACTCGCCCCGTATCGATCTTAAGCAGAACCCGCTTTATGAGAGCGAAGGGCTCGGTTATTTCAAGACCCACTATTACGGCGGCATCAAGAAATACCAGTGGCCGACGATACCGCTTGCACTTCACGGTGTGATCTACAAGGCGGACGGCGAAAGGGTTGACGTAAAGCTCGGCGAGGACGAGAATGACCCTGTTCTCGTTATCACTGATATCCTTCCGCATCTTGCGGAAGAGCAGTACAAGCGCCCTGCGCCCAAGCTTATAAAGGGCGAGGAGCTCAATATCCTCATCGGCTCGCGTCCTTTCCGTGACGATAAGGCAAGCGAAGCCGTAAAACTCGGCATAATGTGCATACTCAACGAAAAGTACGGCATCACCGAGAGCGATTTCATATCCGCCGAGCTTGAGTGCGTACCCGCGTACAAGGCGAAAGATGTCGGCTTCGACAGGAGCATGGTAGGCGCTTACGGTCAGGACGACAGGGTATGCGCATATACCGCACTTTCCGCTATCCTCGCAGTCAAGGGTACTCCCGACAGAACGGCTGTGACTGTCCTCACCGACAAGGAGGAGATCGGCAGCGAGGGCTGCACAGGTCTCAAATCCTCTTATATGAAGTATTTCCTGTACGATCTCGCCGAGAGCTTCGGCGTAAACGGCAGAACACTGCTTTCCAATTCCAAGTGCCTGTCCGCTGACGTGAATGCCGCATTTGACCCGACATTCGCTGACCCGTTCGAGAAACTCAATGCTTCCTTTGCGGGCAGGGGCGTTGTAGTGACAAAATACACCGGTTCCCGCGGAAAATCCGGCACGAGCGATGCATCTGCCGAGTTTGTGAACGAAGTAAGACGTATGCTCGACAAGGACGGAGTTATATGGCAGACCGGTGAGCTGGGCAAGGTAGATTTCGGCGGCGGCGGAACAGTTGCAATGTATGTTGCCAATCTTGACATTGACACGATCGATGTGGGAGTTCCGGTGCTTTCGATGCACGCGCCTTTCGAGGTAACTGCCAAGAACGACATTTACATGGCATACAGGGCTTTCAGGACATTTTTCAAGAATTGAGCCTGTCTTTTATCACATCACCCTGAATAAACATATAATGCAGCATATCAACAGAGTAGAAGAGACTGTTTATTCCCGTATTACGGGATCAGGTTTAGGATCAAACCCTTTTTAAAGGGTTTGCGGGTCCGGGCAGCGCCCGGGTCTCATAAAGTCTCAAAAGTCTCTTCTAAATTCTTCATCTGCATTGGGGTGTGATATTATGGGCTGTGATCCTGCACGGAAGAAGCACGGATTTATGCGCAGAATCGGCACGCTGCTTGTTGTACTGGGCGTTCTGTGCGTAGCTGTACTTGCAGGGACGGATATACTGATCCGCCCCACGCTTAAAACGCTGCTTGATTACAAATGCCGTACAGCGGCGGAGCGCATCATCAGCAACGCGGTATTTGAGCGGCTCGGAAGTGAGGAAGCGGCGGGAGATATCGTCAGCTTCACATTCGACAGCAGCGGACGTGTCGCCGCGCTCAATACAGACCGTGTAAAGATAAACAGCCTTAAAGCGCTGCTAAACGACGCGGTGAACGAGGGCATCGAAGCGCTCGGAGACGAGACGGTGCGGATATCCCTCGGCACGCTTACCGGGATAAGCTTTCTGTACGGGACCGGCGATGAGCTGGTATTCCGTATGGAGCCGAAAGGCAAAGCCGAAACCCGGCTGATGAGCAGCTTCAGAAGCTCCGGTATAAATCAGACGATACACAGTATAATACTTGAGGTGGACGCTGAAATTTCACCGATGATGACGGGATACTCCGAAGATGTTGCAATTACATACGATATCCTCATCGCACAGACGGTGATAGTTGGAAGCGTCCCCGATTCATATTCAAACATAATCCTCGATGAGGGGAACGTTTCCGAACTTGCGAATATAGACATATGAGGTTACATAATGAAATTTAAAGATATGATTCCTTTTCTTGAAGAAAACAAGAAAGATATAAAAGTTCATTGTGCAATAGGAAGGAAAAACGTTTTTGAACCATTAGAACAATTTAAACTCGGAAAATTTAAAGAATGGCAGGAGATACAGACAAAAAAGAATTTTGGAAGAAAGTTTATCCTGTCATTGATTTTTAATGGAAAAGATGAGTGGCTTTTTGCTGGTATATATGAGAGTTTAGGTGTAAAAGAACCTACTAAAGATAAATGGTATAAATATGATACTCGCCTTATTGATTTTGGGAATGAATATATAGGAAAAGCTGTTATAAGGTTTAAAAAAGAATTTAGAGCATCTTATCTATGTCTTGAAAGGTATCTGGATTATTTTGAACTTCTTGTGCTATATAGAGATGTCGTAAAACCAACTTTTCCAGGATATGATGAAGTCAATGTGTCTTGGAAAGAATTATCCGAGTGGATAGAAACAGATTCTTGGAAAACAGCACTTGAAAATCAGAAAGGTGTATATCTTATTACCGATGTTAATACAGGAAAACGGTATGTTGGTTCGGCAAAAGGCGAAGATATGATTTTAGGAAGATGGAGAAGTTATGTTAAAAATGGTCACGGCGGAAATGTTGAATTAAAATGTTTAGATTTTGACTATATTAAAGAAAATTTCAGATATTCTTTGTTGGAAATATTTAAATCTACAATTGATGATAATATTATATCAAAGAGAGAAGATTGGTGGAAAAAAGTCCTTTTGACAAGAAATAAGAGATTTGGATATAATGATAATTAATAGTAAATTGAAAGGCTCCATATTATGACCACAGAACAAACAGAAAAAAGACTTCATGAGCTGTACGGAATAATAGAAAAGCTCAACTACAACTATTATGTTCTTGACGCGCCTACCGCCGAAGATGACGAGTATGATGCGCTCATGCGCGAGGTAAAGGCTATCGAAGCGGAGCACCCCGAACTTGTGACCGATTATTCGCCCACAAGGCGTGTCGGGGGAGCGGCACTCTCTACCTTTGAGAAAGTCACCCATACAGTTCAGATGGGGTCATTGCAGGACGTTTTCAGCGAGGAGGAGCTGTACAGCTTCGACAGTACCGTCCGAAAGGAAGTTCAGCCGGAATACTCGGTGGAGCCGAAAATAGACGGGCTTTCCGTATCCCTCGAATACCGTGACGGGGTGTTTGTCCGCGGTTCTACGCGCGGTGACGGGTTTATCGGTGAGGACATAACCGAGAATCTGCGCACCATAAAAAGCATTCCTCTGCGCATACCGGAAAAGATACCGTTCCTTGAAGTGCGCGGTGAGGTGTATATGCCCCGTGAAAGCTTCGCAAAGCTTGTTGCGGAGCAGGAAGAGAACGGCGAACAGCCCGCGAAGAATCCCCGTAATGCGGCAGCCGGCTCACTTCGCCAGAAGGACAGCTCCGTAACAGCGAAACGCTCCCTCGATATCTTCATTTTCAATATCCAGCAGGTCGAAGGCAAAACGTTCAGCCGTCATTCCGATTCTCTTGACTGGCTCTCGTCGCTTGGCTTCCGCACAGTAGGCCATACGGTCTGCAAAACGATAGATGAAGCTGTTGAGCGCATACGCGGGATAGGCGAGGAGAAGCACGGCTATGCTTACGATACCGACGGTGCAGTCATCAAGGTAAACGATCTTGCCCAGCGTGATATCCTCGGTTCCACATCGAAAGTCCCGAAGTGGGCGGTCGCTTTCAAGTACCCGCCGGAGGAAAAGGAGACAGTCCTCCGGGAGATCGAAGTAAATGTCGGCAGAACAGGCGCGCTTACGCCTGTTGCGATATTCGATCCGGTAATGCTTGCCGGTACAACGGTTTCCCGTGCGTCGCTCCACAATCAGGATATAATGGACAAGTTTGAGATAGCTGTCGGAGATACGGTGGCGGTGCGCAAGGCGGGCGAGATAATCCCGGAGATCGTGCGTGTCACAAAGCACTGCGGCGGCGCTCCGTTCCGACTTCCGGAAATATGTCCGGTCTGCGGTCACCCGACAGAGAAAGGTGAAGATGAAGCGGCGGTACGCTGCGTTAATCCGAACTGTCCGGCACAGCTTCTCCGCGGTATCGAGCATTTCGCTTCCCGTGACGCAATGAATATCGAGGGTCTCGGTGAAGCAGTCGTAAAGCAGCTCTGTGAAAGCGGTCTTGTGCATTCCTCTGCCGACCTTTATGCTCTCAATATGCAGGACGTGCTGTCCTTGCCCGGTTTCAAGGAGAAGTCGGCAGGAAATCTGCTTAAAGCGATAGAGAACTCAAAGCAGAACCAGCCGGACAGGCTTATCTTCGCACTCGGAATACGCGGTATAGGGAGACGCTCCGCCGAGCTTCTCTGCAAGCGTTTCGGCGGAATAGACGGAGTAATGAACGCCGGCGCCGAGGAAATTCTCACGATAGACAAGTTCGGTGATGTTCTCGCCAAAAATGTAGCCGACGCATTTGCGGATCCGCAGATGAAAGAGCTTATCGAGAAGCTGCGCGGTCACGGTCTGAAATTTGATTACGACAAAGCAGGCGGCGGTGATAAATTCGCCGGTCTCACATTCGTTCTGACGGGAACGCTCCCGACCCTCAAACGTGAACAGGCAAAGGAAATGATAGAGGATCTCGGCGGAAAATGCGCCGGTTCGGTATCAAAGAAAACCAGCTACGTCGTTGCAGGTGAAGCAGCCGGAAGCAAGCTCACCAAGGCGGAAGAACTCGGTATCACTGTCATAACCGAGGAAGAACTGCTTGCAATGATAAACGGCGGGGAACAGGACGGTGCGTGATGAGAGAGCTTGAAACAGAGCGGCTGCGCCTGCGTTATCTGACCGCCGAAGATGCACAGACCATATTTGACGGCTGGGCAGGTGACCCGGAAGTCCCGAAGTATATGACATGGAACGCACACAAGGACGTTTCCGAGACAAAGCGCATCCTTGACGGCTGGCTCAGTCATTATGATGAGCCGGACTGTTTCCGGTATGGTATGGAGCTTAAATGCACCGGTGAGCTTATCGGCATGATAGACGTGGTTGGGTATCGCGAAGGCTGCCCGGTAATAGGCTATTGTTCCGGTAAGCGCTTCTGGGGAAACGGCTATATGACCGAAGCGCTGAATGCCGTATCTGACGAGCTTTTCTCTGCCGGCTACGACACGCTTATAGTTGAAGCCGTGAAAGAAAACACCGGCAGCAACCGAGTTGTCCGGAAGTGCGGATATGAGCTTGTCTCAGCCGTTACAAAGCAGCTTTCCGCAATAAAACCCGAACCTGTCACTGTTAATTCATACAGGAAAAAAAGAACTGATCTATGAAAAAACTTATAATCTTGCTAATTATTGTAGCGGCAGTGGGTATAGCCGCTGGATTACTGCTCGGCAGCCATTCCGATATGCAGGCACAGCTCCCTACATCTTATACCGAGACAACCGTGAATACGACTGAGCCGGAAGTGCAGCAGACAGCTGCGGACACGGCTGTTACGGACAATGTGGTCTCGTTTTCTCCGGCGAAGGCATTCCACGACAGCGATATCGACATCGAGCTTAAATTCCCGGACGAGAACGCGGTGATCTACTACACCACCGACGGAAACGATCCGACGGCGGACTCAAAGCGATATACTGAGCCTATCCATATCTCTGCGAAGAACCGTGAGACAGCCGCAACGATAAAAGCGATCGCTTTCAGCGGGGACGAGAGATCCGACATAGCAGTAAAAAGCTACATCGTCGGTAAGAACGTATCGGAACGTTTTACCGATGACACGCTTGTTTTCGTGCTGTCCTCGGACGAATACAACCTCTACGATTACTACTATGGTATCGCAACAGAGGGTTATCTCCGCGATGAGTACATGAAGAACGAATACAAGGGCGGCGAGATCATTCCCACGGATCCCGCAAACTACAATATGCGCGGACGTGAAAGCGAGCGCCCGATGTACGTTGAGGTATTTGACAGCACGGGCGACAGGCTGATATCACAGGCTGCCGGTGCAAGAGTAGTCGGCGGTTATTCAAGAGCCGTGGATCAGAAGTCATGGCGTCTCTTCGCGCGAAACATATACAGCGAGGGCAACGGCAAGTTCAAATATCCGTTCTTTCCGGGTGACAGGGATTCTTCCGGAAACTTCCTCACCCGCTATGACCGCATCACGCTCCGCAACGGCGCGAATGACCGTGAATTTGCAGGTGTCCGCGATGAGCTGACAATGACTCTCGCTTCAGAAGCCGGATTTCCGGATACACAGGCAGTGCGCCCCGCGGCAGTCTTTCTGAACGGCGAATACTATGGCTTCTCGTGGCTTCACGAAGCGTATTCCGACGACTATCTTGAGATGATGTACGGCGGGAACAAGGATAATTTCCGCATTGTCGGAAGCGAGGAGCTTTCCGTTGAAAGCGATGATCCGGAGGACGAGAATGCGGTAGCCGATTGGAACAAGGTAGTTGCGCTTGCGGAGAAAGACCTTACAGTCGATCTTTATTTCAACCAGTTCTGCAATCTTGTGGATATCGACGATCTTATGCTTTACTATGCAATGCAGGTCTATATCGACAACAAGGACTGGCCGGGCAACAACTTCAAAGTATGGCGGTACTATCCCTCCGACGGCGAAGAAGTTACGAGTGAGTATCTTGACGGGAAGTGGAGATTCCTGCTTTTTGATGCTGAATATGCATGGGGACTCTACGGTGCGGGATACGCTGACGATACGCTTCGTGCGGTTATTACCGGCAAGCACATGAAAGGCGCTTCCCATATCCTCGGAGGACTGCTCCAGCGTGCCGATATGCGTGAGAAGTTCGCCAATACGATCTGCGAACTCCAGGAGGGCGTGTTCTCTCCGGAAAATGTTAAAGAGAAACTTGACAAGCTTATCGCCGAAAGCGACAGCGAGCAGATGTATGCACTCAAAAACGGCTACCAGTCCACATGGGCGAGTGAATGGTCATTTGCGGACAGCCGTCAGCAGATACGCGATTTTGCCGAATACCGCTCGTCTATAATGAACAAGAGCATGATAAATATGTTCGGCTATTCCGGAATGAAGTACAGGGTAAACTTCCGTGCTCCGACAGGAACGGCGGTAATGGCAGGCTCACATAAGCTTAAAAGCGGGGAAGGGTTCTCGGTAGGCTACTACACCGAAAATTCCGTTACATTCCGCGCTCTGCCGTATGACGGTTACGCTGTGGATCACTGGGAAGTGAACGGAGTGCGCTTTGACGGAGATTCAATAACGATAAGCTCCGCGAATGCCGATGCAAACAGCATTGCCGAGGTATCGCTATTTCTGTCGAAAACCGGCACAAACAGCAGTATTTATGTAAGCGAGCTTTACACGTCCGGCGACGGTGACTGGATAGAGTTTTACAATCCTTCGGAAAGCCCTGTCAATATAAAGGGATATCATCTTTCCGATGATAAGAACGAGCTTGACAAGTACGAGATACCGGATATGGAGATAGCTCCCGGATCAGCGGCTGTCATTGTATGCAAGAATAACCGGGAGACTTCGGCGCTTATGCGGCATCAGACGAATTTCAGCCTGAAGACCGGAGAGACGCTGTATTTTACAGACAGCAATCTTAACATCATATCTTCAGTCCCGGTTCTCGGTATATCACCGGACAAGTCGCTTTCCCGCGGTGCCGACGGACTGTACAATATCGGCATAGTTACCGAGGACAAGCATTACGAATAAAGCAAAACGCCCGGTGCATCATGCATCGGGCGTTCGGTATATCATATATAGACAAATTCACAATGCACAATTCACAATGCACAATTATGGAGCGCGCTCTGCGCGCATATCTGAATCGTGACGAAATTACTTGGTTTTGTCTACGGATAGTTACTGATTTAGTATCGGTATTGTGTCAGCTGAGTTTGCGCGGATATTCTTCTCATTGGCAGTTCGCCGAAAGCTGACCGCAGGCGGCGTTTACCGAAGCACCAAGCTCACGGCGCATTGTAACACCTATGCCGTTCTTTTTCAGCACGTCATAGAACCCCATTATCCGCTCATGCGGGCTGCATCGGAAAGCAGTATTTCCTGTATCGTTATAGCGTATAAGGTTGACGTAAGCATTCATACCTTTCAGCAGTCCGGAAAGCTGCTGTGCGCATTCGTCCGAATCATTCACGCCGTCAAGCATCACATACTCGAATGTTATGCGGCGGTTGTTTTTTTTGGAATAGTATTTCGCAGCTTCTATCACTTCCGCTGTCCTGTATTTCTTCGTGACCGGCATGATCTTTTCGCGCAGCTCATCATAAGGCGCGTGAAGGCTTATCGCAAGGTTGACGGGGGTGCGGCTGTCGGCAAGCTCATATATTTTCGGCACTAAACCGCAGGTTGACAGTGTGATGTGCTTTATACCGATATCAAAGCCTTTCGGGTACATCGCGATATCTACAAAGTCCAGCACATTTGCAATATTTTCAAGCGGTTCGCCTATCCCCATTATCGAGATACCGGTGATCTTTTTTCCGCTGATGCGCCTTATGGCAAGCAGCTGCTCCGTCATCTCGCTTACTGTAAGATCACGGCGCTTTTTAAGCTTTCCGCTCATACAGAACGCACAGCCCATATTGCAGCCGACCTGCGTTGAAACGCAGACATTATACCCGAATTCATGCTTCATAAGCACCGATTCGACAGTGTTCCCGTCGCCCAGCGCAAAAAGGTACTTGTCTGCCGTTTCGGATGTAAGCACCTTCATACATTCAAGCTCTCCGGTATAAAAAATGCCGGAGAGCTTTTCTGTCGTCTCTTTTTTCAGCGGAAGCTCCGCAATTGCAGTCGGAGTTTCGCTGTATATTGCCGGAAAGATG
The DNA here is from genome assembly GCA_002363155.1 of Ruminococcaceae bacterium UBA3215. Taxonomy (GTDB): domain Bacteria; phylum Bacillota; class Clostridia; order Oscillospirales; family Ruminococcaceae; genus Ruminiclostridium_E. The sequence goes on along the minus strand of DEWH01000027.1, from coordinate 6,747 downwards.
ATATCTGCTCTTGACGGCTTTTCGCCGATCTCTGTGAGCTTTGCTTTAAGCTTCCCGTAAGTTATTCCGTAAATATCAGTCATTTATCTGCTTCTTCGCTCTTCCTTGTCTTTGCGATGATCCTGTATATCTCGCGTCTTTTTTCGCGCTTTTCCTTGCTGCGGACACGGGCGGAGTAAAGCTGTTCGAGCTCCTGCGTCATCTCATAAGCAGCAGCCGTAATATGCCCGTTTTTGAGTTCATACCGCAGGAAAAGACGTTCCCTGCATTCGCAGCCCGAAGCTGCAACAAACGCATTCTTACCCTGGCGGAATATATCTGTTCCCGCAGTATCTTTGCCGCAGACAGGGCAGCATATATGCATTTTCCGGCACTCTCCCGCAAACGCGTTCGGATTCTTTGCATACGGGAGCCTTACGAGAAACGCGGGTTCCGTGCTTTCCCACGCAGGCTTCTTTGCGGCAGTTGCTTCCGAGAACTCGGCGTACTTCGCTATTCCAAGCGTCATATCCAGCTTCCTGGCTATCAGATATGTCATATATGCGTCGTTCAGTGCGTCATGCGCCTTCATCTCCTCGGTTATGCCGAGTGTCTCCAGAGCGTTTTTCAGACCGGTCTGACGCAGTTTTGACTCGGTCTGTGATGCGAAGATGCGCTGGAGGTTGTAGTGTATCGGGAGTGTCTTGTCGTCCATGCCGTGATACTTCATATTGTCCCGCAGTATCGGCATATCGTCGTCGCCCCAGGTTATCAGCGCAGTTTCGGCGGAGAAGAACTCACCCATGCGTCCGAGCGCATCGCGGAATGTGATCCCCGCATTTATATCCTCCTGTCTGATGCCGGTGAGAGTGCTGACATACGGATTCATCTTCTTATATACGACAGGCTTTATGGTAAGCTCTTCCTGATGAACGATCTCCATACTGTCGTTCACGGCAATGAAACCGATCTGTATTATCTCTCCGTGCGGAAGGGCAGGGGACTTGCCGGAGCTTGTCGGCTGATTCCATTCAAGGTCAAATATCAGATAATTCATATCGCTTATCTTTCCTCAAGCGGGATATAGTCGAGATGCTCGGCGACATACTTGTATGCGGGACGAATGATCTTTCCGTTGTTTATGATCTCCTCAAGTCGGTGAGCTGACCAGCCGGAAATTCTCGATATCGCGAAAATCGGGGTGAAAAGCTCTTCCGGTATCCGGAGCATATCATACACGAATCCGCTGTAAAAATCAACATTTGCGCAGATAGGCTTGAAGAGGTGACGTCTTTCTGCGATCACTTCTTTTGCGATCCTCTCAACGCGGTCATAGAAATCGAATTCCGGTGATCTGCCCTTTTCTTCGGCAAGCTTCTTCGCATATTTCTTGAGTATGATCTCACGGGGATCGGAGCGGGTATAAACAGCGTGACCGATACCGTAAACGAGTCCTGTCCTGTCGAAAGCCTGCTTGTCCACGATCTTTGTGACATACTCGCGTATTGCGGATTCATTGTGCCAGTCTAGAACGTGTGTCTTGATATCTTCGAGCATGTGCTTTGTCTTCATATTTGCACCGCCGTGACGGAAGCCCTTGAGCGAAGCTATTGCGGCAGCCACAGCCGAGTAGGTATCCGTGCCGGAGGAGGTGACAACGTGTGTGGTGAATGTGGAGTTGTTGCCGCCGCCGTGTTCTGCGTGGATAACGAGAGACTTGTCGAGTACATCAGCTTCGAGGGGCGTGAACTCGCCGTTCTCGCGCAGCATATAGAGTATATTTTCCGCGGTGGAGTATTCCGGCAGCGGATTCCTTATCATAAGGCTCTCATGCAGCTTGAAATGCTTGTATGCGCAGTACGCGTAAACCGAAATAAGCGGCATTTTGGCGATGATCTGGATAGACTGGCGCAGAACATTGCGTGCGGAGATATCCTCGGGATTGTCGTCGTAGGAATAAAGAGTAAGGACACTCTTTTGCAGCGCGTTCATTATATTTGAGCTGGGAGCCTTCATGATAACATCGCGGGTGAAGTTGTTTGAAAGGTTCTGATAACCGCTTATGAGCTTATCGAAACGGGTGAGCTGATCGGCGTTCGGAAGCTTTCCGAAAAGAAGGAGATATGTAGTTTCCTCAAAATTATGGCGTCTTCCCTCAAAGCCGTTCACGAGATCTACGATGTTGTAGTTATGGTAGTAGAGTCTTCCGTCGCAGGGTATCTTCTTGCCGTCGATGATGTTGTAGGAAACGACATCGGAGATCTCGGTAAGACCGGTAAGAACGCCCTTTCCGCTGCTGTCGCGCAGACCTCTCTTAACATCGTATTCAACATAAAGCGCGGGATCTATCTTGCCCTCGCTCAGGCAGGTATCATAAAGCTCTTCAAGAAGCTGTTTTTCGTCGGCTTTGGGATCTATTATTTCCTTGTCGTTATATATATCTATCGGCATTTTTCTGTTCCTTTCTTTTGAGTGACATATAATACTATTATATACAAAAACGTCAGAATAATCAATATATTTCGGAAATGTTGTACATTCTGCACAAATATGAGGCTTGAGCGTTTACTGTAATGTGTGATTTTGTCCGGGTACATAATGACGCGGACACCCGCATATAAATTGATATACCAATTTTAATCCGGAGGGGCGATACCATGTCACAGAATAGGAATACAAGGACAGCATCAGCTGTCTGCGGAACGAAACAGGAAAGATGTGTAAGCCTCGCACAGTACATGATCGACAACAAAGCGACAGTAAGAAATGCAGGAAAAGTATTCGGGATCAGCAAAAGCACGGTGCATCAGGATATTACGGTGCGGCTCGAAAAGGTGGATCCGGAGCTGCACAGGCAGGTGAGGGAAGTGCTTGAGCAGAACAAGCAGGAGCGTCATATCCGCGGAGGACTTGCCACCAAACGAAAGTACAGCGAGCTCTCCCGGCGCTGACAGAGGGGGACTTTGCCGAATTAGACCCGGGCGCTGCCCGGACCCGCCAGCCCCCTTTAAAAAGGGGGCTGGATCCCCTAAATATAGTCCCGTAACACGGAATTCTGAAAGATACTGCGTAAGTAAAAAATTGTTATTATGACAAACTGAACCCGCTGCCTTTAAAAGACAGCGGGTCTTGTTCCGTTTATCCGGCTTGCTTTGAGAGAAAGTTCCTGAGATCTTCTATCGGTATCGGCTTGGAATACTTATATCCCTGGAGATATCTTGCGTGCATATCGACACAGTGCCGTTCGTCGCGCTCGTCCTCAACACCCTCGAAAAGAACGGAATAGTTGAGATCGTTGAACATACTTGCGAATGTGCTTACCATGAATTTCGACGAGTCGTTCTTGACTGATTCTACAAGCATGGAGCGGTCAAATTTGATGATGTCGAACGGTATCTCCATTATCCTCTCAAAGTTGGAGTATCCTGTGCCGAAATCGTCGAGATAGAACTTGATGCCAAGTCCCTGGAGTTCGGTGACCTTCTTCTTCATACGGTTGAATTCAAGCTCACTTCGGCTTTCGGTGATCTCAACTGCGATCTTTCCGTAGGGGATACCGCTTCTTTCGATGATATCCTGCACCTCAAAACAGAAAGTGTCCTGGCGGATATCCAGAGTCGAGAAGTTTACGGAAATGCGGTTGAGATAATAGCCTTCCGACATCAGCTCGCGTATCGTAATGCAGGTCTTGTTTAGTATTATCATGCTGAGCTGATGTATAAGATCATGCTTTTCCGCTATCGGAATGAATTTATCGGGGAACACGAGTCCGGTATCGGGAAGCTTCAGTCGCATAAGAGCTTCTGCGGTATCGTATTTTCCTGTGGCAAGGTTGAACACCGGCTGGCAATATACAAGCACACGCTCGTCGCTGAAATCCTGTCTTCTTGATATATCCTGAAGCTCGCTGAGTATATATAAGGAATCTTTAAGATCACTTATATCGCTGTCTGTAACGCGCCGGGTCTTGTTGTAGCTCATGGAGCTTTCGATCTGTTCGATAAGCTTTATGTACTCTTCCGGGGTGCGGAGTTCCGGCGTAGTCTCGGCAACAACGATCTTGTAATCGAGCCCGATTAACTCATAACTCTTGTAAAAGTCGTCGAGTATTGCCGAAATAGTCTCTTCGCTGTTGCGGTAGCGCTTTTTCTTCAGCGTAAGGACAAGTCTTCCGTTAGGGAAGCGGTAGAGAATACCGCGTTTGACATTTTGCTTGAAGAACCTGTAAAACTCGGATTTCAGCTGCGGCATACTTCTCATTCTGCTGTTGAAACCGGAGATATAGCAGCTTATCATGTAGAGTCCGGTATTTTTTTCGATGCAGGAAGCAAGTTCCTTGCTGAAATAGATATCGTTTGCCGCACCCGTCTCGGAATCGTATGGGTTAGAGTGGAATGTGAACAGAAGTCCGAGAACAGGCATGAAGTAAGCGAGGGTCGTGAAGGAGCTCTGGCGGTGGATACCCTGTACAGCGCTGACAATGAGAGATATGAGATTAACGAAGAAGAGGCTCCAGAATACCTGGCGGATTATTCGGTTGCGGTATTTGATTATCAGATAGAAGATAATGGCTACAAAAGCCGTGAATGAGAAAGGGTAGATACTGAAAGACGTAATGACCGATTCGTCTTTCACACGGAAGCCGAAACCGGCTATCATACCGATGATATCGATTATGATAGGCGCGGCAGCAACTGCGCTGATCGACAGAACGAACCGTTTGTAACCGCTTGTGCTCATCCACAGCGGTTCACGAAGATAAAGGACATACAAAAGCTGGACAGCACTTAAACTTGTGTGGTTGACAAGCCGTGATGCTACCAAAATCGAGTAATCCAGCTGTTTGTTTGCCATAAAAATCTGATAAACAAGGCTGCCTGCCGCAGCAGACCAGATAAATATGACCATGCCAAGCATAAGCCAGAAGCTCTTGTTTTTGTGGACATTGCTTATGAACAGCAGCAGTGCCACGATCATACACAATGCCGTTACAGCAATGTCGCAGACAGAGGTATATCCTCCCTCATTAGTGAAATATCCCATAAAATTACCTCAATTTACATAAACTGCTATAACGCAGCGATCCAAACCTACTTCTATTATAATATAAATATATGTTTTAGTCAAGCAATATATATTAATATTATAGATTTTCAACCAATAAGTTTGTGCGAAATGACATATATTGATTTCCAAGTCGGTTACATAACAGCCGATTGACAACAGGACGGATATGTGGTATAATTTAGAAAAACTCTGATGAAAGGAAGTTTTGAAAATGAAGATAGAAACACAGTGCCTGCACGAAGGCTATAAGCCGAAGAACAGCGAACCCCGCGTTGTTCCGATAGTACAGAGCACTACCTACGTTTACGATTCCACAGATGATGTCGCTGCGGTATTCGACGACCCCACAAAGAGCCTTATTTATTCGAGATTTGCGAATCCTACCACCGACGCGGTAGAGAAGAAGATAGCGGCACTTGAGGGAGGCGCCGCTGCAATGTGTACTTCTTCCGGACAGGCTGCAACGCTGTGCAGTATCCTGAATATCTGTGAATGCGGCGACAGCATAATCTCCTCGACATCTATCTACGGCGGAACGATCAATCTTTTCAGCATCACACTCAAAAGACTTGGCATCGAGTGCATATTTGTCGATCCCGACTGCACTCCCGAAGAACTCAATGCCGCATTCAAACCCAATACCAAGCTTGTTTTCGGTGAAACTATCGCCAATCCGGCACTTACCGTCCTCGATATCGAGAAGTTCGCAAAAGCGGCTCACGATAACGGAGTACCGCTTATCGTTGACAATACCTTTGCTACGCCGTATCTTTGCAGACCGATAGAGTGGGGCGCTGATATCGTTATCCATTCCACATCGAAGTATATGGACGGACACGCCGTTCAGGTGGGCGGTGTTATCGTCGATTCCGGCAAGTTCGACTGGGCGGCAAGCGGAAAATTCCCGTGCATGACCGAGCCTGACGAGAGCTATCACGGTACCGTTTATACCGAGAAATACCCGTTCGCGCCTTATATAGTCAAGGCAAGAATGCAGCTTATGCGCGATTTCGGCTGCTATCCCGCGGCAAATTCGTCCTTCCTGCTCAATCTCGGACTTGAAACGCTTCCGGTAAGAATGAAGCAGTATGTAGAGAATGCCGAGATCGTAGCAAAGTATCTTGAAAGCAGCGATAAGGTTGAATCCGTATTCTATCCGGGTCTTGAGAGCAATAAGTACTATCCGCTTGTCAAGAAGTACCTTCCGCTTGGTGCATCGGGCGTTATTTCCTTCTCGATAAAGGGCGGACGCGATATGGCAGTGAAGTTTATGGACAGCTTAAAGCTTGCGTCAAACGAGGTTCATGTTGCTGATATCCGTACTTGCGTTCTGCACCCGGCTTCTGCTACCCACCGCCAGCTTACCGACGAACAGCTTGTTGCAGCCGGCATAGACGGCGGTATGATCCGTCTTTCCGTAGGACTTGAAAATGTTGAGGATATCCTTGACGATCTTAAGCAGGCATTTGCCGCTATCTGAGTAAAAACAGATCTCCCGCATATAACTGTGCGGGAGATCCTTGTTTTCAGTTTTTTTGTAAAAGCTATTGACAAATGGTGTCATTTGTGGTATAATCTTATCTTGTAACAGGTCAGTTATTTGCTGATATGGCTCAGTCGGCAGAGCACATCCTTGGTAAGGATGAGGTCGTCGGTTCGATTCCGACTATCAGCTCCAGCGGGGAACGCCCCGCCGCGAAT
>DEWH01000021.1:13821-70528 GCA_002363155.1 Ruminococcaceae bacterium UBA3215 | reverse complement strand
GGCTGAAACAACGTTCAAAATGCCCATGAGCGATGTTGAGATATCCGCATCGTTTGAAGGCGTAGAGCCCTATATCCCGTCCTATTCTCCGTCGAACACATCGACTACAACCACGACCACTGCAAACGCGCCTGCCGAGACTATGACATTCGAGGGCGAGGAGACGATCTCTCATACCAATCTGCTTTCGTGGAGCGGTGTATCGGGAGCATCAAGCTACCTTATCTCCGTCAAGAAAGACGGCAAGTTTGTACCTCTTGCAAAGACAACAAAGACGAACATTGACGTTGTACACGCTTACAATGGGAAATACTACGTTTCCGAGGGCGGCAAGTACACGGCATACACCTACAAGGACGGCAAGTTCGTAAAGGGCGGCACTATCACGGCAGCACAGGCTGATAAGCTTGTAAAGGCGAACAATGTCACCGATACATATATGCTTCAGTACACGAAGAACGGCAAGCTTTCGTCCGAGAAGTCGGCTCTTACAGTCTCGGTAAAGGTTTATTACAAGCCCGCAGTAAAGGCTTCCTCAAAGGACGGAAAAGTTGTCCTCAAATGGAAGAAGGTAGTGGGCGCCGAGAAGTACAGAATTTACAAGTACGAGGGCGGCAAGCTCACAAAGATAGCCGATACAACCGCTAACGCAGTTCGCATCAGCAAGGTCACAGCAGGCAAGACTTACAAGTACGCTGTAAAGGCTTATGTTGACGGCAAATGGACTAAGGTGACCAAGAGCGATATCGTAAGCGTAAAAGTCAAGTAAGACAATACTTATAACAAAGACGCAGGGTTTCGACTCTGCGTCTTTTTCTTTGGTTCAGACCGAACAAAAAACGCGCTCTGAGCCGCTTTTGATATGTGGGTAGGGTAATATCATTACCCACCCATTTTGTGCGGCGCAGAACGCAGAAAATTCCCGATTTTCGACCCGGATTCGTCCTTTTTCCGGCAGGGTCAAGGTGCTGAAATAATACCATTTTTCCCGTTTGTGAAACGAACGTTGAACTGCCATTGTTCAGTGCCTATTCAGCCTGAAAACGCTCTGTTAACCGTGTAATTAAGATATAAGAGGATTGATGTAAGGTTATTATCCCCTGTTGTGCAAAAATAACAGAAATAGAGCAATAAAATAAATGTCCCAAAAATGCGACAATTTTTCCAAAATCTATTGACTTTTGCGTTCTGTAATGATATAATAATCGACAAGCACGAACGAAAGGTACGTCATTGCCGTTTGTGCCGGCTCCTTGAAAATTGAATATGCCGATTTTTCCGTCAAGACCAATAAATAGCCTTGACCCAAGATTGTCGAATTGTGTCGTCACGGACGATATATATAAGCAAAGACCCAAAATGCCGCCCTCCGATACATATCAAAAGAATATGTCACGGCAGTGCCGTGTAAGCAGTATGTACAAGGAGGATTCCATTATGGAAAACAACAAGCGCAGAATGCTCACCATAGGAGAGGCGGCTCGTCTGATTGAGGGTATAACCGAATACCGTATCCGTCAGATGTGTAAAACCGGACAGCTTCGCTCGTTCAAAGCAGGCAACAAATTTCTTATTGCAGAGAGCGACCTTTACGAAACCGTTTTCGGAAAGTCCTCCGTCATCATCGACGGGGGCAAGGCTGCTGCACGATGCAGCGAGGAGACACCCAAAAGCGCACAGGATGTGCGCATATAAAGGTGTCTCCGAGTGACGACGATATTTGAAACTGTCAGAGAGCAGATAGCACTGCCGGACGCGGCGCAGCTCTACGGCATAAGCAGCAGAAGCGGGAACGTCAGGTGCATCTTCCACGCGGACAACACGCCGTCGATGAAGCTGTACGACGATCATTTCCATTGTTTCGGCTGCGGCGCTCACGGAGATGTGACCGACTTCACAGCGCAGATATACGGGCTGTCTAAAATCGAAGCAGCACGAAAATTGTGCAGCGATTTTGGTATCAGCCTTGAAGCGCCGCATCCGTGCGGCGTTTGGGCTGATACTTCAAAGCATCCTGCTTTCGGACTCTCGGAAGAACCCTACATCTCTGCGACGAAAAAGTGCAGACGACTAATGACGGAACGGGAGAGAATACAGCTTGCGCTCGATGTCCTCACGGACTATCTCGTAATGCTGAAAGACTTCCGCGCCGTGTATGCTCCGCTTGATGAAAGCGAGAGCCTTGACCCGAGATTTGTCGAGAGCTTGCAGCAGCTTGACTATGCTGAAAACTTGTGGGATATGCTGCTCGACCTCACAGACGATGAGCGAGCGGCGTTCATCACAGAGAACGCAGGACAGTTCCGAAGCTATTATGACAGATTGAAGCAATTTGGCAGATTACGACCGAAATTACAAAGGGGGTACACTATGCGTACCCCCTTGAAAGAAAGGACAGCGTAATGGGCATAAAGACAAAAGGCAGATGTATTTGGTACAACGGAAAAGATGTGTATGAAGTATCGTTCTGTAACGAATTCCTTGAAGAACACCCGATGAAATTCGTTGACGGGAAGTTCTACAATACCGACGGCGCGGTAGATATTCAGACTGTGCGGAAGATGATCTCGGACAAGCTGCTTGCCGAACAGGTGCAGAAAGATTTCGCAAAGCGGGTCAATGCGCTTACCGGTGCATTACAGAGCATCTGCTACGCTCCGGACTTCGAGGGCGGCACGGACGAGATACATTTGCTCAATGGCGTGCTTACGACGGATATGGAGTTCCGACCGGACGAACTGAAGATATGCAGGAATCGTCTGAATGTTTGCTACAATCCTACAGCACCCGAACCGGAACGCTGGCTTGCATTTCTGAACGACCTACTTGAACCGGAGGACATCAAGACTTTGCAGGAGTATATGGGCTACTGTCTCATTCACTCCACCAAAGCGCAGGCTATGCTTTTCATAACCGGAAACGGCGGCGAGGGTAAGTCGCGTATCGGCGTTGTTATGTACAAGATTTTCTCCGAAGCGGCTTACTTTGGCAGCATTACCGACCTTGCAGGAGACAAATTTCTGAAAGCAAACCTTGTCGGCAAAATGGTTCTGATCGACGATGATATGAACCTTGAAGGTCTGAAAGATACGAGCTTTCTGAAATCCCTTGCGACAGCGGAAACGCCTATCACTGTTCAAGCGAAAGGTAAGCAAGGCATACAAGTCAAACTAAAGTGCAGGGCTATGTGCTTCGCCAACGGCGCACCGAAGTCATTGTACGACAAGACTGACGGCTGGGAGCGCAGACTGATAATTCTGTCAGCGAAACCCGTGCCGCAGGGCAGAGTGAATGACCCGTATCTCGCAGAAAAGTTATGCAGCGAGATCGAGGGCATCTTCCTTTGGGCATACAAAGGTCTGCGCCGTCTGATCGCAAATGATTACAAGTTCACGATAAGCGAGCGCTCCCGCAGTAACCTTGCTCAGATGAAAGAGGATAACTGCAACATCATCAGCTTCCTCAAAGACGAACAGCTCATAAAGTTCGGTGCAGGAATGGAGTGTTCCACTGCCGACCTGTACAGTGCTTACTGCTACTGGTGCAATCTCAACAGCGTTACCGCCCTCAAACGCGAGAGCTTCAACCTGTGGCTGAAAAACAATCACACCAAGTACGACATCGAGTACAGTCACAACATTGTGAGCCAGTCAAGCGGGAAGAAAGCGCGAGGATACAAGGGGATAAATACTCTCTATCGGAATTACATCTGACAGCAAGTAAAAAAACGGTGTCTTTGATGTCTTTGGTGTCTCAAATCCCACAGTTAAGCCAACGTGAGGAGACACTGAAAGACGTCTCAAAGACATCTCCGAGACATCATAAAAGACACCGAGAAAAGCTGAATGAAACCGATAATAGAGCGCGTTTAAGGGAACGTGAGACGGCAAAGACACCGAAATTCAAGTCGGAGATTTATTTGAAAAAAATCAGACTTCTTCGATGAACAAGATGATGAAAAATCTGAAAAAGCTGATTTTGGAAAAATGATCGAATACAAGAATAGCAAGCATATGATTTGAGTACTCAAATCAGCGTTTTCGGGAGTTTTCCGCTACGCGCCACCCCGAAAAACTTAGCTTGTTGGGGAGGTATCCCCAAGCCCCTCAGTTTGAAAAAATACGTTCAAGAATTATTTCTGAAAGACGAATTTTTGAAAGGAAAACAAAATGGGAGATCGTACAAGAACGATACAGATAAAATTCTATGTAACCGAGCAAGAACGTGAAGTTATCCGTCAGAGAATGGCGCTCATTGGGACATCAAACCTCGGCGCATATATGCGGAAAATTTCACAGGACGGCTTTCTTTATCAGGTGGACTTTCCTGAGTTGCCGGTGGTATGCAGGGAGATCGAAGCGATAGGTCAGAACATCAATCAGATTGCCAAGCGAGTAAACAGCACGGACACAGCTTACGCCGAAGATCTTCGTCAGATAAAAATGGAACAGGAAGAAATTTGGAAGCTGCTGAAAACTTTGCTGTCGAGACTTCCTTGAAAAATGATCCGGTAATTTTCTCATACACAAATCGGCGCATCGCAAGGCATTTTTCTCTCAGAAGCACTTGACAGAATCACACTTTAAAGTGTATAATGGGAGATACAGGAAATGCCTTGCGAATTATCAGGAGGAATAATTGCAATGGCAACAATTTCAAAACGTGGCGATAGCTACAGAATAAAAGTATCATGCGGATATGATGTCAACGGCAAGCAGGTTATTCAGTCAAAGACGTGGAAAATCCCGGAGAATATGACCGAGCGTCAGATAAAGAAAGAACTTGATCGTCAGATCGTACTTTTCGAGGAAGAGTGCAAACTCGGACAGGTCACTGCATCAATAAAGTTTCAGACTTTTGCAGAGCAGTGGTTTGACGAATATGCAAAGCTCAATCTGAAAAACTCGTCCTACACAAGGCAGCGGACTCTTACAACAAGAGTATATCCCGCGCTCGGACACCTTCGTCTCGACAAGATAACCAGCCGTGACATTCAGAAGTTCATTAATGACCTCGCAGTCAACGGCAGGAACTTACAGACAGGCAAGCCGCTTTCCCGCAAGACTCTTGTTCATCATCTCAGCTTCATATCTTCGATCTTCTCCTACGCGATCAAAATGGATATGTTGAAAGACAATCCCTGTTCCCGCGTTACAGTACCAAAGGGTGAGAAGAAAGAAAAGGAGATCTACACTATCGAGGAAGTCGAGCAGCTTTTCGGTTTGCTTGAAACAGCTCCGGTCAAGTATAGAGCCTTCTTTATGCTCGCAATATACAGCGGATTCCGCCGTGGTGAGATGCTCGGCTTGGAGTGGAAAGATATCAACTGGGAAACGAGAGTAGTCAATGTGTGCCGTACATCGAACTACACCAATCGCAACGGCACTTACACCGACACTACAAAGACCAAACGTTCCCGTCGTTCAACGAAGCTGGCTCCTGCGGTCATAGATGTTCTCCGTGAACTGAAAGCCGAGCAGGATCTTATGCGTGAGGAAATGGGCGACAAATGGATAGAGAACGACAGGCTCTTTGTTCAGTGGGACGGCAAGCCTATGGCGAACAACACGCCTTACACTTGGCTCAAGCGTTTCACCGAAAAGAACGGTATGCGCTTCTGCGATGTTCACTCGATGCGTCACTTCCACGCAAGTTTACTAATTTTTGCAGGAGTTGACCCCGCTACCGTGTCAGCTGATTTAGGGCATAGTGCCATTTCTACAACAACTTCCACCTATGTGCATATGTTCCAAGAGGCTCAGGCGAGAACGAGCGATGTCATCGAGAACGCACTGAACTTTTCAAAAAGGAAAAATGACGATCAGCAGGGTGAAATCCGCAAGGCTTTACCCGCATGATCGTCATAAAAAATCAAAAAAATTTTCAGATTTTTCTGAGACCGCAAAGACCATTCCCGAAAAATAAAGACCAAACGAAGACCACAGCACTTTACAACAGAATAGAAAAACCTCGGAAACGGCTTCATTAAGCCATTTCCGAGGACAATTCTATGGTCTGAGTGACGGGACTTGAATGGGCTAAACATACTTGTTTAGCTTTTCGTAAATTGCTCTATCCCTTTATTTAAGCGGGTTCAGCTTGCCTTAACTTTTAAGCTTAACGGGTGTCTTTTAGCAAGTTTTTGTAACAATAATGGACAAATAATGGACAAGACTTTCGACATCTTTACAGAAATAACAACCTACGACAAGTTGGAGGAAACACTATGAAAAGTTTTATCGAAAGTCTTTACTATGGAGAAATCAGTCCCTGCTCAATGCCGGTTCCAAATACCAAACAATATATTGACGCACGAGAAGAAATCGACGAGTACGAAACGGAAATTCTGAAAAAGCACTCCGATTGCAAGGAACTTCTCGAAAAATATTCGGACGCAATACACGTTACAACTGCCTGCGAGAGTTTGCAGGATTTTGAGAGAGGCTTCCGGCTTGGAGCAGCTTTCATGCTCGACATATTCAAAGACTAACATCATCAGCCGCTTGTCCTGCCATCAGGACAGGCGGCATTTAATTTGTGTAATCGGATATTCCTGTTAATTGCTGTATCTTATCGTTATTCCAGAATTCATTTGCCCAATGATAATAAATATCCTTACGCTTTTTGAAGATACGGAAAGGTTCTATGGTGTTGTCGTAGATGTGAACAATATCGCTGATCTCCACAAGCTGCGGAATAAGCGCAAGTGCCTTTGTGTAGCGACTTCTGATCTTATCTTCCGGAACGCTGTGACCACCGGAGGCTGTACGCACATTTACACGGGTTATATTGACTTCTGGCATTGCAGTCAACACATAAATTGCACGAATAAAATAACCTTCGTCTTTCGCTCTCTGCAATAGCTTCAAATTCCGGTCAGTTGATAACACGGTCTCAAAAGAAAAATCCTTGTGTTCATCTATTGCATCATTTCGTAGTTTTTCAGCTTTTAAGGCAGCATCCATATCTGAACACAAAGTCGCTTTCTTAATATCATCAGCATTAATGTAATCACCGACAGTTCGTGCCATTTTGGTAATCGTAGTTTTGCCGCTGCCATTCGGACCGGCAAACACGATAACTTCCGGTTTCAGCAGTTTATTCTCCGACATACTCGCGTCTCCCGTCCGGATATTCTATATAAGGCTTTTTCTTTTCAGTATCAAATTTTGCTACTGGCAGCCCTTTTATCCTGCGTATCTCGTTGTCAATGCGGATAGATTCCTTGAAACGCTCGGTCAGTTCATCATCTGTCAAGCCGCAGGTACGGTCTAAATCGTTTGCTGTCATAAATGTTTCCTCCCTTATAATTGTTATAAATCAAATTTTATTTCAGTTGTTGAAACTATTCCTGTTCTGTCAAAAAAATTATATTCTTTTAAAAGATATTTATTATAAATATCTAATATAACATTCTCGGAATCAGTTGTCGGAGGATTAACTGCTACAGCTTTATCAATCATATCTTGTTCCAAATATAAACACTTTAGGTCGTCTTCAGAAATACTATATCCATATACGGATCCTATTGAACATCGAATTGCGTCACCTATCATACGATATATGTTTTTCTCATTGAAAATATCTTCAAAATATGGTTTCAATATTAAATCTTTTTGCTCATTTTTACTGTAATACCATATTAAGCCCAAAATATTGTGAAAACTATAATTAGTATTATCATATAAATCAACTCTGTTGTTAACTATGGTTGTACAGAGGTTTGAATAGATTTCAAAAATAGCATCATATGTTTTGCTGTTGCCTCCAGTTTTTTCGCTTTTAACCCACGAGAGCAACTCAAATAGTAGGCACAAATGCCCGTAATCTTTTTTTATAATGTTCAAGAAATCATTTAACTCATTATCTTCGATTTTATTTAGTAACTCCGCAATAACAACCAGTATTCTTTGTCTGCCGTCCAAAGCCATAAATTCTATACTGTTGTCTATACTATAAATATTTTCCCATAAAGTTTCGATTACCCACAAACTTTTTTGTGCTGGAATATCATCTACAAACAAATTTAATGTTTCTGCATATTCTTTATGAAACTCAGGGTTTTGAAATATAATCTTTTCTATAATTTCGGTTTTAATATCTTCTTTGTTGTTGGAATATGTTATTGTTTTTATAACTTCTTTTACTGTTGACCTAATTCTATAGAAATCATTTACGCCGTAAGAAAAGTATAAATCAAAGAATTTTACGCTGTATATTGGAAAACTCTTTTTTGTATTCTTTTGATTCTGATTTTCTTGTGGTAAAATAATGGTATCTTTAGCATACTCTTTAACATTTGGAAACAAATATGATAACATAAATTTATAATTAGGGAAAGTTATAAATAAATCGCTAAAGTATTTCTTTAAGTTTAAAGTGCGTTGTTCTTTATTAAAAGAATATTGATACAGCCGCCGATCATAAATAGTATCTTCTGATATGTAGAACTGTCTGTTATCTCTTATTGAGAAATATAACTTTGGCTCTAAAAAACTAATTATTTCCAAGGTTAATAATGTAAACCTATTTAGTTTACATTCATTTAAGAATGCAGATGTAAATGCAGAATTTATCAGTCTTTTGAAATTCCTAACGCTTTTTACATTTTCGCAAACAAAATCTAATATAGGTTTATATAGTTTTAGTTCCTCCTTATCAACGCCATATTGTATCAAAATATTTCTCATACACATATAATACAATTCACGAAGTCTTTCTTCGGGGGGGGTGGGAACATGAACTTCTTGCTGTACTATTTTTTCAATATATTTAGGATCTATTTTGTTCGTGTTTTGTAGTATATCCTCAACTCTTTCTCTATCGTAAGATAGAACATAGATTATATTGGGCAAATCAAAAATTGTTCCTATTAGTTTAAACAGGAATATTATATTTTCCGATTCTGCTCTATCTATGTTATCAATCATAAAAACTACTGTTTTATTCTGTGATATTAAATGATCTCCTATTAGTTTTTTTAAATTATCAGCATCATCATAGGCATTATTTGTGTTGGAAAGATTGCCAATAACTTTACTTATTGCAGATATATTCAAAGCACTTGAGCTTAACTCAGATACAGTGTCGCTCAAAACTCTAATCATATTATTATTCTGAGACACACTCAGCTTTATGCCAGTATGTTTTAATATATTTTCGTACATGGCAATAAGCAGAGTCTCTTGCGTCCCGAAAACCCAAGGGTCAAAGTTGTCAATGACAATAATATCATTGTTTAAAACCAAATCTCTTTTTACATTATTTAAAATTGTTGTTTTCCCGCTTCCCCATTCTCCAACAATTCCTATAACGAACGAACTATCGGCAGTATATGTTGTGATATATCTTTCGATGAGAGTAATCATACCGGTTCGTCCCAAAAGATCATAATCAACATCTTTTTCGGATAACAGAATAGGTTGATCAGGGTTAACACTAAGATTACCTTCGTATATATCCTTTAAATCCCACAGATTGGACTTAGTAGTATTATTGAAAACGCTACTTACCTTTACTATTCGTAAAATTAAAAATATAAAAGAAGCTAGGACTATAATAAATGAACATAAAGATTTATAGCATAGAAAACCATATAATATCAACCATACTGTAAAACCAACAGAAGATATAACTAGACCATAGATTATAAGAAAATCTACGTTGTTGACACTTGCTATTTTTAGATTGCTCCATGCATGTTGATGCACAGACCACAAAAATGCAAGCAGTACAATGCCAATAATAGAGACTGATAATATATTATTATCAATGTTGCTGAGTATTTCAGAAGGCTTATCTAGAATGTCTAAAATAAACACGACCATTAAAGTAATTACCGATAGCATGAGTATTTTTATAAGAGAATAAGTTTTATTAACATGCTTAAAGTAATTCTTTGTGTTTTTTAACATATACTTTTGCCTCTCTGTTATCAATAGTTAGTTTTGCTTATGTTTTATATATTCACCATAAAGTGATGATATTAGGTTTTCCCCTCCGTAATCTCCCGATACTTCTCAAACAGGAACGCCACGCACCCAGCCTCGGTGACATCGCCTTTGGTGCTCAGACCATACGCTTTCATAACCGCGACATCATTCGCCTGATGTGCCTTGAGAAGACTGCCGAATAGGTACATTTTATCACCGTACATATCGGCAAGACTGCTTTCGGGAAATTTCGCCCTTTCATCGAGTATCGCCTGTGCTGTGTGTTCAATCTCAGCTTTCTGCTCCGAGGTAGGATCACACCACGGAAAGTTATTATAAACAATATCTTTTGAATAGCGGTAATCGCTCTTTATTCTTCCGCATACAGCCCTAACCCACGCCATATGAACATTTGAAGTTAAAATTCCAAAATCAAATAGTGTGGCATTAGGAATAATTGTGGCAGAGTCTGCCGGAATATAGTTATCATCTAAAAAACCCATAGGTATGTATTTTCTGTTTTCAGATGAATGTCGAGGCACAATAATATATGTTTTCGGATTTTTAGTCTCGCGAAACAATGATGGGGATTCTGCTAATTTTTGTCTATCTTCTGCTCCATTTAATCTATCTTGTCTGCATTTTTCTATTCTGTCTAAAACTAATGGCATCTTCATTAACTCAGTTGGAGACGCGCCAACAAGCCATAAACAATATCTTTTGAGGTTATTTATATAAACTTCTGAACCAACAAATGGCTTAATAAACTTTATAGCGTTTGGTTCACGTTTTATAAAATCATCATATTCATCTGCTTCAATAATAAGATGTCCTCCGTCAGCTGGTCGATTTCCAGTAGTCATAGCTGGAACATCACAAATAGGCTTGCTTCTGCTTTCTATAAACACGTTTACCGCTTCAAATAGATACGCATTGATGTTATCGACCTCGTGAACGACCTGCTTGCTCAGGAATAGCTTGCGCTTACCGGGATTTTCAGCCGAGCTGAACCCGACGATGACACAATGGACGGCGGCAGCGTCATTACTCTCGCTGCCCCACTTGAATGTACGCCAAGCAAAGTCTATATGTATGCCGAAGCGCTCATAAAGCGGCTTCCAGACTGCCGCGACCTGTTCGCCCTGCGTAATGGAATTTGTCGATACGAACGCGCACCGGATAGCGGTATGCTGAATATACTCCGAAGCCTTGAAATACCATGCTGCAACATAGTCTATCTTTCCGGCTGTCTTGTAGGGCTTGCCTTTCTCGTCCTTGTATATCGACAGCATATCCTCTTTCTGCTCCTTGCTTTGCAGCGAATAGCCGACGAACGGCGGGTTGCCCATTATGTATGACAGCTTTTCGGGCGCGATAACCTCACGCCAGTCTGTATGCAGAGAATTAGCTTCTTTGATATTGTCATATTTCTTCAGCGGCAGAAAATCCACATTGATATGTACGACTTTACGGGTTTCTTCGATCATCTGATGTTCCGCTATCCACAGTGCCGTATTTGCGACTGCAACAGCAAAATCATTTATTTCAATGCCATAAAACTGTCCTATGTTGACTTTGATAAGGTCTCCGGTATCAAAGACAATCTGCCCGCCTTTCAACAATGACAAAACCTCATTTTCAAGGCGTCGCAGAGATAAGAATGTCTCCGTGAGGAAGTTTCCGGAACCGCAGGCGGGGTCGAGAAATGTCAGACTTGCGAGCTTGTCCTGAAATTCCTTCAGTTTGTTGTTTCTTGTCTTTTCCACACCTATCTGAGCTATGCTGTCGAACTCAGCCCGAAGATCGTCAAGGAACAGCGGGTCAATGACCTTATGAATATTTTCTATCGAAGTATAGTGCATACCGCCACTTCTGCGTGTTTCTGGGTTCAGGGTGCTCTCGAATGCCGCACCGAAAATAGTCGGACTGATACCGCTCCAGTCAATGCGAAGGCTCGCCTTTTCAAGCAGTATTTCCTTTATTTCATCGTTAAATGGCGGTATCTCTACATGGTCATCATCAAACAGCCCGCCGTTGACATATGGAAATGCTTTCAGCTCTGCTTCGAGATATTTGTCTCGGTTTTCAGGACGGGTATTAAGAACACTGAACAAGTCAATTATAGCCCGACGCATATCGCGCGCATCGAATCTTTGGAGATAATCATAGAACATTCCGTGCCTGCCAAATACTCCCGCGTCCTCTGCGTAAAGGCAGAATACGAGCCGTACACACAATTTGTTGAGACTTTTCAAAGTGTTATCATCGGTCTCTCCGTACTGCTTCAAGAAAGCATTCCGCAGAACACCGACAGCATTTCCTGCATCGACCGAGATTTGTTCTTCCTTTCGGATATGTGCACTTCCGGTATCTGTAAGGAACTGTAATCTGTAATACTCGTTTTCAAGATTTTCGAGCATTATTACTTCCGGCTCTCCCCACGGCTTCTCCATATCATAAACACGGAACTCTTTGAAATTGCTGACTACGACCCAACGAGGGTGGAGCGATACGGGCAGTTCGGTTATGTAGCGCTTTGCCTGCTGGAATGGTGTTTGTAATGTTCCGTCAGACTGTCTTATGGGCTTACTCAGGTCTTTGTCAATGCTTTTCTGCTCGATCATAACCTTGGTATCCTTTATGAACCCGTCAATAAATGATGTATGGTCAAGGTGTACCTGATCTTCAAAGCTGATAAATTGCTCAGGGTGCTCCACACCGAGGACATCACGCAGGAGCGACAACCAAAACGGCTGCGACTCGCCTTTTTCGTAACCTTTGCCGTCCCAGTATTCCGCAAATGCCTTTGCAGCGGCTTTTTGCTGTTTATCTGAAAGTGCCATGTTAAGCCTCCGAGTAATACTATGTACAAGTTATTATAACCCAATTATATTTTACTCCAAATCTTTGTTTTTGTCAAACATTCTCTAAAATTTATTCATTCTTTGGTAATTATTAATTACATTTCACGTTAGAGCGAGTTAATATAATTTACGGCAATATAAACAGATTTGGACGGCGGATTGTCGTATATTTGTGCTTTGTTCTAAATATCTCTAAAAAAATAAACAAAATTGCAAAAACTTGAAAAAAGGTACCGCAAAAATCGGCATTTTTTATCCCTATATATGAGAGGACATTTTTTCGAGTCGTAAATATGCACAACGCAGCCGGAGATGTTTTGTACAGATTTACGAATATGATAAAACACATCATTTCAGAAAAAGTTTCTCTCGAAATTAGAGAAAGTCCGGAAAGGTAATGTGCAATTTTGCCAACCGAAGATATGCCAAATCATTTTCTTTTGACGTATTTTTAGAAATTGCCAAAAGGGTCTCCGGAAAACGTTTACAAAGCCCCTATATTATTGGAAGGAAAAATAAAAGCATTCCTTTCCGGACAAGAAAAACAATGAAATGTCAAGGAGGAGAAACACATGACAAGAAGAGAGAAGAATGTGATCATCACAAAGATCAACGAGTGGCTGGAGCGCGAGCTTGTCGCCGAGGACGAGAGCGTAGAGCAGGAAGCACCGACACCAACGCAGCCGCCGGAAATGCTCACGCTCAAAGAGTGTGCCGAAACAGTCAAGGGGCTGTCAGAGCACACTGTCCGTCAGCTCGTATTGCAGGGCAAACTGCCGTACATCAGAACCGGAGCCGGGAAGAACGGCAAGATACTGGTGAACAAGGCGGCCCTGCTCGCGTATGTGGGAGGTGGAGCAGCTTGACCGGACAGAACCCTGCATGGCTGAATGATAAAGGTATCATCAATGAAGTCAGGTTCTGTCAAGAGTTCGTAGAGAAAATGCCCTTGATATGCGTCAAGGGCAAGTTCTACGGGCTTGACGGTCAGATCGGTGACGACATCATCAGCCGCGACATCAGCATTAAACTCACGGAATTCGTGACCAGCAACATCTCACGGAAAGTCAAGAACCTGCTTGAAGCGCTTAAACTCCACTGTCACAGCGCCCCACCGGAGATGAACCCCTATCAGATACACCTGCTAAATGGTATCATAAACATTGACGGGCAGTTCTCGCTGGAGAAGCAGTTCTGCGTAAACCGCTTGCAGGTCAATTACGACCCGACGTTGACAGACCCGCCGAAACCGGAGCGTTTCCTGCAATTCATAAATGATTTGCTGTACCCGGAGGACATACCGACATTTCAGGAATATCTCGGTTATTGCTTGATACCGTCCACCAAAGGACAGGCTATGATGTTTCTCATAGGCAACGGTGAGGAAGGCAAAAGCCGCATCGGAAAGGTCATGAGCGCAATATGGGGCAGTTCAATGCTCGAAGGCAAGTTCCAGCGCATCGAAACCGACAGGTTCTTCCGGTACAACCTTGTGGACAAGCTCGTCATAGTAGATGATGATATGCAGCTGAACGCGCTGTCAAGCACGGGCTACATAAAAAGCCTTGTGACCGCTGAAATTCCCATTGACATCGAAGCCAAAGGTAAACAGTCGGAACAGGCTCGCGTTTACACAAGGATACTGGGATTCGGCAACGGCTCCCCGAAAGCGCTGTATGACAAGTCAGAGGGATTTGCCCGCCGTCTGCTTATTCTCTCGGTGAAGCCCAAGCCGCCGGACAGAGTGAACGACCCGTATCTCGCGGACAAGCTGATATGCGAAAAGGACGAAATTTTTCGTTGGCTTCTGGAAGGGTTACAGCGGTTGGTAATGAACCGGTTCAAGTTCACGGTCTCCGAGCGCACCAAAAAGAATGTGTCGGACGCAGTGTCGGATAGCTGTAACATCATAGATTTTTTGCAGGACGATCAGATCGTCGCTTTCGGCAGTGACTTGCAGACAAGCTGCACGGAGCTGTACGCCGGTTACTGCTTCTGGTGCCGCCGCAACGGAATGACTGAAATGAAGCGCGATTCTTTTATCGGCTGGCTCAAAAACAATGAAAGCCGTTTCAACATCAAATACGACTTCCACATAACCAATAAAGACGGCGGACGCGTCCGGGGATTCAAAGGAATAAAAACAAAATATGTAGCTTATGTCGAATAAAGGCGTGCACGCGTGCAGGCACGACCTATGCACGTCCACAAACAGCATAGTGAAGCGATTCGCACGCCTGCACGCGAAAACAAAGGCAGCGTGCTTACGGCGTGCTAGGACGTGCAGATGAACGGAGAGAGTTTTGGATCCATTAAGCATATTTGCATAAGCACTTATATTCTCCTGCAAGGGGTCAGGCACTTTTAAAACACAATCTCTGAGATATTCTTCAGGGGGTCACGATTTTTTGAAAAAAGGAGCTGAACACACTCTCTTCGCAGAGAACTATACCTGCGGGATAGTTGTAACCCACTAGGACTATTTGCAAGCAAATAGTCCCAGCGGGGCAGCGGTTCCTCTGCACCCCTCAAAAAAAGCGGCATACGCCGCGAAAACAAAACGGGCAGAGCCCGAAGAAAAAGCAATGAAAGGAGACGAAATAAACATGAGTTTTGCAATTATCAGAAATCAAAATCACAAGGTCGGAGCTGTCGGACTTGTCGAACGGCATAACGAACGCCGCAACAAAAATTACAGCAACCCCGACATAAAGCACGAACGTTCGTGTGAGAATTATCACATCAAGTCCCCGCAGGGCAGTTATTGGGAGACCTTCAACAAAATACGCGACCGACATCAGCTCAAAGGCAATCTCCGGTTAAAGGGAGAGAAGCAAAGCACGGTTCTTTGTGAGTTCATTATCACATCGGACAAGTCGTTTTTTGACCGGCTCGGAGCCGAACGGACAAAACGCTTTTTCGAGGACGCATACCAGTTTGTTACAGCTAAAGTCGGCGGCGAACAGTTTGTGGTGGCAGCAGTCGTTCACATGGACGAAGCTACCCCGCACATGCACATCACGTTTATCCCGACGGTATTGGGCAAAGACAGAAAAGGTCAACCCTGCCGCAGGATAAACTGTTCGGAGTTCTGGAAAGGTCGCGACAGCTATGCGCGCTTGCAGGACGAGTGGTACGACTGGATCGCGCACACCTGTAATTACGACCTTGAGCGTGGTATCAAAGGCAGCGCTGCCGAGCATTTGTCTGTTGCCGAATATAAACTCAAAAAGACGCAGGAGCAGTTAGATCAGACCGAACGGCAGTCACAGGAGATCGAGAACATAGAAAGCATTTCTGCCAAAAACCTTCCGCTGAATACAGTCGCATTAAAGCGTACCGACTACGACAAGCTGAAAGCTTCTGCCGAAGCCTACATCACGACCCGTGATACTGCCGACAAGACCGCAGCAGAAAATGCAGAGCTGCATAAACAGGTGGACAAGCTGCACGAAGAAAAGGAAGCTCTCCGGCACGAACGTGACGTCCTCACAGATCAGCTTTATAATGTCAATCAGAGCTTTGAGCGCTTTTATGATGAAGTCGGGGATAATCAGGTCTTGTACGAACGCAACAAACAGCTTACCCGTGAAAACGAAACTATCGGTAATCAGGTACACGAGTTGACGGACGAGATAAAGGCTTTGAAAGAACAATATTCTAAGATGTCCGAGAACAACGAAAATCTTACCAAGACAGTTGAAGAAAAGACTGCCGAGGTCGTCCGTTTGACGGGTGAGCTGACCGCCCTGCAAAAGATACATAAAGAATTGCAGGATAAGTGGGATAAGGTGATGAAGTTCATACAGGAGCACAGACTTAAAGAGCAGTGGGAGAAATACATAGCTGCTCCGATCAGAAAAAAGCTGTCAATATAAATATTACAGACAGCATTACCATTAACACAATGAAATAATGGGGGCTTACGAACTTTGCAAATCCCTTTGTAGTACAGAAAAGTCTTGACTTTAAATCGTAAAAGTGCTATAATGAAATTTGTAAAGATGTCGTAAGTCTGGAACAGGAGGATTCAGATTATGGCAAATATCAGAAAGCGCGGCAATTCGTATCAGATACGGGTCAGCTGCGGTTACGATACAAAGGGAAATCAGGTTTCCAAAACTATGACATGGAAACCCCCGGAAGGTATGACCGAGAGACAGGCAGAAAAGGAAGCGTACAAGCAGGCGATACTCTTTGAGGAAAAATGTTTGATGTGCGCAGCTCCTGTCGCTATGAAGTTTGAGGAGCTTGCTGAAAAATGGTTCGAGGAGTATGCGCGGCTAAATCTCCGTAATACTACATACGAGCGCATGAAGCAGGTCACAAAGCGTGTTTATCCGGCAATCGGCTACATGAAGGTCAATAAGATCACAAGCCGCCACATTCAGCAGTTCGTGAACGACCTTGTGTTCAATGGAAAGAATATGCAGACCGGAAAGCCGCTGGCGCGCAAAACCGTGATACATCATCTCAGCTTCATATCAGACGTATTCAGCTATGCGGTCAAAATGTCAATGGTTCCTGATAATCCTTGCAGCCGCGTTTCTATTCCGAAGGGCGAACGCAAGGAAAAGGAGATCTATTCGATCGAAGATATAGAGCGTCTGTTTGAGCTTCTGGAAGAAGACGCACCGCTGAAATATCGTGTATTTATAATTCTTGCAGTTTATAGCGGATTCCGCCGCGGTGAGATGATGGGGCTCGAATGGAAAGATGTTGACTTTAATGATAACATCATAAGTGTGCGCCGCACCTCAAACTATACGAAGGCTAAAGGGTATTATACCGATACTACCAAGACCCGAAGGTCTCAGCGCTCGCTCAAGTTTCCGGAGATGGTAATGAACCTGCTCAAAGAGTTGAAGGCAGATCAGGAACGTCAGGCGAAGCTCATGGGCAGTAAGTGGATTGACAGTGACCGTCTGTTCATAAAGGACAACGGAGAACCGCTGTTCTGCGGTATGCCGTACTTGTGGCTTGAACGTTTCTGCAAAAAGCACAAGATACCGTTCTACGGATTGCATAGTATTCGTCATTTCTTCGCTAGCTCGCTTATCCATGCGAATGTAGATATTGCAGCAGTTTCCAGCGCATTAGGACACAGCGCGATCACGACCACGAGCTCAATATATCTGCACGCTTTTCAGGACGCAAACGCCCGTGCAAGTGAAGCAATCGCATCGGTGCTGGACTTCTCAAAGAAGAAGAGAAACGATCCCGATGACGGTAATTTGCAGGCTATGGCAAGTTAGAACAAGTGACACCCTATTTGACACCCATCGGCGAGTTGGACAACAATGGACAAATAATGGACAAAACCCGATTTCAGAAAAAAAAAATCCGTGAAGTCGCTCTACAAGCGACCTCACGGACACGAGATATGGTCTGAGTGACGGGACTTGAACCCACGGCCTCTACCACCCCAAGGTAGCGCGCTACCAACTGCGCCACACCCAGACATACAGTCATTCATCGACTGCTTTAATATTATACTACGCAAAGCTGGATTTGTCAATAGTTTTTTTGAATTTTTAAAAAAAATTATCGGAGGCCGATCAAGACCTCCGATTTTTATTATATATGCCATCACAACCGGCGCATCAGTCTTTAACAATAACTGTGTGTTCGACAGCTGTACCGTTGACCGTGAATCTTGCCTGTCCATCGACGATCTTTATATTCTCTTCTTTTGCGAAGGTATCGCGGTTAAGATTACTTCTTACGCTGACCTTAACATCCGCCCTCATCATATCTATCTTAGTGTCCGTGCTATTCCCGCCGAATGCAAGCATCTTCTCGCCCGAGCTGTTCACTTTGAGCGATGAAGAGAAGACCCTGATATCCGTCCTGCCGTCTATCGCACCGATCGCAGTGCCGTTTGCAGCATTGACCTCAACTGTCAATCCGGTCTCCGACACACCAATCGAGGCAGACGAACCTTTGACTGAACCTATTCCTACTCCTTCGCTTCCATCGCAGAACGCTTTGAAAGAGCTGTGTTCTATCCTGACGTCAGCGCCGCCCTCCATAGAACCTACGCAGACACCGTGTACAGCCGCTATCCAAAGTTCCATGCTGCACCCAAATATCTCAATGTCCGCAAAGCCCGAAAAAGAGCCTATGCCCACGCCGGCGTTACTGTCCGACTCTATGGAATAAAGCCCGGACTTTATGCGTACGACACCTCCGAGATCGGAACCTATGCAGGTACCCGCTACGCCTCTTGCGTGTATCGTCAAGGCGCCGGACAGTAAGAATGCAAGCTCGCCGTGTTTTTGTTCGGAGCCGGCACCTATACCGTAGTATTCCGATGCACTGAGATCGATTCGGAGATTTCCTTCTCCTTCAAGGGTGAACCTTGCGCTTTCCGGAACGAGCACTCCGGAATTTTGCAAATGATTATCACCGATGAGAACGAATGTAACATCGGTCCCGTCGCCGAGCTCGATACAGGGGTGGTTCTTTTCATTGGACAAATAAACATTCTCCAGAGTGATCCGCCCTATATATCCCGGCTCGACGGTAAGATGAATGTCAGTTTTGAGACCGGGGGTACCAATGATCGTAATATCCTTATAGACCATGGTTCCCTGCCCTACCGATATCTCGGTGCAGCCTTCCTTGACAAGCGCCGAAAGCGTAACGCGGTTTGTCTTTCCGGCAACGTAGATATGACCGGAACCGCCGTTAAGGCGCTCCTGATGAAATCGTCTGATCTCATCTCGGATCTTGCTGTAGATCTCAGGGACGAGCTCCTCTGTGGGTCTTGCGGTATAGTATCCCTGTATGAGATCTGCGCCGAGATTGATTACGGTGCGCAGCTCCTCGGAAGTCTCAACGCCTTCTGCAAGAGCCATGATATTGTTATCGTGGCAGAAGCTTATCACCTCACGAACGAAGTGCTGTTTCTGGGGTTTGTTCTGGATCTCACTGAGCAGCGAACGATCTATCTTGACGTAATTCGGCATATAGCGAAGCAGGTTGCTTACGTTTGAATAGCCGGTTCCGTAGTCATCGACGGCGATCTTGATATCGAGCCTGCGGAAGAACTCCTTGAGCCTGTCAAGTTCCGCATCACTCAGCTCCGCTTCCTCGGTAAGCTCTACAACGGCGGTATCCGAGTGCTTCCGGAGATACTTGGCAAGCTGATCGAAGTCGTGGTCGCTCACACGCACTCCGGGAATGCTGTTTATAAATACTTTAGCCGTTCCGAAGCTTGACTTTCTGCTGTCAATAATGGAGAGGACATTGAGGAATGTGGCGCGTTCAACGTCCGCAAGTCTGTCCTGCATATTGGCGTACTTTATGATCGAAAGCGGAGAAATGCGCTTTTCTGTCTTTGATCTCATAAGCGCTTCGTATGAATAGATAGCGCCGTCAATAGTATTTACGATAGGCTGGAAATGGTATGTAAGCAGGTTCTCATCGAGTATCTTCCCGACGAGGTCATACTCTTCCTTCTCCTCGGCGGAAAGGCTTTCATAAACGGCACCGGCGGGATCGAACTTGCTCTTTTTGATCTTATCGAGCTGATCCTGCACACACTGGATCACAAGACCTCTGCGAAGGTTCTCGAATCCTCTTGAAACGAGCCCTATCCAGCGTCTGTACAGATCATCATAAGACCTTGGGGCATTGCCGTAGCTTACAACCGCGTAACCGAAGCACTGGCGCTCGCAGTACACGGGAGTGAAGAAGAACGCGGCAGGATCTTCCCTTTCCTCGTAAAGCGCCGGCAGCATCTCGGCAGTATCAAATGTCCTGTCGAGCCCGACATACCCGTCTCTGCGGTCATTGTTATATCTCACCGCGTATATCATCTTCGCGGGATAGCCCTCATTCGGAACTGTGACCGAAGCATCGCTCCCCATATACTTCCACGGCGCGGCAAGGCAGAAATGAAAGCTTTGCGCGCCCTTGATCTGATAAGCGTAGGAGAACATGGTGCCGAGGTATTCCTCAAGACCGGTCTGGGCGAGGATATTCTCCGCAAGCGTATTGTTCACGGAATCGAATCCCTCGGAAGAGATCTCGGTCTCCCACACCGTTCTTTTCAGGCTGTATCCGGGCATGTTCTTTTCTTTGCATCCGCAGCTTTCCCCTATCAGCAGCGACGGCTCCGCGTAAAAAGGTCCGGTATCCGAGCCGTTCATACGGTTGAAAATATATTCCGCGGCATATAAGCCCAGTTCCCTTGCGGGAATAACAGCGGAAGTAATGCTTACCGGGGAAGTCTGACCCTCGAAAGTGGAGTCATAGCTTACCACAGCGGTATCTTCCGGAACTCTGACTCCCCGTTCGGAAAGAGCCTTTCCGAGACCTATCGCCATTGCGTCGTTGGCGCACACTACGGCTTCCGGGGGCTTTTTCCCGTCTGCAAGAAGCTGATCTGCGCAGACCTCACCGCTCTGGTACCAGAAGTCTCCGTAAACGATCCTGTCCTCCGGGACATCAAGTCCGTGTTCATGCATCGCCTCCATGAACACTTCAAGACGGCGCTGGGCGTGCTCATGCCACTTTTTTCCGGACAGATAGGCGATATCCCTGTAACCGTGCACCTCGATAAGATGCGCAACAAGCTCCTTTATGGAATCTGTGCAGTCTGTATATACGCTTGGGAAATAGGGGCTCTCCTTCTCGATCACCAGCACAGGCTTGTGAAATGTCCTGTGAAGCCTTTCTTCAAGCGTATCCGCGGCACCGGCGGTCTGTATGCTGTCCTCGATGATAACCGCGCAGTCGAACATTTCCGACACCATGAGCGAGAAGATGTTCGACTCCCCCATTTCACGGTCAGCGGTATCCTGGTATTTTCTGTACATCGAAAAAACGCAGACATCCATATCATAACCGAATGCCTTTTCAAGAAATCCGGAAATAAACCTGCTCTGATAACTTTCGTCGGCCTGCCCCACAAACACCGCCGCGCGTTTTCTGACTCTATCCATCTCTTTCCCTCTTTATCATAATATCAAACCGGTTACAGACCCGTTACACATACATTGCAATAGTATATTGTTTCTTATTATAACACATTTCTCCGGCAAATGCAACAAAAAGTACAAAAAATTTGTTATCAGTGGAGAAGAATTATTGACACATCACAAAAAACTATGCTATAATATCAGTAAAGTATAAAAAAGGAAGTGGATCCCGATATGAAATATGATGCGGTGATAATCGGTGCGGGCGTTGTGGGCTGCGCCGCGGCAAGAGAGCTCTCGCGGTACGATCTTGATATTCTCGTAATCGACAGGGAGAGCGATGTCTGCGAAGGAACGAGCAAGGCAAACAGCGCCATTATCCATGCCGGTTTCGATGCCGCTCCCGGAACGCTTAAAGCAAAGCTCAACGTACAAGGCAACGCTATGATGGACAAGCTTTCCGTGGAGCTTGACATTCCGTTCCGGCGTTCCGGCGCCATGGTAGTCTGCCGGGAAGAGAGCGAGCTTGCGAAGCTGGAGGAACTGCTGGAGCGCGGTATAACCAACGGCGTTGAGGGACTAAAGATTCTTGACAGGAACGAGGCGCTTGAACTCGAACCCAATCTTTCTGATGAGGTTTATGCGGCTCTCTATGCCCCCACATCGGGAATAGTCTGCCCCTTCGAGATGACCCTTGCGTTTGCGGAGAACGCATACAAAAACGGGGCAAAGTTCATGCTTTCCGCGGCTGTTACCGGCATTTCCTGCGATGAAAACGGCATATTCACGGTGTCAACAGCCAAAGGCGCGGTAACCGCAAAGTGCGTTATCAACTGTGCCGGCGTATTCTCGGACAAGATACACGATATGGTTTGCGAACCGGCATTCACCATAACTCCGCGCCGCGGCGAATATATGCTGCTTGACAGGAACGCGGGAAAGACTGTGAACTGCACGATCTTCCAGCTCCCGACAAAAATGGGCAAAGGCATACTTGTTTCCCCTACCGTTCACGGCAATCTTCTGCTGGGACCTACCGCCGACGATACCGAAGACCGTGAGGATACCGCGACTACCCGTGACGGTCTCGGAAGCGTCAGGGCGAAGAGTGCGCTGTCGGTGAAGAATATCCCATACGGACAGGTCATCACATCTTTCGCCGGTCTGCGTGCGGCAGGCGATACCGGCGATTTCATCATACGCGAGGACGACAAGGTGAAGGGCTTCATAGACGCGGCAGGCATAGAGTCTCCCGGACTTACGAGCGCACCTGCGATCGCGCTTTATATCCGCGATATCGTTGCAGGAATACTGCCGCTTAAGGAAAAGCCTGATTTTGACCCGATAAGAAAGGGCATTCCGAAACTTGCTTCAATGCCGGCGGAGGAGCGGGCGGAACTGATACGGAAAAGGCCGGAATACGGTCAGATAGTCTGCCGCTGCGAACAGATAAGCGAAGGCGAGATACTCGACAGTATAGAGCGTCCGCTGGGCGCATCTACTCTCGACGGGGTCAAGCGCCGTGTAAGAGCCGGAATGGGCAGATGCCAGGCAGGCTTCTGCTCGCCTAAGGTCATAGATATGCTTGCGAAGAAGCAGGGAATAACTTACGGGGAAGTGAAGAAAAATGGCTGAAAATATATCTCTCGCAGTTATCGGCGGCGGTCCCGCGGGTATGGCTGCGGCGATCTCCGCTTACGACAGCGGCATAAAGGACGTAACGATATTCGAGCGTGACACGGAACTCGGCGGCATTCTGAACCAGTGCATACACAACGGTTTCGGGCTGCACACGTTCAAGGAGGAGCTCACAGGTCCCGAATACGCGGGAAGATTTATCGCGCAGGTAAAAGAGCGCGGAATAAGATACGAGACCGGGAGCATGGTGCTTTCCATAAGTCCGGAAAAAGAGATCACCGTCGTGAGCAAGGCAAAGGGTCTGCGCACCGTAAAAGCGGAAGCTGTGATACTTGCAATGGGCTGCCGCGAAAGACCGCGGGGCGCGCTGAACATACCAGGAATGAGACCGCAGGGCATCTACACAGCCGGAACCGCGCAGAAGCTTGTGAACTGCGAAGGATTCCTGCCCGGCAGAGAAGTCGTGATCCTCGGCTCCGGTGATATCGGTCTGATAATGGCAAGGCGAATGACGCTTGAAGGCGCACACGTTAAGGCAGTGGCTGAGCTTATGCCGTATTCCGGCGGACTAAAGCGAAATATCGTGCAGTGCCTTGACGATTTCGGTATACCGCTCCTGCTGAGCCATACTGTCACGGATATAAAGGGGAAGCGAAAGCTTGAGGGCGTGACCATATCCGAAGTCGATTCAACAAGTACGCCGATACCGGGGACGGAACAGTATTACGAATGTGACACACTGCTGCTTTCCTGCGGACTTATACCGGAGAACGAACTGTCGCTCACAGCCGGGATAAAGATAAACGGAATGACTAACGGTCCCGAAGCCGATGACAGGCTCCAGACAAGCACGGAAGGCATCTTCGCCTGCGGAAATGTGCTGCATGTTCACGATCTTGTTGATTTCGTATCCGAGGAAGCTGCGCGTGCGGGAAGAAATGCCGCGCGGTATATCACCGAAAAAGGCGGAAAAAAGAACGCTCCGGCAATTATAAGGATAATCCCCGGAAACGGCGTGCGGTACACTGTTCCCTGCACTGTCGATACAGCGAACGCTGACGAGGATATCCATATCCGGTTCCGCGTAAGGAACGTGTATAAGGGGTGCGCTATAAAAGTCGGAAACGAAAGCAAAGAGCTTATCTCTAAGAAAAAGCGGATAACCGTACCCAGTGAAATGGAGGATATCGTAATCAAGCCGGAACTTCTCCGCAGCGCGGGCGGCGATATCACGGTCAGCATAGAGGAGGGGCAAGTATGACACGGAATATGATCTGCATAGGCTGCCCTATGGGCTGCGAATTAACCGTTGAAGTCGAGAACGGAAAAGCTGTGAGCGTTACCGGCAACACCTGCGGAGTAGGAAAGAAGTACGCCGAGACGGAGGTTTCCGCGCCTACGAGAATGGTGACGACCACAATAATGTCGGACAACGGAAAACCTGTTCCCGTCAAGACCGGAACAGCCGTCCCGAAAGACAGGATATTTGATGTCGTCAAAGCCGTCAAATCCGCATCGGTAAAGCTTCCGGTCAGGATCGGGGATATTGCGGTATCCGATGCCGCCGGCACGGGTGTGGACGTGATCGTCACAAAAGATACGGAGTAAAAAACCGATAATAAGCAGAAAAGCTTGAGAAAAAGGGCATAACCCTTATCTCAAGCTTTTTTCTTATCTGATACTAATTTAGCATAAATCCGCAGACCAAATCAAATTTCGTCACGATTCAGATATGCGCGCAAAGCGCGCTCCAAAATTGTGCATTGTGCATTGTGAATTGTGCATTTGTCTATATCATTCTCTTCCGGAAAGAAAAGCGAGAACGAATACAACCGGAGAATTCCAGTATATCGTGACTTCGTTGAGCGAATAGCAGTCCTTGTTATCCGCAAAGCACTTCATAGGCGGAGTGCCTTCGGGTATGAGCTTCGACGCATGAGGGTCGTTGAGATTGCGGTTCGGCCCGCCGATAACGAGTCCCGGAATGCTCTCTTCTATGCCGTCGGCTTCGGAAGGGCGGTAATGCGGGAAACTGCATCTGTTCTCACCTGTCCCGGTAACATAGCTTATACCGAGCGCATTTCTGCCGAGAAGCACATGGAGCTGATCTTCGGCAAGCTCATAAAACTCTTTATTGCCGCTGAACATTCCGGCAAGTATGAACTTCATAGCGTGCTGCATAAGCACCATATTGCTGCCCCAGTAGTAATCCCAGTCCTCCATTGACGCTCCGTAGCCGCTCTTTAACGCCTTTTCCTTCAGCCAGTAAGCCTCTCCGATGAACTGTTCCTTAAGAGCATTCGCGATCGCGTTTTCCCGTCCCTCACGGTCACAGAGGATATAGGCGAGGGAGCCGAGACCGCCGATAATGCTGTATCCGAGGGCGATGCGCACATAGTCGTCGCGGTCAAAGCCCTCGTGATAAAGCCGCACGAACTCTGCCGCATAGCGCTTTTCCCCTGTCAGCGCAAACATTTCCGCCGCAGCCCAGTATCTGTTGTCAACATCGCTGCTCTCGCCGTAAACACCGGTATCGCAGCCTTCCGGATTATTGAACCCTATAAATTCGTGATGCTTTTCAAGCCATTGATATGAAAGCTCAGCCGCTTTTTTCAGCCTTTCCGAAAACGCCTTGTCGTACTTTTGATATATACCCGCCGCAAGCGCGCACAATGCGCAGAAATCGGCAGCAGCCATAGAGCTTATCGGGAATACATAAAGCTGTTCCCTGTCGTCTTCCGGCATTATGAACGGAGCATGGCGCATAGTTGTGACTTTATGGTACACACTTCCGTCCTGCCGCTGCATCTTCAGCATCCATTCAAGCTCGTACCTGCATTCGCTGAGTATATCCGGAACTCCCGAACCGCTTTCGGGTATGTTGAGATCAAGCTTTTCAAACACTTCCGGAAACATCTTGTAGGAATACAAAAGCTGTGCGCAGGCACAGGCTCCGGCTGTGACATAACGTCCGTAGTCTCCGGCATCATGCCAGCCGCCCGATACATCGACCTTCCCGCCTTCGCCGAGTATCTCGGCTTCACTCGTATGGCACTCCGCGTGTGTGTATGCGCCCGCATACTTCTCCTCAAGCTCACAGCCGCATCTCAGATAGTAGTAAGCCTTTGCGGTATCCCGGAACAGCTTTCCGTAAACGCCGTGTCCCACGCGGAAAAGGGGTGATGTCACACCTCCTGCCGTTATACGGTAGCTTCCGCTTCTTTCAAAAGATGTGAAATCCGCAATATATACATCGTCACCCGAGCATTCGTCATGCCCGAAATGGGTCACGGCACCTTCGAAGTGTTTTTCACCGTTTTCATCTATAATAGAAAAGAGTTCAGCCGGGAATGTAAGCACCGCAGTCTTGCGGCTCTTCGGAAGATATCCTGCCTGATCGACGCAGATACGCGGTATGTCGGCCGAAAGCTCTTCTTTTCCTGCAAAAAAGAGATTGCTCATTCCTGAATTACCTCCTTCATTATACGGATCGTAATTTGATTATACCACTATTTCAATATAAAGTCAACCTAAAACTCAATTGTGCTGATTGTGCAAAATGATAATTTTATATGTAAGTTTTCACAAAACTTACAAAATCGGTTTAAGTAACTTTTAAGTTGGCGGATTATAATAAAGCCATAGAAGCAAACAAAGAGACGATCCGGAAGGATCATATACATAAAGGAGCGCATTATGGATATTACGACATTCAAAAGAACCGAAATAAAATTCCTTGTGAATGCGGAACAGCGTTCGGCTCTTGAAGCCGCATTCGCCGGAAAGATGATACCGGACGAGCACGGAGAAAGCACGATCTGCAACGTTTACTGCGACACTCCGGACTTCCGTCTCATAAGAAAGTCACTCGAAAAGCCGGTATATAAGGAAAAGTTCCGCATAAGGAGCTACGGCAGAGTAAAAGAGGACGGAAAAGTCTTCATGGAGCTTAAAAAGAAGTACGACGGCATAGTTTACAAGCGCCGCATATCTCTCCGTCAGAACGAAGCCGCGGATTTCATAACCGGCGGCGCTTCCCTTCCGAATGACGGACAGATCGAACGTGAGATAGAGTACTTCACAAAGTTCTACGGCGGGCTTGTTCCGGCAATGTACATCTGCTACGACAGAAACGCTTATTTCAGCGAAGAGGATCCCGGTCTCCGGGTAACGTTCGACAGGAATATCCTCTGGAGAACAGATAATGTACGGCTCACCTCCCGTCCGTCGGGCAGACAGCTTCTGAAACCCGGTCAGTCGCTTATGGAGATCAAATGCGGTGCGGCAATGCCGCTCTGGCTGGTAAAGCTGCTGAGTGATCTGGAGATCAGACAGATATCCTTCTCGAAATACGGCACTGCATATTCGGCAATGGTTAGTGAAATGAACGAAAAAACAAATGAAAGGGGCGCTTACTGTGCTTAACAATATCTTTGACAACATCTTCGCGGCTGAGACCGCTCAGACTCTTGAACTCGGAAGTTTTCTCATCTCTATAGGCGCTGCGCTTGTACTCGGACTGATCTCGGCGCTGTTCTACACCTTCAGATCCACTTACAGCAAAGGCTTCGTGGTAACTCTCGCAACACTCCCCGCTGTCGTGGCCGCAATCATAATGATGGTAAGCGGAAGCCTCGGAGCAAGCGTGGCGGTAGCCGGTACATTCTCTCTCGTAAGATTCCGTTCAACTCCCGGAACCGCAAAGGAGATCGCGGCAATATTCCTCGCAATGGCATCGGGACTCGCCTGCGGAATGGGTTATCCCGCATACGGCGCTGTATTCACGGTAATAATGTGCATCGTGAACGTTATCTACTCGGCAGTACGCTTCGGCGAGAAAAAGAACATCGAGCTTCGCAGAACACTTTCCGTGACAGTACCGGAAGACCTTAACTACGGTGACATCTTCGATGACATCATGAACAGGTACACCTCCGAATGGAAACTCACAAAGGTCAAGACCACCAACCTCGGAAGCCTGAACAAGCTCACATACGACATAGTTTTCAAGGAGAACGGCTCGGAAAAGCCGATGATAGACGAACTCCGCACAAGGAACGGCAACCTTGAGATAGCTGTCAGCAGACAGACTGCGGATCCTTCGGCAGAACTGTAAAAAAGGAGAGATCACTATGAAAAAAAGAACAGCATTATCAGCATTAACGGCAGCCTGCATTATGATGACATCGTGCGCAGGCATCAAGAATACAGAACAGACAGAAAACACACAGTCTCCCGCTTCCGGAAATTCCGGCACATCGGCGGCTGCGGGCAGCACAGAAAGCTCCGGATCCGCAGTCACGGGCGAACTGTCGGCAAAGACCGCTTCTGCGGTATCGGCAGACGATATGTTCACATCAAGGGACTTCGAGATCGGGTATTCCGATGAGACAACTGTAAACCTTTCCGACAGCGGAACCACAGTCTCCGGCAGCGGTGTTACCGTGAACGGCAGCACAATTACCGTTACCGAAAAGGGCTCGTACCTGTTCACAGGCTCCCTCTCCGACGGTCAGATCGTAGTCGATGCAGGCGAAGAAAAGGTGCAGATAGTCCTCTCGAATGCATCGGTGACTGATTCCGGCAGCGCCGCACTCTATGTGAAGAGTGCAGATAAGGTATTCGTGACCACAACAGAGAACAGCGTGAACAAGCTTGCTTCTTCCGGCGAATATGTCAATTCCGACGACGTCAACATCGACGGTGCGGTATTCGCAAAGGCTGATATCACATTCAACGGCACCGGAACACTTGAAATATCCTCCGAAACAGCCCACGGCATAGTAGCCAAGGACGATCTCAAAGTGACCGGCGGCACATACACGATAGAGTCCGCAAAGAAAGGCATAGACTGCAACGAAAGCGTTCGCATAGCAGACGGAAATATCACTGTGACCAGCGGTACCGACGGCATTCACGCCGAAAATGAAAACAGCGCTGACAAGGGATTCGTATATATCTGCGGCGGAAATATCACGATCACAAGCGGAAATGACGCGATCGACGCTTCCGGCGATATCACGGCAGCCGACGGCACAGTGACAGTCACCTCCGCCGGCGGCAGTGCAAGCGGTTCCAAGCAGCGCTCTGAAAGCTTCGGAAAAGGCGGCTGGGGCGGTATGCGCTGGGATATGGACAGTGCCGCTTCAACAGACAGTTCCGCAGATACCCAGAGCGGCTCCGGCAAGGGCATAAAGTCCGATTCGCTCATCACCATAAGCGGCGGCACATTTATAATAGACTCTGCAGATGACGCTGTCCACTCGAACGGAGCTGTCTCCGTGACCGGCGGCAGCATCTCCGCAAAGAGCGGCGACGACGGAGTTCATGCCGGGACCACACTTTCGGTCAGCGACGGCACCTTGAATATAACGGAAAGCTACGAGGGACTTGAAGGCGAAGTGATAAGCATCAGCGGCGGAATTGTCAATATAAAGGCTTCCGATGACGGTATGAATGCGTCTGGCAGCAGCAATTCCGGAAACAGCGGATTCGGCGGAATGACGGAAACCGACGCAAACGCAAAGCTTGAGATATCCGGCGGTATCGTTACCGTAAACTCTGACGGCGACGGCCTCGATTCAAACGGCTACCTTACAGTAAGCGGCGGTACGATCTTCGTAAGCGGACCAACCAACTCCGGCAACGGTGCGATCGACTCCGGCATTTCAGCAACTGTCACCGGCGGCAGCATAATCGCCGCCGGTTCATCGGGAATGGCAGAGAACTTCGGCTCCGACTCGACACAGGGCTCAATACTCTATACATTCGACGGTTCGATCGCAGCAGAAACCGAGATCTCCCTCAAGGACGCAGACGGCAATGTTCTTATAAGCTACGCTCCCGAAAAGCAGTTCCAGTGCGCAGTTATAAGCACTCCCGAAGTCGCTTCCGGCAGCATCTACACCGTAACCGCCGGTGAAAAAGAATACAGCGTTGAGATGACCTCCAACATCTACGGCGCAGGCAGCAATTTCGGACACGGCGGCGGTACAGGCGGGTTCGGAGGACTCGGCAATAATACCGAAGCCTCCGGAAACGGAGGCTTCGGCGGACACGGCAAGCGCGGCGGTTTTAATATGGAAAACAGCTCCGCGCAGAACGGCTCCGGCTCAGATACAAATACTGCCGAAAATCCGACAGACAGCGGCTCCAAAGATGTGACCAGACCCGGCAAAGCTTCCGATACCTCCACGGAAAAGACGAACGACAGCAATGCTGCCGTTCAGCCGGACACATCGGGCGAAGCACCGCAGAGCGCACCGGAGAGTTCCGAAAACGGAATACCGCAGATGCCGGAGGGAGAACCTCCTGCATTGCCGGACGGTGAGATGCCGCAGCAGGACGGGAACCCTCCCGCTTTTCCCGACGGCGAGATGCCGCAGCAGGACGGGAACCCTCCCGCTCTTCCCGACGGTGAGATGCCCCGGCAGAACGGAAATCCCCCTGCCCTTCCCGACGGTGAGATTCCGCAGATGCCGGAAGGCGGTTTCGGCAGAGGAGGCGGAATGCGGGGCGGTTTCGGAGGAGAAATGGGCGAAATGCCGCAGAACGGCGGTACGGAACAGGTTCAGCTCCCTGCCGGCACACAAACATAAAACTTCTCTAAACGCCATAAATCAGAAAAGCCCGCAGGTGCTCCAAACAGAACACCCACGGGCTTTTCTGTATCATGATCATCACTTTTGCAGCAGCCCCAGCACGCGCTCGAACTCAACTCCGTTCCGGGAAGGCTGGCCGTTGTCCATAGTGGCTTTCACGGCGCTGCGTACAAACTCGGTTGCGGTCCGGGCAGCCTGCTCGAATGTATCACCGAGCATCATTCTTCCCGTCATCACCGATGCGAACATATCCCCTGTACCCGGATATGAGACAGGAAGCGGCTTCCACACGATTCTGGTATATGCGCCGGTTATCCCGTCAAGGCAGAGATTAACATACTCGCCGGTGTCGATAACACCGGTTATTACGGCGGAACGCGACATACGGCAGAGCCTTTCCAGCCAGCCGTGAGCAACGCTTTCCGGAAGTTCCCTCCGGTAAGGTTCATCAAGCAGCAGCGCGGCTTCCGTAACATTCGGAGTGATGACGTCAGCTTTGCGGACAAGCTCCTTCATACGCTCCACAAGCTCCGGCGTATAGGTCTTGTAGCACTCGCCGTCCTCTCCCATTACAGGATCGACTACCCGGCGGGCGTCCGGGAAAGCCTCAAAGAATTCAAGACAGCTGTCAACCTGCTCGTCGGAGGCGAGAAACCCGCTGTATATCGTATCGAACTTAATTCCGAGATACTTGTAATGCTTGCAGCAGGGGGAAATGAAGTCAGTCATATCACGGAACACAAAATCGTCAAATCCCCCGGTATGCGTTGACAGCACCGCGGTAGGAACGGGAACGCACTGGATCCCCATTGCGGATATTATAGGTATTATGACTGCGAGCGAGCACCTGCCGAATCCCGACATATCGTGTATCGCCGCGCAGATAGGCTGTCTGTCCGTAGTTATCCCTCATTTTCAGTAGATTTACTGCGTTATTATATCACTTTTCACATTTAAAGTCAATATTTCTTGCAATTTCGCCCGGAATGTGCTATAATTGTGCTATCACCCCGAAAGGAGAAGCATAATGATAAGGATCGACGATCTTCAGGAGATCTCCCTGCTGAACAAAGCTATAAATGCAGCAAAATTTTCGGGACTGCCGGAAAACGATGAGCTTGCCTGTGATCCGACACTTGCAGGACTTGCGAACCGCGTTTATGACGAGATGAGCAAGCATCAGGACAAGAAGGTGCTTGATGAAGCTGCACTTGAGGAACTGCGCAGGATAAAGACTTCCCAGGGCTGGCGGGGTCAGTGGCGCACTGCGGTCATGGCTGCAAGGCGGGATTTTCTGCTGAAAGACGCTTCTCCCGAGGAAAGGTTATCCATTGCGAAGTGCTACCTCAGCCCGTTCACCTGCAAGGAGGGCGAACTCCGTGCATTTCTTGATGATGTGGACGGAAAGACCGGGGAGCATGACCTCGAAAAGCTGTTCAAAGAGAACAACTTCTCCGGAGCACGGCTGATAGGCTGTGAGTACAGCTTCCAGAAGAAGCATGCACATCTCGTTTTCATGCTTGCGGACAGGCGGGTGTGCGACATCTATCTTTCTTCTGTCACAAGCTTCAGTGTGGAATACCCGGACAACAAGGACACAGGAATGCCGGAAATGCCGGTCCTCAAAAAACATTCGGTATCCGGAGGAAAACAGAACCGGATCGAAGCCGTATTAGCCGGAAACAGCGGTAAAATAAAGCTTTCTGCGGAAGCAGGAGATGTCGATTACTGGATATAAACCAACGATTTTGCAAAAAAATTTAAAAATTTTCAAAAAACACTTGACAAACCGTGATAACCGTGCTATAATAATCAAGCAGTTTGGACGTCGGGTATGTCCGGTGTCAGATGCTGGTGTAGCTCAGTTGGTAGAGCAGCTGATTTGTAATCAGCAGGTCGGGGGTTCGAGTCCGTCCACCAGCTCCAGTGCATTTGCACACAAAATAATGTCATTATGCGGGGAACCGCATTTTTGATATATTTTGCACTGCCGGAAGGCAGGAATGTTTCCGGTAACGGAAACTTTATATGAGGAAGCGTTCCCGAGTGGCCAAAGGGGGCAGACTGTAAATCTGTTGCATCTTTGCTTCGGTGGTCCGAATCCACCCGCTTCCACCAAAAATAATAGCACACGCCAAGCGTGTGCTATTATTTTTGGTGTACTATTCATTATTCATTATTCACTATTCATTTTTAATTTTCATATTACATCAAAGCATCTTATCCGACAAGCTTTGCAGTATTTTTTCAAAAACGGTGTTGACAAAATCCGGAAAAGATGATAGAATATATTCAATGCGGATATAGTTTATTGGTAGAACGCCGGCTTCCCAAGCCGACGAGGCGGGTTCGATTCCCGTTATCCGCTCCAGGCGCGGAGTCCGCGCTGACAAACCGCCTACAGTTTCATCTGTGGGCGGTTTTTTGTGTCGTATCACACAAGTCTTGCTAAAATCCAAAGCGTTCGGCATAGACAGGCGCGGTGTCCGCGCTGACAAACCGTATGGCAGTTATCTGCTATACGGTATTTTTCTGCCTCGCTGTCCGGAGTAATATCTAAAGCGTTCGGCACAGACAGCCCGTATCACAATTCTCCGGTTTATGCAAAATGCTCAGAACATTTGAACGATACCCATATAGAAGTTTTGCCCCCGAGTGTTGCGCACTCAGGGGCAATAAAGTTTTACCCGTCAAAATAGATCA
Organism: Ruminococcaceae bacterium UBA3215; assembly: GCA_002363155.1. Taxonomy (GTDB): domain Bacteria; phylum Bacillota; class Clostridia; order Oscillospirales; family Ruminococcaceae; genus Ruminiclostridium_E. The sequence continues at coordinate 36,863 of DEWH01000021.1, read as the reverse complement.
TAATTTGCAGGGAAGTAATCCTGCACAAAGTGAAAAAGCTCGCTCTCACGCCCTGACCCTCAGCTATGTGCAGAACAGCTGCTTTGATCGGATAGGGGCTGAAAATAGTTTGGTGCTAAAAATCAGGTTTTATCAGGATCCATAAATACCTTTGAGCCTGTTGCACCAGTTTGTCCCTGATACTTTCCATTATACGGATTTAGTGCATGATCATCCATTGCAGCAAACACCAGCTGACCTACTCTGCGTCCGCACTTAAGTTCTATGGCGCATCTATTGGCATTATATAGCTCTAATGTTATCTCGCCTTTGAATCCGGGATCAACCCACCCGGCATTTTGAATAAACAATCCCATTCTTCCAAGGGAGCTTCTGCCTTCAACAAAAGCCGTCAGATTATCAGGCAGTTCAAAATATTCCATCGTTGTTGCTAAAACGAATTGTCCCGGTAAAATCAAGTAAGTATCAGTTTTAATGGTTTTATAGTTTATCTTACTGTCAAGAGTAATAATTCCCGACGGAGTATCATCAACAACGCTGAATGTGTCACCTAAACGTATATCTACACTTGCAGGTTGAATTTGTTCTTTTATGATAGGCTTGATTATCAAAGAGCTTTCATCAAGCATTTTTATGATCGTTTTATCTGACAATATCATTTTTACAGTTCCTCTCGATGCTGATCCGGGTTTAATTCGCATTCATTATAGCACAGTATTACTGCTATGTCAACAGAAACGCCATAGTACTCCTGACCCGATATCGGAAATACTATGGCGTAAAACTTCTATATAAGCGCCGCACTTATCTAAAGTTAAATTTATTATTCCTGCTTGTCATAATAAGCTTCGAGAAGCGGGCGTACACTGACATAATACGGTTCAAGGCTCTTGTCAAAGTGTTTTCCCATACCGTCCATAATGATCTCGTTTGCTTTCTCGTAGGACATTTTTTCTTTGTACACACGCTTGCTGACAAGCGCATCATAGACGTCTGCAATAGCCATTATACGCGCTTCAAGCGGTATTTCCTCACCCTTAAGCCCTTCCGGATAGCCGGAGCCGTCCCAGCGCTCATGGTGATAGTGTGCAACATTCTCGGCGATGATATGGAAATTCATATCGTCGGTGCCTTCAAGGATAGTATGTACTATCTTCGCACCCTCCGCCGCATGAGCCTTCATCTTCTCGAATTCCTCATCCGTAAAGCGTCCGGGCTTGCGCAGTATAGCGTCATCTACCGCTATCTTTCCGAGGTCATGCATAGGTGCGGCTTTGATGATATCACGGCAGAACTCCTCTGAAAGACCGAGCTTGTTCTCCTTCATCATCTCGTCCACAAGTATCTTGACAACATCACTGGTTCTTCTGATATGACCGCCGGTGGAATTGTCACGGCTTTCAACCATAGCCGCCATTCCGAGGATAAGCTTGTCGTGCATCTCCACTATATGCGCGGTCTTCTGCTTTACTTCCTCACGGAGATCGGAGTTATACGAGTCGATAAGCGCGATATACTGCTGGTTCTTGGTATCATCGGTAATAAAGAACTGATATCCGCGTCTTCGCTTTCCGTCGTAAAGGAAGTTGATATCTATACAGTATATCTCTTCCCCGCTCTTATAATATACCTTGTTTTTTGAATTGTCACGGCTGAAATCGTTCAGCCATTTCAGGAACGTCTCCGAAACACTCAGCTTTCCCATTATGGTGCGGTCAACCGTAAGCTCGTTTATTTCGGGGAATATCTTCTTTGCGGTGCCGTTGCTTCCGAGATAGTTGAATCTGAAATCGAACGAGATAAATCCGGTATTGCCTGTCTCCACAAGCGAGTCCGCCGCGGAATCGGTAATGTCATAAAGGCATACGCGGTCAGCGATCATAAGATACATCACCTGTGCCATTACATAGGACAGCGGGACAAGCTCGATAGTTCCAAAAACGTTTTTTCCGCCGAAATAGCTCATAATGCCGACAAACTCCGACAGCAGCATAAGAAAGATTATCTTTCGGGAAACGTCCTTCTTCTTGAAATAGCTGTAAACGATCGCGGCGATACTCATCATAAAGTACAGCAGCACCATTATATAGAACACGGTGTGCATTACTCCGTATTCCTTTTCCAGATGCGGGATCCCGTTCTCATTGGAGTAGGAAATACTCTCATAGAACAGCGGCAGTTCCCCGGAAGTGATAACGGACAGATAAACCAGTGTAGTGAATATCATCAGTCCGACCGTGACCGACCGCAACATCTTTATCCTGCACATACTGAGCACGCTCAGCATTATGAACAGCATCAGATAGCAGCCGCCCAAATATATGATGTTGTTTGATATGATTGCACTTTCAAGCGACTGCGATCTGATGAGAAAAACGTACCCGAGGTTTGCTATCGGTATTGTAATGAACATCAGCGTGAAATGCACATCAAAATGTTTGTGCCATATTACCGCATAAATGAGCGTCAGCACAAGTGACAACGCAAACAGCACATCGTAATAAATAACTTCCATTTATACTCCCTCTGTTTCTTTGACCCGGTCAGCGCAGGCTTTCCCTGCTGCTCTTCCGGAGGCAAACGCAGTCTGTAAATTAAATCCGCCGGTGAATCCTGTCACATCTATTATCTCGCCTGCGAAGTACAGTCCCCCGATAAGCTTCGAGCCCATTGTTTTCGGATCTATCTCCTTAACGGATACACCGCCGTCGGTGATTATCGCCTCGGCAATCGGACGGTATGACGTTATATGCAGCGGCAGCGCTTTCAGCGCCGTGACAAGTGCCTCGCGCTCCGCCCTTGTTACGGAATTGCACTGCTTTTCGCCGTCTGCGCCGGAAGCATCAAGCACCAGCGGTATAGCGGATTCCGGCAGCAGCTTTCGCAGCGCATTTGCAAGCTTCACGTTCTTCCGCTCATCGAAGTCGCGCATCACACGGCTGTCGAGCGTTTCCATGTCAAGCGCCGGCTTGAAATCTATATACGCAGTATATCTGCCTTCAGATATCTTTCCGGTCACCGAGCTTGCACTCAGCACGAGCGGACCGGAAATACCGGTATGCGTGAACAGCATCTCGCCCTGCTCCTTAAACACAGGCTTCTTCTTCCCGGATTCGTACACCGAAAGCGTTACGTTTTTCAGGCTCAACCCTGCGGCACCGGAACAGTCCTCAAGCGTCTCGAAAGGCACGAGCGAAGGCTGTATCTCCGTCACCGTATGTCCGAGTGCTTCTGCGAACCCGTAGCCGTCCCCGGTGGAGCCTGTTCCGGGATATGACATACCGCCGGTAGCGATTATCACGTTCTTTGCGGCAATGAAACCGCTTTCCGTCTGTACACCGGTCACTCTGCCGTTTTCGGCACAGACTTCCGTTACACGGGTATTTATCAGCTTTACGCCCAGCTTTTTCATTTTGCCGTAAAGCGCGTCAACTATATCGTAAGCCTTGTCGGAAACGGGAAATACCCTGTTCCCGCGCTCGGTCTTGAGCGGAATGCCCTCGCCCTCGAAGAATTCCATAATATCCGCGGGAGTGCAGGCATTCAGCGCACTGTACATAAATTTCGGGTTTTTCGGCAGATTCTTCATCACCGTCTCAACGTCGCAGTTATTTGTGACGTTGCAGCGCCCCTTCCCTGTTATCGCCAGCTTCCTGCCCACCTTGTCGTTGCGCTCCGCGACAGCGGTAACAGCGCCGTTCTGCGCTGCGGTGACTGCCGCGAACATTCCGGCGGGTCCCGCTCCTACAACGAGAACATCGTATTCTTTGTCTTTTATCATAATCACCTCAGAAAAAGGAAAGCTGCTCATTCCTGTCCGGAAGCGTGTTCATATAAGTGAAGCAGCTCTTCGGTGTGTACATTATATCATGCTCTTCGCAGAAATCGTTGAATAAGCGCATAAGCCGTGCCGAGTCCGGGCTTTGTATGTCGTAGGCATCTCCGTATGTACGGATATAGCGCTCTTTCAGCCCCGGGAAATGCTTATCGAGAGCGGCGTAGAAATATTCCCTGTCGCCCTCGCGGAGCGTTACGCCCATACCGAACGCGATAATGCCCTTAACGCCGGCTCCGGCGCATTCCCGCAGTATTGCGGAGATATTCTCCTCCGTATCGTCAATGAACGGAAGTATGGGTGTCAGCCAGACTACAGTCGGAATACCGCGCTCCCGCATTGCATTCAGCACTTCTAACCGCCGCCGGGTATTGCAGACATTCGGTTCAATCATACTGCACAACCTGTCATCATACACGGTCAGCGTCATCTGCACCACGCACTTTGCGGTGCGGTTTATCTCATCGAGCAGGTCAATATCCCGCATGATGAGGTCCGATTTGGTCTGCACAGCGAAACCGAACCCGTGCTTCAGTATCACTTCCGCGCATTTTCTCGTGAGCAGAAGCTCTTTTTCGCAGTGCATATAGGGGTCGGACATAGCGCCCGTGCCGATCATGCAGACCTTTCTCTTTGAACGCAGTTCTCTTTCGAGCAGCTCCGGTGCATTGCGCTTCACCTCGACATCTTCAAACCTGTGGGTAAAGCGGTAGCAGGTGCTTCTGCTGTCGCAGTAGATACAGCCGTGTGTACAGCCGCGGTATATGTTCATTCCGTTCATTCCGCTGTTTGCGGTCAGAATGCTTTTGGCATCAGCGAAGTGCATATTACTTTGTGTAGCTGTACAGCCTGCACATGATCATGCCGTTGTACAGCTTGCGGTTCTTGTCGGCTTTCTCGCCGAACAGTTCCTCGAAATCCTCAATAGATGTTATAACGAATATCCCGCTGTCACCGCGCGGCAGGAGCACCTGTCCCATTGTACGGTATATTTCTCTTGCTTCCTCAAGTTCACCCATACGCTCGGCGTACGGCGGATTTGTTATTATCTTCACGCTGTCCGCAGGATAATGAAAGTCTTTTATATCACGCCTGCTCACCCGGATATACCCGGAAACTCCGGCTTTACGCGCATTTTCTTCCGTCAGCTTCACTGCCTCCGGGTCTATATCGTACCCATAAGCGCTGAAGCCGCAGTCGGAGCGCACAGCCGCTTTTGCCTCGCTGAACGCATCGTTCCAGATGTTTTTATCTATACAGCCCCAGTTCATCGCAGCAAAAGTGCGGTTCATACAGGGCGCGATATTTGCAGCTTTAAGCGCGGACTCAACAAGGATAGTACCGCTTCCGCAGAACGGGTCGCATACGATATCGGAGCCTCTTACTCTTGCGAGATCGACTATCCCCGCAGCAAGCGTTTCTTTTATGGGAGCGGCATTGGAGAATGCCCGATAGCCGCGTTTATGAAGACCCGCGCCGGAAGTATCGAGTGTCACAGTCATCTCGTCTTTCATAAGGAGAAAATGAACCGGGAACACGGCACCGCTTTCCGGCAGAGTGCCGATATGATATTTCTCCTGCATGCGTATCACAAGAGCTTTCTTGATGGTACGCTGGAGAGCGGGAATACTTGTAAGCTTTGAGCTGAGGGAATGACCTTTGACGATGTGGATCTTGTCGTCCCTGCCTGCGAACTGCTCTATCGGTATTTTCTTGCAGTGCTCAAACACATCGTCGAACGTTTTAGCGGTAAAGCTTGCCAGCACTATCCCTATTCTCTCTGCTACGGAGCAGGTGATATTTGCTTTAGCGATGACTTTCTCATCACCCGCGAAATCCACGCGTCCGTCTTTCACAGCCACATCTTCCCCGCCTGCACGCTTTATCTCAAATGCCAGCGTCTTCTCAAGCCCGAAATGACACGGCGCCGTAAGCCTGTATATCATAGTGTTTTCTCCTTTTCAGAGTAAGAGTGCCGCTTGCGCTTGAGAGGGTCGCGCACGGCGCTCGAGACTTGGGGAAAACCTTTTCGTGAATCGAAGTTTTTCTTATGGCGCGCGTCCTTGCGCGCCTTTGGAAAACTTCTGCACCGCTTCCTGCGGTGAAAAGGTTATTCCCCAAACCCCTTTCCAAAAAACTTTGATCGCTTCGCATTTAAACTCCGAAGTGATCTGAACCTTTTAAAGCAATCCTATTTGTCAGTACAAATGGATATACCGCCAGCCCCACTGCGTTTCAATCCTCACCCGCCCATAGCTGTACACTCTGAAATACTGCATCAGTTTAGGGGGTCAAGACCACTTTTTTAAAGGGGGATTGCGGGGTCACAGGGGCAGAGCCCCTTCTCAAAAACTCTCTTAAAAAGTCTTTCGATAAAGGCACCCATGGATCCAAGGTGAAACCTTGGCCTGGTCTGGCGCGGAGCGGCCAGCGGGGCTTGGGGCAGAGCCCCATCAGCCGAAGGCAGCAGGTACAGCAGAGATCTGCCGCATCGGCTGAACGCAATTTAATTTACACCGAAAGTCTCCCGTTCGCGGAAGAGGTTCTGCACAAGCCGGCGTATCCCGGCATTTTCCGGCGAAGAGAGCTTCGGATCTTCCGAAAGCAGCGCTCCCGCGACCCGCTCAGTCTCGTGGAGAAGCATCGTATCTGCTGTAATATCGGCAATTTTAAGCTCCGGAAGTCCGTGCTGAGCGGCACCGAAAAAGTTACCGGGTCCCCGTAGTTTCAGATCTTCATTCGCGATCTCAAATCCGTCCGACGTGCGCACCATAGTATCAACGCGGGCTTTTGTGTATTCTGACTTGCTGTCGGTTATGAGAATGCAGTGCGACTGCTCGGAGCCGCGTCCGACACGCCCGCGGAGCTGGTGCAGCTGCGAAAGACCGAACTGTTCGGCATTCTCGATCACCATAATGACAGCGTTCGGAACATCTATCCCGACTTCGATGACCGTTGTTGCAATAAGCAGCTTTATCTCACCGCTCTTGAATCTTGCCATTGTATCGTCTTTTGCCGTCTGCTTCATTTTTCCGTGCAGCAGTCCGACAGGTATATCCGAGAACCATGTCTGTTTAAGCGACTCAAAATATTCCTCGGCAGAGGCTTTGTCGGTCATGGTCTCGCTTTTTTCCACAAACGGGCAGACAATATAAGCCTGGAAGCCGTTTGCAATGTATTTTCTGATAAAGCGGAAAATGCGTTCTCTGTAGCTCGAATCCACCCCGTAGGTCTTTATCGGTATCCGCCCTTTCGGCATCTCGTCCAGCACCGATACGTCAAGATCACCATAGACTGCAAATGCAAGAGTTCGTGGGATCGGAGTTGCGGACATGACCAGCGTATGCGGAGACATTCCCTTTGAAGAAAGCACAGTGCGCTGACGAACGCCGAAACGGTGCTGTTCATCGGTAATCACAAGTCCAAGCGAACGGAATGTCACCGCAGACTGTATGAGCGCATGAGTGCCGACCGCAACGTCCGCTTCTCCGCTTTCGAGTGCGGCATAAACCGGCTTTTTTACTGTGCTTCCGGTAAGAAGAACAACTTTTATGCCGAGGGGCGAGAGAAACGAAGAAAGCGTTTCGTAATGCTGCTTTGCGAGTATCTCTGTCGGAGCCATGAGTGCGGACTGGCAGCCGTTTTTCGCCGCAAAACAGCAGAGTGCCGCTGCAACCAGTGTCTTTCCGCTTCCCACATCTCCCTGAAGCAGCCTGTTCATGGGAGAACCGCTCTTCATATCCTCGATGCACTCGTTTATAGAACGGGTCTGCGCTCCGGTAGGAGTGAATTTCAGACTTCCGAAGAAATCTCCGAGATCAGCGTCCTCCATTACAACCGGAGTTACGCGCTTGCTGCGGTTCTTCATAAGCCGGAGACCAAGCTGGAGGGTGAGAAGCTCCTCAAAACCGAGCCTCCTGCGTGCTTCACCGAGAGTATCTCGGCTGACCGGGAAATGCACGTTTTCGAGAGCGGTCTTATAGTCCATAAGGCTGTGCTCCTCACGAATGTTTTCCGGAAGCGGATCGCTGATACTGCAGAACGCAAGCGCCGTCTTTACGCAGTTTGATATGATATTCGCGCTGAGCCCGCCGGTAAGGTGATATTTTGGCACAAGCATATTCCTGTTGCCGGATTTTATAAATGTCGGTGACGTGCATTCTTTGGCAAGTATCGTTCCCTTTATTTTCCCGCAGAAGATGTAGTCCTGCCCTTCCTCAAGGCTGTCGAAGCTGTATTTGCTGTTGAAAAATGCGATAAGGACGGTATCTGTGCCGTCGCTGACTGTGAGCCGGAAGATAGAATAGCGAGGGGAAAGATACGGTCTGAGCTTTTTGATGACAGTCCCGGCGAAAACTGCGGTATCCTCCGGCTGAAGCTCGTTCATAGGCACCGGAAGGCTGTAATCGGTATAATCGCGCGGGAAATAGCGGAGCATATCCCCGACGGTCTCAATGCCTATCGAGCGGTAAAGCTCCGCGCGCTTTTCGCCTACTCCCTTTATCCTTGTGATGCTGTCGCTTTCGTGCATTTTATCCCCTTAAACCGCGATTCGCGTAGTTATCCATATTACTTTCTGCATTATACCATATTATTCTGTAAATGTCAAACACTCCCTGCATTTGCAGAGAGTGTTTGCTGTCATATATCGTTCAGTGCGGATCAATTGCTCTGTTTGAGCGGGATCTTGACGACGTACTCCACGAAATCGTCGGTGCGGTTCTTGACGGTCTCGCAGTTTATCCCGGCTTCCTTCATTGCGTCAATGGTCTTGTTGAACGTATTGATGTACAGATTCACTGCGCGGAAGTTCCAGCGCCGATGCACTTTCGGCTTCTGCGGTCTGCCCTTGACGAGAGAGTCTATATACGCATCTGCCTGTGCGGTATTGAGCTGATTTGTTCCGATGTAATGTATAGCATCCGGGCGCCTTGACGAATCAAGACGAAGAAGCGCACGCGCCTGGCGCTCGGTAAGCTTGTACTGCACGACCAGCGCCTTTTCGTCGTCCGTAAGTTTAAGCAGACGAAGCTTGTTGGCGATAGTTGACTGCGCCGTTCCGAGACGTGCTGCGGTCTCCTCCTGAGTAAGACCGTAGTAATCTATCAGATTCTTGATCGCATAGGCTTCTTCCATAAAGCTGAGATCTGCACGCTGAAGGTTCTCAAGCACTGCAAGCACAGCGCTGTCCTTTACCGACGCGGTTATAATAATGCACGGCACATAGCTCATATTGAGAAGCTTGCACGCCCGAAGCCGGCGTTCTCCGGCTATAAGCTCGTAGTTCAGGCTGTTGTCGAGACGGCGGACAGTAAGGGGCTGGAGGATACCGTTCTGCTGTATGCTCACCGCAAGCCGGGACAGCTCATAGTCGTCGAAGATAACACGGGGCTGTGCGGGGTTCGGAACTATCGAGCTCACCGGAAGCTCCACCACTTTGTTTACAGGGTTTTCCACGTTTATATCATGAGATGCTTTCTGAAAAAATGCCATTTTTATACCTCCGGATATTTTACTTCTTTTTTCTGATAATAACACACTCATACATATATTTCCAGACAAAAAAATCCCCGCAAAATGCGCTTTCGGGTCATTTTGCGGGGATAATCAACATATATCGTGCATAACCGTCAGTATAAAATGTCGGTTTATGGGAAAATCACAGGAAAAGCGGCATACGAAACTCCGGAGGTCATCTTCTTCCGGCATCTGCGCGCACAACTCCGTCGCTGTAGTAGGCGATGATGCTCTTCTGCCTGCCGGAATCGAGGTCATAACCCTTGACTGTTAGTCCGGATTTGTTCATAAGCTCCGCCGCGCTGACCTCATTCAGGGTACAGCGGATAACATTCACACCGCCGCAGACTATTGTGAATTCGGTGTCGCCGACATTTATCGCGCCCGCTTCACCCAGCTTTATCTCCCGGAATGTCTCGCTGTCACGCTCGGTGACGTATTTCACGGGCTTTTTGTCGAGCGCCCGCAGACTTTTTATGTCCATTCCCGCCGGCTTCTTCTTTCCGAACAGCATCGCTTCACCATTCCTTTTCAGATCATTCGTCTGCCGCAGGCAGACACCTCGATCATTCACTATTCATTATATTGGTCATATTATTGTATCACTCCCCGTCCGTAATGTCAAGGTTTTGTGCATACCTACAATTGACATTGAGCGGTCAAAAGTGTAAAATAATCTATATATGATGCCATTATCAAAAAGAATAGCATATACAGTGCTCCAGTGCAGCTGGGGACTGCTCCAGACCCTTGCGGGAGCGGCAGTCTTCCTTGTTCTTGCAGGACGTGAGCACTTCATATACAGAGGAGCTGTCGGAACACTCTGGCGGCGCGGCGAGAGCCTTTCACTCGGAATGTTCATCTTCGTGTCGGAACAGGCTTCCCCGGAAGCGCGCAGAGAGCTGTGCGCCCACGAGTACGGGCATACCGTACAGTCGCTGATACTCGGCGTGTTCTATCTTCCCGTGATAGCACTGCCGTCTGCGGTATGGTGCATGATGCCGTACTTCGTGAAGCGGCGCTCACGAAAAGGGATATCATATTACAGCTTCTACCCGGAAAAATGGGCTAACCGCATTGCCCGGAAGCTAACCGGGATAAAATTTGAAATACTTATATAGACCGCCCGTATATAGAAATCAGGGCGGTGGAGGTAATATATGAAAAAAGAGATCGAACGCTGCATGGGCTGCATGAACGTGAAGCGTTACAGCGGACCCTGCGAAGTCTGCGGATATATCGACAATGACGCGTATCCCGCCGACTGTCTCGCACCGAGAACATTCCTCGGCGACAGATATGTTATAGGAAAGCTGATATCAAAAGGCGGAGACAGCGCGGTTTATCTTGCTTATGACACCAAGGACGAAAAAACTGTCGAAATAAGGGAGTTTATGCCGGATACGCTCTGCACAAGAGCCGATGACGGCGAGACGGTAGAGGTGAAAGACGGCTCGCTTCCGCTGTTCAAGTCATATCTCTCCGAATACGCGGATCTTAACAAGACCCTTATGAACGAGCCGGAAAACAGCTGCATAATGAAAATATCCAGCATCTTCGCAGCAAACGGCACTGGCTATGTTGTAACAGAGCACGCAGAGGGAGAAACTCTTGCCGACTACCTCACCGAGCGCGGCGGAAAGCTTACATGGGGTGAAGCTTCAAGACTCTTCCCTGTCCTGCTCGATACGCTCTCCGCAATAAACGAGAAAGGCATAATCCACAGAGGATTAAGCCCCGAAACGATACTCATACGAAAAGACGGGACTCCCGTGCTTACTTCGGTGGAGATAAGCTCCGCACGGACCGCGGATTCGGAACTTTCCTGCGAGATCTATGACGGCTATGCCGCCGGAGAGCAGTACGATCTCTCCGAAAGACAGGGCAGCTGGACCGACGTTTACGGGATAAGCGCAGTGCTTTACCGCGCCCTTACCGGAAAAGACCCCGTTCCCGCGCAGGACAGAAAGCAGAATGATACGCTCCCGACAGTGTTTTCGGTAAACGAAGATATCCCGGAATACGTTTCCGACGCTATCGCGGCAGGTATGGCTGTAACGCACGAAGAAAGAATACACGATATACCGGCGCTGAAAGCACGGCTTTATGATGCGCCTAAAGAAGAACCGCCCGCTGCCGAGCCGGAGGAGGAAGGTTCGTTCACACCAAGAGTAAACGTTAGGTTCGATGTTGACGAAATAGAGGAAAGACGCGCCGCTGCCGCAAAGAAAAAGAAACAGCAGAAGAAAAAGAGCAGTGCAAATATCGGCACGGCAGCAGGTCTCATCATATTCTTTGCAATGGTAGCCGCCCTCGTTATAGCAATAATCTACTTCTCAAACGAGGCACAGAACGCAAAGGAAAGCGCCGTTACCGCAAAAACTACGGCTGCGAAAGCTCCGGAAATGGAAGAAGAGCCGGATATCATCGAGACCGAACCCGCGGAAACAGAGCCCACGAAGCCTGCCGAGACAATAAGCGCAGGCGAAAGACTTATGATGCCGAATTTCGTCGGACGCTTCTTCAACAATACGCTCAAAACCAGATACTCGATGCTCGATTTCGAGGCGGAAGAAGAGTACAGCGACGAGTTCGCCGAGGGTATCATAATGGAGCAGGATATCGCAGAAAATACTCAGGTAACTTCCGGCACCACAGTCCATATTAAGGTCAGCAAGGGTGCGGCATTCACCTACCTGCCGGACTATGTCGGAATGAAGCTCAGCGATTACACCGCAAAGCTCACCACTCTCGGAGTAAGATACGAGACCGTACCCGAGGAGACCAATGAGGTCAAGCAAGGTTACGTCGTCCGCTGCAGCAAGGAGATCGGAGACCGGGTATATATCTCCGAAAACGAGGGCATCACGGTTTACTACGCGGTAAAACCGACTGCCGAAGAGCTTTCCGTTCCGGAAGGCGAACTGCCGCTGACAGATGAAGAGGACGACAACGATACGGAAGAAGTGATCTCCGGCGAAGACGACAGATAAGGAACTTGATGTATGGAACTTAAAGAACTGAGAGACGAGATAGACAAGATAGACGATGAAATGGCAAGGCTCTTTGAGAAAAGAGCAAAGGTAGCGTGCGAGGTAGCGGAATACAAGAGACAGCACAACATGGAGATCCTTCAGAGCGGACGCGAGGAAGAAGTCATAAGGCGCGCCGAGGAGCTCGTTTCACCGGATATGACCGACGGTGTCGGCCTGTTCTTCACGACTCTCATGGATATATCCAAGTGCCGTCAGCAGCAGCTCCTTACCGGCATAAAGCCGTTCGTCATCACTCCGGAGACTAAATTTCCCACCGTCGGCGCTGTCACAAAAGGCAGCTATACAGCCGATGCCTGCGAGAAATTCTGCGGAAAGAAGTGCCGGATCACATATTTCCGTGATTTTTCAGAGGTATTTGAAGCAGTCGAAAAGGGCGAGATAGATTACGGCGTACTGCCGATAGAGAATTCAACCGCCGGTGATGTCGGCGCAACTTACGGTCTTATGCTCAAACACGATTTCTACATCTGCCGCAGCACCAAGATCCGCATAAACCACGTCCTTGCGGCAAAGAAGGGCGCAAAGCTCACGGATATAAAGGTGGTAACCTCCCACGAAATGGCGCTGAAGCAGTGCTCGAAGTTCCTCGAAGAAGGAAAGTTCGCGTTTGAAGAAGCAAGCTCTACCGCCAAAGCTGCGGAAGCTGTTGCCGCATCCGACGATATGACTGTTGCGGCAGTATGCTCCGAGTCCTGCGCGAGGCTCTTCGGACTTGAGCCGGTAGCCGTTGACATAACCGATATCAAGGACAACTACACGAGATTCATTATGATCTCGAAGAATCTCCAGATACCCAACAAGGCTTCCGTCGTTTCGCTGTGCCTTACCGTCCCCCATACAGCCGGCAGCCTTTACAGGATACTGACAAGGTTCGCATACTGCGGACTGAACCTGTGCCGCATAGAGAGCAAGCCGATACCGGATTCACTCGCGTACCTCAAGGACGACGCATTCGACTTCATCTTCTTCCTCGATTTTATCGGCTCTGTAATGGACGAGTCCGTGGCAAAGCTGCTGATCGGGCTTGAATCACAGATGAAGTATTACCGGTTCCTCGGGAACTACGAAGAGATCTGACAAAACGGACTTCCGAAAAAATTTCAAAAAAGTCTTGCATTTATTTTTAAAGTGTGCTATAATATAGCGTATGTTATGAAAAAATACGGAAATAAAGGATAAATCACCCGACGGAGGAATAAAAAATGAGTGTCATAGAAATAATATTTGCAATACTTCTCATACTTTCATGTGTGTTCATAATAGCAGTAGTGCTCATGCAGGAGTCCAAGCAGGGAATGTCGAACGTTATCTCCGGCGGAAGCTCCGATAACTACTTCCAGAAGAACAGCGGAAGAACAAAGGAAGCAAAGCTTGCAAGAGCTACAAAGATCGCAGCTGTTATACTGTTCGTCGTTGCTATCGCAGTAAACCTCATAACCGTTTACTGGAGCGGAAACACCGCATCAACAAGCAATCCTGATGTGGGCGCCGCCTTTGACACAGAAGCAGCGGATATGGTAGATGTTGCCACTGTCGAAGATACCGCAGCCACAGAAGCTGCTCCCGCAGAGACAACAGCCGAAACTGCCGCAGCGGCAGAATAATAAGCAAACACAACCGATCACGATACGGTACGGAGCGATCTGTACCGTATGTTTTATAAGGAGCAGAAATGGCGGCAGGACACAAGAAGTCGATATCAAGATATTTCGATATACCCGATGTTTCCCTGTTCACAGAGGGCAATACCTTCACAGGAAGCGAAAACACCTTCAATTTCCGCATAAAGCCGGACGAAGGCAGCCTCAGAGCCCGTGTGTGGTACGGAATGAAGTGCTTCGAGCTTTCGGAGAGCGAGGAAGTATGCACATCTCCTGCCGACGCGGAAGGGCTTGCATCGCTCGGAGAGGAGCTTGACGCGCAGTATGAGAAGTATCTCAGCCTCGTAGCGGAAGGCAAGGTCGCAGGCAGACGCACCTACACCGCAAAGAAAACAGAAAACTGAAAAAAATTTTCGGAAACTATTGACAAAACGATAATTGTGTTGTATAATAGCAAAGTATTATAAACAAAAAGCAGAACGGTTCTCACCCGCCGGCGCAGATGTCGCAGTCAGGCGCGGTTGTTTATAAGATCCCATATAAAGCCGCGTGCGGCATAATTTAGGATTTTGTAAGCGCAGGGTGACCCTGCGCTTTTGTTTTTGAATGCTTTTGAAAGGGAGTGTACACCATCAGCAAAAAGGATCTTCTCATCAACGATGAGATACGCGAAAAGGAAGTCAGAGTAATCGGAGCAGACGGAGAACAGCTCGGAGTAATGTCGTCGGCAGACGCGCTCAAAAAAGCAGAGGAAGCCGATCTTGACCTCGTTCTCATCGCGCCTCAGGGCAATCCGCCCGTGTGCCGTATAATGAACTACGGAAAGTACCGCTTTGAGCAGGCAAAACGTGAGAAAGAAGCCCGCAAGAACCAGAAGCAGGCTGAACTCAAAGAGATACAGATGTCGCTCAATATCGACACCAACGATTTCAACACCAAGGTCAACCAGGCTGTGAAATTTCTGAAAAACGGCGATAAGGTTAAGCTTCGCGTTCGTTTCAGACGTGCAAGAGAGCTTACCCACATGAACCTCGGCGAGGATCTGATGAAAAAATTCGTGGAAGCCTGCGCTGAATACGGAAGTACAGAAAAAGCAGCAGTGCTCGAAGGCAAGAACTATATGATAGTAATTTCGCCCAAACAGCAGACTGCACCGAAAAAAGCAAAGAACGCCGACGGGAATGCTCCCGACGAGCAGTAAATAAAAGGAGGAAACTAAAATGGCAAAGAACAAGATCAAGACTCACAGCGGTGCCAAGAAGCGCTTTAAGTTTACAGCAACCGGAAAAATCAAGTACCAGCGTACAAACCGCCGTCACAGACTCACACAGAAGGCTACAAAGCGTAAGAGAGTAAACCGTGCAGCCGGATATGCCGACAGCACCAACATGGCAGAAGTAAGAGCACTCATGCCTTACGCAAAGTGAGAGAGAAAGAACAGGAGGATTAAACAATGGCACGAATCAAAGGCGCTTTAGCCACACGCAAAAGAAGAAATAAGACCTTAAAGCTCGCTAAGGGCTACTGGGGCGGCAAGAGCAGGCTCTTCAAAACCGCCAAGGAAGCCGTATGGAAGAGCGGTCAGTACGCTTACATCAGCAGACGCCTCAAGAAGAGAGATTTCAGAAAGCTCTGGATCGCAAGAATCTCCGCTGCATGCAAGCTCAACGGAATGAACTACTCCACATTCATCAACGGTCTCAAGAAGGCAGGCATCATGCTCAACCGCAAGATGCTCTCCGAGATCGCTATCAGCGATGCGGCAGGCTTCACAGCTCTCTGCGAAAAGGCAAAGGCTGCCCTCTAAGAACAAAAAATATATCACGTCCGACTCGCGCGGGCGTGATATTTTCGCATTATTAAGGTGTTGTGAAAATCGTTTTCAGTCTCTCCCGGAACGCTTTCCGAACGGATTTTCGTCGTTCGCGGCTATGCGCTCCGAACGCACAGTCTCTTCCGGGTGGCGGCTGAAATAGAAGATGCAGATGCCGATACAGGCAACCACCGCAAGTATCAGACCCCGCGTGATATAGCCGAACATGAAGCTTCCTACCGCTTCATACCGGGCAAGATAATCCGGGAACCCGCGCAGAGCGTCCATGAACGATACCTCAGCGAACTTCGCACAGGCTCGTACTCCCGCTCCAAGCCCCGACAGCACCACCGCACCCAGTGTAAGCACCGGGCAGGATATCACCCCGCAGGCATCAAGCTTGCGTGCAATGAAGCGATAGTCCGCAAAGATGACAGCAGCGGTCACAGCGGACAGTATGTACGTCGATACCTCGAACTTCAGCTCGAATGTGCTGATCTCGAGATCGGCATTGACCGTAAGCACCGCAATAACCACCATTGCCGCAGCTCCGATGAGCGCTCCGAGAATACCGAGAACACTTCGCCCGTCAAAGCCGAGCCTTACACGCACTGCACCGTCGGGAATCTTTTCGGCCGGCTGGGGCGCTATGTCATAAAGAAGCTTGTAATCAGCTCCTTCCGGCATTATATCACCAAGACCGTCGGCAAGCTTATCCAAGAACTCTGTAAGATAAACTACGTTTTCCTGCAGAAGACTGTACCTGTCGAGATCGACACGCACATAACCGTCCTCGCAGGACTGCGACATAACAGTGTTTTTTGGTAAGCTCTCCGCAAGCGAGTTCACAAGCTCTGTCACAGCAGCCTTCCGCTCGGAGCGAAGCTCCGGCGCATCGCCGGCAGAGAAGAACATATCGACACGGTAGATGCCGTTTCCGAGAATGTCGGAAACGACTGTCCCGTATTTTCCGATATAGCCGTAAAGGCTGCTTTCCCCGTCAAAGGAGAGTCCGGTCTCTTCGGTTATACCGCTTAATTCAGTAAACATAAAATCACCGGTCTAATTTTACCACATAACGGGAGTAATGTCAAATGATAATTTCATCAAGAAAAAATCCCGCAGTATCGTTTTACCGTGAACTCGGCAAGGAACGAAAGACCCGTGAACGCGAAGGACTGTTCGTCATAGAGGGTGTAAAGCTGTGCATCGAAGCACTTCGTGCCGGACTTACGATAACCTCCGCAATGGTGACCGAAACTGCCGCAAAGAAATACCCCGAAGCATTTTCCGAGATATCCGCGGAATTTGAACCGGTCATTATAACCGATGACATCGGCTCCTACATCTCCGACACCAAGACCCCCCAGGGCTTCTTCTTCATCGCGGAGATGATCGGCAGGCGCGAGAGAAAGGTAAATGCTGATAACGGCAGGTTCATCATTCTCGACGGGCTTCAGGACAGCGGAAACATCGGAACGATAATACGCACCTGCGATGCGCTGGGAACCGACGGGCTGATACTCTCGCCCGGCTGCGCCGACATATACTCGCCGAAAGTGGTCAGAAGCGCTATGGGAAGCCTGTTCCGGCTGCCGTTCGAGGTAACGGAGCTCGTCCCGAAGATAAAAGAGATGCGAAACAGCGGGATAACGGTGTACGCGGCTATGCCGGATAAAAACGCGCAGAGCATAGACGAAGCAAAACTGCCGGGAAACTGCGCAGTGATAATCGGGAATGAGGGAAACGGCGTCTCGCCGGAAGTAATAAATTCGGCGGACGGAAATATATATATTCCGATAGAACACGCAGAATCACTGAATGCCGCGACAGCAGCGGCAATATTCTGCAATGAGATGAGAAAAACCAAACACAGCTGAAATGAGCGGGGGGTAAAAAATGCACGAATATAAATTCAGTGTGATAATCCCGGCACATAACGAGGAAAAATATATCGGAAAATGCCTTCAGGCGGTCATATCTGCGGAAAAATACGTCGAGCCGGACACGGCAGAGATCATTGTCGTTGCAAACAGGTGCACCGATAAGACTACCGACATAGCGGAAAAATACGGCGCGAAGGTGCTCGTAAACGACGACAAGTGCATTGCCGCCATACGCAACACCGGCGTGAAAGCCGCAAAGGGAGATATAATCGTGACCGTGGACGCGGACAGCCTTATGACCAAATACTCGCTGTGTGAGATAAAGGAAATGCTTGAAAGCGGAGAGTATGTCGGCGGAGGAACGCGCTCAAAGTTCGACAGGATGTCTTTCGGTATAATCTGCTCGGGTGCTTATGTCGCGCTCAACCTTATGCCGATAATGTTCAGGAACAAGGCGGCGCTCACCGGCGGAATGTTCTGGGTATATAAACGGGATTTCGATGCGGTCGGCGGTTTTGACGAAAGCCTTGTGAGCCTTGAGGATATGGACTTCGCCGTGCGTCTGAATAAGCTCGGCGTAAGCAGAGGGCAGAAGTACGGCACGCTTAAACGCTCGTACATACTGACATCAAGCCGCAAATTCGATGAATTCGGAGACTTTTATCTCATAAAGAACCGGAAGCTCACGAAACGCATCTTCACCGGTAAAGACCGCGAAGCCGCCGACGAATTCTACTACGATGTCAGGTAAGTCCGCAATAAAGCATGATATCGCGCTTGCCGCTGTACTATGCGCAATGCTCACAGCCGGCAGCTTCTTTGACCGTGAAATATCGCAGGCGCTGTATATGCCGCTGAACGTTCTGTTCCTCACCATCACCGTTGCCGGACAGTATGTGTTCTTTTCGGCGTTCATCTTCTTCGCGGGAGTGCTTTTAAGGCAGGCATCGGTCTGCGGAACGATCGGCGGAAAAAAGAAGCAGTTCTATAAAATAGCCTGCGCTTATTTATCCTTATCGACAGGAATGATAGGCTCGGCGGCGGTCCTGCATTATGAGTGCATAGGCGCGTTTTTCCCGGATACAGAGTTCTCGCTGCTGTTTGTATTCATATTCTGTATGCTGTTCATGTATCCGCTGATGTTCGTCGGGTTCGCGGTCGGACCTCGCAAATACGACAGCTCACTCGTGGAGCTGCTGATAAGAATGCTTGTGCTGATCACCGTCGGCGCATCGTTCATTGGATTATTGAAACTGTTTCTCGCAAGACCGCGGTTCAGGTACACCGTCGCGGGATATGACGGGGTCGGATTCACCCCGTGGTATATGCCGATACAGAACGCGGGAGAGCTCATGACTATGCACGGCATGGATATAAACTGCTTCCAGTCATTGCCGAGCGGTCACGCGCTTATGGGTATGTCAAGCATATACATCTTCCCTGTTCTGGCGCGGATTTTCCCCGGGCTGAAAAACAAAGAAACAACGCTCCGGATAACGGGGCTGATATACGGGCTCGCGGTGATGCTTTCACGCATCGTCCTCGGAGCTCACTACTTAAGCGATGTCGCGATAGGAGCGCTGCTTAGCCTCCTTTTCGGGAATGCTGTACTGCGTTTCCGCTGCGGAAACATCGTAAATAACAGAAAAAACAAGAGCAAATGAAAGGCTGGTCTGAAAATTGTCCGATTTAGTAATAGTTGAGTCGCCGGCAAAGGCGAAAACGATCAAGAAATATCTCGGCAAGAACTACGATGTGGTAGCTTCTGTCGGTCACATAAGAGATCTCCCTAAGTCAAAGCTCGGCGTGGACATCGAACACAACTTCGAGCCGCAGTACGAGAATAAGCGTGACAAATCCGCGCTGATAAAGGAACTCAAAGCCGAGGCCGCAAAAGCCAATACCGTCTATCTCGCAACCGACCCGGACCGCGAAGGAGAAGCTATTTCGTGGCACCTTGCGCACGTCCTCGGTCTTGACGGGAATAAGCCTATACGCGTAACTTTCAGCGAGATCACAAAGACCGGTATTCAGAACGGTATGGCTGCGCCGAGAAGCATAGATATGGACCTCGTAAACGCACAGCAGGCGCGCCGTATTCTTGACCGGATCGTGGGCTATAAGCTAAGCCCGTTCCTCTGGAAGAAGGTAAGACGCGGTCTTTCGGCAGGAAGAGTTCAGTCGGTAGCGGTACGGCTGATAGTTGACCGCGAAAACGAGATAAAGGCATTCGAGAGCCAGGAATACTGGACGGTTGATGCAAAGCTCCACGGCAGCGCATCAAGAAAGCAGTTCCCCTCAAAGCTCACCGAAATTAACGGCAAAAAAGCCGAACTGAAAACAAAAGAAGAAGCCGATAAGATACTCGAACACCTCAAAGACAAGGATTTCGTAGTATCCGCAATAAAGAAATCCGTCAGAAAGAAGCAGCCTGCTCCCCCGTTCACTACCTCAACTCTCCAGCAGGAAGCTTCCCGCAGACTTTCGTTCAATGCGAGAAGAACCATGAAGACGGCGCAGGAGCTGTACGAAGGTATCGAGATTGAAGGACGCGGTGCAGTCGGTCTTATCACCTATATGAGAACCGACAGCCTCCGTATCTCCGCAGAAGCACAGCAGGCTGCGGCAGAGATGATACGCGCCAAGTTCGGCGACGAATATGTTCCCGCAAAGCCGCGTGTGTATAAGTCCAGAAACAACGCACAGGACGCACATGAAGCTATCCGTCCTTCTACGATAGATATACTCCCCGACGAGATAAAGCAGAGCCTTACCTCCGATCAGTACAAACTCTACAAGCTGATCTGGGAGCGTTTTATGGCAAGCCAGATGGAGAACGCGCTGCTGGATTCCGCAGCAATAGATATCACAGCGGGAGACTGCCTGTTCAAGACTACCGGCTTCACCGTAAAATTCGACGGATTCACAAGACTCTACGAGGAGACCACGGATTCAAACAGCGAAGAAGGCGGTGCTATCCCGAAACTCACACAGGGCGAAAAGCTCTCCGTTGTGTCTGTTCTCGGCAACCAGCACTTCACCCAGCCCCCTCCGCGCTACACAGAAGCAAGCCTTATCAAAGCCCTCGAAGAAAACGGTATCGGCAGACCGTCCACCTATGCGCCTACCATTACCACTATCCTCGACAGACACTACGTCGAACGTGAGCAGAAACAGCTCAAGCCCACCCCGCTCGGTGACGTTATTACAGACCTGCTCAAAGACCATTTCGAGAACATCGTCGATACCAAGTTCACCGCGCAGATGGAAGGAAACCTCGATAAAGTCGAGGAAGGCAAGTCAGAATGGTACGAGGTACTCAAAGACTTCTACGGAGACTTTGCCGCTACCCTCGAAAAAGCCGAACAGGATATGGAAGGCAAGCGCGTAAAAGTACCAAACGAGCCTACCGACATCATCTGCGAAAAGTGCGGAAAGCACATGGTAATAAAGATCGGACCTTACGGAAAATTCCTCGGCTGTGAGGGATTCCCGGAGTGCAAGAATACAAAGAAGATAGTAAACGAAACCGAGGGAAAATGCCCGAAGTGCGGGAAGAAGATGCTCGCAAGAAAGAGCAAGAAAGGCAAGCCTTTCTTCGGCTGCGAGGATTACCAGAACTGCGGATTTATGACATGGGACACTCCGGTATCCGATATCTGCCCGCAATGCGGCAGCACCCTCTTCAAGAAAGCCGGCAGAAAAGGCAGACTCTACTGCGCTAAGGAAGGCTGCGGATATGAAGCGGAAGCCGACAGCGGAAAGGGCGAAAATGACGGTTAATGTTATCGGCGCCGGGCTTGCGGGTTCCGAAGCGGCATGGGCTGCGGCAAACCGCGGGCTTCATGTAGATCTCTACGAGATGAAGCCGAAAAAGATGTCGCCTGCGCACCGCTATGCCGGGTTCGCGGAGCTTGTATGCAGCAACTCGCTGAAAGCTGCCCGCCCCGACAGCGCCGCCGGTATGCTAAAAGCGGAGATGAGACTGCTCGGCTCGCTGACCATGGAAGCGGCAGAAAAGACTTCGGTTGAAGCCGGCGGCGCGCTTGCCGTGAATCGCACGGACTTTTCGGACTACATCACGGAAAAGCTGCGCTCCCACCCGAACATCACCGTTTATGAGCAGGAGATCACCGCGTTCCCGGAAAAAAACACGGTCATCGCAACAGGTCCGCTCACGAGCGAACCGTTTGCTGACGTAATATACAATAGACTCGGAAAGGCGCTCAGTTTTTATGACGCAGCAGCCCCGATAGTCACCGCAGAGAGCATAGATATGTCAAAGGCGTTCTTCGCGTCCCGCTATGACAAGGGCGGCGCGGATTATATCAACTGCCCGTTCAGCCGTGAAGAATACGAAACTTTCTACAACGCGCTGATAACCGCGGAGACTGCGCCTCTCCACGAATTCGACGATCTCACGGTCTATGAAGGCTGTATGCCGGTGGAGGTGCTTGCAAAACGCGGTGCCGACAGCGTGAGATACGGGTGCATGAAGCCGGTGGGACTTACCGATCCGAGAACCGGACACCGTCCTTATGCCGCGGTACAGCTCCGCAAAGAGAACCGCGAGGGTACGCTTTACAACATCGTCGGATTTCAGACGAATCTTAAATTCGGCGAACAGAAACGTGTCTTCGGTCTTATTCCCGGACTTGAAAACGCAGAATTCATGCGGTACGGCGTAATGCACAGGAATACGTTCCTCAACTCCCCCGCCCTGCTCGACAGCGGGTTTATGCTCAAAGGCAGCGAGAACATCTTCTTCGCCGGGCAGATGACGGGCGTAGAGGGGTACACAGAGAGTGCCGCAAGCGGAATCATAGCCGGAATTAATCTGTGCCGTTCACTTTCCGGACAAGCACATCTTGCACTGCCGGAAACCTGTATGATTGGCGCACTTGCAAGGCACATCAGCACCGAAAACGCGGATTTCCAGCCAATGGGAGCGAATATGGGAATACTCCCGCCGCTCGATATCAATATCAAGAACAAGCAGGAACGTTATGCGGCGATATCGCAGAGAGGGCTGAATGATCTCTCGGATATTATCGAAAGCTCCAGATATTAAGTTCAGACACAAGGAGAGATTTTTTAGAGAGTTTCTAAGAGGGGGCGCCGCCCCCCAACCCCCCGCCAACCCCCTTTGAAAAAGGGGGCTGGACACCCTAAACTGATGCAGTATTTCAGAGCGTAGTTCTATGGACGGGTGCAGACAGAAATGCAGTGGGGTTGGCAATATTTCAAACAAAATTGTTAGTTTCTGCTTCACTGTAATAGATTCTGATTACTTCCGAGTCTAAATGCGAAGCGATTAAAAGTCTTTGGAAAGGG
>DEWH01000021.1:0-13655 GCA_002363155.1 Ruminococcaceae bacterium UBA3215 | reverse complement strand
AGCGGCTGTCTCGAGCGCAAGCGGCAAAAAGGAGAGAGAAGAAACTATGAGAATAGCAGTAGATGCTTTCGGCGGCGACAATGCACCGGACGAGGTGATAAAAGGCGCAGCCGAGGCTGTTAAAGAATATAACGTCGAAGTCATACTGACAGGAGACGAAAAGAAGATAAGAGAACGCATGACGGCTCTCGGTGTGCCGGAAACAGGCATTACAATCGAGAACGCCGATGGCGTTATACAGATAGAAGATGACCCCATGGATATCCGCAAGGCAAAAGCAGGCTGTTCAATGGGACGGGCTTTTGCACTTGTAAACGAAGGCAAGGCTGACGCTTTCGTAAGCGCGGGAAGCACTGCGGCAATCGTCGTCGGCGGCACCCTCGTTACCGGCAGGCTCAAAGGCGTAAAGCGCCCCGCTCTTGTGCCTATAATGCCCTCAGCGGACGGACTTTACCTGCTGCTCGACGGCGGAGCAAATACCGAGTGCAGACCGGAAATGCTGCTCCAGTTCGCAGTAATGGGCTCTGTTTTCGCCGAAAAAGTCATGGGAATAAAGAACCCTCGTGTGGGTCTGCTCAACATAGGCGCAGAGGAAGAAAAAGGCAGAGAGCTTGAACACGGAGCTTATGAGCTTCTCAAAAACTCCGGGCTCAACTTCGTCGGAAATACCGAAGCAAGAGATGTTCCTCTCGGTGCCGTTGATGTCATAGTAACGGATGGTTTCACAGGAAATGTGTACCTTAAAGCAGTCGAGGGTATGGGCAAGTTCATGAAAAAAGCCCTCAAAGAAGATATCTTCGGAAGCGGTGCTGCCAAGATCGGCGCACTTTTCTCCATGAAAGGCATAAAGAAGATCTCAAAGCAGATGGATTACCGGGAAGTCGGCGGTTCACCGCTCCTCGGTTCCGCAAAACCCGTTATCAAAGCACATGGAAGCAGTGATGCAACCGCATTCAAGAACGCTATCAGACAGGCAAATGAATTTGCGTCAAAAGATGTCAACGGAACAATAGCCGCAGCTCTCGCAAAGCTGTCGGCAAGCGCGAAAGAGGCGAAAGACAATTGAACTCATTTGAACGCAGAATAGGCTATACATTCCAGAAACACGATTACCTCGACCGTGCGCTCACACACTCCTCGTTCGTAAACGGCAAACAGAACAGCAACGAAAGACTTGAATTTCTCGGAGACAGCGTGCTCTCCGTTGTAGTGTCCAAGTACCTGTTCGAGATGCTCGATATGCCGGAAGGACGGCTCACGAAAATACGAGCAAAGCTGGTCTGCGAAGATACGCTTTACGGCTTCGCAAAACGCATCGGTCTCGGCGAACAGATAAAACTCGGCAAGGGCGAGGAAAGCACGGGAGGACGTGACCGCAAGTCCATTCTCGCCGATGCTTTCGAGGCTCTTATCGCCGCGATATACCTTGACGGCGGACTTGAATCCGCACGGGATTTCATTCTCCCGTTCATGCCGCCCGTTGAGACTCTCAAAAGCGGAAAGCTCATCATCGGCGACTACAAGACAAGCCTTCAGGAAGTCATTCAGCAGAACCCCGAAGAACACATCTCATACGAGATATGCGACGAAAAGGGCGAGGCTCACAGAAAAATATTCACCGCTAACGTGCTGCTCAACGGTCAGACCATAGGCACAGGTTCCGGTTCCAGCAAAAAGGAAGCCGAACAGGCTGCCGCAAAAGAGGCGCTCAGCCTCATGGGCTATGAAACAAACTAACATTTCCGTTTTTGTGCCGCATAACGGCTGCCCTCACCGCTGCACATTCTGCGACCAGCGTTCCATAAGCGGGGCGCAGAAGCCGCCTTCTCCGGAAGAAACAGCCGCGATGCTCGAATCGCAGATACCCGTTCTCCGGAAACACGAAACACGCGCGGAGATCGCATTCTTCGGCGGCAGCTTCACCGGCATTGAACGCGGATATATGATATCGCTCCTCGAAACGGCGCACAGATTCGTGCAGGACTATCCCGACGTTTACAACGGGATACGCTGCTCGACGCGCCCGGATTTCATTGATGACGGGATACTTGATATCCTTTCGGAATACGGTATGACCGCAGTGGAGCTCGGTGCGCAGTCAATGAACGCGGAAGTGCTGCGGCTCAATGAGCGGGGGCATACGCCGGAAGATGTTGAGAAAGCAGCGGGAATGATAAAAAAACGCGGGTTTTCGCTGGGTCTTCAGATGATGACCGGGCTTTACGGTGACAAGCCGGAGTACTGCATAGATACTGCGAAACGCTTTATAGAGCTGAAAGCCGATACGGTCCGCATCTACCCCACAGTCATTCTCGAAGGCACAAAGCTCGGAGAACTATACAAAGGCGGCATTTACAGGACATTCACACAGGAAGAGACCGTAGATCTCTGCGCACGGCTGCTGCGTATGTTCGGAGAAGCGGAGATACCCGTGATCCGGCTGGGACTGCACGCAAGCAGAGATGTGGAAGAAAAGATGCTCGGCGGCGTATATCACCCTGCTCTGCGGGAACTGTGCGAAAGCAGAATGTTCTTTGAGGATATGTCTGCGGAAATGAAGCGCACAGGCGGTACAGATTTCATAGTATATACCGATCCCGCCAACATCAGCAGGATCACCGGACAGAAAAAAGAGAACAGAACGAGACTTGCGGGTCTCGGATACAGATTTGAGATAAAAACAGAAAAAGGAACAAGACTAAGGATAGAAAATGCACTTTAAAACACTGGAAATACAGGGCTTCAAGTCCTTCGCGGACAAGACTGTCCTGAATTTCGATACAAAGATGACAGCCGTAGTCGGAAGCAACGGCAACGGCAAAAGCAATATAAGCGATGCTCTGCGCTGGGTAATGGGCGAACAGGGAGCAAAGACGCTGCGCGGCGACAAGATGGAGGACGTAATCTTCCACGGAACCGTCACAAGAAAGCAGATGGGCTTTGCAAAAGTCGCGCTCACGATCGACAATACCGACAGGGCTCTTCGCGTTGACAGCGATGAAGTCGTGATCGCACGAAAGCTCTACCGCACGGGCGAGAGCGAATACCTCATAAACGGCGATAAATGCAGGCTGAAAGATATCCAGGAACTTCTCATGGGAACCGGTCTCGGACGCGAAGGCTACTCTATCATCGGTCAGGGACGCGTCGCTGAAATAGTGAATGCAAAAGGCAGCCAACGCCGCGAGATATTCGAGGAAGCCGCGGGAGTCTCCAAATTCCTGCACCAGAAAGCGGACGCGGAAAGAGAACTGCAAAGAGCGGAAGCAAACTATCTTAGGCTGAAAGATACCGAAACTCAGCTCGGTGAACGTGTGCCGGTACTGCAAAGGCAGTCGGAAAAGGCGATAAAGGCAAGAGGGCTCATCGAGCGCGAAAAGACAGTCGAGATATCCGTTACAACAGCGGAACTTGAACGTATTGAAAAGGATATGACCGAGATAGAAAACTCGGTGCTCGAAAACCAGGGTCAGTGCGAGCACTTTGACCGTGAGATCGGTGAACTCGAAAACGAAAGCGAGTCCATATCCATAAAAAAGAGCCAGTACGCGGCACAGCTGGAAGACCTCCGCAAAAGCTCGGAGAATGTCAGGGACGAGATCGCAGAAGCGGACAAGCAGATCGCTGTACTTGAAAACGAGATCAAACATAACGACGAGCGTATTGCCGATATCGAAAAAAGACGCGAGGAAAGCAGACGCAGTGCAGGTGAGTTTACCGCGCAGATCGGCGGTATAGAAAAACAGACGGAAGCAAAAAAGCGCGAGTGCGATAAGCTTTCCGACGATATAAATGAACTTAAAAGCAGAATTGAAAAGGCAGACGAAAGCGACAGGGAGCTTGACGGCGAATACAAGGCTCTCGACACGCAGAACAGTGAGCTGTACTCAAAGCTTACCGAAGCGCGTCTCACCCTCCAGCAGGCGGAAAAGACAAAGGCTGACATAGCCGAGCGACTTGAGCAGGACAGGAAGAATGCCGGAGACCGCGAACAGGCCGCCGAGAATTACAGAGCAAGAAGAAAAGCGCTGAACGGCGAGCTTGAAAAGATGAGCGAGGAAAAGTCGGAGCTTGAAAACAAGCTCGGCGGCTACAAAAAGCTTTACGACAGCAAGAACGGGAAGCTCACCGAAAGCCGCACCGCTTACGAACAGCTTCGCCGAACATTCGATGCCAAACGCCAGAAGCTTGAAACGCTGTCCGATATCGAAAAGAACATGGTCGGCTACTTCTCCAGCGTAAAGGCTGTCATAAGCGCGGGAAAGCGCGGTCAGATAGGCGGCATACACGGAACTGTGGCAGATATCATCTCCGTTGACAAGAAGTACGCCGCAGCTGTTGAAACAGCACTCGGCAACGCTCTTCAGAATATCGTCGTTGACAGCGAAGAGACAGCGAAGCGCTGCATACGCTTCCTCAAAGACTCCAACGGCGGACGCGCCACATTCTACCCGATAACATCGGTAAAAGGCTCGTATCTCAATCAGAACGGGCTTGAAAACGAGGACGGATTTGAGGGCATTGCGTCGGAACTTGTGCGCTGCGACAGCAAGTACAGGGATATCATAAGCTCGGTGCTCGGAAGAACGGCTGTGGCTGACGATATAAACTCGGCTGTGCGCATTGCGAAAAAATACGGCTATAAATTCAGGATAGTAACGCTTGACGGGCAGATAATAAACGCGGGCGGTTCGCTGACCGGAGGGTCGCTGAAAGAAACGAGCGGCATCATCTCCCGTAAGCAGGAAATAGACACCCTCGGCGCAGATATCGAAAAGCTTTCCGAAAAGATAAAGACCTCCCAGGAAGAATATGCCGCACTTTCCGCGGAAGTCGGAAAGATGAGCATTGAAATGGAGGGCTTCACCGAAAGGATAACCGCGCTGAAACAGGAGGAAGTCCGCATAACCACCGAGATTGCGGGTATCAAGGATCTTATCCGCCAGCTTGAGGAGCAGCAGGACAGTGCCGAGCTCATCATTGAAAAGAGCAGAAAGCAGACCTCCGAACAGGATAAGCTTATTGAAACGGCAAAGTCCGATATAGAAAAGCTCGGCGCGGATATCGCCGCGAATGAGGAGAAGCTGAAACAGGCGGGCGCAAAGCTTGAAAAGGCTGAATCCGACCGCGCGGAAACTTCTGCAAAGATCGCGGAGCTGAACCTTGCACGCATAGCCGCCGAAAAGGATATCGAAAACCTTATGCAGCAGAAGGCAGATGCGGAACGCGCAAGAGATGCGGCAGCAGGAAGCGGCGAGCAGTTCGACCGCGAAACAGCGGAAGTGAATGCATCTACCGAGGAACTGAAAAAGCAGATCGAAGATAAGAAAGCCGAGATCGAAACAGCAAAGACCCAGTTCGGAGATACCGGAAAGGCTATCGAAGAGCTTATTGCAAAAGAGAACGGCTGCGAAAGACGCATAAGCGAGATCACAAAGGAAATACGCGAAAAGAGCTCCGACAAGGAGAAGTTCTCAAATGCTCTCGCCGCTGCAACCGAAAAGAAGACTGCCGCAGAGAAGGAGCGGGACAAGCTGCGCATATCCCTGTGGGACAAGTACGAGCTTGCACTCAGCGATGCGAAGGCTGTGGCGGAAAAGCTGGAAGACCTGTCCGCCGCAAGAAAGGAACTCCAGGATCTCCGCAGGCAGATCACCGCGCTCGGAAGCATCAACTTCTCCGCTATCGAGGAATATGAGCAGGTAAAGGCGCAGTATGACGCACTTTCCGTACAGCTGAAAGATGTTGAGAAGTCGAAAGATGAGCTGGAAAAGCTGATAAACAACCTCACTGCGGATATAAAGGCACGGTTCCTGTCAAGCTTCAACGACATCAACGAGAAGTTCAGCGCGGTGTTCAGAGAAGTGTTCGGCGGCGGTGAAGCTCACCTCGAACTTATAGATCCGGAAAACGTGCTCGAAAGCGGCATAGAGATATTCGCAGCGCCTCCGGGAAAGCTGATAAAGAACCTAATCTCGCTGTCCGGCGGCGAACAGACAATGGTAGCGATCACGATATACTTCGCAATACTGATGCACCGCCCCACGCCGTTCTGTATGCTTGACGAGGTCGATGCGGCACTCGACGAGATAAACGTTGTGAAGTACGTCACTTACCTGAAACGCTTCTGCAACAACACCCAGCTCATGATAATCACACACAGGCGCGGTACCATCGAAGGCTGTGATGTACTGTACGGTGTATTTATGCAGGAAAAGGGCGTTTCAAGGCTCATACACCAGGAGCTTATCGACGAAATGGAGCTTGAGCTCGACTGATCGGAAGGATAAAGAATGGGATTTTTTGAAAAACTTAAAGAGGGTCTGAAAAAGACCAAGGACAGCTTCGTCGCTAAAGTCGAAACTCTCGTAAACTCGTTCACGAAGATAGACGAGGACTTTTTCGAGGAGCTTGAAGAAACGCTTATCCTCTCGGATATCGGAGCGGTGACAGCAGAGAATATCTGCAGCAGGCTCCGTGCCGAGGTAAAGCGCACCGGCACCACCGAAACAACTGCGGTTAAAGGTTTGCTCAAAGGAATAGTAGCGGATATGCTCCGCGGGGACAACTCGCTGAACCTTGAGACAAAGCCGTCCGCGATACTCGTTATAGGTGTCAACGGTGCAGGAAAGACCACCACTATCGGAAAGCTTGCCGCAAACCTCAGACGCGACGGAAAGAAAGTAGTTGTGGCAGCGGCAGATACGTTCCGCGCAGCTGCGATAGATCAGCTCAACGTATGGACTGACAGAGCCGGAGTCGATATCGTAAAGCACGCAGAGGGCAGTGACCCCGCATCGGTAGTGTTCGATGCCTGCACCGCCGCAAAAGCAAGGAACGCGGACGTGCTTATCGTTGATACCGCGGGAAGGCTCCACAACAAGAAGAACCTCATGGACGAGCTGAAAAAGATATCGAGGATCATCAACCAGCAGCTTGAGGGCTGCTCGCTGGAAACACTGCTTGTTCTCGATGCTACCACCGGACAGAACGCAGTCAATCAGGCGCGGCTGTTCAAGGAAGTCTGCGATATAACCGGTATTGTGCTGACAAAGCTTGACGGTACGGCAAAAGGCGGCATTATCCTGCCGATTAAAGACGAGCTCGGAATACCCGTAAAACTCGTGGGTGTAGGCGAAAAGATCGACGATCTCCAGAACTTCATTCCCGAAGATTACGCGGAGATCCTTTTTACCGATGACGGAAAGAAAGACGAAGAAGATAAAGACGATGATGAAGCCGGAAATAACGGCGGCGAGGACGAATAAGAACTATGAAACTTGTTATAGCAACAAATAATCAGGGCAAAGTAAGAGAAATAAAGGAAATGCTCGAACCTCTCGGATACGAGCCCGTATCTCTGAAAGACGCGGGCATCAGCATCGAAGTAGTTGAGGACGGCGAGACATTCGCGGAAAATGCGCACAAGAAGGCAAAGGCTGTGTATGATATATGCCGCTGCCCGGTCATCGCTGACGACAGCGGACTGGAAGTAGATTTTCTCGGAGGTGCTCCGGGCATCTACTCCGCAAGATACGCAGGTGAGGACGCTACCGACGAACAGCGCATACAGAAGATACTCGACGAGCTGGACGGAGTTGACGAAAGCATGAGAACAGCGCGTTTCGTATGCTCAATCTACTGCATCATCGACGACGATACCGAATACAGCGTCCGCGGTACTCTCGAGGGACATATCGGCACAGAGCCCCTCGGAAGCAACGGCTTCGGCTATGACCCGATATTCATGGTGGACGAGGATACAAGCGTCGCAATGCTCCCCGCAGAGGAAAAGAACCGAATAAGCCACAGGGCTTCGGCAATAAAACAGCTGACGGAGATACTCGCAGGTCAGGATAAATAAAATTCAACGGAGGACAAACAAATGAACAAGATATTGGCAGGCATTATTTCAAAACAGGCGGCAAAGGCAGCAGGAAATGTTGTCGATAACGCAAAGGAAGTCGCAGAGAACATCAAGAAGCTCGGCGAGGAAGATATCATCATCAGCAGAAAGGTATTCACGCTTGAGATAGCAGTCGCTGTTCTCGGCGGACTGGTACTCGGAATGTTCCTTTCTCCCCGCAAGAACGTTTCCTACAAGATCGCAAGCAATAACCATGATATAGGCACCGGCGAAGCAAGTCTCCCGAAGAACTGCGATGAAGATGAAGACGACGAGTACGAATACGATGAGGACGAGGACGGCGATGAATTCAAGTCTGATGACGGAAACGGCAGAAACAAGTTCATCAAACTCTGATCGGAGAAGAATATGACAGGAAAAGAAAGAGCAAAGCTGCGCGCACTCGCAAACAGCTATGAGACCATTCTCTATGTGGGAAAGAACGGCATAGGCGACGATCTTGTGAAGCAGGCGGACGATGCGCTCGAAGCAAGAGAGATGATAAAGGGCAAGGTGCATGAGACCTGCGAGCTTACGGCGCGTGAGGTATGCACGGAGCTGTGCGGACGTCTGAACGCGGAGCCGGTGCAGGTAATCGGCACAAAGTTCGTGATGTACAGACAGAACAAAGACCCGAAGAAGAGAGTTGTGTTCATAGATGAGTAAAGTCGGAATCCTCGGCGGGTCTTTTGACCCCATACACAACGGACATGTTATTCTCGCGGAAAAGACCGCGAAAGAGCTGAAGCTTGCCGAAACGCTCATTATCCCCGCTGCGGAACCTCCTCACAAAAAGGACTGTACCGCATCATTCGTCCAAAGGTTCAGAATGGCTGAACTTGCATTTGAAGGCAAGCCGGGATTTGCAGTTTCGGATATCGAAAAGAAGCTGGGCGGAAAGAGCTTCACGATAAATACCGTCCGTGCGCTGAAAGAGATATATCCGAAAAAGACGGAGTTTTATCTGATAATAGGCGGTGACCAGCTCTTCACTATCGAGCAGTGGTTCAGATTTGAAGCCCTGCTGAAAGAGTGCCATGTGACTGCCGTAACAAGGGGTAACATCAGCTACACGGATATGGCGGAATATGCCAACGAGCTTGGACATATCAAGGTGCTCAATACGGAGATACCCGATATCTCATCGGCGGAAATACGCGAAAAGCTCACGAAAGGCGAAGACATACACGGTCTTGTTCCGGACGCTGTTATTGAATATATCAAAGCGGAGGGACTTTACCGTGGCTGACGAATACAAGGACCTTATAAAGGGCATGATGGGCAAGAAGCGCTATACCCACAGCTGCAACGTGGCGGATATGTGCGTGAAGCTGGCGGAGATATACGGCGAGGACGTTAAGAAAGCCTATACCGCCGGTATCCTGCATGACTGCCGGAAAGAAGCAGATGCAGATGTACAGCATAGCGAGATGATGGCGAGCGGGTATTATGTCGATCCCGCGGAGCTTGACTCCAAAAGCACATGGCACGGCATAGCAGGCGCGTATTATGTGCGCGAAAAGCTCGGCATAAACGACAAGGATATACTGAACGCGATACGCTATCATACAGTGGGACACGCGGCTATGACAAGACTCGAAAAGATCGTGTATCTCGGTGACCTTGTTTCCGCGGAAAGGGATTTCCCCGACGTGGAAAAGTACCGCGCCTACGCTATGCGCGATCTCGACGACGCTATGTACAGAGCGCTGAAATGGTCGATCGGGAACCTCTCCGAAAACGGCAGGAAGATACCGGTATGCACCATAGAAGCGTACAACTACTACATAGACAAGAAACTGAAAAAAGACTGAAAGGAACAGAAAATGACCGATATAGAAGAAGTTAAGACCGCAGTAAAAGCACTCGACTCAAAGAAGGCAGGCAACATAAAGGTTATCCGCATAGGCGACATCACCGTTCTTGCAAACTATTTCGTCATTGCAGAGGGTACCAGCTCCACACAGGTCAAGGCTCTCGCAGACGAAGTTGAGTATAAAATGGGAGAGGCAGGCGTTCAGCCGAAGTGCTCCATAAACCAGCAGGGTACGAACTGGATAACAATAGACTACATCGACGTTGTGGTTCACGTTTTCCTCAATGAGACAAGAGAGTTCTACGGTCTCGAAAAGCTCTGGGCAGACGGCGAAGAAGTGGATATTGCAGGGTTTCTTAATTCTTAATTCATAAAAAAAGCTGTTATATTTTGTCTGATATGACGAAAATGTGATAATTATGAGAAATTATACTTGACAAATTTTGTTATATAATGTATAATGACTTGTGGGTTTATTTGAAACCTTTACTTTTGATCATTACGAACAGTTTTGATATTTTATCCTGTGCCGTTAAGGCAAAGGGAGGGAAACAGGAATGGCAGAAATTCGTCTTGGCAAGAACGAGTCGCTGGATACCGCACTCAAGCGTTTCAAGCGTTCGTGCGCAAGAGACGGCGTACTGGCTGAGGTTCGCAAAAGAGAGCATTACGAAAAGCCTTCTGTGAAGCGTAAGAAAAAGTCCGAAGCTGCACGCAAGCGCAAGTTCAAGTAATGATGAATTACACAGGATTTAAGCGGTCTCGGACAGAGTCCGCTTAATTTATTTTTGAATGAGTTGATGAAATGATATTCAAGCCTCGTCACTGGCTGAAAAATGTACTCAGCATTAACAAGGAGTTCCTTGAGAAAAACGGCATCGACGCGCTTATCCTCGATCTCGACAATACCCTGTCCATGCACGGAGACCCCGCTGCGGAAGAGGGCATACCGGAATGGCTCGACTATATGCGGGCGCTGGGAGTGAAAATGGTAGTGGTGTCGAACAATACCAACCGCCGCGTTGCTCCCCTTGCGAGAAAACTCGGGCTTCCGTTCATAGCCAACGGCGCAAAGCCCCTCACTATCGGCATCACAAGAGCGCTTAAATACCTCGGGACCGCGAAAGAGCGCACCGCTGTCGTGGGAGACCAGATCTTCACCGATGTCATGGGCGGAAACTTTGCGCGGACGCAGACGATACTCGTCGAGCCGTTCAGACCCGAAAAAAACATATTCTTCAAAATAAAACGGGCTGCCGAAAATATCGTTTTCAGACGTGATTTTGAAAAGCTCGGACAGAAAGGCAGATAAAATGATAACATTCGGACCCGGCGGGAACTCCGACAGCTTCGGAAAGCGCAAGTTCCCCGAAGACCTGCCCGAGTACCTTGCATCAATGGGGCTCAACGGCTATGAGGTGGAGTGCGGACGAGGGGTGCGCATTTCGGAAAAGACCTATTCCCTGCTCCCCGGACTTGCCGCAGAACACGGAATCTGTCTCACCCTCCACACCCCCTACTTCATCTCCCTTTCAAGCGAAAAGGAAGAAACAAGGCTCAAAAGCGTGGATTACATACTCGAAAGCGCAAGAGCCGCTCATAAGCTCGGCATACGCAAAATGGTGGTGCATTCCGGCTCCTGCTCGAAGATGACGAGAGAGGCAGCAACGGAGCTTGCGAGAGATACGCTCACAAGGGCGCAGAACGCACTCGATGCCGAAGGACTTTCAGAAATAATAATCTGCCCCGAAACCATGGGCAAGATAAACCAGCTCGGCACACTCAGCGAAGTGATCGAGCTCTGCGGAGTCGATGAACGGTTCCTTCCTTGCGTGGATTTCGGACATCTCAATGCACGCACCCTCGGTGGGATAAAGTCGGGATCCGATTACGCGGATATCCTCGACGAGATAGAAAACAAGCTCGGACATGAGCGCCTGAAGCATTTCCACGTGCATTTCAGCAAGATAATGTACACAGCCGGCGGCGAAAAGATGCACCTCACCTTTGAGGACAACGAGTACGGACCGCAGTTTGAACCGCTTATGGAACAGTTCGCAAAGCGCGGACTGGAGCCGTCAATAGTATGCGAAAGCTCGGGTACCCAGGCGGAAGACGCGGCGCAGATGAAAAAATACTATGAGGGGATCGCAAAATGAAGATCTTTGTTATAAACGGACCAAATCTTGATATGCTCGGCAAGCGCGAGCCGGAGATATACGGCAGCGATACGCTGGAATCCATAAACGGGGAGCTTGCGGCGTACTGCGCTTCCGTCGGGGTGGAGCCGGAGTTCTTCCAGTCAAACTCCGAGGGAGAGCTTATAGATTTCATTCACTCCGCTCACGGCATTGCTGACGGCATAGTACTGAACGCGGGCGCATATACACATTACAGCATCGCTATCCGTGACGCGATCGCGGCAGTTGAGCTTCCCTGCGTGGAGGTGCATCTCTCGAATGTCCACAAGCGCGAGGAATTCCGGCACAAGTCCGTAATATCGGCGGTTTGCACAGGCGTGATCTGCGGTTTCGGGAAAAAGTCCTACAAGCTCGCTATCGATGCGCTTATCCTATAATTGCAAGGAGACGGTATCTTAAATGACAAGAACAGACAGAATCGCGGCAGAGCTTAAAGATCCGAGCCATGCCGCCCTTATAACAAGCCCCGTTTCAAGGCAGTATGCCACCGGTTTCAAGTCCTCGGCGGGGATCGTGTTCATCACACAGCAGAAAAGCTATTTTCTCATAGACGGCAGGTACTACGAAAAGGCTGCCGAACAGGCTGACGGCGTAGAAGTGATCCTGCTGACGGATATGCGGAAACAGCTGTACTCGATCATAGAAGAGCATGGTATCAGAGTAATCTCGATTGAGAACAAGACCGTCACCGTGAGCGAGCTTGAAGAGTATATGAAGCTGTTTTCGACTTTGACAGTCGATCCTTCCGGATGGCTCTCTTCCACACTTGAGAAGATGCGCATCATCAAGAGCCAGGAGGAGATCCAGAAGATCGAAGCCGCCCAGCGTATCGCGGAAGCCGCTTTTCAGAAGCTCATAACAGCTATCCGTCCAGGAATGACCGAAAAACAGGTCGCTTCCGTTCTCGATTTTTATATGATGGATCTCGGCGCAGACGGTATTTCGTTTGATACTATCGCCGCTTCCGGCATAAACTCTGCCTGCCCCCATGCAGTACCCACCGACAAGCCTCTGCAGAACGGCGAGTTCCTCACTCTCGACTTCGGTGCAGTTGTTGACGGCTATCACTCCGATATGACGCGTACAGTCGTTATCGGCAAGCCCGACGAGGAAATGGCGAAGGTATATAACGCGGTATGGGGTGCGCAGTCCGATGCTATAAAGGCGGTGCATGCCGATGTTACCGGCAAGCTCGTTGACAGCGTGGCAAGAAGCACTCTCGACGCGTGGGGATATGAAAAGTACTTCACCCACGGTCTCGGTCACGGAGTGGGACTTGAGATACACGAGGCGCCCACGGTATCCGCAAAGAGTCCCTTCACGCTGCACGAGGGCATGGTTATTACAATCGAGCCGGGCATCTATATCCCCCACAAGTACGGCGTCCGCATAGAGGATATGGTTGTCGTTACGACTGACGGCTGCATTGACCTCACAAAAGCGCCGAAGACACTCATTTACATCTGACAGGTATGTACCGTGAACAGAAACAAATAACGGCAGTGTAAACCGGCGTTTTTTGGACATTACGAAAAAAAACGGAAAATTTCAAAAAACTATTGCAATTTAGAAAAAAATATAGTACAATATATAAGATATAAACGTATATGGGACGATGATCCGCATATAACAAGGAGGATAATTAAATGATCACAGCAGGCGATTTCAGAAACGGTATGACATTTGAAGAAGACGGACAGGTAATGCAGGTCGTCGAATTCCAGCACGTTAA
>DEWH01000028.1:146322-146466 GCA_002363155.1 Ruminococcaceae bacterium UBA3215 | reverse complement strand
TGTCGAGAACTGTGATCTTCTTTACAGTGGACGGGATAGCTGCTGCGAAAGCGGAAGAAACGAAAGGCCTGTACAGTCTTACCTTAACGAGACCTACCTTCTTGCCCTGCTTGAGGAGGTAATCGATAGTCTCTTCGATAGTAT
>DEWH01000028.1:137797-146224 GCA_002363155.1 Ruminococcaceae bacterium UBA3215 | reverse complement strand
CCGTAGTAGTTGAAGAGCTTGTAATCTGTACCGATCTCAGCGTTTACCTTGTCCATGTACTCGGTAACGATCTCGGGGATCTTGTCGTAGTAGGTGTTGGAAGCTTCTCTTGCCTGGAAGAAGATATCCGGGTTCTGAGCGGAGCCGTGGAGAACGGGCTTCTCAGGGTTGAGAGCTCTGTTGCGGAATGCTGCGACAGCGTCCTTGTCAACCATCTTGTCGAGTGTATCGTAATCCCAGACTTCGATCTTCTGGATCTCGTGAGAGGTTCTGAAGCCGTCGAAGAAGTGGAGGAAAGGAACTCTTCCCTTGATGGTGGAGAGGTGAGCTACAGCGCCGAGGTCCATTACTTCCTGGGGGTTCGTGGAGCAGAGCATAGCGTAGCCGGTCTGACGACATGCGTAGATATCGCTGTGGTCACCGAAGATCGAAAGAGCATGGGAAGCGAGAGCACGAGCCGAAACGTGGATAACGTTCGGAAGCAGCTCACCTGCGATCTTGTACATATTCGGGATCATCAGGAGAAGACCCTGTGAAGCTGTGTAGGTAGTGGTCAGAGCGCCTGCTGAGAGGGAACCGTGAACTGCACCAGCAGCTCCTCCCTCGGACTGCATCTCAACGATCTGAACTTCCTGACCGAAGATGTTCTTTCTGCCTGCTGCAGCCCATGAATCCGTTACTTCAGCCATAACGGACGACGGGGTAATGGGGTAGATCGCAGCTACTTCGGTAAACGCGTATGACACGTGACCGGCAGCATTGTTACCGTCCATTGTAAGTTTTTTTCTTGCCATTGGAAAACAACCTCCTTAATTTTAAGCGACCCGTGCATCTGCCGGTTTTCGCATTGCATTACCTGTTAGCACAAAAGGTATGCACTGAATTAATAATACCACATTTTTACCAATTTGTAAACAGGTAAACCCAATTTTTTCTCAGATTTTGAAAAATTTTTCGCAAACGGTTGACACGTCTTGTTCGCAGGTGTATAATTATAAGAACAACTCTTGATAGTTTTCGGGGCGTGGCGCAGTTGGTAGCGCGCGAAGTTTGGGACTTCGATGCCGCAGGTTCGAATCCTGTCGCTCCGACCAGCGGGGGACGCCCCGCCGCGAATCCGCCAATAGTTTCATCTGAGGGCGGGTTTTTGTGTCGTATCACGCAAGTCTTGCAAAAATCCAAAGTGTTCGGCAAAGACAGAAACGGCGCTTGACAGCGCCTCAATGAAGAATGAATAGTGAATAATGAATAAATTATAATACTCGGGCACGAAATTCTGTGCGCCGTTTCTGTATTATTCACTATTCACTATTCATTTTTCATTATTCACTATTCATTTTTCATTATTCACTAAAAATTGATTTGCTGTATCTGCCCGAGAAACATCTTAGTCATTCAACAGCCGCGAATCCGCCTATAGTTTCATCTGAGGGCGGATTTTTTTCTCCGTATTACAATTATCCTTCTTGCTTTTATCAATACAAAACCCGAAAGAATTCAAAGGGTGGTTAAATGACTGCTATAACCATTATTCTCACTATCATTTCTTTTATTATGATAGGCGAGATCGTTTTATTGACCGTCGGTATTGTCCGTAAGCTGAGGCACAAAGAGCTTCTTTCCTTTTCAAAGTCTATGATCGTCATTTTCGGCGCGGGAGCTGTGTCCGCGGCGGCAGCTTACCTGTTCGTAACGCTTGTGTATTACCGCGCAGAACCGTCGGCATTGTCTTATCTTGAAAGCGGCGAAAAAGTGACTGTTACGCGCGAAGGGAGCACATACTTTTTCGACGGTCCCGGGGAGGACAAGGCGCTGATATTTTATCCCGGCGCGCTTGTTGAGCAGGAAGCCTATGCGGAGATCATGTACAGGCTGGCGGAAAACGGCATCGACACATTTCTGGCGGATATGCCGTTTCACATAGCGCTTTTCGGCGTTGACATCGGGAACAAGATAATTGCATCTCACACATACGGCAAATGGTATATGTCCGGGCATTCCCTCGGCGGCGTTGCGGCGGCGGAGTACTGCTTAGAAACGGAAAACGATATTGACGGACTTGTTCTTCTTGCATCATATCCGTACAGTGATATCGACAAGAACATTCCTGTTTGCATGATCTTCGGAACGGAGGATCGGGTGATGTCGCCGAAGCGATATGAGGAAAGCAAGGGCTTTTTCGCAGACAGGGTATATGAGTACTTCATCGAGGGCGGCAATCATGCACAGTTTGGCTCTTACGGAGAACAGAACGGTGACGGAAATGCGCTGATCACGCCGGAGGAGCAGAAACGTATCACGGCAGATGAGATCGTGAAGTTTGTTAATGACGGCGAGTGAAGCCGCTTGCCCGAATATTTCGATAAAACTGAATTTGTATCTATCCGCAGACAAAACCAAGTGATTTCGTCACGATTCAGATATGCGCGCACAGCGCGCTCCTAAATTGTGCATTGTGAATTGTGCATTGTGAATTTCTCTATATTTCGATAGAAATATAGCATTAAAATATGCCGGAGACGCCTGAACAGCGGCTCTGGCTTTTTGCTGTCACCGTGTAACGGCATGATTTACCCTGCGCGGCGCTTGTTTTTTCGCAGCCCGCAACGGTCAAAACTATTGACAAAAACACGTTGTGTTGATATAATGAGTATTGGATATATATTATGGTTATATGAATATCGAGAGCCTGGCAGCGGGAAGAATTTCCTGAATCCCTGACCGCGGGAAGGAGGCAGAGATGAAGCAGATCACCGTTGACGCGACGAGGGAGAATCTCGCGAAGGTATTTGACTTTCTGCGGGACGCTCTTGACGAATGCGGCGCGTCAGAGAGGCAGATACGGCAGATAAAGCTGTGTGTTGAGGAGATATACATAAACATTGTCAGCTATGCTTACACTCCGGGAAAGGGAAAGGCGCTGATAACATTCGACACTGTGGGCGGGATCAAGTCTCCGCCGATACGCGCGGTAATATCGTTCACGGACAGAGGCTGTCCGTTTGATCCGCTTTCAAGGGAGGATCCCGATCTTGATCTCGGGCTCGACGAAACTCCGATAGGGGGACTCGGCATACTTATAGTCAAGGAAACGATGGACAGTGTCTCTTACGAACGGAGAAATGAACAGAACATATTTACGATGATAAAAACAATAGACCTGCAGGCAGGCTGATAAAAGAAAGGGATAAAAATATGAAAGTAGAGAAATCGGCTGACGGAACTGCAATGACAGTGGCACTTACCGGCGAAGTGGATTCGCTGAATATCAATGAGATCGAGGAAGAGCTTCTGAAGGAGGTTGAGGGCGTTAAAGACCTTACTTTTGATATGAAGGAGCTTGAATATATATCGTCGGCAGGGCTGCGCGTACTGCTCCAGATGCAGAAGATGATGAAGGACCGCGGCTCTATGGTCATAAGGAACACCAACGAAGAGGTTATGGGGATATTTAAGGTTACGGGATTTGTAAAACTGCTCAACTTTGAGCATTGACAACCAAAGCAGAAAGGAATAAAAGCTATGAACAATGATCTTACGCTTCAGATCTTCGCGTTTGACTGCAGCGCGATACCTGTTGAGCAGCACGAAAACATTATCAGGGCGGTCAAGAAGTACGGCAAGGCTCTGAGGGCTACCGGACGCAAGCAGATCGTTTCCGGCATCAGATTCACCCGCAACGAAGAAGCGCGTGTAATGAACTACTCTCTTGATAAGTTCAAGGTTAATTCGTGGCTGGAAAACGACGGAAGCGGCGTATGCAATATGCTCGATCAGACATCGAGGATAATGCGCGAGGTGGGCGAGCATCTCGCCTCGATCCCCGAAGCGGAGCGCCCCTCACAGGTCATAGTTACGATCATAGTTTTCGGACGTGATAACGCAAGCGTACACTGCACATACGAACAGCTCCGCGATATGATCGCTCACCAGCGTGACGTGTACAAGTGGAAGTTCTTCCTGCTCACTGATTTCACGATCAATATGGAGAAACTCGGCATCGCGGAAGATGATACTATCATTATAAAGAAGAGCGAAGCCGACTGGTTCGCCAGACCTTACGATGAGCTCACCGAGAAAATGGTAGCCCGCCTTAACTCCGCAAACAACGCGTGAGACGGCCGCTTGCGCTCGAGACTGGTCGCTTGCGCTCGAGACTGGTCGCTTGCGCTTGAGAAGGGTCGCTTACGCTCGAGACTTGGGGAAAACCTTTCTGAAGAAAGGTTATTCCCCAAACCCCTTTCCAAAGACTTTTAATCGCTTCGCGTTTATTTCGGGAAATGCTTTACAATCGAAGAGAAAGTATAGAACCGCTCGCAGAGAGACTGCGGGCGGTTCGTTTTTTTATTCTATTATGAGCTCTTCTTTTTCCGCGGTATCTCCCTTTATTCTGAAAGAGTTCAGCACCGGCGTTTCGTCCATAAGCGAGAGAATCATATAGCTTGCAGTGCTGTCGAATGCGAGCCGCTTATCCTCATCGGAGGGGCGGGAGGGGGAGACCGGGTGCGAATGCCAGTTTCCGAGCTGTTCAAGCCCGTTTGCGCGCATATCCTTGACTGCGGCAAGCTGTTCGCGGGGATCGAGAGTGAAGTGCTCCTCGGCATGATCGGTGTTTGTAAGAATATATACCTTGTCTATATACTTGTCATCGCCGTCCTTATGCCCGGCAATAAGCCCGCAAGCCTCTATCGGGGCTTCTTTTTTTGCATGAGCAAGGATCCTCTCAAAATCGGTTTTTTTAAGTTTTATCATAACCTTCTCCATTCAGTGCGAAGCGATTAAAGTTTTTTGGAAGGGGGTTTGGGGGATAACCTTTTGTTCACAAAAGGTTTCCCCCAAGTCTCGAGCGCAAGCGACCCTTCTCGAGCGCTGTGCGCGACCTTTCTCTCTCAATGCTCGGTGCATTCGATCTGCTCATAGTCTATGAGCTCTGTGATAGTGGGGTGATTGCCGCAGACAGCGCACTTGCTGGTATCCGGGGGGAGCTTTACCTTGTGCCACTCCATTTTCAGCGCGTCGAAAGTGAGCAGATAACCGGTGAGGAGATCGCCTGCACCGACTATGTATTTCACCGCTTCCATAGCCTGCAAAGAGCCGATGACACCGCCCATTGCGCCTATTACCCCGGCTTGACGGCAGGTAGGCACCGCGTCTTTCGGCGGGGGATTCTTGAATACACAGCGGTAGCAGGGTCCCTGCCCCGGAACATAAGTCATAAGCTGACCCTTGAACCGTATTATGCCCGCGTGAGAGAAAGGCTTCTTCGCCATTACGCACGCGTCATTTATCAGAAATTTTGCCGGGAAGTTGTCTGTCCCGTCAAGTATGAAATCGTAGTCCTTTATCAGATCCATTACGTTCTCGCTGGTGACGAACGTGTGGTATGTGTTGACCGTTATGTCGGGATTGATCGCTTCCATGGTCTCTTTTGCGGACTGCACTTTCGGCTTGCCGATATCGGCTGTGGCGTGTATGACCTGACGCTGGAGGTTGGAGAGATCAACTTCGTCCGCGTCCACAATCCCGATCGTTCCCACACCCGCCGCCGCAAGATAGAGCGCGGCAGGTGCTCCGAGCCCGCCTGCGCCGATTATCAGCACCTTCGCCTGCGAAAGCTTCTTCTGACCCTTTGCGCCGACTTCCTTTAAGATGATGTGGCGGGAGTAGCGTTCGAGCTGTTCATTTGTGAATGCCATTTTTCTTCCCTCCGCTCAATTCCTGTCAGTATGCTGTGCTATGCTTCCTCCGCCCATAAAGTAGAGGAATTCCACTGTGTCACCGTCTTTGAGGACTGTATTCCCGAAATCTCCGCTCTCAACGAACTCGTCGTTCACCGTGACCGTGACATATTCCGGTGTCTCCACATTTTCAAGCTCTATCAGCTTTGCGACGGTTATTCCGTCCTCATAATCCTTTGTCTTTCCTGCAACCGTAAGTCTCATAGTGTTGTCTCCTTTTACTGCAATTTTTCAAATTCCGCGAGAATGTCCTGCTTCTTCACAGCGCCCCGCAGACGCGATGATTCATTTCCGTTCACGAAGAATATCAGCGTGGGCGAAGCCTGTACTTCGTACTTTTCCGCAAGCTCCTGCTCATAGCCGGCATTCACCTTGTATATGCGAAGTCTGCCCTCAAGTTCGGTGTCAAGCTGTGAAAGCACCGGTGAGAGCATCTTGCACGGCACGCAGGAGTCCGAGTAGAAATCCACAAGCACCGGGATATCCGACGCAAGGACTTTGGCTTCAAAATCAGCCGTTGTTATCCGTTCCGCCATTCAGTCGCCCACCTTCTGCACGATCAGACGGTATGTACCGTCCTCGTTCTGTGTAAGTCCGAGAACCTTGTGTCCTTCCTCTTTGAGACTGCGGGGGACATTCTGCACCGGCTCGCCGTCATTCAGCCGTATTGCAAGAATATCGCCGTCGTCGAGCTCATCAAGCGCGACCTTTGTTTTCACGAATGTTATCGGGCAGTTGACATCGGTGATGTCAACGCTGTCCGTGATGTTGTATTCAGCCATTTTCTTTGCTCCTTTTCACAGCATTTCCGAAATCTTCTCTGAGATCGTCTATATTTTCGATACCGACGCTAACCCTTATCGTGTCTTCAAACACTCCGGCTTTTTCGCGCTGTTTCTCTGTCGAGTGCAGATAGATCGTGCTTGCCGGGTGTATCACGAGCGTCCGTATGTCGCCTATGTTTGTTGCGTTCAGCGCGTATTTCAGACTGTTCACGAGTCTGAATGCACGTTCCTTGCTTCCTGCGCGGAGTGTAAGTATCCCGCCGCCTTTTCCGCCGAGCTGTGACTGCACAAGACATCGGTACGGGCTGGACGGGAGCGCCGGGTAGTTCACGGTCACACCTTCCTGCTCCGAAAGGAATTCCGCGAGCCGGTACGCGTTATCGCATATACGCTCCATACGCAGCCCCAGCGTTTCAAGTCCCACCGAGCACATAAAGGCGTTGAACGGCGCGAGACAGGCTCCCGAGTTCCGCCAGAAACCGCCGCGGAGCTTTGCGAGATAAGCGAACCTGCCGAACTGCCTGTATTCGGCGAACTGCGGGTATTTGCCGCTGTCCCAGCCAAAATTTCCGCTGTCGGTTATTACACCTGCGATCGAGTTTCCGCCGCCGTTTATGTACTTTGATGCCGAGTGAACTACTATATCGGCGCCGTGCTGTATCGGGCGCACGAGATACGGCGTTGCAGTGGTGCTGTCGATTATAAGGGGTATGCCATTTGCGTGGCAGACCTCCGCTACGCTCTTTATATCCACGACATCGAGCTTCGGATTGCCGATAAGCTCCGCGAAAACAGCCTTTGTGCGCTCGTTTATAAGCGGTGCTACGCTGTCTGCGGTAACGCTTTCAACGAACCTTACGGTGATGCCGAACCGGGCGAGATCGCCGAACA
The DNA here is from genome assembly GCA_002363155.1 of Ruminococcaceae bacterium UBA3215. Lineage (GTDB taxonomy): Bacteria > Bacillota > Clostridia > Oscillospirales > Ruminococcaceae > Ruminiclostridium_E. Next base: position 138,810 of record DEWH01000028.1, on the reverse strand, counting down.
GGTCAATTGTCCCGCCGAAAAGTCCGGAACCGGCTATCAGTTCATCTCCGGCACCGAGGATATTCAGCAGCGCCATTGTGACTGCCGCCATTCCGGAGGAGCATGCAACTGCTCCGATACCGCCTTCGAGAGCGGCGATCCGCTTTTCAAACGAATCCACGGTAGGGTTGCTTATCCGGGAATAGGAGAATCCGGGAGTCTTTCCGGCGAACACCTTTTCAAGTGTCTCTGCGCTGTCTTTGGAGAATGCGCTTACCTGGTATATGGGCGGCTGCGTTGAGCCGTATCTGTCAGCCGCGGGGGCTGAATGCAGCAATTCGGTATTGAAATCCATTGTTATGCCTGCTTTCGGTTTAACTTGCTGTCATTATACACCTCTTTACATAGCAAGTCAATAGGAATTAAGTCTTTTCTGCATATTAAACATATAAACATAGTAGGAATAGGCGCATTTTTATCTATTCCGACCATTGCAAAAATATCCGGATCGTGCTATACTTATTAAAACAGTAGGAATACAGTGAAAAGGGGAGTGCGCTGATGAGGATATCGTCAAAAGTAGAGTGCGGGATAATCTCTCTCGTTGATATCTGCATTTATTCAAACAACAGCGTTGTGACTGTTATAAACATCTCGGCGCGTCAGAACATCTCTGCGAAGTATCTCGAACAGATACTCCCGCAGCTCAGGCAGGCGGACATTATCCGCAGCGTCAAGGGATCGCACGGCGGTTATGTGCTTACGCGTCCGGCGGAGAAGATAACTCTGCGCGATGTGATAGACGCGCTTGACAGCACGGTTCTGGGCGAATGCAGCATAAGGGAGGACTCGCAGATAGCCGATGCGATATCCGAGTGTCTCTGGAGCAAGATGACCGCTTATCTGCAGGACTTTACCGACAGTGTTACGCTCCGGGACATTGCAGACAAGCTTGCAGATACCGCCGCAGATCAGCCCATGTATTATATTTAATCCTATATTTCTTAGGTAAATGCACAATTCACAATTCACAA